>JAYQLP010000002.1:0-432500 GCA_038143215.1 Candidatus Arcticimaribacter sp. | reverse complement strand
TGCATTGGCGTGTTCGTACTTCAAGTAAATACGTGTACGCTGTATGCGAGCATTAACAAACACATCCAAGCGGGGATAGTCGCCCACTAGGGTGTGGTCTTGACGCATAAAGTCGCCCAACAGAGGATTATACGCATCGGCGTAGAAGGCTGAAAAATACTGCCCCGTTACTCCAACTTGCAGGTACATCGCTTTATTGAAAACATCGGAGCTGAAACTTAATGTGGAGCGTAAATTCCATTCGGGGACATTAATAATTTGAAGTCGCTGGTCTTCACTGGTTATTTCGTCGGACTGCACTCGCTGGTATTGGGCTGAAGTGGTTAACGCAAATTTCCCAAGGGAATAATGCGCGTCGTAGCGCAACTTAAAATAAGTAATGGGCTGAGAAGCTTGCACTACTTGCATAAGCATAAGATCTGGGGTAATTTGCGTTTCTGGATCGGGAAGTAAAGTCAGCTGATTGTAAAAGGTATAATGATCTAACTTTTGAAGTTGTGCTGAAAGAGCACCCCATTTAGGATGGGAAAGATTTGCAGAGAGATGAGTGATCTTTTCGTTGGACAAACTTTCGTTATACCAGTTGTAATAGAGATAGTTACTTCGATACCGCACAAAATTCATATCTGGACTACGATTAATGAACGCGGCTTTGGCGTTAAACGATAGTCCTTTCTTTAAACGAATCGATCCAACTAAACTAATTTCATCGGAAAGTTGCTCGCCCGTAATTGTTTTATTGAAAAAGCCGGTGAAAGAGAATCCTTTCCAATTGAAATCATAATTGACATCTAAAAAGCTTTGATTGACATCCAATGCCAATGGAAAAATTTCTTCGGGAATCCCTTCTGGAGGTTCAAAAAAATAATCAATCTGAGAATAGGTGATTCCTGCGGCTAACTTCCCAAGGGTTGCGTTGGATAATGTAGTTCCTACCCTGTGCTTTAAAATGGCCCAACGTGTCTTGTCATCAATACTAATGTTGTATACTCTAGGTCCAAAATATTCAGAAGATGTATTGTCTTGATAAGTGTAACGCTTGGACTCGTTCACAAATTCATGATTCAATTTCCATTGGGTGGTTCCTGTTTCCGAAGTTACCAATGCATATTCATGGGCAAGAAAAGATCTTTTCCCTTTTAGAAAACTCTCTGCATTTTCGAGACGAACATCGAGAACAGAACGCTCAATAAAATCGGGATCGCCTGTAGTAAACAGGGTTTCGTTTTCAGCATTTAGACCTCCGTTTTCTTGATTGTCAATGCTTTGAGAAACGTAATGAAACTTAGCGAAATAACGTTTGTTATCGCTTTTGTAATTAAAAGAAATTCGCAAAGCCTCCGCAGCCGAACGCTGATTGATGTATTTTCCTAGAGAACGCATTCCCCTGTAGGCAATGGCCATATTAAATGCTGGACTGGTATTGAAGGAAATTACCGCATCGGAAAGTTGACCCTGCTCCATAGTGCTCTTAAAAAACAATTCGGTAATGGGAGTGGGCACATGGTAGTATTTTATTTGTTCCGTATCGAGGTAGCCATAATGCTTGGATTTAGCACCGATCTGAGGCGAACTATTTCTGGTGGAAAAATCATAACCGAGTCGATTAAACGCATGCCCCATATTGACAAAAGGTAACAGCTCAAAATAATCGCGACGAAGAAAGTTATTGCGGTATTCTTTTTGAATGGTAAGCGTAGTGTCGATGATTTGTGTAGGATTTTTCCAACGCTCGATCAAATACATATCAATGGTTGCGGAATCGATTACTTCAACCTCTTTTTCTTCTAGGGCAACAAAACGATTTTTTGATGGGATTGAATCCTTGGGACTAGAGAGCGAATCGCTTTGGATGTTTCTCAATTCAAGGGGTTTTGAATCAGGAAGAGATGGGGCTGATGGATTCATTTCTTGCGCAGCCACTCCAAGCAAAGAAAAAAGAAAGCATCCTACAAAAAGGTATTTATACATATCGCACCCATATTTTTTGCGAAGTTATGATTAAATTTGATTATAATTCCAACCCTTGAAACTTCCCACACAAGTTAGCGATTTGCTAGAGGCAGGTACCGACGAAGCTGGGCGCGGCTGCTTGGCTGGGCCAGTTACCGCAGCGGCAGTAATTTTGCCCAAAGGGTTTCATCACGAGTTTTTAAACGATTCTAAAAAACTAAGCGACAAACAACGCTATGCGCTTCGGCCCATGATTGAAGAAAAGGCGTTGGCCTATGCTGTGGCCCATTGTTCTGTGGAAGAAATTGATGAAATCAATATTTTAAACGCTTCCATTTTAGCCATGCACAAAGCGATTGCAAAACTATCACTTCGCCCAGAATATATCGCCGTAGATGGCAATCGGTTTCACCCCTACAAAAGCATTCCTTATTCTTGTCAAATTAAAGGAGATGGGCGATTTCAAAACATTGCTGCCGCTTCCATTTTAGCAAAAACCTACCGCGATGATTATATGACGGAGCTCGACGGGAAATTCCCCAACTACGGCTGGAAGAAAAACAAAGGCTACCCAACAAAAGCCCACCGCGAAGGAATTTTTAAATACGGGGCAACAGTACATCACCGCAAATCGTTTCGATTGCTTCCAGAACAACTTCAAATTGAATTTTGAGTTTTGTATTTTTACACCAAATATTAAAACCAATGCGTCTAAATCTCAAACTTTCCCTAATACTGCTTGTTTTGACAATTGCTGCGTGCAATAGTCCACAAAAAAAAGAAGAGGATTTATTGCAATGGGTGCCTCAAAACACTTCTTTTGTTCTTCAAATCAATGACCTAAATGACATCAAGAACCGCTTGGTCAATCATCCATTAGTAAAGTCAGCGCCTTTAGGAAATATAAAACTAAGTGAAAGCATCGCTCAGGTTGCCGCTAAAAAAGAGGTTGCACAACTGTTGTGCATCACCCCAATACGAAAAGAGAAAAAAGCCGTTACTGCCATTTATAAATCTCCGATTGACAGCAGCTATCTTTCGCTTCCAAAAACTGTGTACAGTGGACAAGCGATTTTTTCCCAAACATCCGATAAAGGAAATACGTACACCACATTTATTGAAGGTTATACTCTCCACAGCAACTCTAAAATTGTGATGGAAAACTGCATCCGCAATTACCAAATGAACGAACGTGGCATTTACGATACCGGGTTTTATGAAATTGCTAAAACAGCTGATCAAAATGCGAGCATCAATTTCCATTTTGTGCAAAATCAGTTTCCGCTATTTAAAGATTATTTTAATGCACTTCCGCTGTTTCCAGTAGTTGACAAACAATGGTCGAGTGTCGATGTCTCTTTTTCAGAAAAAGCATTGGAAATTGATGGGCTTACTAAGGTGAGTGATTCGCTAGGAAACCCCTTAGGACTGTTTGTAGAAAGCAACCCAAAAAAGCTGACCTTGGAGCGGGCAATTCCAAAATCGGCCAACGCTTTCTTGGCCTTTCCTGTCGACAATCGTCTGCAACTGGAAGATGCACTAAAAAAATGGGTGCTCTATAAAAACTATCCCATCAACAGCACCGATTTATCGGCCTTAAGTGCCATTGACGAAATTGCAGTGGTTAAGATGTCCAATAGCCATGGAATTGTTTTCCATTCCATCGATTATTCCACAAACGCAGGAATCTTCATTCCAGATGCAACAGCAAATCGCTACAGAGAAGTAGCTTATTTTAAAACCGAATTGGCCAAGCCCATTCAACTCCTATTTGAAATTTTAGGAACGTCGGTGTCTATTCAATGGGTGGCACAACACGACGACTTTTTGTTTTTCAACGAAACCGAAGCGGGTATCAAAAGTATGATTGCCAAATACAAAGAGGGAAACACACTTGGGGAAAACCCAAGCTACCTTCAATTAAAAGAAGAGCATCTATTTGATGCCTCTAGCCTTTTGTGGGTTGGTAAAACGGCCGCACTTAAAAGCGATTTTAAGGACCACCCCTTTTGGAATTCATTCGATGAAAAAGAACTTCCTTACATTGCTTTTCAAGGAAGCATAGAAGAAGGCTTTTTTCATTTGCACCTGCGCCTTCACCTACAAATGGAACAAGAACGCAAGCAATCGACTCGAGAAGTTGCTTTGTTCTCTACGGATGCCCCTCTGATTTCTTCTCCTCAATGGTTGAAAAATCATCGTACTAAGGGCTATGATGTGGTGGTTCAAGACGAAAACAACGCCCTTTATTTGTTTTCAAACCAAGGGAAACGCTATTGGAAAAAACAACTCGACTCCCCTATTATTGGACCCATCCAACAAGTGGATTTATATAAAAACGGGCGTTTGCAAATGGCTTTTCGCACCAAAAACAAATGGCTTGTTTTGGATAGAAATGGAAACGTAGTTCCTCCTTTCAACAAAACAATCAAAAGCGAAGAACCCATTCAGCCCCTAGCGGTGTTCGACTACGACCAAACAAGAGATTATCGTTTTGTGCTTGCCCACGGCAAAAAAGTAACCATGTACAACAGCAAAGGAAAACGTGTCAATGGTTTTAGATTCAATTCGACAAAAACACCCATTCAAAACACCCCCAAACACATTCGTATTGATAAAAAAGATTACATCCTAATTCAAGAGGAAAGTGGAAAGTTGCATATCTTAAACCGAACAGGGAAACCCCGAATTCAACTCAAAGAAAAAATTCGTTTTTCAGATCAGGAGCTGTATGCCTATTTAAAAACCTTTACTGGCACTGACCGAGAAGGGCAACTCATTCAAATCGATCAACGTGGAAATGCGGTTAAAACACCGCTTGGTTTAGGAAAACAACACGCCATTACCTCAACCACCAAGTCGCTGGTTACACTGTCAGGCAATGTTTTGACAATAAAAGGGTTGGAGATTAGCCTTCCCTTTGGCACCTACAGTGCTCCCCGCATTTTTTATTTAAACAACACCATTTATATAAGCGTTACCGATACCGAAGCACAGAAAGTACATTTGTTCTTTAGCGATGGAAAAACAGTTCCTGGATTTCCCGTTTACGGTAATAGCGCAGCAGATATGGTGAATGCGGACAAAGACAAAGCGGTGGAAATGATTGTTCAATCTTCCGAAAAAGATTTGAGTATTTATAAAATTACAGGGTAGTAAAACGAGCTTTAAACAGAGTTTGAAAGTGTTTTTCCACAATGGGACGAACTTCTTCCAAAGTCACTTCGCGCTCGAGTTCTTTGCTTAAAGAGGTAACTCCTTTTCCCTGAATTCCACAAGGAATTATATAATCAAAATAGGACAGGTCTGTTGATACATTTAGGGCAAACCCGTGCATGGTTACCCATCGGCTTGCTTTGACCCCCATGGCACAAATTTTCCTTGGGAAAGGGGTGTTTACATCCAACCACACTCCCGTTTCTCCTGGACTTCTGTCCCCTTTTAGACCAAATTCATCTAAAGTTAAAATGATGGTTTCTTCCAACAAACGCAAATAGCGGTGGATGTCGGTAAAAAAATTCTCCAAATCCAAAATAGGATAGCCTACCAATTGTCCAGGTCCGTGGAAAGTTAAGTCCCCACCGCGATTGGTCTTCAAAAATTCAATTCCTTTGTTTTGAAGCTCTTCTGGGTTCAAAAGCAAATGGTTGGCCTTCCCACTTTTTCCAAGGGTGATTACAGGAGGGTGCTCTACCCAGTAGAAATAATTCATTGTAGGTTCAACAGGATTAGCTGTTCGATTCTCTTTTTTTTGATTTACAATCGATTTCAGTTTCTCCTCTTGAAGATCCCACGTGGTTTGATAGGACATCTGTCCTAAATTTTCTAGCGCAATTTGAGTGTTTTTATAGAATTCAAAACGTACGTTGGGTGTTATTTAAAATGACCAAGGCTGCAATTGTCCCAGGAACCCACCCACACAAAGTCAACAAAAAAACAATGAAAATGGAGCCACAGCCCTGATCGAGGACTGCAAGAGGGGGAACACGATAGAAAGAAGGACACGAAAAAAAGACATAAAAAGTGTTCGATTATTGGGGCTAATTTAACAACTTTGATTTGTAGCAGACTCACTATCTTTGCTAAAATTTTTTAAGGCATGGCCAACTTAAGCGAACAAGAAATTATCCGTAGAGAAAAACTCGACAAACTTCGGGCACTAGGCATCAATCCCTACCCTGCCCCTCTTTATCCGGTAAGCCACACGGCAACGCAAATAAAAGAGCAATTTGAAGAAGGTGCTAAAGTGGTTATTTCAGGAAGATTGATGTCACGCCGAATTCAGGGAAAAGCAAGTTTTGCGGAATTGCAAGACAGCAGCGGAAGAATTCAAGTTTACTTTAATCGCGATGAAATTTGCAAAGGAGAAGACAAAACCCTCTACAATGAGGTGTATAAAAAATTACTTGACATTGGAGATATCATCGGTATTGAAGGAACGCTTTTTGTGACCAATGTAGGAGAAAAAACCGTTCAGGTAGATCAGTTTTCTATTTTAAACAAAACCCTTCGCCCTTTGCCATTGCCCAAAACGGATAGTGATGGGAATGTATATGACGAATTCAATGACCCCGAACTTCGCTACCGCCAGCGCTATGTCGATTTGATTGTGAACCCCCACGTCAAAGAAACATTTATTAAACGCACAAAAATCACCAATACCATCCGATCCTTTTTTAATGATAAAGGCTATTTGGAAGTAGAAACCCCCATTCTTCAACCCATTCCAGGTGGTGCATCAGCGCGCCCTTTTGCTACGCATCACAATGCGCTCAACATTCCACTTTACTTAAGAATTGCCAACGAGCTCTATTTAAAACGCCTAATTGTAGGTGGATTTGATGGTGTTTATGAATTTGCCAAAGATTTTAGAAACGAAGGAATGGACCGCACCCACAATCCTGAATTTACAGTAATGGAGCTTTATGTGGCTTACAAAGATTATTTCTGGATGATGGAAACGACAGAGACCCTGTTAGAAAAAATCGCCATCAATGCCACGGGAAGTGAAAAGGTAAAAGTGGGAGAACACCTCATCAGCTTTAAAGCACCTTACCCCCGCGTACCTATTCTAGAAGCGATTGAAACGCATACAGGAATTGACGTTTCCGAAATGGACGAAGAAGAATTACGAAATACCGCAAAACGCCTAGGCATTGAAGTGGACGATACCATGGGTGATGGAAAACTGATCGACGAAATTTTCGGTGAAAAGTGTGAGCATCACTACATCCAGCCCACTTTTATTACCGATTATCCGAAAGAGATGAGTCCTCTGACCAAAGAACACCGGTCGAACCCAAAGTTGACCGAGCGATTTGAATTGATGGTAAATGGAAAAGAATTGGCCAATGCCTACTCCGAGTTAAACGATCCCATAGACCAACGAGAGCGCTTTGAAGAACAACTTAAACTCAGTGAAAAAGGAGATGATGAGGCCATGTTTATCGATCAAGATTTTCTACGTGCACTCGAATACGGAATGCCTCCTACCTCTGGTATTGGCATAGGCATCGACCGACTGGTCATGTTGATGACCAACAACAGTTCTATTCAGGAGGTGCTTTTCTTCCCACAAATGAAACCCGAGCAAAAAGCCATTTCTTTAACGGAAGAAGAAAAACTAATTTTAGAAGAACTGAAAAAACAACACCCTATTGCCCTTGCAGATTTAAAAGCCAACGTTGGACTCAGCAACAAAAAATGGGACAAGGCCATGAAAGGATTGGGCAGCAAGAAACTGATTCAAGTCAACAAAGACGAAAGCGGTCTTTGGGTTAACCTGCTTAACTAAACGTTAAAGGGGTTTTAACCATTTCGAAAGCGCATCCACTGTGGTTTCGATGTCTTGGTATGACAAAGCATCGTTTAGAAAATAACTTTCAAACGCACTCGGTGGTAAATAAATTCCTTGATCTAGCATGGCGTGAAAATAAGCATTGAAACGCGGGTTGTTCCCTTTTGCTGCAGAGGCAAAATCAACAACGGCATCTTCGGTAAAATGCAAGGAAATCATTGATCCTAAACGATTGATTTGATATGCAATTCCCTTTTTATCAAGTTCGGTTTTCATGCGTTGATGAAGCATTGCTGTTTTTTCATCCAACCGCTTAAAAAGGGCTTTGTCTGCCTGCAAGGCTTTAAGAGTGGTTAGCCCTGCTCTCATAGCCAAAGGATTTCCGCTTAAGGTACCTGCCTGATACACCGGACCCTCTGGAGCGAGATGCTGCATAATTTCGTTTCGTGCTGCAAAAGCCCCAACAGGCAACCCCCACCTATCACCTTTCCAAAGGTGACAATATCTGCAGCTACGCCAAGGCGCTCTTGTGCTCCACCAAGGGCAAGACGAAAGCCCGTCATTACTTCATCAAAAATAAGCAAGGCGCCGTGCTCATCACAAAGCTGGCTCAATCCTTCTAAAAATCCATCTTTTGGAAGAATACATCCCATATTTCCGGCTACCGGCTCAATAATTATGGCTGAAATTGAATCGGGATTGTTGGTAAAAATTTCCTTTACCTCATCCAAATTGTTATAAGTTGCAAGCAGTGTGTCTTTCGCTGTTCCATGCGTTACTCCAGGGCTATTGGGCGAACCAAAGGTGACAGCCCCACTTCCAGCCTGAATTAAAAAAGCATCGGAATGCCCATGATAACACCCTGAAAATTTGATGATTTTCTCTCTTTTATTAAAACCACGTGCAAGTCGTACTGCGCTCATACAGGCTTCCGTACCCGAATTGACAAAACGCACTTTATCGATATTAGGCACCAAATCCACCACCAGAGCGGCAATTTCGGTTTCTAAAGCTGTGGGAATACCGTAAGAGGTACCTTTTTTGGCTTGCTCCGATATGGAATGAATTACTTCTTCTTGGGCATGTCCTAAAATCATAGGTCCCCAACTGGAAATGTAGTCTATGTATTGGTGTCCATCGGCATCGTACAAATAGGCGTCTTTGGCTTTTTCTATAAAAATAGGGGTGCCCCCTACCGATTGAAACGCACGTACAGGAGAATTTACTCCTCCCGGGATTACTTCTTTGGCTGCAGCAAAAAGAGCACTACTTCTTTGGTAATTTTTCATTTCTTATTGGGTAATAGAAGTTCTTGACCTAAATAGATTTTGTTTTCTTGAATCGAGTTTAGGCGTTTAAGTTCAGTAATATCAATTTCTAATTTTCGCGCTATCCCGTAAAGGGTATCCCCTTTTTTAACAATATAACGGGATTGATTTTTTGTCTTTACAGGCTTGGTGGCAATGGGAGTGGCAGGCACCTCTTTTCCTTTGTCGAAGCGTGTCAAATCGTACCTTTCGATGAGGCGAACCAATTTGGAAGGATATTGAGGGTCTGTAGCATAGCCTGCTTTTTTTAAACCGCGGGCCCAAGCTTTATAGTCTTTCTTACCCAATCGAAATAAAAAAGCATAGCGCTGTCGATTGGCCAAAAACAAAGAATGATCGCGATAAGAAGATGCGGCATCTTTGTATACTCGAAAACATTCTCCTTTTTCATCGTCGTCGTGGTAAATGCGTTCTCCATTCCATTGCGAATGGCATTTAATCCCAAAATGATTGTTCCCTTCAACGGCCAATCTTCCAACTCCGAAACCCGATTCTAGTAAACCTTGGGCAAGGGTAATGCTCGCAGGAATTTTATATGCCTCCATTTCTTTTTGCGCTACAGGCCCAAATTGATTTAAATAATGGGCTACTTTTTCTTCGGTGGAGCCAAAAACGGGAGGAGAAGCAATGACTTTCTTTTCTTGCGGTAGCTCCGGTTTTTGGGTAGTAACAACTGGCTTTTGCGGAGCGACTTTTGTTTTTTTACGAACGGTTTTGGTCACGCTACACCCAGTAATTACAAAACATAAAATCAATAAATAGGAGATGTTGGAAGCAAAATTGTAGATTTTCCCTTTTTGAGTTGTTGTTCGTTGAATCCTTTGATTCCTTGAATCCCTCCCGTATGAATTGCTAAAACATTTTTCCCCCAACGCCATTGATCGTTTTTTATTAATGCAAAAATACCAAAAAGGAGTTTCCCTGTGTAAATTGGATCGAGAAGAATTCCGTATTCTTTATAAAAGTTATTAATAAAGGTTACCAGTTCATCGTTGGTTTTTGCATATCCCCCAAAAAGGAAATCATCTAAAAGAGAATAGGGTTGTGGACTGGGTGCAGCATGTTGAAGAAAAGAGATTACTTTTTCATCGCGAACAGCCAAAAAACCAAGGGCATGTTGATGGGGTTTTAACGATTGTAGTAAACCCATGAAGGTTCCGCCAGTACCTATTGAACAGCAAATGGTGTCGAAGGCTGCATCCGCGGAAGTTAGTATTTCACTGCACCCACGAATGGCCTCAGGATTGGTGCCTCCTTCGGGTATTAAGATCAAACGGTTTGCTGCGCAAGTTTGCGCTACAAATTCATTTTGCTCTTTTTTTGCTTAGGCATCTCGTGATAAAAAATGCAATTGCATTCCCTTGCTTTTACAAAACTGCAAGGTTGGGTTTAAGGGTTTTTGACTCAGTTCTTCGCCGCGCACAAAACCCAAGGTGGGTAAGTTAAACGCTGCTCCTGCCGCTGCCGTAGCGGCTAAATGGTTGGAAAAAGCACCTCCAAAAGTAGCCACTCCAACACCCGAATCGGAATTCAAGGGAAGGAGATTGTACCTGAGTTTTCGAAATTTATTACCAGAAATGAAAGGATGTAAAAGGTCTTCCCTTTTAATTGTGATCTTAATTCCTTTAATTTGAGTAACAAATTCGTTTTTAACAGGGTTGGTTATTTTCCAATGCATGATAAAAACAAGTATAAGAACATTTTAATAAAGTCGAACATGCTGGGGGATCAAAAATTAGAGGAAGACGATTTTTATTTATCCGAAGAAGGGTACAAAGTGTTTACAGAAAAATATCACCTTAAACGAGGTTATTGCTGCCAAAGCGGGTGTCGGCACTGCCCTTATGATTTTAAAAACCAAAAGCGGCATTAATTTTGATAAAATAGTTACTATATAAAGTGAGAATTATGAAAAAAATAACAGCTTTCATCATCGCCCTATTCTTTATACAATGTTCAAGCATCCGTGTTTTTTCGGATTACGATAACGAAGTAGATTTTTCTACCTACACCTCCTTTGCTTTCTTCAAACCTGGAATTGAAGAAGTGGAAATTTCGGAACTCGATAAACGCAGAATCCTAAACTCCATTACTGCCGAAATGGAAGGCAAAAAAATGGTATTATCGGATACTCCCGATGTATTGATCAACATTGCTGCCAAAGCTTCAAACCGCGTTGTAGTAAACAACAACATGTCCATGATGGGATGGGGATGGGGTTGGGGTTGGGGTTTGAATCCCTGGATGATGGGAGGCCCTAACAGCATCACAACACAAACGCGAGGGGAACTTTTTATTGATCTCATCGATGCCAAAACCAAGCGCTGTGGTATGGCAAGGAAAAGGCCATGGAGGAATTAGTGAATACAGTAAAAACAGAGCGGAAAAAATCCAAACCTTTGACACTGAGATTCTCACTAACTATCCCCCTGTAAAAGAGGAAAATAATTAATTTCAAAAAATTCTTTGGAGCGAGGAAGAAAGGCTAACTTTGCAGCTTTTAAAAAGCCATCCATTGAATTTATTTTCTCGACACTTATCCCAAGACCCCAAAAATGACATTTTATCTGGCCTCACAGTAGCCTTGGCCCTCGTTCCAGAGGCCGTTGCTTTTGCATTTATTGCTGGAATTGATCCTCTTATTGGACTTTATGGCGCCTTTTTTATGGGGCTCATTACTGCCGTTTTTGGAGGTCGCCCTGGCATGATTTCTGGTGCAACAGGCGCCATGGCAGTGGTTATGGTTCACCTGATTCAACAAGGAAATCAAGTAGGAACAGCAATGAGTCCTACCCTAGAAAACCTGGGAGTATATTGGTTATTCATTACGCTGCTTATCGTTGGTGCCATTCAAATTGCTGCTGGGGTATTAAAGCTAGGGAAATTTGTACGCTTGATTCCTCATCCAGTAATGATGGGCTTTGTAAATGGATTGGCCATTGTGATATTTTTATCGCAACTCGGACTTTTTAAAGAAAAAGTAAACGGACAAAGTCAATGGCTGAGCGGGAATGACCTATATGTTATGCTCGGTTTAGTAGGCTTAACGATGTTTATTATGTATTTCCTTCCCAAAATCACTAAGAAAATACCGGCTGCCTTAACGGCCATTGTTGTGGTTGCACTGATTACCATTTTTGGAGGCATCGAAGTAAGCACAGTAGGCTCTTTTATTCGAGACGGAGGCGGAGAAGGATTAAAAGGAGGCCTCCCCGTATTTCAATCGGAATTGTTTGGTGTTTTAGGCACGCTCAATGGTCACTGGAGCCTGGTGATTTCCACTGCCTTTTTATTAGCTGCGGTAGGACTGATTGAATCTTTAATGACCTTAAATTTAATCGATGAAATAACTGAAACCCGCGGAAGCGGAAATCGAGAGTGTGTTGCCCAAGGAACTGGTAACATTATCAGCGGCTTATTTGGTGGAATGGGAGGTTGCGCTATGATTGGGCAATCGATTATTAATGTGAATGCTGGAGGGCGAGGTCGCTTGTCAGGAATCACAGCTGCAGTAGCCCTTTTGTGTTTTGTTCTTTTTGGTTCTTCTGTTATCGAGCAAATTCCAATCGCTGCTTTGGTTGGAGTGATGTTTATGGTTGTCATCGGCACTTTTGCTTGGAGTAGTTTTCGCATCATCAATAAAATTCCAAAAAAGGATGCCGTTATTTTGGTGGTGGTTTCTACAGTAACCGTATTGGAAGATTTGGCCATTGCCGTTCTTACAGGAGTCATTATTGCCGCTTTGGTATTTGCATGGGAAAACGCAACCATGATACGTGCGCGAAAAAGCATCAAAAAAGACGGCACCAAAGTTTACGAAATTTGGGGTCCCCTATTCTTCGGATCCATCCAAAATTTCAATAGCAAATTTGATGTTAAAAATGACCCTGATAAAGTTGAAATCGATTTTATCGAATCCCGTGTTTCGGATCATTCGGGCATCGAAGCGCTCGAGAATTTAATCGAAAAATACCTTGCTAGGAAAAAACAAATTCGTTTAACTCATTTGAGTCCCGAATGCAAAACACTTCTAACCAAAGCAAATCCTGCATTTGAAAAGGTGATTGAAGGTTCCATTGACGACCCGCGTTATTATGTGGTTACCGATTTAGTAGACCGTGAAGTTTAAAGCATCTTTTTTGCTTCAGCTAAGGCCAAAGGAATCCCCTCTGGGTTTTTCCCTCCGGCTGTAGCGAAGAATGCTTGTCCACCACCACCCCCTTGGATGTGTTTCCCTAAGGTGCGAACTACTTGCCCTGCATTGAGGTTTTTTGCTTCTACTAAAGGCTTGGAGATATAACAACACAAAATGGCTTTCCCTCCTTTTTTCGACGCTAAAACAATGAATAATTGCTCGTTGTTGTTCCCCAACGCAAAAGCCAAATCTTTCATTGCAGCAGCATCTAAATCTACTTCTTTCGCTAGAAAATCGACTCCATTTACAGCAACAATTTCCGATGCAAGTTGATCCTGCAACACCTTAATTTGTAGCTTCGAAAGGCTTTGCACTTCCTTTTTCATTGTAGCCATTTCTTGTTGCATTGCCGCAATGGCCTTCACCGCATCTTGAGGTTGATTCAACACCTTTTTAACTTCTTCCAACAAGGTCGTTTGTTCTTCAAAATACTGCTTTACTGCATCGCCTGTAATGGCTTCAATACGACGAATTCCTGAGGCTACTGCGCTTTCGCTGGTGATTTTAAAATGCCAAATTTCAGCGGTATTCGCTACATGTGTTCCTCCACAAAGCTCCATCGATTGTCCAAAACGAATGGTGCGTACAGTATCACCATATTTTTCTCCAAACAAGGCCATAGCTCCTTCCTCTATGGCTTCCGCATAAATGGCATCACGATTTTCTTGCAGTGCTAATTGTTCTTGAATTCGAGCGTTGACAAATTGCTCCACCGCTTTTAGTTCTTCGGTCGTTACTTTTGCGTAATGCGAAAAATCGAAACGGAATTCTCCAGAATGCACCATGGATCCTTTTTGTTCCACATGAGTGCCTAAAATTTCACGGAGTGCTTGGTGAAGCAAATGCGTTGCTGTATGGTTACAAGAGGTACGTTGACGTTGTTTTGCATCGACCACTGCTCTAAAACTTTCGGTCGCTTTTTGTGGTAATGTTTTACAAATATGAACGATTAAATTGTTTTCTTTTCGAGTGTTAACAATGTAATGTACATCCCCATTATCGGCTTGCAAGTAACCTTTGTCGCCCACTTGCCCTCCACCTTCGGCGTAAAATGGCGTTAGATTAAAAACCAATTGGTAAAAATCACCCTCTTTTTTGGGTGGTCATTTTTCTGTACCGGGTAATTTTCACTTGCGTATCGAGCACATCATAACCCACAAATTCCTCCAGCTCATCGTGTTGCAGCATTACCCAATCACCTGTTTGAGAAGAGGCAGCTTCCCGAGAACGATTTTTCTGCGCTTCCATCGCTTTTTCAAAGCCTTCTTCATCTACGGAAAAGCCTCTTTCACTTGCAATTAGAGCGGTTAAGTCGAAAGGAAATCCATAGGTGTCGTATAGTTCAAAAGCTTTTTCTCCTTCCAAACGTTTTTGACTGCTGCCATTGAGAATGCTGTCCAATAAAACCAAACCCTGATCTAAGGTTTTTAAAAAGGACATTTCCTCTTCACGGATAACGTTAAAGGCCAACTTTTTCTCGCGCTTAAGCTCTGGAAAAGCGTCACCCATTTGTTGTTCAAGGGTATTCACCAGCAAATGAATGAAAGGTTTCTTTTGGTTTAAAAAGGTAAACCCATAGCGTATAGCTCTTCTTAAAATACGACGAATAACATAGCCTGCTCCGTTGTTGCTTGGTAGCTGTCCATCGGCAATGGCAAAATAAACCGTGCGCACATGATCGGCAATAACGCGAATGGCTCGATCTGTTTCGATAGCAACATCGTATTCTGTTTTGGTAAGCGCTTCAATTTCGCGAATGAGCGGGGTAAAAACGTCGGTGTCATAATTCGATTTTTTGTTTTGTAAAACCATACACAAACGCTCAAAGCCCATTCCAGTATCGATATGCTTTTCAGGAAGTTTTTCCAAACTCCCGTTGGCTTTTCGGTTGAATTCGATAAAAACCAAATTCCAAACCTCAACCACTTGCGGGTGGTCTTGATTGACCAATTCCGCTCCAGGGGTAGCTTTTTTCTCTTCCTCCGAACGAATATCAACATGGATTTCCGAACAAGGCCCACAAGGCCCTTGGTCGCCCATTTCCCAAAAGTTGTCTTTTTTATTCCCCAAAAGGATGCGCTCTTCAGGAATCCATTTTTTCCAAAAATTATAAGCTTCCATATCGCGGGCAAGCCCTTCTTTTTCATCTCCTTCAAAAATGGTGACGTATAAAATGGAGGGATCGATTTTGTAGCGCTCTGTAAGCAATTCCCAAGCCCAAGCAATGGCCTCTTCTTTGAAATAATCGCCAAAACTCCAGTTCCCCAACATTTCAAAAAAAGTGTGGTGGTAAGTATCTATTCCCACTTCTTCTAAATCGTTGTGTTTCCCTGAAACTCGCAAACATTTTTGGGTGTCAGAAATCCTTTTGCTTTGGGGTTTTTTATTCCCCAAGAAGTATTCTTTAAAGGGGTTCATTCCCGCATTGGTAAACATCAATGTAGGGTCATCTTTGATGACCATCGGTGCCGAGGGAACAATGAGGTGGTTTTTTTCGTTGAAAAAATCTAAAAATAGTTGACGAACTTCAGCTGCTTTCATTCGGTTATTGCATTAAAATCAAAATCATACAATCAAAAAATCACTATATTTGTTGAACTTTTGTTTGCCTTTGCAAAGGAAGTAAAAATTAGAAGAAAATTGTTTATGGCAAAGACGAAATACTACTACGATTCCGAAACACTTTCTTACCGCCCTATAGAAAAAGGAAAAACCCTCAAAATCTCCAACTTTGTTTTGTTTCTTTTTTCCTCTTTTTTGTTTGGTGTTTTTACTCTTTTCGGAATTCTAACTACCAATTTTTTAAATACCCCCAAAGAACTTCTACTCGAAAGAGAACTTGAAAACTATGTGTTTCAATACGACTTGCTGCAACAACGTTTGGGGCAAATGGAAAAAGTGATGTCGGATATTGAAACGCGCGATAATGAAATCTACCGTGCCTATTTTGATGCGAGTCCTATTCCTGAAGAGCAACGCCGAGCTGGTTTTGGAGGGGTAAACCGCTATCAGAATTTGGAAGGTTTCGACCATTCTAAAGAAATTATTTCCACCACAAAACAAATCGATATTCTTTCAAGAATGCTTGTGGTACAATCCAAATCGCTGGAAGAGATTCAATCTTTAGCGGAGAAGAAAGACGAATTTTTAGCTTCTATTCCTTCCATACAACCCATTAAAAAGGAAGACTTAAAACGCATGGCCTCTGGCTACGGTTGGCGAATAGACCCCTTTACCAAAACCCGCCGAAAGCATGAAGGGATGGATTTTTCTGCTAATCGAGGAACACCCATTTATGCCACAGGTGACGGAGTGGTGGTTCGTGCCGACAATCGTTCTTCTGGGTATGGAAAACACATTCGAATCGATCATGGCTATGGCTATGTAAGTTTATACGCCCACTTGAGTCGCTATAACGTGAAACGCCGACAAAAAGTGAAACGCGGTGATATCATTGGCTATGTTGGAAATACCGGGCGTTCGGTTGCTCCCCATTTGCACTACGAAATCTTCAAAGACAAAGTAAAAATTAACCCGCTCAATTTCTACATTGATGATTTAAGTCCTGCTGAGTTTGACGCCATCGTTAAACAAGCTTCGCAAGAGAACCAATCTTTAGACTAGACGCATGAAGGTCAATTTGCCGGAAAAACGATATTACTCGATAGGAGAAGTAGCCAAGGCATTTGATGTAAACCCTTCTTTACTTCGGTTTTGGGAAAAAGAATTCAAAGAAATACAACCCAAAAAAAAGCCCTCTGGGATTCGAAAGTTTACCCCAAAAGACATTGAAAACATTCAATTGATTTATCATCTTTTAAAAGAAAAGGGGATGACGCTTGAAGGAGCAAAAAATCAACTGCTAGTGGCCAAAGACAAAGAGAAAAGCAAACTTCAGCTTATTCAAAAATTGGAAAACATTAAGCAGGAGCTATCTCAACTGCACAACAACCTATAATTGTCCTTATTTTTTTCGGAAAAACAAGGTAATCGGTACGCCTTTAAAATCGTACAATTCCCTCAACTGGTTTTCTAAAAAACGACGATAAGAGTCTTTTACATATTGAGGCAGATTACAGAAAAAAGCAAACTGCGGATGCGGGGTTGGGAGTTGCGTACAGAATTTAATTTTTACGTACTTCCCTTTGTAAGCTGGAGGCGGTGTTCTTTCTATTATCGGAAGCAAGGTGTCGTTTAATTTTCGGGTAGCGATTCTTCGAGAACGTGCTTTGTAAACCTCAACCGCCGTTTCAATCGATTTGAAAATACGTTGTTTGGTCAAGGCCGAAATAAATAAAATGGGCACATCGGTAAACGGAGCGATTTGCTTTTGGATTTCCTTTTCAAAAGCCAAAGTGGTTTTATGGTCTTTTTCCACCAAATCCCATTTGTTTACTAGAACCAGAACCCCTTTGTTATTGCGATGTGCAAGCCAGAAAATATTTTGCACCTGTCCGTCAAAGCCGCGGGTAGCATCGACCAATAAAATGACCACATCGGCGTGTTCAATGGCACGCACCGAGCGCATGACCGAATAAAACTCAATATCTTCTTTTACCTTTTTCTTTCTTCGAATACCGGCCGTATCAACCAAATTGAATTCAAATCCAAATCGGTTATAGGTGGTGTCGATACTGTCTCTTGTGGTTCCCGCAATATCGGTTACGATATAGCGATCTTCGCCTATCAAGGCGTTAATAAACGAGGACTTCCCTGCATTGGGGCGGCCCACTACTGCAAAACGAGGCAATTCATCTCCAGTGTTTTCTACTTGTTCTGGAAGGGCTTTGACCAGATCGTCGAGCAATTCGCCCGTCCCACTTCCGTTGATGCCCGAAATAGGGTAAATTTTATCGAACCCCAAGCTGTAAAACTCTACAGCCGCATCTTGGCGCATGGCATTGTCTACTTTATTTACAGCTAAAAAAACAGGCTTTTTGGCCCGGCGTAAAAGTTGAGCTACTTCTTCATCCATTCCGATAATTCCGGTTTCCACTTCCACCATAAACACAATGGCATCGGCTTCATCTATGGCGAGTTCTACTTGCTTGTCAATTTCCTTTTCAAAAACATCGTCGCTACCCACAACATAGCCGCCCGTATCGATTAGCGAAAAAGGGATGCCATTCCAATCCGATTTTCCGTAATGCCGGTCACGCGTAACTCCGCTTACCGAGTCAACGATGGCTTCTCTTTTTTGGATAAGTCGGTTGAAAAGTGTGGATTTTCCTACGTTGGGACGTCCCACAATGGCAACGATTGCGCTCATGAATTAATTTTTAGCAAAAGTACTCTTTTTCAAAGGAAGAACAGACACCCCTTAGTGTTTATACCCAAAACGTTTCAATTGGCGGTCGTTGGAGCGCCAGTTTTTATTGATTTTCACAAAGAGTTCGAGGTGAATTTTTTGGTCGAAAAATACTTCTAGTTTTTTTCGCGCCCCTTGTCCAACACGTTTTAAGGCACTTCCCTTATGCCCAATAAGAATTCCTTTTTTGGGTTTCGCGCTCCACCATGATGACGGCGCGAATTCGAATGATTTTTTTATCGCGAAGAAACGATTCCGTTTCTACCTCAATGGCATAGGGAATTTCTTTGTCGTACTGGTCTAAAATTTGTTCCCGAATGGGTTCGTTGACAAAAAAACGCTCGGGCTTATCGGTGAGCTGATCTTTAGGATAATAAGGAGGCGATTCGGGAAGCAAACTCACAAGGTAATTGAGCAACTGATCGACACCAAATTTAGTGAGGGCCGAAATGGGGAAAATGGTCGCTTTTGGCAGCAGAGTCTCCCAATGGGTAATGGTTTGGTTGAGTTCTTCTTGTGAGGACTGGTCAATTTTATTGAGCAGCAAAATAATAGGAATGTTTAGACCTTGAATTTTAGCAAAAAGCTTGGGATCTTTCATTTGCTTCTCTCCCATTTCAATCATATACACCAATATATCCGAATCTTCCAAAGCGGTTTTTACAAAATCCATCATGGAAGTTTGCATTTCGTAGCTGGGTTGAATTACCCCAGGGGTATCCGACAAAACCATTTGGTAGTCTTCCGCGTTCAAAATTCCCAAAATGCGATGCCGCGTGGTTTGCGCTTTAGGGGTAATAATTGACAAGCGCTCCCCGACAAGGGCATTCATAAGGGTGGATTTTCCCACGTTAGGATTCCCAACAATCGAAACAAAACCTGCCTTGTGTACTTTTTCCATAGCAACAAAGGTAATTAAGATGTGCTCTAGGTGGTTGCAATTGGCTAAAAAGTTATATATTTGTGCCCACATCGCGGGATAGAGCAGTAGGTAGCTCGTCGGGCTCATAACCCGAAGGTCGCAGGTTCGAGTCCTGCTCCCGCTATAACCGAACCCACAACTAAGTTTGTGGGTTTTTTTGTTTTTAAAAGTTTGTTTACAAAACAGAGAATTTGTTTCGAAAACAAGCCTAAGAAATTAGGGCTTTCTGATGTTCTCCACCAACTGTTGAATTTCTTTGGATGGCGCAGGAGTCATTCTACTCACGACAAGGGTAACAACAAAGTTCGCAACCATAGCTATTGTTCCAAAACCTTCAGGTGAAATACCAAACCACCAATCTGTTTTTTCACCTCCAGCAAACCAGCCAAACTTAAATTTAAGCATATAGAAAAGCATTAGTGATACCCCAACAAGCATTCCGCTAATCGCACCTTCTTTATTGATGCGTTTAGAAAAGATACCAAGCAATATGGCCGGGAAGAACGATGAGGCTGCCAGACCAAAAGCCAAGGCTACTGTTGCCGCTACAAAACCAGGCGGATTGACACCAAACCAACCTGCCAAACAAACGGCTGCCGTTGCCGCTATCCGCGCTGCAATGAGTTCCCCTTTATCTGAAATATTAGGCATTAGCATTTTTTTGAATAGATCGTGCGACACCGCTGATGAAATCACCAACAGCAAGCCTGCAGCAGTGGACAAGGCAGCCGCCAATGCACCTGCTGCTAATAGGGCAATTACCCAATTAGGTAAATCGGCAATCTCAGGATTTGCCAAAACCATAATATCTACATCTACCTCCAATTCGTTTGTTTCTGCATCAGCTGTGTATTGAATAAGGCCATCGCTGTTTTTATCGGTAAAACCAAGCAGTCCGGTGGTTTCCCATTTTTCAAACCAGTAGGGCATTTGTTCATAAGGCTTATTACTAACGGTTTCGATAAGGTTTGTTCTTGAAAATACAGCAATGGCAGGAGCCGTTGTATACAATATGGCAATAAACAAAAGTGCCCAGCCAGCAGACTTACGCGCATCGCTAACCTTTTTTACAGTAAAAAAGCGCACAATCACATGCGGTAGTCCAGCCGTTCCTACCATTAGTGCCATAGTAATACAAAAGACGTCAAACATCGACTTGCTGCCCGAAGTGTATTCATGAAAACCTAATTCTCTATGTAGTCCGTCTAGTTTATCAAGAAGATAAACTCCATCGGAATCGGTACCGCCAAACCCAAGTTGTGGCACAACATTTCCGGTTACCAAAAACGAAATAAAAATGGCAGGTACCATAAAGGCAAATATGAGTACGCAATATTGTGCTACCTGTGTGTAGGTAATTCCTTTCATCCCACCCAAAACAGCATAAAACAAAACAATTCCCATCCCGATAAGCACTCCACTTACAATATCTACCTCTAAGTATCTAGAAAAAACAACCCCAACCCCTCGCATTTGGCCAGCGATATAGGTAAACGAAACAATCAGTGCGCAAAAAACGGCTACAGAACGAGCTGTGTTAGAGTAATATCGATCACCGATAAAATCGGGCACGGTAAACTTGCCAAATTTCCGAAGGTAAGGAGCCAGAAGTAATGCTAAAAGCACATATCCACCTGTCCAACCCATTAAATACACGGAGCCATCATATCCGCTAAAGGAGATAATTCCCGCCATGGAAATAAATGAGGCAGCAGACATCCAGTCGGCTGCTGTTGCCATGCCATTAGCAATGGGGTGCACCCCACCGCCGGCTACATAAAATTCTTTTGTAGATGCCGCACGCGACCAAATAGCAATTCCTATATATAATGAAAAACTTAAGCCTACCGCAATCCATATCCAATATTGAAGTTCCATCTAGTTGTCTTTTTTAAGTCTCGCGTCTAAGCGATTCATTAGGAAAATATAAGTGAAAATGATCATTACAAATGTGTAGATAGACCCTTGTTGTGCAAACCAAAAGCCTAGTTTAAATCCGCCAATTTGTATGGTGTTTAGTTGCTCTACAAACAAAATGCCGCAACCAAAAGAAACCAAAAACCAAATAGACAGTAATATGCTGATGTATTGAATGTTTTTTTTCCAATATGTGTTTTTTTTCATGTTGCATTCATTTTTTAGTATTCAATCATTTTAGATTTCTAGTCGTTAAGATCAAACAAAAGGTAAGTTATTATTTTTGGTTTTTTACTGGCTAAGCTGCATATTTAATCCATTCAAACGAATTTGAGTCCTGCTCCCACTTCTAAACGCTGAGATTGCTTCGCTATGCTCGCAATGACCAGTCGGTACAATTCAAATGGCACTTTGCTTTTAGCGGGTTGATAGGAATTTCTTTCCCATCATCGATTTAATTGCATTTTGCAATTAAATCATCTATCTTTAGGTTGCACTATAATTAAATTAAATAATGAAAAAAACAATTTACCTTTTGCTCGGTTGCGCCCTGCTTTGGTCGTGCAACCCCCAACAAGAAACTGCCGCTAAATACCAAGAAAACAATGCGCTTTTTCTTAAGAATGTAGACACCTTTAAAAATCACGTTTTAAAAGGTTTTGCAACGGAAAACAAAGAACTCATGTTGGAAATGTATGCCGATTCACTGGAATGGAATGGTCCCAACGAAGCAGGAATTCCCTTTAATAAAGAAGACATTGGAGAGGTTTTTGACAATTATTTTGAAAACTTCGACGACATTCAACTCAACAATCCCCTCTTTTTTGGAGGATCGGTTTACTCCACTCCTATGGAACCTTCCGATAATCCGAATTACCTGCGTGTGGTGGGTACTTGGACGAACAAACACACTGCCTCTGGCGCTACCACCTCTTTAAAATGGCATGTGGTAATGTGGTTCAATAAAGATGGAAAAGTGTACCGCGGAACGGATTGGATGGATGTTTCTAGCCTTGAAAATCAGATTAGTCGACAAATGGAAAACGAATAATCCCTGCTTTAAACCCCCTGTAATATCAAAAAAAGCCTTGTTTAACAAGGCTTTTTTATTTCAATCTGTTCCTAAAGGCGTATCACCGTAAATTCTGTTTTTCTACTTTCTAAACCTGCTTCTTCGGTTTGGGTTTCACAATCTATGGGAGAAACCCACGCGGAAATACCCATCGCGTTGAGTTTTGCTAGCAAAGGCTTTGCAGCTGCTCTTGTAGCTGGGGTTGCCGCAACAATGCGATACAGGCCATTAACTTGCTTTAACTTGGCTGCGGGAAACTCATTGATCAGCTTAGCAATGGCATTTTTCGCATTAGCTTTTTGAGAAAAGGCACCTGCCATTAACTCAAATCCACTATTTTGATACACCCCATAGCCGTCGCCAAAAATACGTTGGGGGTTTTCAATTTTTGCTTTTACATAGTCCAAGATGGCTTGGGTACGTCTTTTGGAAAGCTCCAAATTGTATTCGGGCGAACCCTTACAATCGGTGTATGATCGCACCTCAATTTCCATGGTCGGGTTGTTTTGCATTGCCGCCACTACCCGATCTACCCTTTGTTGATAGTCCGACAAAATGGAACTTTTATTATAGGCATAAAAAATAGGCGAAAAAGTTTGCGCTATAGCGGTATCCATCTGTGCCATTTCCACTTTTGCACGCTGCAAGCGCACCCAAATGGGCGAGGATAGCCCTTTACTGCTTTTGATGGTGTATGAAAAAGAATCTTTTCGTTTTTCAGGAACAGTATTCTTATAAATAAAACTTCCATTCCCATTAAAAATCACCCTTCCATTTTTCGGTTTTGAAGTTAAAACAGCTGTTTTTTCAAGCAAACGCTGAAGCGGATCTTTGTCTTCCATCCATTGCTCGTCATTGTTCAATACGCTGCGATTGGCTACCACAAGCGTGTCGGAAGGAACATAGGTGAAATGATCTTCCAACCCCATCATTTTTGGTTTAAAGGGGAAATAAAACACATCATCATCTGCGTTGGCTTTTCGATTGGAAGAAAAAAAGGCCGTGCTATCGTCTGGGGAAATTCCAAAGGAAAAATCGTCTTTAGTTCCGTTGATTGAATCCCCTAAAAGGAAGGTTTCCCAACGTTGCTCTACAATATGCTCCGCCAAATAAACATCCATTGCTCCTTTTTCACTTTTACTGTTGGAACTAAAGAATATGAAATCGCTGTTGTAAACAAATGGAAAAACCTCATCCCCTTTTCCATTAACGTCGGGGCCTAGGTTTTTGGGTTGTGAAAAGCCTTGAGGCAATATCTGAACGGCGTACAAATCCATACCTCCAAACCCACCGGGCATATCGCTTGCAAAGTAGAGCGTTTTTCCATCTTTTGAAACCGAGGGATGCATGAGCGAATAGGCAGGGGAATTGATAGAAAGGGCTTCGGCCAACACGGAGGAGTTGCGTTTGGCGTAGGGAATGCGGTAAATACCCAATTGAGCAACTCTATTTTTATCCAATTTTTGACTGCTACGCGTAAAGTACAAATAACCGTCGGTGGGAGAATAACTCCCTGGCCCTTCTTGAAAAAGTGAATTGACCGTTTGAGGAAGCACTTTTCTGTTGACAAGCGAAGGTTTTGCATCGGTTGGAGTGACTTCATAAAAATCGTATACCGGGTAGGCAGACTGCAGTTTGCTTCTTCTTTTTTTATTCCATTTAAATTACTGTTCGGCTAAAAAGAGGAGTTTATTTTGGGTGCTATTCGAAATAAAAATTAAACCGTATTCGTTTTGCTCTGTATTTCCTTCTAGGGGGTTAACCCTGTAATCCGATTTGGAAAAGCGTTTTTTATACAACAAACTATCATTTTCAAACAGGGAAGGCGTGGGCCATGAAAGGCGGTAGGCCTTATTTCGATATTCCTTTGCAAGGGCTCTTTGCTGGGGAATAAGTGAAGCGTAGCGATAATAATCTTCCACCTCGGCTAAAACAGAATTGACCACCTCGGTATACACAGCTGTGGCTTTATCCTCTTTTCCTATAGCCAATAGGGCTTTTGCATAATTTCGCTTTTGTTGGATGGAAAGCGCTGAGGAATCTGCAGAAAAATGCTGAGCCGCCTGTGCATATTGTTGGTTTAAAAAATAATAATCACCCCAACCGTCCTTTTCAGTTGCACTTGGACTCTGTTGAGCAAAACAACACAAAGAGAACATCGAAAAACAATAAAATAACATTCTTTCTTTCATGGCTAAAAAAATCGAGGTGAACGAAGGTATCCTTGAATGGCCCCAATGATATCGTATCGCAAATAAAGCTCGTGTGAGGCCTGATTAATACCCGAATTATTTTGTGAGGGGACTCCATAAGCATAGCCCAAAGCAATGCTTTTCCCTAATTGAATTCCCATCAAAACCGTAGATCTTGTTCCAGTACCGTTTTGAAACGCACTGCCATTGAAATGATTTCGAATCTGTCCCCCAACCAAAGGCGCTCGTTATAAATCATTAAGAGACTAAAATCGTAGGCGCCAATTTTACGAACTTGTCGAAGCAACATACTGGGCTTTAGCATAACGTTTTTGGAGGGTTTTAACAAACCGCCTAACATGAAATAATAATGCCTTTCTAATCCATAGGTTTTATTTTCAATAACACGGGGAACTGCCAAACCAGCATAAAATTTCTGACTGTAATAATACATTCCAAAACCAATATTGGGAAGAAATACCCGATCGTTTTCAAGCACAAAAGCAGCATCTCCAGGTTGCTGGGTTATGATATCGTCTAAATTGATAAAATGGTTTAACACCCCCAACTTTAAACCAACGGATAACCGATTTTGTTTTTCATTTAAAGGCAAATGATAGGAAAAATCTACATCCAAGGAAGTGCTGTTGATGGGGCCGATACGGTCGTTGAGAATGTTGAGTCCGTATCCCAAATTCTTTTCTGTTATGGGCGCGTTATAACTTAGACTTTGCGATTGAGGCGCCCCTTCAATATTGGTCCATTGTGTTCGAAAAACAGAAGTGAAATTAGCTCGGCCTCTCGCCCCGGCATAGGCGGCATTAATGACCTGATGGTTGAACATATAATGACTGAAATAAGCCTCTTGCTGGGCCACAGCAGCATTGCAACCCAAGGCAAAAATCAAAATGATTTTGTAGTATTTTCTCATCATCTTCTCCTTTTGATATAAACGTAGCCCGAAACAACAGGAGACCCGTCCGTCCATTCTATAATATAGAAATAGGTGCCATCGGGCAAGGCATTGTCTCTGTTGTTTGAGTTTTGGGCATTGGAGGTTCCATCCCAATCGCTTGTATAGTTATTGGAGCGGTAAACTAACATTTCCCAACGATTAAAAATGCGCAAACTGTATTCCCCTCTCCCACCTAAACCTTCGATTACCCAAAAATCGTTTACTCCGTCATTGTCGGGTGAAAAAGCATTGGGTATTCGCAACTCAGAGGGGCCAATATCTACTAAAGCAACTAAGGTTTCTTGACAGCGATTCAATGGGTTTTCAACGCGCAGACGCAATTGGGCAACCCCAAAAGTGCTATCCGCATTGGTAAAGGAAAGTTGGGTTGTTTGACTCCCTGAAACTATAAAATCGTCTTCTAAATCTTGCCATAGGGGAGCCTCGGGGGAACCTTCATTTATTTGCCATTGTGCACGTATTCCAACAGCGGGAGATACTTGGGCTGTAATGGACATGTTTTCATTAAAATCAACGGATGTTGGAGGAAGGGTTATCCAACTGATTTGGGAGGAAAAAGAAAGGTACTCTGGAATGCCATCGTCATCAAAATTGAGAGGCTGAGTATAGCCTCCGAAATTAATTACCCGTCCTTGAGCATCTACTTCAATAGATCCTTCTCCCAATACTCCATTATTATCTGCATCTTCAAAACCTGCTTCTTGAACGTCAAAACACCCATCGCCATCGCTATCCAAATCGAGATAATTAGGAATTCCATCTTGATCTACATCAAAGTTGCCTTCTACCGTGTCTGCTATCCCGTCATTATCATCATCTGTATCAATATTGTTGAGTACTCCGTCATTATCGCAATCCCCTAAGTTATTGAAAGGGAGGGTTGCGCTTTCGAAGAGAAAATCACAAGGATCATCGGGGTTGGTGTTGTCGTTCACTTCTTGATTATTCAAAACCCCATCTCCGTCTCTGTCCTCGTCACACAAGTCTCCGATTCCGTCTCCATCGGCATCCTCTTGATTAGGGTTGGGGATGCTGATACAATTATCCTCATGATCAAAAATTCCGTCGAGGTCAGTATCAAAATCATCATTTAGATTTGGGACGAGAATTAAAATAGGGGAAAGCATACAATAATCCGAATAGCATTGCTCGGTGTTTATTTGCACTAAAACGGTGGCCAGCACATCGGAATCCAGATCAAAATCGTCCACTCCTGTAATTTCTAGGTATTGAGGGACATTCCAGTTTTCTGGTGTAAAGGTAATTTGTGCTACATCCAAGGCTATTTCATCGGGATCATTATTGAAAAAATCAATTCTCGTAGAGGTTGAAATGATTGATTGCAACTGAATTGAAATTAGGGTAGTACTCCCCGATTCTGAAACAGGCATCGGCGTTGAAATTTCCAATCCAAATTGGTCGTCATCGCTATTGGTAATTAAAACATCTGCAACATCAATTGCATTTAAGCTTCCGTAATTCACATCTTGGGTAATGGGTGAAGAAGTGACTAAGGTTACTTGCTGTTCCCCATCGACAATAAAATCGTCTTGTCCCACCACTACTAGGGTGTTTTCTTCGGGCAAATTCCAATTTTCTTGTTCAATTAATACAAAAGTTGCTTGAAGGGAAACCTCATCCGTTTCTCCTGTTAACGTAACCGGTATCAAAACATCTGCAGTTGGATAGGACAATAACGCAAATTGAACCTCAACCTGCCCCCTGCTTCAGTAGTAGAAAAAAGATTGTTTTCAAGACTGACAAGTATACCAGGGGCATCATTGTCTTGATTATACACCGCATAGGAATCTAAAGTTGTTGTATTTAAATTGGAGTATAAAGAATCTGCACTTGTAATGTTTTCAATAACAATTGAAACCACTTGTGTTCCGTCAGAAAAAGGAGGATTGTCATCTAAGCCTGTAACTGTTATAAGCTGAGGCACATTCCAATTTAAAGAAGAGAAAATAAGTTCTGCATCTCCATTAATGGTAATTTCTGAAACATCTGTGGATTGAAATTCTAAACGCACTTCAGAGGTCGGAACCGCCGACAACTGAACTGAAAATTGAGCTTGGTCGCCCGATTCACTCGCGAGATTATCTAAAGAAGAAAAAAGAACTTCGGCAAAATCGTTATCCGCATTGGTAAGAGTAACCACTTGCGATGCTAAACTTTGGAAAGGCAAATCAGAAGAAGCATCCACCGAAGCGGTAATGCTTACCAATTGTGTTCCATCGATGATATACTCGTCTATTGAAGTCAAAACAACACTTTGGTTCAGCTGCCAATTAGAAGCATCAAACACAAGTTGAGTTGGACTTGAAACACTGACCTCTGTGCTGTCTTCGGATTGAAAATTGATTATTACTGGCTGGGCGGGCTCGGCCGTTAAGCTCACCGAAAAAGAAGCCGTTGAAAGATCCCCTTCTGTCAAGAGACCCGAGATTTCTGAAATGGAAAATCCTGCTACATCGTTATCGGCATTGGTAAGGGTAACCACTTGCGATGCTAAACTTTGGAAAGGCGGATCAGAAGAAAGCATAATGGATGCGGTAATGCTAACAAGCTGCGTTCCATCGATAATGTATTCATCTACACTGGCTATGTTCACTGTTTGAGGAATATTCCATACAGAAGGAGTGAATTGAATTTGAGATGGAGACACAACGGAGGCTTCAGTCAAATCCGAGGAAGTGACCCATACAAAAACATCGGTTGCTGGTTCAGCAGTTAAGACCACTTCGAAACTGGCCGTAGGGGTACTCCCTTCTGAAATTTCCTTCACAATGGGACGAAAATCAAATCCTGCAAAATCATCGTTTGCATTTACAATCGATAAATTTTGAGCAGCTAAAGGCACAAAATCGGGATCTGAAGCTGCATTTACACGAGAACGGATGGTTACCGTTTGAGGTCCGTCAATAATATTGTCATCAACAGAATGGAGAACAATGGTTTGTGGAAGGTTCCAATTCAGCGCTGTAAATGTGATAGAACTTGTAGCTACAGTCACTTCACTCAAATCGTTAGAAACAATATCAATAATTACATCCACCATGGGTTCTGCATTCAGCACAATTGTAAACTCCGCTGTAGCAGTAGTAGCTTCTGAGAGCGCGCCCGAAACAGATGAAAGAGTAAAGCCTGGCAAATCATCATCCATATTTACAGGACTAACCACTTGACTTAAGACGCCAACAAAATCTGGATCGGAAGTTGGATTGATTTCAGCAGTAATGGTAACAGTCTGATTTCCATCAATAATAAAATCATTAACACTATCCAACACTAGGGTCTGAGAAACATTCCAATTGGAAGAATTGAACACGAAAAAAGTAGGGCTAACAATAGCTACTTCTCCGGTATCAGCGGAAGTGAAATCGATCTGTACATCCACTAAAGGTTCTGCCGTTAGGCTGATAGCAACACTTGCCGTGCCACTTAAGGATTCTATCAATGTCCCATTTATAGCAGAAAGGTTGAATCCTGCCACATCATCATTTGCATTACTAGTTATTAGCGTTTGAGACGCCAAGGCAGTAAATCCTAGGTCAGAAGAAGGGTTGACTGAAGTCGTAATAGATACCGTTTGAAGGCCATCAATTATGAAGTCATCTACCGATTGAAGTTGTATCGTTTGCGATACATTCCAATTGGCTGAGGTAAAGGTAATTGGAGAGGTGTTGATTATGCTTACTTCTCCTACATCGCTTGACGCAAGGTCAAAACTAACATCCGTTAAAGGTTGAACATCTAAAACGAGAGTGTAAGACGCCAAAGCACTATTGGTTTCGGTGAGGGTTCCCGAAATGGCGGATAAAGAAAATCCAGCAATATCGTTATCTAGTGTGGACACGTCAAGGGTTTGTGAAGCTACCGACAAAAATGAAATGGGAGATAAAGCATTGATTTCTACTGCAAGGGTAGAAGTAACTGTACCGTCTAAGGTCACATCATCTTCACTTAATACATTAACCGTTTGTGTGGTATTCCATGTCGCATTGGTAAAGACAAGAGAATCCGTAAGCGTACTTACTTTGGATTCGGTAAGGTCTAAGCTACGAATATCAATGATTACGATATCTCCTACATCGGGTTGGGCGTCGAGAACAACGGTAAAACTCACTGTAGAAGTATTGGCTTCGGTAAGACTTCCTCCAAACAAACTGCTTAGAGTAAAATCTGCCACTTCATTATCGTTGTTGGCAACCACAGCTGTTTGACTAGCTACTGAAGTATATAAACTGTCGGATGTGGGGTCAATTGAAAAGGTAAGGGTCGTGTTTTTCGTCCCATCAATTAAAAAGTCGTCTTGAGAATTTAAAACCACGGTTTGGGTAGCATTCCAATTGCTGTTGGTAAATGTTAGGCTGGAAACAGAACTTGTAATTTCGTCTGTAGGGTTAGCCACAATTGAAATAAAAACATCGGAAATGGGCTGTGCATCGAGTACAACCGTAAAACTTGCTGTTTGAGAAGAGGCTTCGGTTAAATTACCTGAAATGGAGGAAATTGTAAAACCTGGAATATCATTGTCAAAAACAGTTGTGGTTACTGTTTGGGAAGGCAAGGAAGTAAATGCAGGATCTGATGATGAATTTACCGATGCCGTTATGGAAACCACTTGCGCATCATCAACAAGCAATTCATCTACACTGGTGACTGTTACCGTTTGTGGAACATTCCAATTCGACGCAGTAAAGGTTAAACTTCCCACACTTAAAACTGCCTCAGTAGTGTCTAAACTTTGTATATCAATTATAATGTCGGTCAAAGGAATAGCATCTAACACCACACTAACTGTTTGCGCTGTGGCGTTCCCTTCGGTTAAATCTCCTGAAACGCTGCTGAGGGTATAGGCTGCTACTTCATCATCCAAAACATTAATTGCATAACTGGTAGCTGTAGTAGAATAACAATCATCCGATAAACTGGCATTCAATTGAATTCGGAAAGTTTCATTTTGATCTCCATCGGCGATTAAGTCATCCACAGTAGTTATTGTTCCCGTTTGTGGCACATTCCAATTGGAAGCATTGAACGTCATTGTTGTTGGAGAAACGACAAGCTGAGCAGCATCGGAAGTAGTTAAATTGTAAACGACATTGCCTGTAGGCTGGTCATCTAGCACCAATGAGAATGTACTGGTTTCAGAACCCTCGAGCAAACTAAGTGCAGTATGTGTAGAAGTGTAAGTGCCATAAACAAGGTCAATGTTCACTTGCAAACGATTTTCACTTTCTCGATAGGTAAGTGCAGTTGGATCAGATAAACTTGCGGCTTCCGCAAAGTAAGTGGCCCCATCCACAATGGGCCTACTGTCGGGTAAAAAATTCCCTCCTGAAGCGGCATCAAACCACACCAAGTTGTATGCATTTCCATTGACATCCGTTCTTGGATCTACTCCATCAGGGCGACTTCCAGAAACAATTAAATCTCTAAGTGTCGGTGAGGGAGTGGCGCAAATGACTTGGGTGCTCACCATTGAAACCTCGTTCGTGGCTGTAGGGGTTAAAATCTCGTCTGCAATACAAAATGAATTGTTATCAAATTCAACACGATGTCTGTTTTTACTCCCTCCTGTTGCTGAAGTGAAGCCCACAAAAGCAATATTCGAATTTAAAACCGTTCCTATTAAATCGATTGTTTTTGTATCGGAATACACGTTGGTACCGTTACTGTGATTAAAGGTATAACTTAAAATCTGAGTGCTTGGCTGCCACTGAATAACCATATTATGCCAGTTTCCAGTTTCAAGATTGATGGTGTTCACTCGATCGGCTGCTGCTGGAGCTAATCCCGCCGCGCCATCCTCTACAAAGGCAATGTGATCGCTGTTTGGATCAGGAGTGCTGTTGTAATAAGTATCCATCTCTATGGCATAGGAAGGACTAATACCCTGATATCCCATTCCTCCTCCACTTGACCCTTGAGAGGTATTAATGTTCTGAATTACAAATGCAATTCCATCGGCTCCACCGTTATCATTACCAAAATCCAGGTCAACATCTATGGTAAACTCAACCCTTAAATCGACACGATTTTGATACCAAACCATTCCCCTTTGACCATTTTGATTTGGGGTAAGCGTATATAACGAAGTTCCCGTCGTGTGGGTGGCATCGCGAATAAAAATAAAATCGTTTTCATCAAAATTTCTACTAAAACAGTTCTCTGGATCGTCGTCTTGATTTCGTGTCTGTACAATTTCATCATCGAGCGGATCGAACTGGTCGTCTGATGCAGAATCAACTATCGATAAAATAAGATCACTCAGAATATCACCATCTCTTGTGGAGTCGTCTACACCATTGACCACTATGGTTTGTGTTGTATTCCAATTTGTAGTCGTAAAAGTTAACGTAGTAGTTCCTACACTAATTTCTGAAGTATCGCTTACAACCACACTAATAACTACATCGGAGGTTGGTTTTCTGTCCAGTAAAACCGCTATACTTCCCGTGGTGGTTCCCGATTCATTGACCAATACAAAATTTGGATTTACAGTAAATCCTGGATCAATAGGATCGAGGTAATCGACAATACCATCCGCATCACTATCGTTGACGTCGAGTTCCACGCTATCCAAAAAACCATCGTCATCAGAATCAAGGTCTAAAAAATCGAAATCGCCATCCCCGTCAGTATCGGTTGCTTTTTCCGTCGCATCTAAAAGCGTATCATTATCCGAATCAAGGTCCAAGAAGTTGAGAAGTGTATCTCCGTCAAAATCGGCACTCCCTTCCACACTGTCAGCAATACTATCGCCGTCTGCATCCAAATCGAGATAATTAGCCAAGCCGTCGCCGTCAGTATCGGAAGCAGTTTCGGTAGCATCGAGAATCGTGTCGTTATCCGAGTCGGTATCCAAATAATCGGGGCGACCATCACTATCGGTATCCGTAGCCGTTTCCGTTCGGTCGTTAATGGTGTCATTATCACTATCTGGATCAATGAAATTTCCTAAACCATCGCCATCGGTATCCGAGGCGGTTTCGGTGGTGTCATTAATGGTATCGTTGTCGGAATCCAAATCCAAGTAATTGGGAAGGCCATCGCTGTCCGTGTCTATTGCTGTTTCGGTAACATCTGGAATAGAATCGTTGTCGGAATCGGTATCGAGATAATTAGGAATTCCATCAGCATCGGTATCCGAGGCGGTTTCTGTACTGTCCAAAATGCCATCGCCATCGCTATCGGTATCTAAAAAGTTGGCAATGCTGTCGCCGTCCACATCTCCCGAACCTTCTACACGATCTAAAATGGTGTCATTATCAGAATCCAAATCAATATAGTTACCCAGCCCGTCACCATCCGAATCGGTATCGGTCTCTATGCTATCCAAAATGGAATCGTTATCCGAATCGAAATCCATGAAATTAAATATCCCGTCGCCATCGGTGTCTGTTGCTGTTTCGGTAGCATCTAAAATACCATCGTTGTCACTATCTAAATCATAACTGTTTTGAATCCCATCTCCATCGGTGTCAAGGGTACACGCATTGGCAGGACGATCAAAAGTTATACGGTCTAATAAGTTCCCAGCACTACCACCAGAAGTCGCTTCAAAAATAAAAACAGTGGATACTTGCCCAGTGGGAACAAGGTATACCCCAGAGTAATCACTCCATGCAGTTCTGGTCGCTGTTTGGGTTTCTAAAACAACATTTGAGGTAGTTGAAGGACCCGCTTGAATTTCTATTTGTTCTACTCCGGTTCCTCTCGCAAGATGACTTACTGACCAGATCATATAAGACCCTGGGGTAGTTGTTATGGTTTGATACAATCCCGCAGTTTGGTTGGCGTTAATTTCAGCAAAACGGCTCCCTTCTCTTGCATTATAGGTTATCCCTGAGATGACTCGCCCATCACACCAAATTTCCATCATGTCATCTGTTGCAGTGGTTTCCCAGCCATTAATTGTACTCTCGTTAAAAATACCATTACAGCCACTAGTCCCTTCTTCAAAACCTCCATTGACTAAGCCTTCACTGACAAACCCACATTCTATACTATCGGGTATCCCATCATTGTCATCGTCTCTGTCAAAGTGATCTGCTAACCCGTCCCCGTCATTATCTTCAAAAACATAAGGGTCTGTCCCTACCGTAACTTCATCGGCATCATCGAGTCCATCGTTATCAGAATCTACATCTAAATGATCTGGGATACCATCATTATCGGTATCTCTCGCAACTTCAATACGAAGATTATCCATGTATTCGTCAACAGAAAAACCAAAAGCAGCGTTGTTTAGCCATGGATAATCGCTTACTGGGCCTAAATCAATTTCGTTTGCCGTGGTTGGGCTTCCCAGTCTGCCACTGCTGTATTTTGCCACTGCGTTGTGCGCCATCATGCTCCAAATATTGGAACTGTTATTGGCTTTAAAAAAACTGGTTTGTTGACGAAACCAACCATCGGTTCTTGCAAGAGAAGAAAACGTAAATGAACTGTTGGGGTGGCGCTTTCTTCCGTTTCCTGGTCCGTCAAAATAATACAAAAAAACTGCATCAATATTCCCTGACACATCATCACTCCAAACGGGATCTTGCCCCGCACTTCCTACATAGGTAGCAAACTCGTTACAACAACCTCCACTTGGACTTCCTGAAGCTTTAAAATCAGCACTTATTGTAATGAAGGTGGTTGAAACGCTCATGTCTGCTAAGACACTGGCATAGGATCCCATTGCTTCATCCTCGGAGACTGCTGTGTTGGCATCTTGAAATAGCATTTGGCTAACATTTCCTGCATCCAAAGCACTGGTAACAATTCTAGAAATTGGATTCTCTTTCAGTGTATTTGCATTGTAGGACCAAAAAGCCTCTTTAATACCTGTAAGGCTCGCTATTGAAGTAGTCCCACTTGATATTCCTGTGCCCACAGCAACCGATTCAAAGTCTTCTGTAGAAGAAGAGTAACCTTCATTGACATCCAAAATACCGTCGCCGTCGTCGTCTGTATCACAGACATCTCCAATACCGTCTCCATCGGTATCCAATTGAAATGGATTGTATTGGGAAACACAATTATCTACACTATCAAGCACCCCATCGCGGTCGGTGTCTTGGGCATGAACCCACACACCAAAAAACATCAGGAGGATATGAATATAATTTTTAATAATTATAGTTAATAATATATTTTATAGATAACGCTTATCCCTTGATTTTATTGCCCTGATGAAGAGTGATCGCTTACGATTTTCCACTGGCCATTCATTCTTTTTAAAAGCAAAGTGAAAAATCCAAAAGGATGATCTTCCTCTCGTTCTAAATGAAACTCTCCGATGACTTGAAAAGTAGTTTTGTCCCACATTTTAAAATGATGAAAAACAAAGGACAATTTCCCCATAGATGCTTTTGTAGGATAGCCACGTTTATAATTTTCAAGGGTGTTTTTATAGCCAAAAGTAGGTCCATTTTTCCCTACAAAAACGAGCGAGTCATTTTTCCAATACCCCTCCATAAATGCATCGATATTACCGCTATTCCATTGTGTCTCCTGCTTTTTTAGGATTTTAATCACCTCCGCTTTTGCTTTTGAAAAATCGGTTTGTGCAAAAAGAGCTTGCATAAATAAAATTGAAAAAAAGAAGGCCAACGTATTTTTCATGGGTCAATGATTATAAAAACAGATTCTTAAACAATTTAGCTGTTTTTTTTTGAAATGCCATTTTTTGTGTGCAGGCTTTGAAAAAAGCTAAAAAAACAAGTATATTTAATGACTATCATTATTTTTAAATGAAGAAACCAATGAAAAACATCATTTACATTTTAAAAAATTCTGCTCTTTTATTGGGGCTCTTTTTAATCTATAGTTGCCAAGAAAAACCAAGTGAAGCAACTACAATTACTGTAACCGGAACAATTGAGAACGACACCACATGGGTGGCTTCTAATAATTATATCCTCGACCAACAGGTAACCGTACCGAAGGGGGTCACACTAACCATTGAACCGGGCACTGTCATTAAAGCAAATCCTGGAGAAGCTCCTCAAGTATCCATGCTTGTTGTTGCAAAAGGAGGGAAATTAAATGCCCAAGGCACAGAAGAAAAACCGATTGTATTTACTTCCATTAATGATAATTTTGATCCCAAAAATAATGTCAGTTCAGCACTGAGCAGCACGGATGTTGGTCTTTGGGGCGGAATAATTATTTTAGGTGATGCCCCTGTGGCGCTGCCATCAGGTGAAAAAGAAGCCTTTTACGTGGGGTTAAATCCAAATTCAGATTCCAGCTATTACGGAGGAGAAAATAGCGAGGATACTTCTGGAGTTATCGAATACGTATCCATACGCCACGGTGGAATCTTTATTGGTACAGGAAGTGAATCCAACGGTATCACACTTTGTGGTGTGGGTTCAGGAACAAAAATCAATAATATCGAAATTTTTGCAAATCAAGATGACGGAATTGAACTCTTTGGAGGCACCGTTAATGTAGAAAACATTCTTATTCATGGAAGTGGAGACGATGCGATTGATATTGACGAAGGTTTTACGGGAACCATCAATAATTTTTTAATTGAACTGAACGAGAGTTCTGACAGTGCTCTTGAAATAACAGGAGTTGAAAGCGATGCAAATTCTTCATTTACGCTTTCAAAGGGCTATATCGATGGAGAAAATTTCGCCAATTCTAACCTATACACAATGAATGAGCAGGCTGAAGGAAAAATCGAAGGCCTTGCCCTTGCAAATGTAGAAGAGGGCATTCAAACAGCGAGCGCTTCCGAAAAGGTAAAAATCAACTTTATTGAAGCACAAGAAAAGCCTTCAAAAGATTTTCAGTGGGCACGTTCGAGACAATAATACCTTGTTTACTAAATAAAAAAAGCGGCTTTAAGTCGCTTTTTTTATTGCCCAATTTCGTCTGCAGAAAAGGAAGTTAATTCGTGACCTGAAAAAAGATAATTCAATTGAATGGGACGACAACAAACTTCACAATCTTCTATGTACTCTTGTTCGGCTTGTACCACTTCCAACAACATCGAAATGCTCTCCCAACAATAGGGACACTGAAAAGAATGCTCAATCATCTGCTAATCGTAAATTATAAGTTCTTCTGAAACACTTTCCCATTGTTGCATAAGCGTTTCCAATTGTGATTTTTTATTCTGATAATCGTCAAAAAAATTGGGAATCGCAATGGTGGCGTCATAGTTGATTTCAAGCTCAACATCAATCGACTTAATCTCCTTTTCTAGCGCTACAATTTTCCCTTCAATTTTAGATAATTTATTTTGCAACGCCTTCTTCTTTTTTTGTTGTTGGTAAGCGTTTTGAGTTGTGCCTTTTTCTTCTCTTTTAGGGGAAGTTTTTCTTTCTAAATCACGTAAAGAATCGAGCTTCTTTTGTTCCAAATAGAATTGCACATCGCCTAAATACTCTTTCAGCTTTTTATCTTTAAACTCTAGAACTCTATCGCTTAATCCTGCTAAAAAATCACGGTCGTGAGAAATTAAAATTAGGGTTCCTTCAAATTTTTGCAGCGCGGCTTTCAGTACATTTTTAGAACGAATATCCAAGTGATTAGTGGGTTCGTCCATCACAAGAACATTGAATGGAGACAGCAACATTTTACAAAGAGCCAATCGGTTGCGTTCTCCCCGGAAAGCACATTTACTTTCTTTTCCACATCATCGCCACGAAACATAAAAGCACCCAGCATATCTCTCACTCTCGTTCTGTTTTCTTCTGTGGCAGCGGATTCCATTGTTTCGAGAAGCGTTAAACTTCCATCCAAATACTCAGCTTGATTTTGCGCAAAATACCCAAGCTTGACGTTATGGCCAAGAACACATTTTCCATCATAAGAAATATCACCTACAATGATTTTGGCTAAGGTCGATTTTCCTTGTCCGTTTTGTCCAACAAAAGCCGTTTTCGTCCCTCGGGCAATCATTAAATCTACGGCTTTCAATACCTGTTTATCGCCATAATTTTTTCCTAATCCTTCGATGGTAAGTACCACTTTACCCGGCTGAACCGCTACAGGAAAATGAAGACTCATCTGAGAATTATCCTCTTGATCGACAGAAATTCGTTCAATTTTATCGAGCTTTTTTATCAGGGATTGCGCCATAGAAGCTTTAGAGGCTTTGGCTCTAAATCGCTCAATTAATTTTTCGGTTTGCTCAATTTCTTTCTCTTGATTTTTTTGAGCTGCCCGCTGTTGCGCCATAATTTCTTGACGCAAATCCAGGTAATCCGAGTAAGCTTTTTTGTAATCATAAATTCTTCCATTTACAATTTCAATGGTGCGATTTGTGGTATGATCCAAAAACATTTTATCGTGTGAAACTAGAACAACTGCTCCTCTGTATTTGGTTAAAAATTCTTCTAGCCACACAATAGAATCGATGTCGAGGTGGTTGGTGGGTTCATCCAAAAGAAGCACATCATTGTCTTGCAAGAGCAATTTGGCCAATTCAATACGCATTCGCCAACCGCCAGAAAAGGTGTCGGTTTGTTGATTAAAATCATCTGCTGAAAACCCTAATCCCATAAGCACTTTTTCCGTATCGCCTTGGTAACTATAGCCACCAATAAGCTCGTAGCGCTCGGTAGTGTCGTTCAATGCAATAATCAAATCGTTGTAGGAAGCGCTGTCGTAATCGGTGCGTTCGGCCAACTCCAAATTAATTTTTTCGAGTGCCAGCTCTAGCGACATAATTTCTTCAAAAGCCTGATAGGCTTCTTGTAAAACGGTTCTTCCCTTTTCAAAATCGATGTCTTGCTGAAGAAAACCAATACTGCAATTTTTTTCTTGTGCAATACTACCACGTGTAGGTAACTGGTGCTTGGCCAAAAGGCGAAGCATGGTGGATTTTCCTGCTCCGTTTTTTCCCACTAATCCTACGCGATCACCCGCTCCTAATCGATAGGAAACTTCGTGGAAAAGATCTTCTCCTCCAAAAGAAACGGTCAAACTCTGAACACTCAGCATGGCATAAATTTTCTACAAAAGTGATAAAAGTCGTTCAATATATCGATGGGTTTATTCGCTTATTTTAAACCGAGATATATTTACTTCAGACGGTAAGGGTTCGTTTTCGTAAATACTCGAATAAAGCCATTGTGCTGCCAATGGAGCTGTTAATACTCCCCTTGAACCTAAGCCATTAAAAACATGCATATTAGAGATATTGACATGTTCTCCCAAGAGTGGACGACGGTCTTTTACCGTTGGGCGAATATGCGCGAGATGATTCTTTACCTCATAGGGTAAATCAATCATTTGCTGCATTTTTGATCTAATCCATTGGGCGGAATCTTCAGTAAGGGTGAATGATTTATCTTGCTGCTCAAAACTGGCCCCAGCCCAAAACAATTGATTTCCTAGGGGAGCTAAAAATATAGGCCCTTTTAAAATGAAAGCTGATGTCAATTCCGGAATTTCAACAATCAGGATTTGCCCTTTGGAACCCACAAGTGGAAGAGCATTAAACCAAGGATTGTTTTTCATAGCATAGCCTTCGCAGAAAACAATTCGCTTAGCTTGTATAGAACCGTAGGAAAAAGCCCCTTCATGGACTTCCAATTGATTTGAATCAAAAGGAATAAAGCTGATGCGATCGCCTAACCACTGCTGGTATTTTTGAAGAATATCTTGGGTGTTTAAACGCCCACAATGCAAAACTTCTCCAAAGCCGTAGGGCGCTTTCACTCCTTTTATCGCTTCAAAATCTAAAGTGGGGGAAAGAAACTTTTTTAGCCCAGCTCGATCGGAAGCTGTTGTCCATTGATTGTGATCGGAGTAGGAATTGAAAATCTTTTTTATGGGTGTAGAAAATAAAAACTGCTGCTGCAAGCGGTGTTCAATCGCTTGATAAAAAGGAAGTGAAAAAGCATGAAATTCGTCGCCTTTCCACGATAAATTGAATCGTTTTAATACCGTGGGATTATAAATTCCTGCAGCAATTTTTGAAGAACCACTTGTTATTGCATCAATGACATGGAACGACACATCATTTTGATAGAGTGTTTCGGCATAAGCCAAACCTGCTAATCCTAAACCAACAATTAAAGTATCTACAGAAGTCGTCATGGTAGAATGAAAAAACGCAGCTCAAAGGCTGCGTTTTGTTTCAGGTTGATATTTTTACTAGTTGTTCCACATATCTTGCTCAAAATCGCGAATCACTGATTTAATGCGTTCAGATTCTAGCAGCTGCTGTAAAGCATCTTCAAAGATGTAGTCTTTGACTTCACGGTCTTCGTACACATTTTCTTCTTTGTAAATCAATGCATTGAAGCGACGTGAGTTCAACATATTATCGAATGTAATTGGCTGTGAGGAATTTCGAGTATTAAAAACGAAAGCCTCGTTTAACACCTCATGAGCGTCTGGAAACCAAATCCAAAACAAAGGATACAATACCTTTGGATCGATTTCTGGTCCACCAGGATTCGGGTTTTTAATTTCAGGGTCGGGTGCGCAGGGCGCAATCCCTAAAAGTCGGTATTTTAATTCGCCTTGACGTTTATTAAAATACCAAGTCCCTTTAATTCGATATTCTGTAATATCAACCGATTTAAGTGGAATTGATACCGCATATTCGGCATTCAATTCATCTTCGGTTAAAATCCCTTCGTTCGCAGCCTCTTCATAACCGGGTAGATAACCATTCCATGAGAGTTTTTCTAACACTTGCTGGTAGGTTAATTTATTTCTGAAATAACCTCCGTCATCCGCATAAATTTCCTTTACTCTCCCTTCTTGAATCCCACGAAGTAAAACATCGTATAAAGAACGGCGCTCTTCTCCTAAATTTTGAGGTTCACTTGGGTAATAGTAGGGAAAATTGATGCGTTCGTCTAGATCAATTTTTTCCCAAATGGTTTTGGACCAAAGTACATCTCTGTCATCAATATAGCCATAGGCTAATGGTTCTTCATCATTCGCTTCGGTTTGCTGCTCGGTCAATTTACCCACTTCTTGGGGCACACGAGCATTGAGCAAATTAGCTTGGCCGTAGGCTTCCGCAAAAAAGCTACTCGCAATTAAAAAAGAAACAAGAAACGATGAAGTTTTCATAACATTATAAAATTTCGATTAGCACAGGAGCCACACGCTTAAACTTGTAACTGGGCTTGGCAGGGTTTTGTACTTTCAAATCGAAAATACTGATTTCTTGCCCTGTACGAACACGTCCAAGTGCCTGTAGCGCTTGTGGACTGAGTCGTGTTCCCTTACATGTAATCGTGGGTGATCCTGGTATTTTAACCTTGAATTCAAGTGTTTTAAGCGTTAAGTCAAAATCGAAGTCTTCCAATACAGCTCCAACTTCTGCTCGCTCAATACTCGATTTTGGAAGTCGAATACGTCCTGGCTGACGGAAAAATGTGGCCGAAGGTTTAGGTAAGTCTTTGATTCTGAATTTTGTTTTAGTAGAAATCGCTTGGCCGTCAGGTAACTTTCCTGTAGCGGTAATCGATACTTCTCTACCTTTTCCTGGATTCATGTTGAACTTACTTCCTTTTACACGACGAAGACCTGCTGCTCTGGCATTGATTTTATCGTCTGGAATACCTGGAATAGAAATGGTCATAGGGTTGTCTACACCACGATAAACCACATTCATTTTGTCTGCTGAAATAACTGCTGCGTTGGGCTTAGAAATTACGGCAAATGATTGTGATACTGGAATTTTAGACTCTACCCCTGCATCGCGGAAAATTAAATTCCCTTCAATAACATGATCCCCTGGGCGACCTGCATTAATATTCAATTTAATTCCCCCTGGAATTTTTTCATATTCGTTGGGTGAGAGTTTTCTTCCGTCAAGTGTTACATTCACATCGTTCGGATTTTGTGCACCGCTTTTACGTCCAAGTATAACACTGCCGTCAAATACTTCCCCTTGATAATAGGCTCCTTTTTCTGCCTTTAAAAGGGTGATGTAGTTGTCAGTTGTTACTTTACTACTCGCTTAAAGCTCTTTCCCTAGTAAGGAATTTAACACATCACTTTCTGTTAAGCGAATGTCGTTTTGCATCATAGTGAGCTTTGCTAAAGAGGAAATTAAAGGAAAACCTTCAAAATTGAAAGACAACCAAGGTTGTGACTGCCCGTCTCTGTTTTGAACATTCCCTTCGAAATCTCCTGTGTAGAATCGCTCTTCAACCAATTCCGTGTATTGAGGGAATTGAGAAGCGAATACTTGAATAACACGCATTTTGTAGGCATTGACCATGTCCACAAAGGCTTGTCCTTCGGTAGAGACACCATTGGCATCAAAGAAAATTAAATCCAAAGCCTCGCCTTTGTCCATCTGTGAATATTCATTCAATTCTGGATCATCAACACGTTGCTTTTCTGTGATTTGGTCTTTGATTTCTTGAATTTTAGAAAAGAAAGCATCCGACTCTTTACGGATTTCTTTTGCGGTGCGGTCGTGCCCAATCCACTTTCCTTCTTTTTCCTCAGCATTTACTTCAATTTTATCGTAGTAAATGATGTTACCTTGATTTACACGTTCGTTTGCACTTTGAATTTTTTTGAACATTTGCCCAAAGCCATCCAAAACTTCTTTACTTACGTTCAACGCCAACATGGTGATGAACACTAAGTACATCAACGCAATAAGTTTATTACGTGGTGTTTCTTTTGCTCCTGCCATGTTTTAATTAGTTTTTATTCATAGCAGACAACATTCCGCCATAAACTTGGTTAAGTGAAGCTAGATTTTCTGAGAGCGATTCCATTTGAGTACGTAATCGTTCAGCGTTTTCGGCTACTTGATCATTGTATTGACCGTGTGTCCCTGCACTTTGAACTTGTGCAGCATACAATTGATTGAGTTCTTGAAGCTGGGCAGCGGCTTGCGTCAATTGAGCAGCATATTGCTCTGAAGAAGAAGCGGCTTCAGCTGCTGGTGACAAGGCACGTGCAGAAGCTTCTAAATTCTGAATGCTTTTTGTTAAACCACCGACTAGACTTACGTCCAATTTAGCTTCCTTCAAGATTGCATCGATTTTAGAAGATAAACTATCTTCCTCAGCTCCACCAGAGGCTTTTTTAGGCCCACCAGCATGTTTGCTTACATATTCGTCTTGTTCCTCACGAACGTCGTCAAGCATTAATCCCCCAACAAGGAAAATAATTGCTTCAGTACCTAGTCCTAAACCAAGTACTACTCCCCCTGTGATGGGTCCAATTTCGAGGTGTAAGATTTTAAATAATGCTCCAACAATTACAACAGCTCCTCCAATTTGGAATAGCATGTGCATAATGATTTTTCTTCTAAGGCGTCCTTTGAGTTGTTTTGCGTCCATTTTTTTTTAAAATTAGTATATGGTCTAAAGATAGAATTTTTCTATTTAATCTTTACTTTTTCAGATCCCAAATAATCTTGTACTGTTCGGAATCCAATGTAACTTCTCGCTGTGTCTTGGTACTCATAATCTCTAGAGCTAACTCGTAAGAAATAAGCGACATCTTTCCATGAACCACCACGGACCACTTTCCTTTTTTCTTGGTTCAGTGACATGTTAGGATTCAAAGAAGACACGAATTCATAAGCCGTTGGATCGTAAGAGGATTCTGTCCATTCAGAAACATTACCGGCCATATTGTATAAATTATAATCGTTGGGCAAATAGGATTTTGCTTCAACGGCGTACATGGCCTGATCGGCAGAATAATCGCCACGTAAAGGCTTAAAGTTGGCTAGGAAACACCCTCTGTCGTTCAACAAATAGGGAGACCCCCAAGGATAGGTTCCAGAGGGAATTCCTCCTCGTGCTGCATATTCCCATTCAGCTTCAGTAGGAAGTCGGAAACTATTTACTAAAGGCTTCCCTTTTTCTTTCTGAAACGAATTTTTAAAATGCGTTCGCCAATTACAAAATGCTACTGCTTGCTTCCAAGAAACACCAACTACAGGATAATCTTGATAGGCAGGATGCGAAAAGTAATCGTTGTGCATGGGCTCGTTATAGGAGTAATTGAAATCTTTAATCCACACCGTAGTATCGGGATAAATTTCTATTTCTTCTTTCTTAATAAAAGGGAGGCGATCACGAGAATTTGGGTTTTTTTCTCGTTCTAAACCTGCAGCTTCTGCATCGAACCAAGAATATTTGTAGACCAATTTATTCACGTCTATTTTCATTTCCCCGTTGTACCAAACTTCGGGTGGTAAATACAAACTATCCATCACCTCAACATAAGCTTGGTCTACATAGTTGTTAGGTTCCCATTCCAAATCTTGATCCCAATTTAATGGACGTCCCGCATAGGGGTCATCAGATAAATCGTAATAGTTGGCACGCATGTATTTTTGAAATTCCGATAAATCGGAAGTATCTGCATCTTTAAAGGCATATTCTCCAATCCCGTCTCCAGAACCACCCTCTTCACCTAAATTAAGTTCATCGGCTTTTCGTGCCAGCATTGCAAGAGCGATTGAATCGCGAACCCAATACACAAACTGACGATATTCACTATTGGTGATTTCCGTTTCATCCATATAGAAGGAACGAACAGTTACGGTTTTGGCAGGAGCATTTTTTAACTGAGCGATATCATCATCTTGTTTCCCCATAATGAAGGCTCCTCCTTCGACAAGGGTCATTCCAAATGGTTTTTCAGGAAACCATTTTTTTTGTTTTACACCAATCAACTCACCGCGTTTGTTTCCGCAGCTGTAGAGGATAAAAACTGAAAAAATGAATAAAAAAACTCTTTTCATATAGTCTAGTAACGCAAGGCTACGCAATATATTTTGTTTTTGTGCATTTTTTTTAAAAATAGTGCACCTTTTTAATTTCTTTTTGTGGCTCTCCACCAACGATCGGGCAAAATATCATTCATTGCATCGTCGTAATCTTGTGGGGTGCAAGATAATAACGTTGTCCTTTTCGATTTATTATTCAAATAACTTTCTCTTATCAATTCGATCCACCATCGTTCACTTTTATTGCTCTTGTAAAAAACCAATTCTCGATCTGACATTTGAACCAAATACTTTTTAAACCCTTGGCTTGTCGCTACTGGGTATTCGTCAAAACGACATTGTACTCCCTCAATAAAGTACCAGATAATTTGTGCCAAGAGTTTGTGAAAAACAGGGGTGTTGACCAAATCAAAAAAGCCAATGCTTGTCAACCGGTCGCTGATTCCAGCATAGCGAGAAAGCGCACAAATGGTTCGTGCGTCTATCCCGTTGGGCATCCCGTGGGGTAATAAGCCTGCCGCTTGGGCACTCAACGATTTCATATCGAAGCTTGCAATGTCTGATTCTCTAAAATGCGGTTCGGTTTTTTTAACATCATCCAACACTTCGCCCAACCTCATCGCATCAAAAAACAATTTTTCCATCAAATCGAGTTCTTCTTGCGCAATCAGATATGATTGAAACCCTAAGTTGGTGAAATTATGAAGACGACTCGGTTCATTCATGATAATTTCACTCATATAAGAACGTCCAGAAATCAATTCTTCTTCTTGGGAAAAATCGAAGCGATTGTCTACCGAAACAATATTAACCCATTGATTGTTTTCTAAGTAGGACTGATACAAGGCAATTGTTAAATCTTGACTTCCTCCTAAGAAAATAGGAATCACGTTAATTTGGCGTAAATAAAGACAAATGTTTTTTACTGCATGATAAGTGTCTTCGGGGGTTTCTCCAGAAGGAAGATCTCCTAAATCGGCAACTTGTATTGACCAATTTCCAGGAAAAAGTTGATAGAACTCTTTTCGAAAACTTTCAATGGCGTAATCCGAAACGGGATAATAACTCTGACGGCTTTCTTGCACCCCAATAATAGCTACACGGACGTCCTTTAATTCAGGGAAACCTTGTTGGGTAGTATGAATTTTAATGTTTTTTCCCACCACCTGTTTTGGCAACAAAGCTGTTACGCCTAACGTAGTTTCATCAACAGGGGTAAGAAAATCTAAACTCATTATTTTTTAGCTTTTCGTGACTTGGTTGCTTTTTTCTTCTTTTTTGGGCTGATGGGCTTCCAATCGCTTTTTCACTTCTTCTAGGGTAAGTTGTGTAGGATCAATGTCTTTTGAAAGTTCAATTTTCACTTTCCCTTGAATGATATTCGAGCGTCCCCATCGCGCTTTTTCAACACGGATTCCTTCTTCTTCCCAATTGTGAACGACTTTGTCTTTTTCTTTTTGAATCTTTTCTTCCACTAAAGTCACAATGTCTTCATCCGAAAGTGCATCAAAATCGTATTTCTTGTTGACGTTGATGAACATACCGCTCCATTTAATGAATGGACCAAAACGCCCTTTCCCTTTAGTAACTGGCAAACCGTTATAGGTATAAATCGGCGCATCGGCCTTTTTCTTTTCCTCTATCAGTTCTATGGCCATATCGCGGTCTACTTCCATCGGATTTTGCCCTTTTGGAAGAGAAACAAAAGTAGAACCAAACTTTACATAAGGACCAAAACGCCCATTATTCACTGTTACTACTTCTCCTTCATATTCCCCAAGATCTTTGGGGAGCTGGAATAAATCCAATGCTTCTTCAAACGTAATTGTGTCCAATTGCTGATCTTGATTTAGACTTGCAAAAACAACAGGTTCTTCATCATCGGTTTGGCCTATTTGGGCAATGGGTCCGAATTTTCCAAGACGCACTTTCACCACTCTTCCCGAATCGGGATGTTCTCCTAAAATACGCTCTCCAGATTCGCGCTCGGCGTTGTCTTTAACATGATTAACCGTGGAATGAAAATCTCCATAAAACCCTTTAATCATTTTGGTCCAGTCTTCTTTTCCCTCTGCAATTTCATCGAAATTCTGTTCTACTTGTGCAGTAAAATTGTAATCGAGAATGGATTTAAAGTTATTCACCAAAAAATCGTTAACAATCATTCCAATATCGGTAGGAACCAATTTTCCTTTGTCAGAACCTACCATCTCCGTTAAACGTGTAGAAGTCACGTTTTTTCCTTTTAAGGAAAGTTGCTGATAAGAACGTTCAATCCCTTCAACCGTTCCTTTAGCAATGTATCTACGATTTTGCACAGTCGATATTGTTGGGGCATAGGTAGAAGGTCGACCAATTCCGAGTTCTTCAAGTTTTTTAACCAAAGAAGCTTCTGTAAATCGGTAGGGAGGTCGAGAAAAGCGTTCTGTTGCAACCAGGTTTTTTAGATGAATTTCTTGCCCTTCTTCAATTGGAGGAAGTAAACCTTGAGCTTCTTCTTCCTCTTCATCGATTCCTTCCAAATACACTTTCAAAAAGCCTTCAAAGGTGATGATCTCACCCCGGGCCGTAAAACTTTCTGAATGGGTATCCGCTTCAATTTTTAAAACAGTGCGTTCCAAACGGGCGTCGCTCATTTGTGAAGCAATGGTTCTTTTCCAAATCAAATCATACAAACGCATTTGATCGTAATCAACAGCCACCTTGTCTCTACTCAAATCGGTAGGGCGAATGGCTTCGTGCGCTTCTTGTGCTCCTTTACTTTTACTTTTAAAATTTCGAGCTTGGGCATAATCTTCTCCAAAGCGATTGCTAATGGTGGAAAGCGCTGCGGTTTGTGCTTCTTTAGATAAATTCACACTATCGGTACGCATATAAGTAATGAGTCCGGCTTCATATAAACGTTGTGCCAGCGTCATGGTTTTACTCACAGAAAGATAAAGTTTTCTTGCCGCTTCTTGTTGCAGGGTGGAAGTTGTAAATGGCGCTGTAGGGCTCTTTTTTGCTGGTTTGGTAGATTTACTTGCAATCTTAAACTGGGCAGCGGCATTTTTTTCTAGAAAAGTGGCCACTTCGTTTTCTTTATCAAGATTCCGGTCCAAGCTGGCTTTAATCAGCTTGTTATTTGGGGTCAGAAATTCCGCTTGGGTTTTAAAAGTAGAGGTAGGAATAAACGCTTTTATTTGGCGTTCCCGCTCCACAATAAGGCGAACAGATACCGATTGCACCCTCCCGGCGGAGAGTCCACCTTTGACTTTTCGCCACAGTACTGGTGATAGCTCATACCCTACTAAACGATCGAGAACACGACGCGCCTGTTGGGCATTCACCAAATTATAATCTATATCCCTTGGGTTTTCAATGGCCTTTAAAATGGCATTTTTTGTGATTTCGTGAAACACAATACGCTTGGTATTACTGTCCTTTAATTCTAAGGTTTGCGCCAAATGCCAGGCGATAGCTTCTCCCTCTCGGTCTTCATCACTAGCGAGCCATACGGTTTCCGCTTTTTTAGCCAACGATTTCAATTCCGAAACCACTTTCTTTTTATCGGAAGAAACAATGTATTTCGGAGCAAAATTGCCCTCGACATCTACCCCCAATTCTTTGGAAGGTAAATCGGCAATGTGCCCGAAGCTCGAAGCTACTTTGTAATCTTTTCCTAAGAAATTTTCGATTGTTTTGGCCTTAGCTGGAGACTCAACAATGACTAAATTCTTTGCCATAGCGTGTTATTATTGGTAACAAAAGTAGGTATTTTTTTTATCCGCCAACGCCTGATTGAAACAACTTCGTCAAAAAAATAAAGTCACTACGCGCATTATGATGCCACATTTTGAACGAATTACTAACTAGGATTGTCATCAAAAAAACATGACAAAATGGCGGTAATTCATTACTTTTGTTTTGTGTTTAGGCACATAAAAAAGAATTAAAGTAAAAAGATGGAGCAATCGCTAGATAAGAAAATTACTGCTGCAACCGATGGTGTTGTGATTGACCAGCCAAAGAGCCAAAAAAGCAATAAAGCCGTATACATAGAGTCCTATGGCTGTCAGATGAATTTCTCTGACAGTGAAGTTGTAGCTTCAATTCTTGCCAAGGAAGGGTTTAGTACTACTGGGCAAATGGAAAATGCAGATCTCATTTTAGTAAACACTTGTTCCATTCGCGACAAGGCGGAGCAAACCGTTCGAAAGCGACTCGAAAAATTCAATGCTGTAAAACAAACCAACCCAAAAATGAAAGTGGGTGTGCTGGGGTGCATGGCCGAACGCTTAAAACACCAACTTCTAGAAGAAGAAAAAATTGTGGATATGGTGGTTGGACCTGATGCCTACAAGGACTTACCCAATTTATTAAAAGAAGTCGATCTTGGACGTGAAGCAGTCAATGTTATTTTATCGAAAGAAGAAACTTACGGAGACATTTCTCCTGTGCGCATCAATTCCAACGGAGTAAGTGCTTTTGTCACCATTATGAGAGGGTGCGACAACATGTGTACTTTTTGTGTAGTTCCTTTTACAAGAGGCAGAGAACGCAGTCGCGACCCCAAAAGCATTTTACAAGAAATTGAAGACCTTGCACAACGCGGATTTAAAGAAATTACCCTTTTGGGGCAAAATGTAGATAGCTATTTATGGTTTGGGGGCGGATTAAAAAAAGATTTTAATAAAGCTTCTGAATTACAACAGAAAACCGCGGTCAATTTTTCTAAACTCTTGGCCATGGTAGCTGAGGCTCACCCAACGATTCGTTTTCGTTTTTCTACCTCTAATCCACAGGACATGACCGTAGATGTACTGCATACGATGGCGGCATATCCCAACATTTGCAAATACATTCACCTACCGGTTCAGTCGGGAAGCGACCGCATTCTCAAAAAAATGAATCGATTGCACAACAGAGAAGATTACTTCAAACTGATTGATAACATTCGTGAAATTATACCTGACTGCGCCATTTCGCAAGATATGATTGCTGGTTTCCCCACAGAAACAGAAGAAGATCATCAAGACACCTTGAGTCTCATGGACTATGTGAAATATGATTTTGGATTTATGTTTGCCTATTCTGAACGCCCTGGCACGCTAGCCGAACGAAAACTAGAGGATGATGTTCCCGAAAAAATTAAAAAAAGAAGGCTGCAAGAAATCATTGAAAAACAACAAAAACACAGCCGATACCGAACGGAACAATTCTTAGGGAAAAAAGGTGGTTGTGCTGATAGAAAAAGAATCCAAACGCTCGCATGAACACTGGAGCGGAAGAACAACACAAAACACGGTGGTGGTTTTCCCAAAAGAAAATTATCATGTAGGAGAATATGTCGAAGTTCATATCGAAGACTGCACTTCTGCAACGCTGTTGGGTAAGGCAACAAGAATTTCTAAAGACGTATAAGAGCACTAGTATGGAAAATCTTCAAGCAGTAAAACAACGTTTCGGCATTATTGGGGTAAGCCAAGGTTTAGACCGTGCACTGGAAAAAGCCCTCCGTGTATCGGTTACTGATATTTCTGTTTTGGTTACCGGAGAAAGTGGAGTAGGAAAAGAAAATATTCCAAAAATTATTCATCAAAATTCGCATCGAAAACACGCCAAGTACATTGCCGTAAACTGTGGCGCAATACCAGAAGGCACCATCGATAGTGAATTGTTTGGGCATGAAAAAGGAGCTTTTACTGGGGCTACCTCCACGCGAAATGGCTATTTTGAAGTGGCCGATGGCGGGACTATTTTTCTCGATGAAGTGGGAGAACTTCCCCTCGCCACACAGGTACGCTTGCTGCGGGTTTTAGAAACAGGAGAATTCATTAAAGTAGGTTCTTCCAAAGTGCAAAAAACGAATGTTCGCATTGTAGCAGCTACTAATGTAAACATGCCGGAAGCCATTCAAAAAAATAAATTTCGAGAAGACTTATATTACCGCCTCAGTACGGTTGAAATTCATCTTCCCGCTTTGCGAAAACGAAAAGAAGACATTTCGTTGTTGTTTCGAAAATTCGCTTCAGACTTTGCCCAAAAATACCGAATGCCTACCCTACGATTGGATGAAAATGCACAACAGTTGCTCGTGCAATATCATTGGAACGGAAACATTCGTCAACTTCGCAATGTAGCAGAGCAAATTTCTGTCTTAGAACAAGAGCGACTCCTCACCGCGGAACGACTTCGTCCCTATCTTCCCAATATGGGCTCACAGTTACCCGCATTGGTGGATAAAAAACAAGGGAATGCCGATTTTTCCACAGAAAGGGAAATTTTGTATAAGGTGCTTTTCGATATGAAAAGTGATTTAAACGATTTAAAAAAGCTTACTTTATCGGTCTTAAACCAAGAAAGCTCCCCTCAAGAAAAAGAAGAACTTATTCAAAAAGTATACGGTAATAAAACCTTTGAAGACAACGGGAACGAACTCACCCTTTTGAATGCAAAAGAAGAAACATTGAATGAAGTCCCTCCTCCTCCAAGCAATAACGAATATGCTTTTGCAGAAACGATTGAAGCAGAGGAACCACTTTCCCTTTTGGATAAAGAAATTGAAATGATTAAAAAAGCCCTGGATAGAAGTAACGGGAAACGCAAATTGGCGGCAGAAGAATTAGGGATATCAGAACGGACGCTTTATCGAAAAATTAAACAATATGACCTCAATGAAGACAGTCTATAAATTGATTCAATCACTTTTTGCCTTTGGGCTTTTGGGACTCTTAACGCAATGTGGGATATATTCCTTCACTGGTTCATCAATCCCTCCCGGAACGGAAACCTTTCAGGTCAATTACTTCGTTAACGAAGCCGGAAACCGACCAGGCTCGACAGTAGAACCAGGATTAGACCAAGATTTCACTATTGCTTTGCAAGATTTGTTGCTTAACCAAACCAGTTTAAGTTTGGTTTCAACAGGGGGAGATTTGATTTATGAAGGGGAAATTACGCAATACAGCATTACGCCAACCACTTCAACTGCCAACAACACAGCGGCACAAAACAGGCTCACAATGGCCGTACAGGTTCGGTACACCAACACTAAAAACGAAGAAGATAATTTCGAAAAGCGCTTTTCTTTTTTCTATGACTTTGACGCTAACCAGCAGTTGTTTGACGTTAAAACAGAAGCGAACAAAGAGATTTTTGAGCGCATTACGCTAGATATCTTTAACTTATCTTTAGCAAAATGGTAAGCATGAACGCAACACATTTCAAACAACTCATCAACGAATTCGATCCAAAAAGCGAAGAGCAACGAAAGGCTTTTGAAAAAATCACCTATCAATACCCTTTCTTTCAGTCTGCTTACGCACATTACCTCAAAACGCTTAAGGAACAGGATCAATACAATTTTAATTTAATTCTTCGAAAAACAGCCATTTTAAGCCCAGATAGAAATAAACTTCACCATTGGTTGAATGCAGGTAGCCCTAAACCAGAACAGAGGGAAGTACCCAAAATAAAAACGCCTGTTGCTTTAAACACAGAAAAGAAGAAAGATGCTTTGGAAAAGGATACAGCTTCAGAAATAACCTCTAAAGCGACCCTCAAGAAAGAAAACAAAAACACGGTCAAAAAACCTTCTGTTCCTTCAAAAGAAAAAATCAAAAAAGAAACAACAGAAGACATCAGTATGGATTTTACGAAATGGGTCATCTATTCCGAAAAAGGAAAGATTAAACCTGTGCCAACAGCTTCCAAAATTGATGAGAAGATTTCGTTAATTGATAAGTTCTTAGAGAACAAACCCAAAATTCCTCCTGTAAAAAAAGACCAAGCCAAAGTGGATTTAGCCATTAACAACACCTTCAGCAAAGAGGAATTAATGACAGAAACATTGGCAAAGGTTTATCTGGAACAAAAAAAGTATAAAAAAGCACTTTATGCTTATAAGATATTAAGTTTGAAATATCCAGAAAAAAATAGTTTATTTGCAAACCAAATCAAGAAAATTAAACAGTTACAACAAAACAGCTAAGTCATGAGTACTTTTTCAATATTTATTACCTTAATCCTTATTGTGTGTTTCTTACTCATCCTTGTTGTGATGGTTCAAAATCCGAAAGGAGGAGGCCTATCTTCCTCTTTTGGTGGTGGAGGCCAACAATTAGGTGGGGTACAAAAAACAACTGATTTTTTAGACCGCAGTACATGGATTCTTGCTACGTTATTGCTTGCACTCATTTTACTTTCAAACTTTGGTTTGAATTCGAGAACTGTCGACAATTCCGAATCAAAACTCATTGAGGCGGGTCAAGAACAAACCATTCCTGAAACGCTCCCCGCGGAGATTCCAGAAGTCCCAGAACAGACCCCTCAGTCCGAGGAATAAAAAATATGGATGCCAGCTTTATGACAAGCTGGCATTTTTTTACAAGAATATGCCAAATCTTCGCTTGGCATAATTTCTGAAATAGCCATTCAAAAATTAATTATTATGAGTAAACTTTCATTAAAACCCCTTGCAGATCGCGTTCTGATTGAACCTGCTGCAGCAGAAACAACCACTTCTTCGGGGATTATTATTCCTGATACAGCAAAAGAAAAACCGCAACGTGGAACGGTCGTAGCCGTTGGCGCTGGGACCCCTGACAACCCTGTTACTCTAAAAGTAGGAGATCAGGTACTTTACGGAAAATATGCTGGGACTGAGTTAAATCACGAAGGAACAGATTACTTGATCATGAAGGAATCGGATGTATTCGCAATTATTTAATCACTAAAAAAAGAATCATGGCAAAAGAAATAAAATTTGATATCGATGCTAGAGACGGCATCAAACGTGGAGTAGATGCATTAGCTAATGCCGTTAAAGTAACCCTAGGCCCAAAAGGACGTAACGTTATTATCGGAAAAGCATTTGGTGCTCCGCATGTTACGAAAGACGGTGTAACGGTAGCCAAAGAAATTGAACTTGAAGATGCCCTCGAAAACATGGGTGCCCAAATGGTAAAAGAAGTGGCTTCTAAAACCAACGACCTTGCTGGAGACGGAACCACAACAGCCACCATCCTGGCACAAGCCATTGTAAAAGAAGGGCTTAAAAATGTAGCAGCAGGCGCTAATCCCCTCGATTTAAAAAGAGGAATTGACAAAGCAGTAGAAGCGATTGTTGCTGAACTTGAAAAACAAGCCGTTGAAGTTGGAGACTCTTCTGAAAAAATAAAACAAGTAGCGAGTATCTCTGCTAACAACGACGAAACCATCGGAAGCCTCATTACAGAAGCCTTCGAAAAAGTAGGTAAAGAAGGTGTAATTACCGTGGAAGAAGCGAAAGGAACCGACACCTACGTAGACGTGGTTGAGGGAATGCAATTCGATCGTGGATACTTGTCTCCTTACTTCGTTACCGATTCAGAAAAAATGGAAGCCGATTTAGAAGCGCCTTATATTTTGTTATACGACAAGAAAATTTCGGCCATGAAAGATTTACTTCCAGTTTTAGAACCTGTAGCACAAACAGGAAAACCCTTATTAATTATTGCTGAAGATGTAGATGGGGAAGCCCTCGCTACTCTTGTAGTGAATAAGCTGCGTGGAGCATTAAAAATTGCCGCTGTAAAAGCCCCAGGCTTTGGTGATCGAAGAAAAGCAATGTTAGAAGATATTGCCATTTTAACAGGGGGAACTGTTATTTCGGAAGAAAGAGGTTTTACCCTTGAAAACACGACCATTGAAATGTTGGGTACGGCAGAAAAAGTAACCATTGACAAAGACAATACTACGGTAGTTAACGGAGCTGGAAGTGCAGAAAACATCGAAGCTCGCGTTGGACAAATCAAAGCACAAATTGAGAACTCTACGTCTGATTATGACAAAGAGAAACTGCAAGAACGTCTAGCGAAGTTAGCAGGAGATGTAGCTGTACTTTATGTAGGTGCCCCTTCTGAAGTGGAAATGAAAGAAAAGAAAGACCGTGTCGATGATGCGCTGCACGCAACTCGCGCTGCAGTGGAAGAAGGAATCGTTTCTGGTGGAGGTGTAGCCTTACTCAATACCAAATCGGTTTTAGCCAACTTAAAAGCTGAAAATGCAGATGAAGGAACGGGAATTCAAATTATCAATAGCGCCGTAGAAACCCCTTTACGCACCATTGTTTCCAATTCTGGAGGTGAAGGTTCTGTTGTGGTTTCTAAAGTACTAGAAGGCGATAGTAAAATTGGCTACAATGCCAAAGAAGGCACTTATGTAGACATGCAAAAAGCCGGTATTATTGACCCTAAAAAAGTTACCCGTGTGGCGCTAGAAAACGCAGCCTCTGTTGCAGGAATGATTCTTACAACTGAATGTGCGTTAATGGACATCAAAGAAGATGCGCCTGCTGGTGGCGGTGGAATGCCTCCAATGGGTGGCGGAATGCCCGGAATGATGTAAAATCATTTTTATTCAACCCATTAAAAAAGCCACTCGTTTGAGTGGCTTTTTTTTTAATCTTCCATTTTCTTTTCGCGTTCATACAAACAACAGAGCGGTAAATTTTCGTATACATCATCGGGTGCTGTTGCTACAGGGGTATCATGACCTGCTTGCGCAAGAGCAGCATGTACGCTATCTAGCGCTACTTTATTGCTGTCGTAAAGAAGAGTAAACTGATGAGTAGGAATGTCCCACTTAGCGGATTTTACTCCTTTGATTTTAAGTGCTGTTTTTTCAATACGTGCTTTGCACATTCCGCAAACACCATTCACTTCAAAACTTACTTTTTCAACTTTTTTTTGTCCCATCGCAATGAGCGGAAACATTATCAAAATAAACATCAGGTACTTTTTCATTTTTCTTTCTTTTTAGGTTGATATCGAAGTCCAAGGTACAACATTCGGCCAAAAAACAGGGGCATACACCAAACTGGCATCAAAATTCCTCCCATAAGGCTGATCCACCCCAATAATTGGATCGGTTTGTCTATAATTCAACAGGTTTTCTCCACCCAAATAGATTTCGAATTGAGGAGAAAAAACACGAGTCAGTTGGGCATTCCATAATTGAAAAGCATCTGATGAAAATCCAATGCCGTCTCTCGCATTTTCAGGTAAACGCTGTTTTCCTGTATAATGGAACGTCATATCGGCTCGCCAACCCTTTCCTTGTTCGTTAAGAAGCACATAATCCATGTTGGCGAAAAAACGATCTTGGGGTTGCAACGGACGTTGTTTTAAGCCATTCAATTAAGTGGTTTTTACCTGATAGTTTTTGTAAGCCAATCGCAATGAAGCGTTTTTAAAAGGGGTGTAATCAATTTCAAATTGAAGGCTATTGGCAAAACTTTCCCCTTCTAAATTATAAAAGCGGGCGTAGCGCGGAGTTTCTATATCCACCACCACTTGATTGATGAATTGGGTGCGATAGAAATCTAAAGTAGCGTCGCCTCGCTGATTAAACAGGGTAAATCCTTGTCGAAAACTTCCTCCAAAATTCCAAGCTACTTCAGGTTCCAAGCCATAAATGCTCCCGCCATTCGAGCGAATATCAAATGTTCTGTTGGTCATAAAAAGCGATTGGTTTTCTGCGAAAAAGTTAGCTGCTTTTCGTCCTTGCCCGGCCGAAAAACGAAGTGCCGCACTTTCCCAAGGCGTGTAGCGCACATGTAAACGAGGCGTGAGGAAAGTTCCCAATTGATTGTGATGATCTAAACGCAAACCTGCTACCACATTCCATTGCTCGCTTCCTTCGTTGGTGTATTCAAAAAACGCCCCTACAGATTGATCTGTCCTTTGATAATTCTGAACATCAACCTGCTCGTTGTAGCGATCCCAATTGAAATTTATTCCTGAAGAAAAACGATGAAGCGTATTGCCTAAAATGGAATTAAACAAAAAGGTTCCAAAATAACTATCGTGCTGAATGTCATAAACCCGAAAACCAAAACTAGCTTCTTGTAGATGCTGACTGTAGGCCATTTGCAAACCAAAACTCTGATAGGTCATAATGGGAAAAACATACCCTGTTTTTAAAGTCGCATCCCATCGTTGGGTATTGATTTCACTTTCCCAAGGGTTCGCTCGCTCGACTGTGCTTTTTTCGCCCGCCTTTTTTTGGTCGTTCAAATAGCGCAAGCTAGCAAAACCCACCCATCCTTTTTCTGCGTCGATATATTGCCATCGATTTAAAAGGTTGATTTGTTTCGATAGCGGAAAGTCTAAAAAGCCGTCCTTATTCTGATCCGTTTCTAGCGATCGTTGATTCAGGTGAATGTAAGCACCAGTACTCCAACGCCCGTTGAGTACTTTATTCAAATGGATATTTGCTTCCTGTCGTCCATTAGCCGAAGAAAATAAGTTTAGAAAAAAAGGCGCATCTTTAAAAGGCTTCTGAAGTTCCGTGTTGATTTGCCCAACAATACTTTCAAAGCCGTTGGTTACACTTCCTGCTCCTTTTGTGATTTGAATGCTTTCTACCCAAGTTCCGGGTGTAAAAGTGAGACCATAGACTTGTGCCGCACCCCGGACGGTAGGAATATTTTCTTCAGTAATCATTAAATAAGGACTGGAAAGCCCAAGCATTTTAATTTGCTTGGTGCCCGTTAGTGCATCCGAAAAATTAATGTCGATAGAAGGATTGGTTTCAAAACTTTCTGAAAGGTTGCAACAAGCTGCTTTCAACAACTCCTCGCTACTCACTTGCATCATGTTTTGTGCTTCCAAGTAAGACTTTTGGATGCTTTTTCTTCTTTGAACTAATTCAACCTCGGCTAAACTTTCTCCATTTTCTTCTTTCATAAAATGGATGATTTTTTGAGAAGAGTCCACCGTTAAAGTATCTGTTTTAAAACCCAGATATTGAATGATTAAACGATTGGTTGTATCACTCATCGGGAGGGTAAACCCCCCTTTTTCGTTTGATACTGTTCCCTCTGAGGTATTGAGCCAATAAATGCTCGCTCCTGTCAAAGGATAAGTTTCATTGTTTTCTTGAATTAAAACTTGACCTGATAATTGGTTTTGGGCAAAACTCAAGCCACAGAGCAACAGTAGTGTTAAGGTAAATACGTGTTTCATTTTTTTATTTTTTAAGATTAAAAGCGATTTGAGTATGTCAAAAACAACTTTTATCCATAAAAAATAAAGGCACAATTTTTCTTAAAAAGCAATTCTGTTCGCGGAGGAGAATTACAGGCAAGTGGAGTTTCTGTGTTTCGTTTTACAAACGCCACCGAAGAAATGGGTGAAGTAAAAACGGAAAAGTGGTGAGGTGAGAACTCAACTTCTCCATAAAAACGCTGGTCATTGTCATTTTGCTCCACAATTTCGTGATCATCACAACAAGATTGTTGTTTAACCTCATCAATAGGCGAAGGTCTTTTTTTGGAAATCGCTTCCATTCCACAGCCTTCTAATGAAAATAGCGATGATATTTCAGCCAAGTGACCTCCACAATAATGCAAATTAAGTGCTATTCCTGCCTTACTGTGCAGAAAGAAAAGGAGTAGCAAAAAAATCTGTAATTGCTTCATATGCAATGAGTATTATGCAAATATACAAAGAATTTAAATGCCAATAAGCATACCAACGGCCATAACCAACATTAACGCATTTTCAATTAGGGTTGCTTCGGTCATGGGCAATTTCAATGCGGTTCCAACACAAGCACATTGAATTTGATCTTTTTTCATTACTTTTTGAAGGACACCAATTGTGGTGCTTCCAAGAATAAAAAGCGTAATCCAAGCGGCCAAGCGTACATTCCATTCGAGAAGGAAACACAAGCCTAAAAAAGTTTCTATAAATGGATAACACCAGGCATAAAATGGGAACTTTTTAGACAAAGGGTCGTATTGAGAAAATGAAGCAGGAAAACCACGATAATCAAGAAATTTAAAAAATCCAAATACGATATAAAACAAACCCATAAAAAACCGCATAAAAACTGAAATGTCTTGATTCCAAGCCAAGAGAAGGCTCCCTACAAAAACATAACCCAAGATGAGTAACAACGGTCGGATTTGTTTCCACTTTGATGGTTCAGCTGTTGTTTTTTGAACAAAAGAGACGCTGTATTTTTTCCCTAAAAGTTGCTCTAGTGCCTCAATGGATTGAAGTTGATCGATTTCCCAACTGCCATTTCCAGAAGGTAAATCGACTTCAATGGCAGAAATACCCTCGATGGTAGCCAATTTTCCCTTCACGGAGGCGAGGCAATTTCCACAGGTCATTCCCGAAATGTGCACAGATTGTTTCATTGTATAAAATAAAGGAATATTTGTTAGAAAGTGGTGGAAAGTAATTTAAAAAGCATGAAAGAAAACCTAGGACGTTTTCTTATTTTTGAAAAAAAAATGTGGTCGACTACACTTCCCTTTTAACGCGCTGCGAAAAGCATTTAACCCAAACCACGGTTACCGATCCTTATGCGGTTCTGACTACGGTCTGTGAACTCTTACAGCAAGAGGTATCGCATTACGATTGGGTAGGTTTTTATTTTGCAGAACACCGCACCCGCACTCTGCACTTAAAAGCCTATGCGGGTCTTCCAACCGACCATACCGTTATTCCTTTTGGAAAAGGGATTTGTGGACAAGTAGCAGAATCCAACACCCCTTTTTGGTTGAAGATGTTGCTGCTCAGGACAATTACATCGCCTGTGATATCCATGTAAAATCAGAAATTGTCGTTCCCCTTTTTGTCGATGAAATCAATGTTGGACAAATCGATATCGACTCCAATACAAAAAATGCATTTTCTCAAGCAGACGAATCCTTTTTAGAACAACTCAATTCTCGTATAGCAACACTACTATTTTAATTACATCTTATGGCTTCAGCAAAAAAAATCTCATCGGCGCTTATTTCCGTTTTTAACAAAGAAGGGCTAGCACCTATCATTCAAGAACTTCACCAGCAAGGGGTGGTTTTGTACTCCACAGGAGGCACCGAAAAATTTATCCGTGATTTGGGAATCGAGGTGATAGCAGTAGAAGACATAACCTCCTACCCTTCCATTTTAGGGGGACGTGTAAAAACCTTACACCCCAAAGTTTTTGGAGGAATTTTAAACCGAGGCGACAATCCCTCAGACCAAAAAGAAATTGAACAATATGAGATACCTCAAATCGATTTGGTGATTGTGGACCTCTACCCTTTCGAAAAAACGGTAGCCTCTGGAGCTGATCAACAAGCCATTATTGAAAAAATCGACATCGGAGGAATTTCTTTAATTCGTGCTGCGGCCAAAAACTTTGCCGATGTGGTTTGTATATCAGACAAAAACGACTACGCCGAATTACTTGCTTTGCTTCAAAAAAACAAAGGAGCAACCACCCAAGAAGAACGCCACTACTTTGCCACTAAAGCCTTTGCTGTTTCCTCGCATTACGACAGTGCTATTTTTACTTATTTTAATTCAGCATCAAATGCATCTACGGACTTAAAATTGAGTGTAAAAGAAGCAAAAAGTCTTCGCTACGGAGAAAATCCACATCAAAAAGGAACGTTCCACGGCCCGCTAGGTGATTTGCTGGAGCAGGTGCATGGAAAAGAGGTTTCTTACAATAACTTATTAGATATCGATGCAGCGGTAAATTTAATGCTCGAATTTTATGATAGCGCCCCTACTTTTGCCATTTTAAAACACAACAACGCCTGTGGCTTTGCTACCCGAGCTTCACTTGTAGAAGCTTATACAGACGCACTTGCAGGTGACCCAGTTTCCGCTTTTGGTGGGGTTTTAATTAGCAATACATCCATCGATAAAGCAACAGCAGAAAAAATTAATACGCTTTTTTGTGAAGTCGTCATCGCACCTGGTTTTTCTGACGATGCATTATCAATTTTAAAAGAAAAAAAGAATCGAATTTTATTGATTCAAAAACAAGCGCCCTTAGCGAATACTTCAGTTAGAACTTGCTTAAACGGTTATTTAGTTCAAGAAAAAGATTTGCATACCGATAGCAAATCAGACCTAAAAACCGCCACGACCAAAGCACCAACGGAAACTGAAATAAACGATTTATTATTTGCTTCCAAAATTTGCAAACACACCAAATCCAACACCATCGTATTGGTAAAAAATGGCCAATTGCTTTCTTCAGGTACAGGACAAACCTCTCGAGTCGATGCCCTTCGTCAGGCCATTGACAAAGCTAAAAGTTTTGATTTTGACCTCAACGGTGCGGCAATGGCAAGCGATGCGTTTTTCCCTTTCCCTGATTGTGTTGAAATTGCATACAATGCTGGAATCCGAACGGTAATTCAGCCTGGAGGTTCAATTAAAGATCAATTGTCGATCGATTTTTGCAATGCCAATGAAATGTCAATGGTATTTACTGGAATTAGGCATTTTAAACATTAATTTTCTTAACTTTGGTTAAATGCACTAATTAAAGGCAACCCATGGGATTTTTTGACTTTCTAACGGAAGAAATTGCGATTGATTTAGGAACCGCAAACACGCTCATTATTCACAAAGATAAAGTGGTCGTGGATAGCCCTTCTATTGTAGCTATCGATCGTTCCACCAACAAAGTAATTGCAATTGGTCATGAAGCCAGTATGATGCAGGGAAAAACCCATGAAAACATCAAAACCATTCGCCCACTTAAAGATGGGGTGATTGCTGACTTTAATGCTTCAGAAAAAATGATCAGTATGCTGATCAAAAGCGTACCTACCTTAAAAAATAAGCTCGTAACGCCTTCGCTTAGAATGGTGATTTGTATTCCTTCTGGAATTACAGAAGTAGAAATGCGCGCTGTAAAAGAATCCGCTGAACGGGTTATCGGAAAAGAGGGTTACCTTATTCACGAACCCATGGCCGCCGCTATTGGGATTGGCATCGACATTAAACAACCCAAGGGAAATATGATTGTTGATATCGGAGGAGGAACCACTGAAATTGCTGTGATTGCCCTTTCTGGAATTGTGTGTGACAAATCTGTGAAAATTGCAGGAGATGTTTTCACCAACGATATTGTGTATTACATGCGACGCCAACACAACCTTTATGTAGGTGAACGAACAGCAGAGAAAATAAAAATCAATATTGGTGCTGCGCTCGAAGATTTGGAAAATCCACCAGAAGAAATTTCTGTTCAAGGGCGTGACTTGCTCACAGGGAAACCGAAGCAGGTAATGGTTTCTCATCGTGAAGTGGCGCGTTCCTTAGACAAATCCATTTTGCGCATCGAAGATGCCATAATGGAGGCACTTTCACAAACCCCTCCAGAATTGGCGGCAGACATCTACAATACAGGAATTTTTTTAGCTGGAGGCGGATCTATGCTCCGTGGGTTAGACAAACGTATTTCTCAAAAAACAGATTTACCCGTTTATATCGCTGAAGACCCTTTGCAGGCAGTCGTCCGTGGTACAGGTATTGCCTTAAAAAATATCGACCGCTACTCTACTATTTTACTCAAATAGCTAAATCATGCAGTGGATTTTAAATGCAATTCTGCGTTATCAAAACCTTCTACTCTACCTTTTTTTGCTTTTCATTTCCTTGCTCTACTCCAGTGTAAAAAGCGAATTTCATCAGAACCGTCTTTCTAAGGCAAGCTTATTAATCAGCGGTACTTTGTATCAGCCTTTTGTCGTTCTTACCGACTATACCCGTCTTTCCAAACACAACCAAGACCTGCTCACCGAAAATAACTCTTTAAAGAATTTGGTCTTGGCTCAATTCAACCGTGCCGAAATCGATGCCTTGGAAGAAGAAAATATCGCTGGGCCACAGTATGTATCTGTCCCAGCAAAAATCATCAAAAACAGTTTCAACAAAAACCGAAATGTTTTATTGATCAACAAAGGAGAAAAAGAAGGGATTGGAACTGAAATGGGCGTAATTGGCCCTACTGGAATCATCGGAATCATCAATAAAACGAGTAATAGTTATGCCTCTGTTTTATCTATATTGAATACCGATTTAAAAATAAATGCCAAGTTTAAATCGAGTCAGGTTTTTGGCTCTTTGCATTGGAGCGGCAAGGCTCCCAATCATATGCTTTTAGAAGATGTATCGGTGGTCAACCCTGTGGCCGTTGGCGATACTTTGGTTACAGGTGGGATGTCGGCTTATTTTCCTGAAGGAATTCCTATTGGCACCGTGCTGATGGTAGAACAGCCCGAAAACGGTGGCTATTACGAAATTGAGGTAGAATTAATTAACAACATGACCAACCTCAATTATGTGTACGTAATTGAAAACAAAGACCGAGAAGAAATTGTAGAACTCTTAGCGCAATAACCATGGTTCAATACTACACTTCCTTTTTCTTTCAAGCAGTTTTGTTTCTCATTCTTCAAGCACTATTTTTTGATCACATCAACCTATTTGGTTTTGGAAATCCTGCAGTATATTTGGTGTTGCTCATCAATTACAGATTTAACCTCAATCAATTTGGTTTTATTCTGATCAGTTTCGCGATTGGGTTTACCCTGGATGTCATCACACAAACAGCAGGAGCCCATTCCGTAGCGAGCATTACAGTAGCCTTTTTCCGTCCTTTTATCGTTAATTACAGCTTTGGAAAAAACAATGAATTGACACATCCTTTAAACACAAGTATCTCTTTGAGCAATCGAATGATATATATCTTATCGATTATCTTATTGCATCAATTGATTTTTTCCTTTTTCGCTTTTTTTAGCTTTTCACACGGATATAAAATAATGCTTTATTTCGTGGTCAATAGTTTATTTAGCTTTGGAATCATCATTGCATCTCTCTATTTATTTCGGCCAAAAGAATGACACGAGTTTACCTCCTTCCCGTAATAACGATTCTGATTGCATCTGTGTTTGTTTATCGGCTTATGGACCTGCAGGTAATCAATACCTCTTACCAAAAATTATCAGAAAACAATGCGGTTTTGGAAATTGCTGAGTATCCAGAGCGCGGTTTTATCTACGATCGAAATGGCGAATTGTTGGTAGCCAATCAGCCTGCCTATGATGTAATGATCATACCAGAGAACGTTTCCCCTTTTGACACTCTTTCCTTTTGTGAGCTTACTGGAATTTCAAAATCCAATCTGAAAAGGAATTTGAAAAAAGCAAGGCGCTACTCCAAACGCCTCCCATCTGTAGTAGTGAACCAAATTTCAAAAGAAACCTATGCCAAATTGCAAGAACAGATGTGGAAGTTTCAAGGTTTTTTTATCCAGAAAAAATCCTTGCGAGAATACCGCACTCAACACGGAGCCAACGTACTTGGTTATGTGAGTGAAGTCAATAGAAACGATATGAAAAAGGACGCCTACTACCAGCTTGGAGAAATCATTGGGCGGCAAGGCGTTGAAAAGTCCTATGAGAAAGTATTGCGTGGGACAAAAGGAAAACGCTTTCTTCAAAAAGATCGTTTCAACCGTATATTGGGCCCCTATAAAGAAAAGAGTTATGATGAAAAATCGGTGCCTGCACAAAATATTTATCTAACTTTAGATGCGCAACTCCAAGCCTATGGTGAAAAATTAATGCAAAACAAACGAGGTGGAATTGTTGCCATCGAACCCGAAACGGGAGAAGTTTTAGCTTTGGTAAACGCCCCCTCCTATGACCCAAGTATTTTGGTCGGAAGAGTGCGCTCCAAGAACTATCGAAAACTAGCCAATGACACCCTTGCAAAACCTTTATTTGACCGTGGTTTATTGGCACAATATCCTCCCGGCTCCCCTTTTAAAACGCTTAATGCATTGATTGCTCTGCAAGAAGGAGTTATTTCCCCCGAAACCAAATTTCGCTGCAATAAAGGGCATTACTATGCCAAAGGGGCTTTTATGGAATGCCACTGTAGAAGGGGAACTCGAAATGATTTAACCAAGGCCATTTACCGTTCTTGCAACACTTATTTTGCTAACACCTATAAAAATATAATTGAAAAATACGAAACACCCGACGAAGGTATTGACGTGTGGAAAGAGCATTTAAAAAGCTTTGGCTTAGGAAACTATTTGGGTTACGATCTTTCCATAGGGCGACCCGGTCACGTGCCCGGTGCGGCCTACTACAACCGAGCCTACAAAGAAGGACAATGGAAAGCCCCAACAGTGATTTCCAACGCCATTGGACAAGGAGAATTGCTTACCACCCCTATCCAATTAGCCAACTTTACGGCGGCCATTGCCAATAGAGGATATTACTACACCCCCATTTTGTAAAAGAAATTAGCAACGATACACTCCCAAAAAAATTCACGAAAAAAATAACAAGTATCGATCCCGAACACTTTGAGGTAGTCATCGACGGAATGCACAAAGTAGTTGAAAAAGGAACGGCCAGAATTGCCCGTATCAAAGGGATTGAAGTTTGTGGGAAAACGGGAACAGCAGAAAACTTTACCCGGATCGGTGGAGAAATTACCCAACTTACCGACCACTCCATTTTTGTGGCCTTCGCCCCTAAAGAAAATCCCAAAATAGCGATTGCTGTTTTTATTGAAAATGGGTATTGGGGTGCTCGATGGGCTGCCCCCATTGCCAGTTTAATGATTGAAAACTATTTAACCGATGGAGTGAAACGAAAATGGTTAGAAAATAGAATGGTTGAAGGGAGCCTTCAAGAAGAATATTTAAAACCCGTACTGGGCAAACCCTTTGAAATCAATGAATAGATTTAAACTCGATTGGTTGACTTTTTTAATCTACATGCTATTGGTTGCGGTGGGCTTGGTCAATATCTATTCTTCTACTTTCAATGATACTGCTGAAGAATTTATTGTGCTCAACAGCCCAATTTGAAAACAACTCCTCTTCTTTTGCTTTAGTTTGTTTGCTTTTGTTTTTATCCTTGTAGCACCCTCAAAATTTTTCGAGCGCTTTTCGAGCTTGCTATACGCCATTTTAATCCTACTGCTTATCGGACTCTACCCTTTTGGAAGTACCATTTCGGGAGCACGTTCGTGGTACAGCTTTGGACCTGTAAATTTACAGCCAGCTGAATTTGCCAAAATAGCCGTAGCATTGGCCATTGCCAAATTACTGAGCGAAATTCAAATCGATTTACGGAGATTCAATTCGTTAATGCAGGTTGCCTTTATTATTTTGCTTCCTCCTCTTTTGATTTTATTACAGCCCGACGCTGGTTCAGCTCTTGTCTTTGGCTCCTTCATTTTTGTGCTTTACAGAGAAGGAATGCCTTACCCCTATTTATTAATCATCGCTGCTGCTATTACACTGTTTATCCTTACCCTTGTATCGCCACTTCCGTTTGTCTATGTATTTGTTTTGTTCGTTACTATTTCGCTTTACTTTTTTCTAAACGCGTAAATAAAAAAACGAGGATAATGAATTACCTCCTCCCCATTATATTGTGTTGCGGCTATGTTTTTTCTGTGGATTATATTTTTAATGAAATCTTCGAACAACGCCACCGCGATCGCTTCAATATTGTCCTAGGAAAAGAGGTAGATCAACAAGGCATTGGATACAATCTCAACCAATCAAAAATCGCCATCGGTTCAGAAGGTTGGGAAGGAAAAGGCTTCCTTCAAGGAACACAAACCAAAGGAGGTTTTGTGCCAGAACAACACACCGATTATATTTTTAGCACGGTAGGAGAAGAATGGGGGTTTGTTGGAACAGGAATTGTGGTCTTGCTTTTTACCTTACTAATTTTAAGGATTATTCAACGGGCGGAAATCCAAAAAAACAATTTTGCACGCATTTATGCCTATGGAGTAGCCAGTTTATTGTTCTTTCATTTTTTCATCAATATTGGAATGTCGATTGGCATTGTTCCCACCATTGGAATACCGCTCCCTTTCATCAGCTACGGTGGTTCTTCTTTATTGGCATTTTCAACGCTAATTGCGATTTATCTCAACCTGGATGGCAACCGATACAATGAAGCTAGTTTTTAACATCCAACATATCGCGCAATGCATTGCCTAATAGCATAAAGGCAAGCACCAGCAAAACAATAGCTGCCCCTGGAAGTAACGCCAAAAAAGCATTGCCCATAAGCAGATAAGGAAAATGATTTTTAATCATTCCGCCCCAACTCGGCACGGGAGGTTGAACCCCTATTCCTAAAAAACTTAGCCCGCTTTCAATCAATATAGCACTGGCAAAATTGGCGGTAGAAATAACGATTAAACTGGGTAATAAGAGGGAAAAAATATGATGAATAAAAAGACGTCCTCCTGAAAAACCAAGTACCTGTCCTGCTTCAATAAAAGTTCTGCTTTTGATGGCTATGACTTGTCCACGAACCAAGCGAGCCACATCAACCCACATACTAAGACCTACAGCCACAAAAACTTGCCAAAATCCTTTTCCTAAGGCCAAAGTGATGGCAATGACCATTAACAAACTGGGAATACTCCAAAAAACGTTGATTAACCATTGAATCAAAGCATCGATTCGCCCTCCAAAGTACCCTGCTAAGCCTCCCAAAAGAACACCGATAAGAAGAGAAATAAGAACCGCTACAAAACCTATCAGCAAGGAAATGCGCCCACCAAAAAGCATTCGACTAAAAACATCGCGGCCATATTTATCAGTGCCCCAAACAAAAGTGGCGGTGCTTAACATGGATTGCACTTGCTCTGGATAAGCTAAGTTTTGCACTTCCTCAGTTAATGTAATCGCCTGTGTAAAAACGCTAGGTTTTCCTACCGGATGCACAAGGAGTTGGTCATTCTTAAATAGATAGTTATCCACAGGAATCGTTTCTTGCTCCTCGCCCTTTGTATTGGGAAGGCGCGCCATCATCACCCGAAACCCCGGAGGCTTAGAATGAATTGCCAAATGCATGGTGTTGGCATTGGGAGACGCATCGGGAGCAATATAAGCTGCAAAAACAGCTAAAAAAACACACAGAATAATCCAGCCTAGGCTTAACAAGGCCACAGGACGTTGGAAAAGCTTTTTCCCTAAGCTAGACGCATTCACATTGACTATTTTATAGAAGCAACTGGCGTTTTACTCGTCGATAGTTTTGTGAGGTCATTAAGCACATTAATGGCTTCATCCACATAAATATCTTTCCCCAAGCTTTTTTCCCATCGGTCTCTTTTTTCAATAGAAACAGAGTCTTTTTGAATCAAGGGCAAGTCTTCTTTTAAAGGAGAAAAAGAAAGATTGCTTTTAAACTCTTTTAAACGATCGAACTTTTTTGTAGCCTCATCTTCTTCTTCATTCTCCGCAATATAATTGTTATAGTTGAGCGTGTATTCGCTGTCTTCCTGTCGCGATTTTACCCACTGAGCTTGTTCATCGATCAGTTTCACAAAGGGATTATCATCCAATCGTTTTTTACTTTGCTGAATGGCATAATCGTATTGGTTGGAGGAAGTCCATGTTTGAAAAGGTGCAGGAGAAATTTTATCCCACGGAAGTGGATTATCGAGATCGCGCTCCCCTGTATCGATATAGGAATATCGGTTGGGAAAAACAATATCGCTTTTTACTCCTTCAAGTTGAGTAGAACCTCCATTGATACGGTAAAATTTATCGGTAGTTACTTTCATAGCCCCTAAATCGCCATAGGTGTTTCCGGTAATAATACGATTTAAGTCCATCAGATTTTGCACGGTGCCTTTCCCGTAGGTTTGCTTGCTCCCTAGAATAACCGCACGCTTGTAATCTTGCAATGCTGCTGCTAAAATTTCTGAAGCCGATGCAGAAAATTCATTAACCAAAACCACAAGGGGTCCGTCCCATTCTATGGTATGGTCATTATCACTTAAAATTTGCTTTTGCCCTCCTGTTGATTTTACTTGAACCACAGGCCCTTTTTCGATAAAATAGCCTGTCATGTCTACAACGGTCTGTAAAGATCCACCGCCATTGCTACGAAGATCAAAAACAATTCCTTCTACACCGGCTAACTTTAATTTCCGAATCTCTTTTTTTACATCCGTGGCCGCATTGCGACTACCATAGTCTTTAAAATCAACATAAAAACGAGGCAGGTTGATCAATCCATATTTCTTACCCCCTTTTTCGATAACCGTTGACTTGGCAAAAGCTTCTTCCAACTCAATCACATCTCGAGTAATTGGCACTACTGTGACCGAACCATCAACCTTTTTGATCGTTAGGAAAACCTGTGTCCCTTTTGGGCCTTTAATCAATTTGATAACATCGTCTAAGCGCATTCCCACCACATCAACGGGGGTTTCGTCTACTTGAGCTACTTTTAAAATTTTGTCTCCAGGTTCAATTAATTTTCCACGCCAAACCGGTCCTCCAGAAATCACTTCTACAATTTCAATTTCTTGATTTCGCTTGGTTAAGCGAGCACCAATCCCTTCAAATTTCCCAGAGATATTTTGATCAAAACGATCTTTTGCGCTAGGTGCTAAATACGAGGTGTGGGGGTCGAATTGCAAGGCAATCGCATTGACATAAATGGAAAAATAATCTTTGCGGTTCAAATCATCGCGCACTTCAAAAAAGTACTTCATATCATCACGGAGAATTTCTCGTGTTTCAATTTCCAGCGCCTCATCTGTTTTTACCACGTAGGCAGCGTCTTCCTTTTTTTTGGCTTCTTCCGTTTCTTTTAGTCCCGCAAAAATCCCCAAGCCATTAAATTTTAAATATTTTCTCCAATAGTCTTTAAGCTCAGACAAGGAACCTGAATAGGCAATCTTTTCGTAATCGAGGTCTATTTTTTCTTTTTTTGAAAAATCGAAAGGCTTGTCGAGTAAAACAGGGTAAAACATTTTCACCTGCTCCATGCGCTGCATTAATTTTTCATAAGAAAGATTGAAAAAATCGATTTTCGAAACTTTTATTTGATCGTCCAACTTTAGTTTATACTTGTTGAAATTATCGATATCGGCTCGGATAAAAAATTGGTGACGACCATCAAGCCCTCTGAGGTAGTTCATGTAAACATTCTCCGAAAACTCATCGTTTATCTCAGAAGGGGAAAAGTGCCCTCGGTTTAAAACGAAGGAAACAATTTCAATCAGCAATTTGTCTTTGGAAGGATTTTTAGTTGAAGATTCAAATGCAAACAGTGCAAAAACAGCACTAATAAATACTACAAATCCAAGTGTCTTTTTCATAAACCACGATTTAATAAACGAATATATCGATTTGCCTACTGGTGGACAAACCAAAGTTTCCTTTTTAGCTACATTTTAACAAGGACGAAGACATATTTATTACCTTAGCAAAAAACATGTTATGGCAAAACGACCACTCATTTTAGTGACCAATGACGATGGAATTACTGCTCCAGGGATACGTAATTTGATTCAAGTGATGAATGAAATTGGCGATGTCGTCGTAGTTGCCCCTGACAGCCCTCAATCTGCTATGGGTCATGCCATTACCATCAATTCCACCCTTTATTTAACTAAAGTTACCTTGGACGAGGGTCCTCAATTAGAATACCAATGTTCTGGCACTCCTGCAGACTGCGTTAAATTAGCTGTCAATGAACTTTTAGATCGAAAACCCGACATCTGTGTTTCAGGAATCAATCACGGCTCCAATTCCTCCATTAATGTAATCTATTCAGGTACAATGAGTGCGGCCATAGAAGCGGGAATTGAAGGTGTACCCGCCATCGGTTTTTCTTTATTGGATTATAGCTGGAATGCCAATTTTGAGATTTTAAAGCCCTATGTAAAAAAAATCACTTTGAAAGCGTTGGAACAAAAAATACCCACAGACGTGGTGTTGAATGTGAACTTCCCCAAATGCGCTTCTAACGAAATTAAAGGAATAAAAATTGGACGGCAAGCCAAAGCGCATTGGATAGAAAAATTTGACAAAAGAACAAGCCCTGCAGGAAAAGACTACTACTGGCTTACGGGCGAATTCATTAATGAAGACCGAGGAGAAGACACGGACGAAGCCGCGCTTTCAAATAATTATATCTCCATTGTTACAATTCAATTTGATATGACGGCGCATCACGCCATTCAACAATTAAATACTTGGGGGTTTGATGAATAAAGAACAGCTTTATGGAATAGCGTTGGCATTTACACTCACCACCGTGGGCATGTTTGTTTTTACCCTTTTTTTCTCAGAAGCTTCTTTTTTTGATAGTATAGCGTTGCTGTATACCGAAAAGAAACTAGGAGCACTCATCAGTATTGGTGCACTGCCTAACTTGGCTGCTTTCTTTTTATTATTGCGAAAAGACAAGTACACAATGGCCTACGGAATGGTTGGCTTTTTACTCCTATTAGTTTGTCTTGTGGCGGGCTTAAAATTACTTTAAATGAAATATTACATCATTGCAGGAGAAGCCTCAGGAGATTTGCATGGATCGCGATTGATTGCCGCGCTTAAAGAAAAAGACCCTAAAGCCGAAATTCGTTGTTGGGGAGGCGACTTGATGCAAGCGGAAGGAGGCGTATTAGTAAAACACTACAAAGACCTCGCTTTTATGGGATTTTGGGAGGTGATTAAAAACCTAGGGACCATTTTTTCAAACCTTTCCTTTTGCAAAAAAGACATCACACAATTTCAGCCCGATGTAATGGTCTATGTCGATTATCCTGGCTTTAATATGCGCATTGCAAAATGGGCGAAACAAATGGGATATCAAAACCATTACTACATCAGTCCACAGATTTGGGCTTGGAAAGAAAATCGAATTAAAAAAATCAAAAGGGATTTAGATGTGTTGTACACCATTCTCCCTTTCGAAAAAACCTATTTTAAAGAAAAACACCAATACAAAACCCTTTTTGTAGGGCATCCTTTAGTTGAAATTATTTCTGAAAAGCAAAAAGAACCCATTAAGCATGTTATAAAAGCAAATCAACCCATTATTGCGCTTCTTCCGGGGAGCAGAAAACAAGAAATTGAAAAAATGATGCCTTTGTTTTTAGCGGTGGTACCCCATTTTCCCGATTTTGACTTTGTTATTGCTGGAGCCCCTGGAATTCCTAAAGAATGGTACCATCAGTTTACCAAAGACCCACGCGTAAAACTGTTGCATAATCAAACCTACGATTTGCTTAAACAATCTTTTGCTGCCATCGTAACCAGCGGAACCGCTACCCTTGAAACTGCACTTTTTGGTGTTCCTCAAATGGTGTGTTATCGCAGTAGTAACATCAGTTATTGGATTGCAAAAAGAGTGGTCAATCTTCCTTTCATCTCCCTTGTCAACCTTATTATGGACAAAGAAGTAGTGCGAGAATTGATTCAAAACGAATGCACTGTAAGTCATATTTATGAAGAAATAAAAGAAATTACCTCCCCCTCAAAAAGAGCACACGTACTGGAAGACTACTCAAAAATTAAAACCCAGCTCGGGAAGAAAAAGGCAAGTGAAGAGGTTGCCAAACACATTATTGCAGCACTTTAAAACACATTTTTGTATTTTAAGGGGGTGCTAACCAAATCTTTACCTGCAACTTCACTGTTTTTGGCGTTTGTACTCGGTACTCATGCCTGCTTTTATCCGATCCCGATTCAAGGCATTGATTTGTTGATGCTAGTCGGAATTTGCTGGCTTTTCCCATTGTATCATTTTTCGTTTCTAAAGCGCTTAATTATAGGCCTCCTTTTTTTTAGTGCAGGATTTTATAACGGCACAACCTATCAGCAGTTTCCACAAAATCATTATTCACAATACAGCATTGTAAAAGGAGAAAATAAACTGATTGTAGTTCTCGATGAAGAGCTCAAATCCAATACAAAATACAATCGCTTTTATGGCCTTGTAACCCGCACCAACGGGATAGAAACGAGGGGAAAAATAATGGTTTACATAGAAAAGGATGAGGAAAGAGATCCCGTTGTATTAGGAGAGGCCATTGAAGCAAAAACCCAAATTGAAAACATCCAAAAACGGTTAAATCCCGTTGGCTTTGATTATAAAGCTTATTTGTTTTCCCTTGACATTCATCATCAAATTATCCTTTCTAGTCCTCGATGGAAAAAAACAAAAGGGGAATCCAATGTTTGGGCAAAAAGCCAGTTTTATTTGCAAAAGAAAATCGAACAAAGCCGAGTTAACAAAAATACCCAACAGTTATTGAACACGCTGCTGTTGGGAAATCGGAGTCAATTGGACACAGAAACCCTAGATCAATACGCCCGTGCCGGGGTCGTTCATTTGTTTGCCATTTCTGGGTTGCACATTGGATTGTTATTGCTGTTTTTTCGATGGGGAGTTTCTCCACTAAGAAAAAGTAAATACGGAAGGTTTTTGGTCGGTTTTCTTCCTCTGCTACTGCTTTGGTGTTATGCCTTTATGGTAGGTGCAAAGCCCTCTGTTATTCGGGCGGTTACCCTTTTCTCTACCCTTCAGCTGGCACAAGCCACTGAACGAAAATTTCCTTCCTATTACCTCGTTTTATTCTCCATGGTGGTACTGCTCTATATTGAACCAAAATTCATCTTAAGATTGGGATTCCAAATGAGTTATTTGGCTGTGTTTGGCATTTTGTTTCTCCATCCACTTTTTGCTTTGCGATTTGCTTACAAACCTCTCCAATGGCTTTGGAATATTTTAAGTGTTTCTTTGGCCGCACAAATTGCAGTTGCTCCGTTGAGTATTTATCATTTTCATCAATTCCCAGGGTTGTTTTTACTTACAAATTTGGTCCTTCTTCCGTGTATTGGTTTATTTCTGTTTCTCGGTTTTCTCTATCTTTTTTTCACCCTTTTATTAGAAATACCTCAACCTGTAGCAGTGATTGTCGATTCGCTATTTGAAGGAATGAATCGATTTGTTTTTTGGGTGGGAAGTCAGGAACAATTTGTGTTTCAAAATCTTGCCCTTCAAAAGAATGAACTGTTTTTCTGTTACATAAGCTTGATCTTTTTCCTCTTGTTTTGGCATCAAAAAAAGCCGTTCAAAATTGTTTTGCTTTTCAGCTGCATCGCATTGCTTTTTTTATTTTCCCCAGAAAAAAAGAAAATCAATTTTGGATAACCCATGCTTATGGGGCAACGCTTTTGATTGAAAAAACTGGAGGAAGCTTGCATTTTTATAGCGACATAAAAGCCGTCGAAAATCATGCTGTAGTGCGGGAATTTACAACTGCCTTTTCAGCAAAAAAACACTCATTTTTCTCCTTTAAAAAATGCTTACTGCATCGGAAAGACACCCCTTTTGGTTGTGGATGGAAATTGGGTTAATAAAACGCATTTTTCAAAGGGGGAAATTATTTTATTGCACAAAAATCCAAAAATCAATCTGGAGCGTTTGTTAGAAAATGCAACGCCAAGAAAAGTTGTTATTGATGGGAGTAATTCGCCTTTCTACAAGAAAAAATGGGAGCAAACACTTCGTGCATGTGGCGTTCCCTTTCATGACATTTCAAAACAAGGAGCGTTTGTTTTTACCCCCGAAATCGAGGTACAAAATGCTCCAAATAAATCTCGATGTCGTCTGGACCCTTAAAAATAGCATAGTCACCTTGCTTAATCATTTTTAAATAGGGCTCCAACTGACGGGGTTTGTAGTAACCCACTACAGGCATAATGGGATCGCCGTCTTCACTAAAAAACACCATAGTGGGGTAACCCGAAATCCCTAAAAACTGTGTGAATTGATGGGTCGCATTTCTTCCTTTTCGCTTTGGATCATAGTTGGGATTGGTGTACTTGCGATCATAAAAATTAATTTCTTCATTTCCTTCAGCATTGAATTTTACAGCATAAAAATGGGTAGAAATATAACGAGCTACATCTTTATTAGCAAAAGTGTTTCGGTCGAGTAATTTGCAGGGGCCACACCATTTGGTGTATACGTCCATAAAGATTTTCTTAGGCTCTTTTTTTTGTGCTTCAAGCGCTTCGGGGAGCGACATCCACTGGATTTCTTGGGCTGAAAGACCTACAGTAAAAACAAAAAATAAGAAACTTAAATACGTTTTCATCATGCTGCTATTAGTGTACATCTCCCATCAATTTATTCAACAAAGGAGAAATGAGTAAAACGATAACCCCTGCCCCAATGGCGTAATTGGAAATCAAAGAAAACCCATCGATATAAACGGGCAAAGAAACCAACCCAGACACCGTTGCATCTGAACTTTCAACTGCGAGTTGTTTACCGATAAAACCGACCAACTGAAACGCATAGGAAGAAGAAAGAAACCAGATTCCCATCATAAAAGCGACAATTCGCTTGGGCGATAAATCGGTGATTTTAGACAGACCTACTGGCGACATAAAAAGCTCTCCAATAGAAATTAAGAAATACATGATTAGAAGAAAATGGAAAGGAACTAAACCTTCAGCATTGGCCGATTCCCCACTTATTTTTAACACATAAAAGCTAATTCCAGCCAACAATAATCCAATTCCAAATTTATAAGGTGTTCTTGGGTTCAACCCTTTTTTACTGAGATAAGTAAAAAGCAAGGAAATTGGAATCGATAGAAGGATAATGAACATCGAATTGAGTGCGTTGGTCTGCGAAGCAGTCATTAAAGTTAAGTCTACATTACGATCGGCAAAAAGTGTAATTACACTTCCAGAGAGTTCGTGAAAGCCCCAAAACAAAGTCATAAAAACGGTAATAAAAATGGCCACAATGAGCTTTTTACGTTCTTCTACAGTTGCTTTTACAAGAATGCTGATTAAATAGAGCGCCACCACTATTCCGATGGCTTTAAACAAAATATTCACTGCATTTTGATCGCCAAAAGGAGAATTACCCCCAGCGACTGCTTCGTAAGAAGAAAGTAAAAAAGCAATGATAGGAGCCGATAAAAAGGCCAAGAGGGAAACCCATTGGTCTTGTGATAAAAAACCTATTTTTTTGGTTAGTTTTTCGGGTGCGGGAGGAAGACCTTTGTTACCAAATACACCGGCTTGAATTCCTTGCCAAAAGAAAATTAAACCCGTTAGCATTCCAATACCTGCCAATCCAAAACCATAATGCCATCCATAGGCTGCTCCAAGCCATCCGCAAAGCAAGGGCGCTACAAATCCTCCGATATTTATTCCCATATAAAAGATCACAAATCCAGCGTCTTTTCGGGGGTCATTTTCTTTGTATAGGGCGGCCACAAAAGTGGAAATATTGGGCTTAAAAAAACCATTCCCCACAACAATTAGTCCTAGGGCCAAGTAAAAGGTGATGTCGTATTCAATGGCCAATACAAAATGCCCTAAAGCCATGAGGACTCCCCCAACATAATCGATTTACGAAACCCGAGAAGGGAATCGGAAATACGTCCACCTATAACAGTAGAAGCATAAACCAAGGAACCGTAAGAAGCATAAACCGCCGCAGCGGCCATATCACGTGTGGCAAGGGCTTCAAAAATTACGTTGACCATATAAAGGGTGAGCAACGCCCGCATTCCGTAAAAGCTAAATCGCTCCCAGAGTTCAGCAAAAAATAAATAAAAAAGACCTTTAGGGTGCCCTAGCATAGTGGGCTCTTTTTGAGTATGGGTAGTCATTCTTCTTTTGGTTTAAAGTTTGTCTTCAATGAATTTAGTCATTTTATTGTAGAGGTGTAGACTGGTGTTGCCACCGTAAATCCCGTGGTTTTTATCGGGATAAATCATCCATTCGAATTGTTTGTTGGCTTGCACCAATTCTTCCACCATGCGCATGGTATTTTGCACGTGCACGTTATCGTCTCCCGATCCGTGAATGAGTAAATAATCCCCTTTTAAAAGGTGGGCATAATTGAGGGGGGAATTGTCATCGTATCCCGTTGGATTTTCCTGAGGAGTACGCATAAAGCGTTCCGTATAAATGGTATCATAAAAGCGCCAATTGGTTACGGGGGCAACTGCGATTGCCATTTCAAAAACATCGTTTCCTTTTAGAATGCAATTGGTCGCCATGTGGCCACCATAGCTCCATCCCCAAATCCCAATTCGAGAAGCATCAATATAAGGTAATTCCCCTAGTTGCTTTGCTGCGGCAATTTGATCTTCCGTTTCGAATTTAGTAAGTTGCTTGTAGGTCACTTTTTTAAAAGCGGTGCCTTTAAAACCGGTTCCACGCCCATCCACACAAGCAACAATATATCCTTTTTGAACAAGGACTTGATGCCATAAATCGCGCATAGAATGCCAACGGTCGGCAACACTTTGTGAACCTGGTCCAGAATATTGAAACATGAATAGCGGATATGTTTTTTCCGGATCGAAGTCTGCAGGTTTCATGATCCACATGTTCAAATCTTCCCCATTGACTTTGAGGGTCGAAAATTCTTTTTTGACTAAACCGTAATCTTTGGCTTTTTCCACCAATTCTTGATTGTCTTCAATCGGGCGAACTAAAGAAGCGTCCTTGGTTAATCTCAACGTATAAATACGTGGGGTATGTGCATCTTCATAAGTGTGGATGTAGTATTTAAAATCGGCGCTAAAGGCAGCTCCATTGGTTCCATTCTCAGGACTCAACAATCTTTTTTTCTTCCCATTTATTCCAATTGAAAAAAGAGAACGGCCAATGGTGTTTTTTTCAACTGAAGCGTAATAAACTTCTTTTGTTTTTGGATGAATTCCAAAAAAACGGGTTACCTCCCAAGGCCCTTTTGTAATTTGTCGTTTTAAAGTTCCATCGCCTTTGTAATGATAAAGGTGGTTGTAGCCACTTCGCTCGCTGCTCCAAATAAAATCCCCTTGGGGTAAAAACCGAAGGTTGTCGTGTACATCCACATAGGTGGTTGAACTTTCTTTTAACAATACTTCAGCATTGCTAGTTTCCACGGTGTAAGCCCACAACTTCAATTCGTTTTGTAAACGATTTACTGTTTGAATAAAAAGACGATTGTCTTGAGGATTGAATTGTATTCTAGGAATATAATGAGGAGGTTCATCGCCTAAGTTGATGGCTTTGGTTTCTCCCGAAGCCAATTGATGTAAGTGCAGACTTACAATGGAATTATTTTCCCCTGCTTTCGGGTATTTAAAGGTGTAAGGAAACTGATAAAGTGCTTTACCATAAATGTCCATTGAGAAAGTAGGCACTAAAGTTTCATCGAAACGCAGGTAGGCAATGGCGTTGCTTTCTGCATCCCAATCAAAGGCACGAACAAAGCCAAATTCTTCCTCGTAAACCCAATCGGTTAATCCGTTAATGATGTCTTCGCTCCCATCATTGGTAAGGGGCATTATTGCATTCTGCTTTAAATCCTTGACATAGAGATTACGCTCAAAAACAAAGGCCACTTTAGAAGCATCGGGCGAAAAGAGGGGAGCTTGGACTTTTTCTCCAAACAAAAGGTCAATCGTTTTGGTTTCAAGATCATAAACATAGTAGGAGGCGCGTTTCGAACGACGATAAATGGGTTCGACTTGCGTTTCTAACAAAATTTTCTTTTCGTCTTTGGAAAAGGTATAGCCTGTAAAAAAGGGAATGGCTGCCGACTGGGAAGCATCTACTAAAACATCAATTTCTTTGGCCGTGGCATAATCGTACAAAACGATTTTAGACGTTCGCTCGGAATAATTTACTTTAAAACCGTGTAGGCACTTTGCTCGGTTAAAGGGTGAATTGACTCAAGGGTGTTTTGAGTAAACTCCCAGTTCCAAATGGCTTCATTTGTCAAAGTCTTTTCTTGGGCTTGCATCGAAAAAGCAGCAAAAAAAAGAATATAGTAAGATAATATGTGTTTCTTTCTCAAAGGTTATTAGCTAGCAAATTAATGATTTTTTAGTGGCATTGTAAATCGTTTCACAAATTTTTAGGGTTTTTAAAAATAGTATCTTTGTCTAAAATTGCTATCAATGGCATCTATGGTTAAAGGATTTTCCAAATTCACAAAAGAAGAAAAAATAAATTGGCTTTTAGCAACCCATTTTCATCAGGATGAAAACGCTAAAAAACAGGTGACTCAGTACTGGAATGAGGACGAAAAGTTGCAACAACTCCACGATGACTTTATAGAAAACACCGTTTCTAACTTTTATTTGCCTTTAGGGGTTGCACCCAATTTTTTAATCAACAACACAACCTATACGCTTCCCATGGCCGTTGAAGAAAGTTCAGTGGTTGCTGCCGCTGCAAAAGCAGCTAAATACTGGGGCAACCGCGGTGGGTTTAGAACCGAAATTCTTGGCGAAGAAAAGATCGGACAAATTCACTTCAGCTATACTGGAGATAAAATAAAACTGGAAAATTTTGTTGCTGACATCGCTTCCGACTTGAAGAACGATTTGAGTACCATCACTTCCAATATGGAGAAAAGAGGGGGTGGAATTCAAGACATCAGCTTACGCGACCGAACCGATGCCTTGAAAAATTATTATCAGCTGCATGTTCGTTTTCTTACTGTGGATTCGATGGGTGCCAATTTTATCAACAGTTGTTTGGAGGCTATGGCCAAGCGCTTTCGCCATTATTTGGCAAACGCTTCTCAATTTTCATCTGCCGAAAAAGAGATTGAAATCATCATGTGCATTTTATCGAATTATGTGCCCAACTGTTTAGCCAAGGCCAGTGTTCGTTGTTCGGTATCCGATTTAGCGCAAGAAGAGGAAATGTCCAAATTGGAATTTGCTGAAAAATTTGTGCGTGCAGTCAAAATCGCTGAGATTGAACCCTATCGCGCTGTTACCCACAACAAAGGCATCATGAACGGAGTGGATGCAGTGGTGCTAGCAACCGGTAATGACTTTAGAGCGGTGGAAGCCGGAGTACATGCCTATGCGGCAAAATCGGGTCAGTACAGCAGTTTGTCAAAAGCCTATATCGAAGACGAAGATTTTCATTTCGAACTTACACTCCCCCTCGCACTTGGAACTGTTGGCGGTTTAACCAAACTACATCCTTTGGTGCAGTGGTCCATGGAACTTTTAGGGCAGCCCTCCGCCAAGGAATTGATGCAGATTGTAGCTGCAGCAGGGTTGGCGCAGAATTTTGGTGCAGTTCGCTCATTGATTACTTCTGGGATTCAAAAAGGGCATATGAAAATGCATTTGCTCAATATTTTAAATCAAATGAATGCGACCGCTTTGGAAAAAGAAAAAGCGATCACCTATTTTAAAGACCATACGGTGACACATGCTGCCGTGGTAGACCTTATTAATTCGCTTCGCTAAATGGAATTTTATAGTCCCGGGAAAATTTTACTCACAGGAGAATACCTTGTACTCGAAGGGGTTAAAGGATTGGCCTTGCCTACCCAAAAGGGACAAAAAATGCGTGTATCTCCTACGCCAGAAAACAAGGTGGTGTGGAAAAGCTATACGGAAGATAATCAATGTTGGGTGGACTGTACCTTTAGTCTGGACGGGAAGTTAAAAGATGCCAAGCACACTCACCCATCGGTTGTTCACCAATTAGAACAGCTTTTCAACATCATGCTAAGCCTTGCACCGCAGAAGTTTCCATCTGGATTCTGTATTGAATCATTTCTAGAATTTCCTCAAAATTGGGGCTTGGGCTCTTCGTCTACTTTTGTGCATAACCTTGCCCAATGGCTTGTTATAAACCCATACGAACTTCTTGACTTAACCATGGGAGGTAGTGGGTACGATATTGCGGTTGCACAACACGGCTGTCCGCTTTTTTACGAAAGAGACAAATACCACCCTAAAATAGAAAAGGTGGAATTTCAGCCCTCCTTTTCAGAAAATCTTTTCTTTGTTCACCTCAATGAAAAAAGAAAAAGCAGCGACGCCATTGCCGGTTTTTCAAAAAAGAAAAAAGCGAGCTCGGATACTAAAAAGCGCATTGCAGAAATTGGTGAACGCATCTGTCAATCCAATAATCAAAAAGAATTTGATGCCCTTTTAAAGGAACATGAGGACCTTCTTTCTTCCCTACTCGGAGAAGCTTCTGTTCAAAAACGTTTGTTTGCTGATTTTGAAGGACAACTCAAAAGCCTTGGCGCGTGGGGTGGCGATTTTATTTTGGCTTCGGGAAATGCAAGCACATCTGCCTATTTTGATGCTAAAGGATACACGACTGTGATTCCTTTTTCCGATTTTATTAAAGCATAAAAAAAGCCCTAATGTTAAAACATTAAGGCTTTTGAATACGCTTAAACTTCCGTTTAGTAATAGAGTGCTCTGTTGTCTTCAATATCGCCCGAAGTTTCGAGGGCGTTGATGATATTCAATACCAATTGGCTGGAAGCCATAGTAGAGAGTTGTTGAGCATAGGCACTGTAATTCTCTAAATCTTCAGCTGTTTTTTTAGCGGTAACAAGCATTTTATAAACGCCTTTGTTGCCTTCAATAAAGCCAGAAATTTTATTTTCTTCTAATCCAAACGCTGCACCCACTACATAAGGTTCAAAACCTGCCCCAACAAGCGTTCCGCTTTTTTGGTTTACTGCACTAGCTTCGATAACCTCAACGCTGTTTTTAGCCGCTAAATCTTCTAGGGAATTAGCGTCTGCATTGTTTTTTATAATCAGTTGGGCTTTTTCTCTCTGCGAAGAATACGCGCTACTTCATCGGCAACTTCCTCGGCAGCAGCTAGTCCAGCTTCGCGTGCTTTGGTCATTTGCACAATAGCATAACCTCCATAAGAAAGGTTAAATCTTTTTATTGCACCCTCTTCAGTATCTTCAGAAAATGCCCATTGAACGATAGAACGTTGCTCAGGTAAACCTGGGAGATTTTCGTCTAATGCACGCACACTTGGAACATTGCGAACTATGTAGTTGCCTTCTTCTGCAAGTGCTCTAAAATTACCACTTAAAGAAGCCATTTCAAATTGTGTTGCTTCTTTAAAAACTCGGTTTGAGGTTTCGCTAGAAGGAACAATGGCTTGACTTACACTGGCAAGCAATACTAAATCTTGTTTGTCTTCTATTTTAACCACGTGAAAACCAAAATCGGTAGAAATAACGCCTAGCTTACCTACTCTATTTTTGTTAACATATTGGAAAAAGGTAGGGTCCATGTCGCCTTCTTTAAAGTAACCCAAGCTACCCGCCATATTTCGGCTAGGTCCATCGGAATATTGAAGTGCTAGAGGACCTAATTTGCTATTATCTCTTCTTACCTGACGGTATAAATCATTAGCTAATTCGTAGGCTTCCGACTTCGAACGCGTTACACCTGGCTGTGCTCCTTTAGCACCTTCGTAGGCGATAAGGATATGGCTAGCTCGGATGTTTGCATTTTTCTTACGGTCGAGTAATTTTGAAATTTTTAGAGCATTGATGTCTTTGTACGGACCAAAAACAGAACCGATTTCCAATTGACTTAAAATCTCGGCGTATTCCCCAGGCAATTTCCCTTTGGCTATGTAAGTGGAATCGAAACTTTCCTCTGAATAGCGATCAATAAAATCGGCCAAGTTTTTTGTGTTTTTAAATCCAATTACGGTATCGGTCAATTTAGAAACATCATTGTATTCAATTCGGTCTTCGATAAGGCCTTCAAGGTTTTTACGAATCTGTGCTTCGTCGTCTGCTGTTGCCAATTCTAAGAAGGCTACATATTGCATTGCACGTGAAGCTTCTCGGTCGTATTTTTTTGGATGCTTTTTAATGTAAGCATTGATTTCCGAAGTGGAAACAGGAACAAGGCTATCTGGAATGCTCTCGTAAGGAATTTGAACAAAGTTCATATCCACATTATCGGCTTCAAGATGATATTGCATTTTTGCTTCCTGCTCGGTAATTGTGGTCGCCGATTTGATCAAGTCAAAATAAATTCCCTCACGTGCAGAAGCGATAATTCCCGCTTCTTGTTGTTTCCAAGTTTCGTAGGCTTGAGGGTTGGTATCGCGCATTTGAGCAATGAAATCGGTAAAAAGACCAAAATCAAAAAAACCTGCTTCGTTGATAAAGCGCTCGTCGGTAATGATGGATTCTGTAGAGGAAACCACTTGTTCGATTTGCTCTTTCCCTGCATCTACTCCGAGGATTTCATATTGGGAAGTAAAAAGTTCATTGCGAACATACTGATTCCAAACACTTTCTACTGCTTGAAGGGTAGAGAAACCGTAGGCACGCTCGGTTTGATCTACCATGAGGCGAAAGTTTTCTACGGGAATTTCTTCCCCATTTACTACCCCAAGAGGTTTGTTTGGACCGGTATCTCCAGCTCCATTTCCGAAAGCACCCGAAATCACGAATGCGAATAAGGCAAGTCCGATGACAAGGATAAGAAAAAAGGATCGTTGTCTTATTTTACCTAGTATGGCCATTCTATTGGTTTTAAGATATTGATTGCGAAAGTACAACTTCCTCGCCAATAATAAAAACGAGAATGTATCATTTGACAATACCGCTAAAGAGCAAAAAATCTGTGTTTAATCAGCTGTGAATTCTAGCTCGACGCGCTCAATTTTTGTGGAAGAAACTTCCTTTACTGTAATGCGATAATTTTCGAGTTGCAACACCAAACCTTCTTTGGGAATTTCTTCGGTATGAAAAACAATTAATCCGCCAAGGGTTTCATAATTTTCATCTTCGGGTAACGACAAATCGTAGGTGGTATTGAGGTAGTCAATTTCCAAACGGGCCGAAAATTCAAAATGATTTTCTTGGATTTGCTTTTCAATATGATCGACGGTATCGTGCTCGTCTTCGATTTCTCCAAACAATTCTTCCACAATGTCTTCTATGGTAAGTAAACCTGCTGTTCCTCCATATTCATCCAAAACAATCGCTAGGCTTTTTCGTTTTCGCGTGAGTTTATTGAGTACATCATGAACCAAATTGGGTTCGTGCACAAACTCTACAGGAAGGAGAATTTGTTTGATCGATTGAGGTTGTTTTAGCATTTCGAAGGCATGGACAAATCCGATGATATCATCGATATCTCCGTCGTAAATGGGGATTTTAGAAAAGCCTGTAGATGCAAAAAGTTCGGCCAGGTCTTCAATGGATTTGTTTTTTTCCAAGGCTATAATTTCTGCTCGGGGAACCATGGCTTCACGTACTTTCACCCCCGAAAAGGATAGCGCGTTTTGGAAAATTTGGATTTCGGCATCCAGCTGCTCTTTGTCTTCCACCCCTTCGACTTGTTCATTAATGTAGTTACCCAATTCTATTTTGGAAAAGGAAAGCTCGATTTCTTGACTTCCACTTTTAAAAAACAAACGCAACAGTCCATTAGTAAGCACCAAAACAAAGGAAGTTATGGGGGCAAATAGGGTGTAAAAAATCGCGGCCGGAAGGGCAAAAAACTTCACCAATTGGTTGGCGTATAATTGAAAAAAAACTTTGGGTAAAAACTCAGCAGTGATCAAAATAATCCCTGTAGAAAGTAAAGTTTGATAAAATAAAATAAGCAGCGTAAGTTCGGATGAAGAAGCTTCTGGGAAAAAGAGTTGAATGATTTTTTCACCCATAAAAATACCGTAAATCACAAGTGAAATATTATTCCCTACCAACATGGTGGTAATGAAGCGCGACGGATTTTGGGTAATGTATTCTAGAATTTTGGCATTGAAGTTGGCCTTGTTTTTTTCTATTTCTAAAAACACGCGGTTGGAAGAAATGAATGCAATTTCCATCCCTGAAAAAAATGCAGAAAGCAAAAGGCAAATCAGAATAATACTTTCGGAAGAATCCATTTAGGGTTTTCGACGATTAAATTTTTTTCTGTAATGCCTACGAAAAAAGAACATAAACACAGCAAGCAAGGCAAAACCGACAAATAAATACGCCTTGTTGGGACGAACCTCCCATAATTGAAAGGCTTCTTTTACTGAAATGACAGCAATGACGAGGTATAGAATTTCTGAAATGCGAAAACGATTCATTCTTTGTTATTTTCTTCTTGAACAGCTACTGTTCCAGTGAGCTTGCCCGTATTAAATTTAGTGAATTCTTTATTGGTATCCAATCGGGTGGCCTCAACATCATAATCGAGGTTGGTGAAACGAAACTCTTTTTCTGTAAAAATCCATTCTGCTTCTGCATCCCAATAGAGTTGTGTTGTATTGAGTTGACTGCCATCGCTGGCATTTAAGGCAACGTTTCCTTGGAGATCAATAATGGAGGTGGCATTGTAGAGAATACCCCGATCGGCTGTAATGGTATTTTCCCGATCAAATTCATCGACAAAGATGACTTTTAATCCTTCAGGAAATTCGGAATAATTCAACGATAAATTGGTGTAATCGTAATGAACAGGAGCGGTTAAAATGGCTTTTACCTTCAAAGAATCGGTATACACCATTCTGATGTTGTAGGCAATGGCAAGAGGCTCTCCAGTGGGTTCGCTTTGCTGAATGGCCTCCTTTCTCCCGTTGTCACAAGAATAAAAAAAGGTTACTGCCAAAACAGTAACCATTAATAAATATTTGATGGAAGAAGTGTGCATTTTAAAGTTTAGGAACTTTTACGCTTGTTCGTATCCAACAATCAAATTGAACACTCGAACCTTCTTTCCCTTCAGTAAAAATATCCGTTTTACTCGGGGCTCTTCCCGCATAACTATTGGCTGCTTTAAGTGCTGCTTTTTTAATGGAAGCATCCACATTTGCCGCTTTTCGAGCGGTGTTGGCTGCTAACCAATAGACGGCGCGTTTTTCGAATTGGGTGTTTCCACAATCGTTGGCACTGCTGGCATAAAGGTTGGCAATTAGCAAATATGCTTTTCCTAAAGAGGGTTGGAAACCAAGGGCTTTGCGCGCATATTTACGAGCAGTAGACTTTCGTCCACGATCTTTAAATTTCAAGGCAATTTTGTATAAAATTTTAGCTTTTTTATACGGATCGGTTTCCAAAGCAATTGACTCTTCATAGTATTGCAATGCTTCTTCGCTTTTTCCTTGCTTGTCGTTTAACAATCCTAAATAGTAGGCAGAGTCGGCCGAGGGATCTAACCCGTGAAGCGCTTCTACAAGAGTAACAAACAAGGGATCATCGGAACACTCCTTGCTGTCCATTCGTGAGGCAGCACGTTTTAACCACACTGTATTGGTTTTATTTTCTTCAAAATTGCGCTGATAGAGCGGAATTAAGTTTTCACAACTTGCTTCTTTAGAAATAATGGCATCTAGGTTTTTTAGAAAAACACCAATGGCATTGGAATTTACGCCATACACTCGACGTCTTTTCAAATCTTTCGTCGTTAGGGCAGCTCCGCTTTCCTCTTTCTTAATCAATTTGTCGAGACCTTTAGCGAGTTTGGTTCCTTCTACCTCAAATTTCTCAGAAATTTCTTCGTATTTATTGAACAGCATTTCTGTAGTTACGTCAGCCTTTCCAGCTTTATACAAATCGTATAGTGTTTTGAAATAATTGTAAAGACGTTTTGGGTTGGTAAAACTTGCTGCATCTTCGGTATATGCTTTATCGAAAATGGCATAAATCTCAGCAGTTTCTCCCATCTTTAAATCAATCATATTTTGGGCTTTGCTCGAAAGAATATCCCCTACTTTATTCTTCCCTTTTTTTGTAGGAAAATAGGTGATCCAATCGTCATAAAGACCGAGTAATTCAGCCCCGGCAGCTGCTTTATCTTCTCCCGCGGCCTTTTTGTAACGATCTTTTAAGATGCGTTCGCCATAAAAGTATATTGCAACATTGAGGGAAGGACATTCAGTACGCACGGCTAACCATGGTGAGTAGGCGGCGTCGTAGTTTTTCACTTTTGCATTTTCGGCAAAAATGGATAAGTTCTGAATGCATTCCTGATTGTTTTGGGCTTGTAAAGAAGTTAAAGCCACTACAAAAAACGTAAAGAAGACTTGTACAAAGGTTTTCATGTTTTTCTCTATTTAATCTTAATTGTAAATTCTTTTAATAAACCATAAATCGTTTAGCGAAAAGCCAACCCGTAGTGCCCAGTAGCGCTCTCGCACCAAGCCTGCGGTGTTTACTCCTCTTTCGCCAAGCTCCACCCCAATATTTAAATTGGAATAGCCCGACACGTTGGAGGCGCTATAAAAACCACCCAACGGTAAACTTACACCAAAGGATATGCCAGTTTCTTCTAGCGAGGTGTCATTAATTCGTATTCCCGTAACTTCTTCTCGGTATCCGAAACGGTAAGCAATTCTTTTCCAGTAACTTGTGATGGAAGAATAGTTGGGAATAAAAAATCCACCAACCGAAAGGCGTGTGGCATTTTCGTACGCAATATTGTTGAGTTGGATAAAGGCGTTTTCAAAGTTACCCGAGGCTATTTGTGTATATTGTCCGCCGAGCATCCATTTTTTATCTTTTCCGAAACTCATTCCCCCTTCGTATTTTTCTCCAATGGTGAGTGTCAATTCGTCGAGTCCCGTTTCACTGAGATCCACCACTTGGAAAGCTCCGAGGTTTTGGGTGGTTACCGAACGAGTAAAGTAAGTGCGTTCGTTTTTAGATTTCAGATCATGTTCTGGACGATAGGTTCCAAAAAGATCGACCTGGAATGTTTTTGAAAGCGGTATTTTGATGTGCGACCCAAAAGTGAAATCAAAGCCTGTGAGGTTGGATTCGTTGCTTAAAAAAGTACCAAAATCAATATCGCTTTGTTGCTGAGAAGATTCTGTACTAATGGTTCCAAAATTATAATTGGCTGTTGCTCCTAGGTTAAAGCCTTTAAAGAGACGAAAGCCTAGGGAGAAAAAAGTTTTGTTGATGCCGCCCTTACCTTCATAACGATTCAGAATAATATCGTCTTCTTCAAGTTCTGTAATGGATTGAAGTTGATAGCCCACTGAGGAATAGGGTAAAATTCCAAACCCAAAAGTAAAGCGCTTGGTGGGAATCGATACCGAGATATAGTCTAAGGCTCCCGATTGCACTTCTTCATTGGTTTCGGTAGTACCGAGTTGGGTACTTTTATAATTCATTCCAACCGAAAATGTCGTCAACTTTAATTCCCCCAAACTGGCCGGATTATTTAAATTGGCATGGATGGAGTCGGAATAAGCACTCAATCCCCCCATTAGTCGGTTAACCGCATTCCCGCGAAAGGTTACGTCGCCCAATCCTCCAAGAGAATAGGGAGAAGCCGTGCTGTTTTGAGCTGTTAGCGTGGAAACGGTGAATAGAATGATTAGAGTGTAAAACGTTTTCAAGTTTTGTCTGTATTGAAATGCAACAAGTAATCCAATCCTTCTGCTAAAAAATTGGGTGCGACAAATATGGTGCTTTTTAAACTTTTAGACAAACGTTGAGCGTCCCCTCCTGTTAAAATAACTGTTAAATTGGGGAACTGATGGTTGTAGTCGCTAATTTGCCCGTCTATTTCGTGAACCAAACCGCGATAAACACCCGTTGCTATGGAAGCAATGGTGCTGTTTCCCCACAAGAGAGGATCGGTAGATAAAGCAACCAAAGGCAGCTTCCCTGTAAATTGGTGTAAGCTTTTGAATCGCATGGCTAAACCCGGACTAATTCCCCCGCCCAAATAGGTGTTTTCTTCGGTGAGTAAATCGAACGTTAGGCAGGACCCTGCGTCAATGATAAGCACGTTTTTTTTGGGATATCGTTTTACAGCCGCAGCCACCAAGGCTATTCGGTCGGAACCCATTGTTTTTGGGGTTTGGTATTGATTGTCAAAAGGCAGATTCAATTGAGCAGCATCATAACACGCTTTTTCAGGAAAAAGCTGCTGTAGGTCTTCGAGGTTGATTGTGCCACTGACATCGGAAAAAATAACTTTCTCAACCTGTGCCGATAGAAGGGCTGGATTTTTTTTTAACGCATAAAAATCTTCCACCTTTCCCTTTTCAATTTGCTTTGTGTTTTGAAAGAGGTAGTACTTGCAATAGGTATTTCCAACATCTATGATTAAGTGCATGTACAAACTTAATCAAAATGAGAATTGAAACTTTTCTTTGTCCTAAGATTTGTTGTAAATAAAAAAGGACATTATATTTGCACCCACAACAGAGGTACCTTAGCTCAGTTGGTAGAGCAAAGGACTGAAAATCCTTGTGTCCCTGGTTCGATTCCTGGAGGTACCACGAAAAAACCCTTGATTTTTTATCAAGGGTTTTTTTATACATCTCTTTGCCTAAAGTTGTACCGTTCTTTTGTACCTCTGAATCAGGTTCATTTTTTCGTTGTTTCACATATCTGATTCTCTCATGGTTTGGATTAAACCATCTATTTCGTGTTCCTTTATTTGTTCCATAATATTTGTTAATTTTAGTACATAGAGTGTGTTATTGTTTCGCACTACTTATTACAAGTATTATAGTGTTTTTTATATTGTAAGAATAAAACTAATTATGGATAAAGAAGAAAAAAAGAAATTGCAAAAGCGTCAAAGGGTAATTGGGATCATATTCCTTCTTGGGGGCATGCTCGGTATACTATATAATTTAGATGATTTAGGAATTGACCTAATAATATGGATTTCCTTAATAATAGTTGGAGGATGGCATTTGTATGAAAACTCAAAAGGTAGAATAAATGTAATATCGGGAACAAATACTTCAACTCAATTTAGTGGTCCAATATGTCATCATTGTAGAAGAAAAGTTGAAATTGGGACAAGTAAATGTCCACATTTACAGGTGATTTAACTTATGAAAAGGCATACAAAAACACAAAATGGATTTCCGTTGACGATGATTAGTTGTTCCCAATAAAATAGTTCCTTAAGAAGAAAAATTTGGTTTGATATAATAATCACTCCAATACCCTTTTATAAAAAAGGGAAAGACAACGTTGAATAGAAGGATATGAGTTCGACCTAAGCTTTATGCGCGCCGTCACAAAAAGGCATATTGAGCGACTTTCCACAGCTGCATAACGAAAAACGGGGACCATGGTCAAGTGGGTTTCCCGCTTCGTCGGTTAATTTTACATCGCCGATAACCACAATGGGGCCGGCCGCTTTTCTGAAAATATGTGGTTTTTTTTCTTCCAAAACACTCGTTGTTTTTAATGAGGTGTAACAAACGGATTATTCTTTATCCTTTTATGTAAACAAAGATATACATCATGAAAAACTTTCTTATTCTTTTTTTAGTTTCTTGTCTTTTTTCTAGCTGTGTGGCCATTCGGTTTCCTTCCGAAATAAAAGTGCATATCGCCGTTCCTGAAAACATTACCGAACAGCAAATCGATGCCTTAATCGATAAAATACCCCCTACCCTACAGCAAAATAAGATAAAAGCAAGAGTGGAATTTTCTTCAGACGAAAAACAAAGCACGGAACAGAACAAAAACCAATAAGCAGAATACGTTTTGTAAAAGGGAAGGAACCGAAACAAAAAAAAGCCCTCCAATTACGGAAAGCTCTTCACTGGTTTTTCTACAAACCAAATTGCACCGAGGTGCAATCAACACAACATTATCTGTTTTTGTTAAAAACAAATCTAAAACAAATGTACGTTTTTTATTCTACTAAAGGAACATTTTCCAAAATCTCTTTGGTAATACGATGATGATGCTGAACGTGGTAGATCGTGAAAAAAACCATTTCTCTTAGCGTTAATTTGCCCACCAAGGGATGTGGCAGCACATAGGTATCCAGGGCGTTTTCATCGAACTGAGCCAGCACTTTTTTTAAGCGTTGCACTTCTTTGTTATACGAAAAACACACTTGCTCTTTTTGTGAATATGAAATGGATTTGGGTTGAAACTGTTTTGGAGCGGCTCGCGTTACTTTCGTCAAGGCCTTTTGGTATTTTTGCACCACAGCGTCATAAGAAGCGGTTGGGCGATTGGTTTTCCCAAAAGAAAACCTCAACAAAAAAGAGGGTAAAGCGAAGGCAAAGCGCACCGGCTGAACCGATTTTGTGATATGAACCAATTGCTGAGCTGGTGTCCATTTTCCATTCCAAGAATAGGTAAATGCTTCCTCTGGCAACTCGGCAATAGCGTTTAAAAAAGCATGGTGATGGGTGGTTATAGCTTCAATGAGAGAAGCTTTGTCCCACAAAACAGAAGAATTACTCATAGGCAAGGGTAGTCATACTGGCAATACAGGCCGGTTTTTTTACATCTTTAATTTCCACTTTAATTTTCCATGTAATTTTTAATCCCCCCAATTTTTGATCTTCAATCGAAGGAATGGAAACAATTCCCCGCAAAAAACTCCCAACAACCACAGGGTGAAAAAACTTAACAGCATCTAAGCCAGTGTTCACGCCCATTTTTAAAGATTGAACCTGCACCGCATCAGACAAAAATTTGGTGATCAGCGACAATGACAAAAATCCGTGGGCTATTGTTTTTTTAAGAGGGGATTCTTCAGCTGCACGTTTTTCGTCGGTATGAATCCATTGATGGTCGTGGGTAGCATCGGCAAAATGATTGATCATTTCTTGGGTAACTTCCAGCCAATCTGTAGGCGGAAAGGTGAGCCCTTCAGCGACTTTAAATTCGTTAAAGTTGGCGTATTGCATGGGTAGGTATGATTTAGTTAAACGAATATACAGAAATTTATACCAACCAAAGTGCGGCTTACTTTACCGTTTTATAACCTTGATAGTAAACCAATGGATTTTGCTCTGGAAAAGCCTCAAATGCCACTACTTCGCAAAGCACTAAAAAATGATCGCCTGCCTCAATGCACTCCGAAATTTGGGTACGGTACCACGCATGTGCGTTTGGAAGTACGTAAACATCGGTTTGTTTTTCAAAGCTAGGGGGCGGATCCATTAAGGCTATTTTTGCAAAGTGATTGCTCTCCGAAATCATGCTTTCTGTGAGCACACTAATTCCCAAAGGCTTTCCTGGAGCTATTAACTGCGCCAATTGATTTTCTTTCTTTACTGAAAACAGAACCAAGGCGGGAGAAATCGAAACATACAAAAACGAACTTGCCGTCATGCCGTGAACAGTGCCATCTTCATTTTCCGTGGTCACCACCGTTACACCAGTTGGGAAACAGCCCGCGAGTTCGCGCAATTTTTTTTCATCAAATTTTTTCATGTCGCTTTTTTTTTCAAAAATACTAAACTTGAAGACGGCTTTTCCCCCTTATCAAAAATGATTTAGGTTATATTTACCCATATTTCTATCTCATGAGCTACAGCATAGGCGATCAAATTCAAATGACCATCCTCAAAAAAACACCTTTGGGATATAACGTAAAAATCGATGAGCACACCCAAGGCTTGCTTTATGAGAACGACGTTTACCAAGCCCTCACGATTGGAGAGGAACGCATAGGATACATAAAAATGATTCGGGAAGATGGGAAAATTGATGTAAGCATTCGCCCACAAGGCTTTAGAAACGCTATTGATGCTGATTGCGATCGCATTGTAAGTGCACTGAAACAAGAAAAGGTGCTTATGGTTTCAGATAAAAGTAGTCCAGAGGAAATAAAAATGCGTTTTGAAATGAGTAAAAAAGCATTTAAAAAAGCGATTGGCTTTCTTTACAAAAGGAAAGTGATTGTGATTAAAGAAGATCGGATTGAGTTTTTTAAAAATGAAAACAAAAGGTAAACCGTTTTTAATCCCCCGACTTGCTTTTGCATTTCTTCTTGCAGGACTTCTTTTTTCTTGTGGACAAGACAACAATTATCGTTATTTAACGGGGAACTCTCGCTGCGAAAATGGCATACAAGACCCCGATGAATTTGGCCTCGATTGCGGGGGTTCATGTTCAAGAGAGTGCCTAAATGTGCGCTACCTCAATGTAGAATTATTTCGGCGCCTTTCCCTCGAAAGTAGGTACGAATACATCCTCACCGGCCCCCTTATTATTCGAGATGGTGCTTCGCTAGAACTCCCCCCGGCACCCACTTAAAAGTACAAGCTGGAGTGGGCGCCTACATCGCCGTTGCCCAAGGAGGATATCTTTTTGCATGGGGAAATGAACAAAGCCCTGTAACCATTTCTTCCAATGCCCCTCAACCGGAAGCCGGGGACTGGGGAGGGATAATCTTTTGTGGAAAAGCACCTCTTGCATCGAATGAAACTGAACTCTCCCCCCTGGGTTATTACTTTTATGGTGGAAATGATATGATCGACAGTTCAGGCTATTTACGCTATTTAAAAATCGAACATACCGGAGCTGCTTATGACGACGAAAATGCGTTCAATGCCCTCACTTTTTATGGGGTAGGAAGCTACACCAGCATAGATCATGTATGGATAAACAACACCAACGAAGGGGGCGTGGCTATCGTTGGAGGAACAGTGAATATGAACGACATGGTGGTTACCGAAGTAGAAAAAAATGCGTTTCAGATTGAAGCGTCTTGGAAAGGAAATGGGAGCCGTTGGTATGCTCAAAACACTGGCCAAAATGGAATTTTTCTGAATGCAAACAACAGTAGCACTTCGTTTACCCTAGAAAACAGCAGCATCATAGATGCGGGTGAAAATGGAATTTACTTGGAGCAAATACCTTTAAACGGAGCTTTTCGAGGGGCCTATATGGAAAATGTTCCTCGAGGGGTCTTTTTTGAATTTACCCCCACGACAGAGCAGCCTTTTGATTACGAACGTTTTTTCTTTCAAAATGTGAATGAACCTTCTAATTAAACTTTATTTAATTCTGGTTTTTTAAACCACCCCACTACGCCATTTGAAAATGCTTCTTCCCTTCCGCATTGGACTTCGCTCTGGATTTCAGATTAGGTTTAAGGTGTCCAAAAATCGGGCATTCGATTGCTCCCCAAAACCGTGCAATCGCCACAAGCAGCACTTACCATAATATAGGGTCCGCCAGGATATTCTCCTCTATTGTAACCATAGAACCGTAGGGTGCCTTCGTAAATGGCATTGAGCAATGCCCTATTGCCCCTGCCACCCTCTGCGGAGGGCGCTTCAAAACCGCAATAATAAAAATATGGAGGGGTTTCTGCTTCGGGATAATAATCGTTCAGCTGAACAAAAATACGCTCTTCCGCGGCGGCAGAAACACGAAAAAACCCAGCTACTTTTTCCATTTCATTTTCTAAGCTACGCAGGTTCCCTGCCAAATACCCTGGCTGAATGGAATTAAAAAAACTGGCTGATTTTGCCGACAAGCCTTTAAGGGTTTCAAAAAAGGTATAAGTTTCTGGATTTTCTACCAAAAGACGCACCAAAACAGAATAACGATAAATTAGCTTGGAGCTGTCAATGGGCAAGAAAAGGATTTCTTCTTCATCGATACGATCGAGGGTTTGGTTTAAGGTAGATCGAAGCATTATTTTTTCTGAAGGCTGAAACCCGTAACAAGTTTGCTCTTCGGTTTCGCGTAAAATAACGGCAGTTTCAAAGGTTGAAAAACCTTCAAAAGTAACAATGGCATCGTAGGGCGTCCAGCGAGGAGCTACTACTTTGTATGTTTCTTCATATTCAAATCGGTACAAACGCGCATCGTTGGAGGGGCTTTCTGCATCGATAAAAACACCAATCCCCGGCTCGTCCAAATCATTTAGAGTGGGCTTTGCATACAAACGTTCCAAAGCACTGGTAGGAGGAAGTGCCATGGGCTTTGAGGTGTAAGTGTCACCGTCAAGCGTACGAATATTCAGGGAATAATTCTTTCCTGCTTGGGCACCAAAAGGCTGAACGGCTTCGTAGTAACTTCCGCTTTTTTCCACAAAAGGAAAACGATCTCCCTCATCGGTTTCCACCCATACCTGTGCTCCTCTTTCTGGTTTTGTCGATTGTCCAAAGGGGTAAGATCTCGATAAAACCACGCGGAGTTTTTTTACCAAATTGGTAATCATTCCATCGACCACCAAAACGTTTTCAAACGATTGATTTTCGAATTCGTAATCGGAAGTACACCCCATAAAAACAAGGCTTACAAAAAGCATCAGTAAAGGAGAACGATAAATGAGTCTTGTACACATGATTTAAAAACTGATGTTAATGTTCATCGAAGGAATGGGAACGTTAAAAATGGAACTTTGCTTTCCTTCGATGGAGCCATTTTCGGAAATAAAATAAACTGAAAAAGGATTGTTTCTTCCTAAAATATTATAAACCGATAAGCTCCAAGATAGCCCATACTTTCTGTTTTGACGTTTTTTTCGAGCGTAGTTTAAGGCGACATCCACCCGATAATAATCTGGAATTCGATAGGCATTTCGATTGCTAAATAAAACGTATTCTGCATCGTTAAATATATAATTTCCACTGGGGAGGGTGATGGGTCTCCCGGTTTGATACAAAACATTGGAGGAAAAATTAATCCGATTGGAAAGGGCATAATTCCAAGTAAAACTCAAATCGTGGGGTTTGTCGTAATTGGTTGGAAAAAAAGCGCCATTGTTGACTTCTTCAATCGAAAAAACACTTTCAAGCTGAATAAGCGAACGCGCGTAGGTATAGCCAAGCCACCCGGTGTGTTTTCCAGCTTTTTTACGCAATAAAAATTCTACCCCATAGGCTTTTCCCTTTCCTTGCAAAACTTCTGTTTCTATAAATTCATTCAAGAAAAGTTGTGCTCCTGTTTTAAAATCGACCAAATTGGCTTGGGTTTTATAAAACCCTTCCAAACTCAGTTCAATTGCCGCAGAATTTAAATTGGCAAAAAAGCCAAGAGAAAGTTGATGCGATTCTTGGGGTTTTAAGTGGAGCGTTGAAATACGCCAAGTATCGATGGGAGAAGCCGTGGTGTTGTTGGTTAAACTGTGTAGAAACTGATAAATTTTTAAGCCTGCAAATTTGATGGAAACCGCATCGGAAAGTTTGTACCTCCCCGAAATGCGATAGGTGGGAAAAAAGCGCTGCGCAAATAAACTACCCGAAGGAATCGCATTGGTGGAAATGACCGATAAATCACTTTTAGGCAAATCCGCTTGGTAGGTGCGCTCGTTATAAGGGCCGAGCGCCCCATACAAGGCCATTTGCAGTCCTATGTTGAGCACAAAACGCTCTGAAAATGAAATTCGATCCGCAATAAAAAGACTGCCTTCCAAAGCGCGTTCGTCGGCAATCTGAGTGGGTCGAATTAAATCTGTACTGGAAAGTGGATTGATTTTTCCAGGAGTAATGGTGTAATTGGAAAGGTTCGCCCCATAAGTAAGCGTGTGCTTTTCATTCACTTCACTATTGAATTTTACTTTTAGGGCTTGGACCGATAAATCGAATTCACTTTTAAAATTATTGGAAATTCCACCGTCATAAAGAATCGAAAAAGCATAGCCGCTATGACTCGCCACCACTTTAAGGTTATTTTTTTCGTTGATTTTATGGGCCCAATTAACCGTAGCCATTTGGTTGCTGTATTGATAGAGCGAATCTGAAGTAATGCTGAACTGATCGTTGCTGTGGTAGAGGGTAGATTTAAGCTGGTTATTTTCGTCTAACTTGTTTTCATAGGTAAGAATAACATCGTAAAAAAGAAGCCGAACTCTTTTTTAATTTTGGGTCTTTTAACTGTTTAAGTACCCAATCAGAATGTGCAGAGCGCACCCCCAACATGACCCCGGATTTGTTTTTTTTGATAGGCAATTCCAATAAGGCATTCGCCGTAATAGGCCCCAAGGAAAGCTCCCCTGTAAATTCTTCTACGTTGGGTTTTTTCGTGTTGATTTCAAAAACGGAAGAAGTTCTTCCTTCGTATTCGATAGGGATGTTCCCCTTGTACACATTTAAGCTTTGAATGGCAAAAGGGTTTAGGGCTTGAAAAATTCCAAAAAAGTGATTGGGATTAATAACCACGGCTTGATCGAGCAGCATCAAATTCTGATCGGCCTTCCCACCTCTTACATTAAACCCGTTGGCAGCTTCTCCTGCAGATGAAATTCCAGGCAAAATGGTAGCGGCTTTCAATAGGTTTTGTTCCCCCAAAACTAGGGGGATGTTTTTACTCTCATCGGCCATTAAACTCGATTTCCCAATCATTTCACTTTCGACATTATCGTTTTGGCGATTGAGCAAAACAACCTCATCCAGTTCCTCTGCTTTTTCTTGCAAGTAAAAATTGTGTTTCACCGAAGCGTAAAGCCCTATTTTTATCGAGGGGGACTCCAGTCCCAAGGCCTCAAACTGAAGGGTGTGTATACCATAGGGCAATTCGATGGTGAAATTTCCGTCTTCATCGGTGACCACCCCTTTTTTTAAATCAGGAAAAACCAAGTTAACATCCTGTTGGTTTTTTTTGGATGCAACTTCTTTTACATTTCCTTGAAAAACAAAGCTTTTGGATTGATTGGCAACATTGGGTTGTCCAAAAATTAAAAAAGGGGCTTCCGTTTGTGCCATTGTGCCAAAGGGAACAAAAAAACCCAACATAAAAGCAACCCAAAGAAACGGTTAGTGGTTTTTACCATAAATCAAATTTAACCATAAATAGATGATAAATTGTGAAGGTTATACCCTAAAGCAATTTCACCATTTCTTAGTCGCTCAGAGGTGCTGCTTTTATTAATTTCGCAAAAAAAAATTGAAATGTTATCGGAATATAAATTTAAGGCAGAGCAAAAGTTATAAATTCAATAAAATAAGGGTTGTGCAGGATTTTTTATAACAACGGAGATTTTTATTGACTAATTTTACACTATAAAAAATCAACGTTATGTCTACAGCTAGAAATTTAATCCATGCAATCAGCTTATTGTTCGTTTTATCACTCTACGGACAAAACAATTTAAATGCCAACAACCAATCCACCTTCGATGGTGCTATTTTACTTCAGGCGATTGAAAGTGAAAATTATGATTTGGTCGAACAAATCATCGTAGAAGAAAAGTTGGACCTTAACACTTATTACGAAGGGAAGACCTTTTTAATTTACGCTACAATGAAAAACAAACCCGAAATGGTGCGTTTGCTTTTTAGCTATGGAGCGGACATTTCTATGCCATGCGAGCACGGATATTCTCCAGAAGAATACGCTCAATTCAATGAGGCCTATAATGCATGGGCAGAAATTGCAGTAATAAAAGCTTAGGTTAGGCTCTTGTTTCAAAAAGACATAAATTCTATGAAAAAAGGGTTTGTGAAGTTTTGACTGTAATTCAACACCATTGCATTGCTATTATTCAGTGCTCTTCTCGAAAATACCCTTCTAAAGAGGTAAATCCATTTTATAGGAATTAGATGTAAAACATATAAATAGTCCTAAAAAAAAGTCAACTCATCAGAGTTGACTTTTTTATGGCTTAAAAATTCTCGGTTTATATTAGGATTGTGGAATCCCTTTTCCGTCTTTGTTAGGAGCCCACGAACTGTGCATAATTTTCCATCCTTCATTTGTGTTTACCCATACCGAAGAACCTCTGGTGCTGTAAGCTACCTCCTCTTTAGTGGCTTTAAAGACATAACTTCCGTCACCATAAAATGTAAGAACAGCCGTTTTCATGTCAGGAGAATAATTGACTTGCATGTCATTCATATCGAACCGATTCCATGTAATAACAGGTTCCTCCTCAAAAGAAGCTTTATTAAAGGAATAAAAAGGAGAAAGATTAGAATCGCCCGTAATATGGTTTATTTCTGGATGCTCGAATTTTGAAAAGGATTCATAATCTTGATTTGTAATCGCGTCTTGCGCTTCACGTTGCATTTTCATTAATTGTTCCGATAAGCCCTTTTCGTTCAGCTTGGCATAATACTTTTGTGCATATTGCCCATAAGGGGAACCGAAAGTAGCAAAGTCAATGGCCCTTAGTTCTTGGGCTAATGCATTTTCGTAATCCCCAAGACTAGCATAGTGCTCGGCCATAGAGTCATAGGCATTGGGCCCATTGTGCATTTGCTGCGATTGCTTAACATACTTCATGGCACTCTCTTGGTCAGGATCACCAAAGTCTCCTCTCAAATAACCGTAAGACATCATATTATAAGCGGCAGAGGCTTGGTTAGGAAATTTCTCAGCAAAATCTTTAAAGGATTTCATATTGGTTGGACTCGTAGCTAGGAAATTCATAATGGGACTGTTGGGGTGCTTTTCACTAGCCGCTTTCCCAGCTGCTTCTCTATTTTCACGAGTAGCCATTAAAAACCCATACCATGATTTTTCTTCAGCACTTAGACCCGAAAAGTCAATGGCTTCTAGTTTTGATTTTTGACTTCCCCAATTTGGATTAGGAGAACTAATTGCCGCCAAAAGCAATTGAGCACACCCACAATTTGGATCAATCAAAAGGGCTGCTTTTGCCATTCCCATTGCAGACAAATATTCCAAATTCGCCATCGACTCCACAGCAGCATTTGCAATTTTTGATGCATTTTTTTTACAAGATGTTTTTTCGAACCATTGTGCACTTACAACCCCTGAACTCAGGAGTAAAATAAAAAGTAGTTTTTTCATAATATAGTGTTTTAGTTTACCTAAATTTAATTAGTTAGATTGTAAATTGCAATTAAATAGTAAATAAACTTTTATAGCCTTCTTTTTTTCAATAAACATAAAAGGCAACTTTACATTTACATTTTCTTAATAATTCGTTTTCAATTAGTTGTACTAATTCAACAGTGCTTTGTTTTTCTTTATAGTATGAAAAATTCCAGGCAGTTAGATTTAGTCGTTATTTCTGATGTCCATTTAGGAACCTATGGATGTCAAGCCAAAGAATTATTGAAATACCTTAAGTCGATTGACCCTAAGATTGTTATTCTCAACGGAGACATTATTGATATTTGGCAATTCAATAAACGCTATTTCCCCAAACCCCACATGAAAGTAATTAAGCATTTTTTGAAATGGATTGTGGACGGAAAAGAAATGCATTATTTAACGGGGAACCATGATGAAATGCTTCGAAAATTCAAAGGGTTTGAATTGGGGAAGTTTAAGATTTCTAACAAACTTGTTTTGAATCTCGATGGAAAAAAAGCTTGGCTTTTTCATGGTGATGTTTTTGATGTTACCATGCAATATTCAAAGTGGTTAACGCGCTTAAGGGGCGTTGGGTATGACCTTTTGATTTTGTTAAATAGTTGCATCAATTTTGTATTAGGCAAACTAGGGAAAAACAAACTCTCTCTCTCGAAAACCATCAAGAACAGTATAAAAGGGGCTGTTAAATACATCAATCGCTTTGAAGAAATTGCAGTAGGAATTGCCAGCACAAATGGGTTTAACTATGTTGTTTGTGGACACATCCATCATCCCAACATCAAAGATTATACGACAGAAAAACAAAAGGTGACTTACCTCAATTCTGGGGACTGGATAGAAAACCTTACTGCATTGAAATACCACAATGGGGAATGGTCCATTTACAAACACGACCAAAGTCTTGAACAAGAGATTCTGGATGTTGAAATGGACAAGTCGAATAAAGAACTATTCAATGAAATGCTGCTTGAATTTAATATGATGAAGAAACAATGAAAGTACTCTACGCCATACAATCCACAGGGAACGGACATGTAAGCCGAGCCAAGGAAATTATTCCGTATTTGGAAAAAAGATTCCAATTTGATGTCATGTTGAGTGGACCAAAAAATCAACTTGATTTAGGTTATCCCATCAAGCATCACTTTAGAGGTTTGACCCTTTATTACACTTCAAATGGCGCAATCCATTGGCGAAAAACCCTTCTTAAAAATATTTTTTTCCAATTTGTTCGAGATGTTTTTTTACTTCGGGTACACGATTATGACCTGATCATTACCGACTTTGAACCCGTATCGGCTTGGGCTTGTAAACTAAGAGGAGTGCTTTCTTTCGGGCTAATTAATCAAATTTCGTTATGGCAGAAAAAAGTTCCTAAACCGAAGAAAAAATTCTTTGTATCATTAAAATACTTGAAAAATTTTGCGCCCACAGACCTTGAATACGGATTCCATTACCAAAAATTCAACAAGCGGATCTTCTTCCCTATTATACGAACAAAATTAAAAAAACTAACCGCTAAAAAAGGAGGGGGAATAGTGGTGTATTTAACTGCTTACAACCTCGAAAACATCACCGAAGTTTTGTCCCTATTTCCAAAAGTAAAATGGACTGTTTTCAGTAAGGACATCAAAAAAGAGAAAACGCGAGGATCCATTCAACTCTGTCCGATTAATGAAGACCGCTTTCTAAACGCTCTGGCCCAATGCGATGGCGTAATTACCAATTCAGGATTTGCAACAACCCCAGAGGCCTTGTATCTGGGAAAACCACTGCTCACAATTCCTATGCAGGGACAAATAGAGCAAAACTACAATGCTTTTGCATTAAAGAAAATGGGGGTTCCTGTACTTAAGAAATTTAACCTTGACAAGGCTAAACAAATTGAAAACTGGTTAGAAAACCCTACAGTGGTAAAGGTGAATTTTGAAAATGAATTGAACTATCTGGTCGATCAAATTGCGCTTGATTACATCAAAAACAGTTACCCCGGAAAAATAATTTATAGCTAGGTTTTTTTTCTACAGGAAACAACACTCGTCTGAACGACTAAAACAGCTACATCCATTAAAAATAAAAAGGGAGTTTCAACCCACTAAAAAACAAAACCCTGAAAGCGAAAAGCTCTCAGGGTATTTGTGCGGTCTGGACGGGACTCGAACCCGCGACCCCCTGCGTGACAGGCAGGTATTCTAACCAACTGAACTACCAGACCTAGAATGGATGCAAATATACACTCCATTTTCATTTCTTCAAACAATTTTCCAAAGAAAATCATTAAATGCAAACGACTAATTTTCCATGCAGCCGCAGTTGCAAATCTAGGAAGATGCCTTTGCTTGAACGTCAATTGTTTGTCTGTGCTATTCTACCAATAAAGCGGGAAAAACAAACCTCATTGCACAAAAAAAACCTTCCAATAGGAAGGCTTTTTTTACTGTCACAATTTATCGTTTATTTTACAAAAGCGTATCTAACGCTTGTGTATAAGCTGTTTTTGGTGCAACACCTACTTGACGCCCCACTACTTCTCCGTCCTTAAAGACCAAAACCGTAGGGATGTTACGTACACCGTATTTCGCGGCAAACTCTTGGTTGGCATCTACATCGAGTTTTCCAACGACTGCTTTTCCGTCGTAATCTGAACTAATTTCATCGATGATAGGTCCTACCATGCGACATGGACCGCACCATGCTGCCCAAAAGTCAACCATTACAGGTTTATCGGATTTTAGAACTACTTCCTCGAAAGTAGCGTCTGTAATTTCTAAAGCCATATTTATTAATTTTTAACAAAGGTATTTATTTTATTGATATTCATCCACGTTTAAAATGAGTTTCCCTTATAGCGCAATTGCATTCGCTAATTGAGCTTGTAAACCACCCCTTCTTCTTCTAAAACGCCCAAAAGCTCGTTAGACACCCCTACCTTTTGTTTTCGGCTGGGCAAGGTCAATTTGATTTTTTCTTCTTCGTGAAACACATCAACAAACAAGGGATGATCCCCTTGATGGCTCCTAACAATATCTGAAAGTTCCCCTATTTTCTTTTCATCCAAACTTTGAAGTTGCAATTGCAGGGTAAGTCTTTTTACATTGTTTTTAAGCGTGTCTTGTAACATTTCAAAATGATTGAATTGCATCCGTGGAGCGCCTACTTTTCCTGTTTCGCGATTGCGCCATCCCTCCACAATTTTTACTTTCAAACGAATAAATCCATTAGGAAGTAAAAAGTGACGAAATTTTAAATATTCTTCGCCAAAGATTCGAAATTCGTGCTGGTCGTCATAGTCCTCTAAAGTAAACATTGCCCAGCCTTTTCCATTTTTTGCAATACGGTGGTCAACGCTATTGACAATGCCACCGAAACTCAATTCACGATGAATTAGCCCGTCTAAATCTTTCAAAACGGTTAATGAAGCGCTTGAAAAATAATTCATCTCCCGTTTAAAATCATCCAAGGGATGAGCCGAGAGATAAATTCCTACCACCTCTTTTTCTTGTTTTAACCGTTCCAATGTTCCCCATGGATCACAAAAAGGAATTTTGATTTCTTCCACTTCAATCCCTCCTGCATCACCAAATAAATTCGTTTGTGAAGAATTTAAACTTTCTTGATGTTTTGCCCCATAACGGATGGCCTTTTCCAAAAAGGTAATGCCGTCACCATCGGGATTAAAATACTGGGCTCTATGGGTGCTTCCAAAAGAATCAAAACCTCCTGAAAGTGCGAGATTTTCCATCGCTTTTTTATTGGCAGCTCGCAAGTCAACACGTTGAGTCAGGTCGATAAGAGAGGTGAATTTTCCCTCTTGACGATGTGCCACGATGGTTTCTACAGCACCACGACCAACGCCTTTAATTGCACCCATTCCAAAACGAATAGCACCTTGGTCATTAACGGTAAATTTGTAAAAGGACTCGTTCACATCCGGCCCTAAAACGGGCAGGCCCATCCGTCGACATTCTTCCATAAAAAAGGTGACTTGCTTAATGTCGTTCATGTTATTGGAAAGTACAGCAGCCATGTATTCTGCCGGGTAATGCGCTTTCAAATAGGCCGTTTGATAGCCTATCCAAGCATAGCAAGTAGAGTGCGATTTGTTGAAAGCATAAGCCGCAAAAGCTTCCCAATCTTTCCATATTTTTTCGAGCACCGCCTCGGGATGACCGTTATTTTTTCCTCCTTCGATGAATTGAGGCTTTAATTTTTGAAGCAAAGCAAAAATCTTTTTCCCCATTGCCTTCCGCAACACATCGGCATCACCTTTCGAAAACCCAGCTAACTTTTGAGACAACAACATCACTTGCTCTTGATAGACAGTAATGCCATAGGTTTCTTCCAAGTACTCTTCCATCGCAGGCAAGTCAAAAGAAATCTCTTCTTTTCCGTTTTTTCTGTCGACAAAACTGGGGATGTATTCTAAAGGTCCTGGGCGATAAAGCGCGTTCATGGCAATCAGATCGGCAAACACGGTAGGCTTAAGGTCTTTCAGGTATTTTTGCATTCCCGCCGATTCGTACTGAAAAATCCCTACCGTTTCTCCACGCTGAAATAACGCATAGGTCTTTGCATCATCTAAGGGGAAACGATCGGGGTCTAAGTCAATGTCGTGCTTGTACTTTACGAGCTTTACCGTGTCTTTAATCAACGTAAGGGTTTTCAACCCTAAAAAATCCATTTTTAATAAGCCGGCATCTTCTACCACCGAATTATCAAATTGTGTAACAAACAGTTCCGAGTCTTTTGCTGTAGCAACGGGAACAAATTTGGTAATGTCGTCGGGGGTGATGATTACCCCACAAGCATGGATACCTGTGTTGCGCAACGACCCCTCAAGCACTTTGGCCTGTTGGATGGTTTCCCCTGCGAGGGATTCTTCGTCTGCAACATTTTTAATTTCATTTACGCGAAGAACCTCATCGTTTCGCAATTTTTCTTTCAATTCCGCATCCGAAAGGGAAAAGATTTTTTCAAGCTTCATGTTGGGTAAAAGCTTCGCCAATCGGTCGGCTTCGCCAAGAGGCAAATCCAACACCCTTGCTGTATCCCGTATGGAAGATTTGGCTGCCATGGTTCCGTAGGTTACAATTTGCGCTACTTGATTTGACCCGTATTTTTCAATCACATAATCCATTACACGCCCGCGGCCTTCATCGTCAAAATCAATATCAATATCGGGCATACTCACACGATCGGGATTCAAAAAACGCTCAAAAAGCAAATCGTATTCAATGGGGTCAATGTTGGTGATTTTTAAACAATAGGCCACTACCGACCCCGCTGCTGAACCCCTTCCGGGACCCACGGAAACGTCCATTTCGCGTGCCGCCGCGATAAAATCTTGCACAATTAAAAAATACCCAGGATAGCCCGTATTGGCAATTACATCCAATTCAAAGTCAATGCGCTCGGTAATCGCTTCGGTTAATTCACTATACCGTTTTTTTGCACCTTCGTAGGTCAAAAAACGCAAGTACTTATTTTCTCCCTTTTTGCCATCGGGGTCGTCGGCTACTTGATAGTCTCCTGGGATATCAAACTTGGGCAGTAACACGTCACGCGCAAGTTCAAAAGGTTCGATTTTATCGACCAATGCTTGAATATTCAAAATGGCCTCAGGCACATCTTGAAACAGTTTTTTCATCTCCTCCCCTGGCTTAAAATAGTATTCCTGATTCGGAAAACCATATCGAAATCCACGCCCTCTTCCAATGGGAGTGGCTTGCTTTTCACCCTCTTTTACACAGAGGAGAATATCGTGCGCATTGGCTTCGTCTTTTTGGGTATAGTAAGTGTTGTTGGTTGCGATTAAAGGAATCTGAAATTTTTGTGAAAACTGAAGCAACACCTCGTTGGCCATGTCCTCACCTTCTTCCCCATGTCGCATCAATTGAATATAAAAATCCGCTCCAAATTGCTCTTGCCACCATTGCAGGGCTTCTTGTGGTTGTCGGTCGCCTACATTTAAAATTTTTGAAGGCACCTCCCCGTAGGTATTCCCTGTTAAAACAATCAAATTCTCTTTGTATTGTTCCACCAACTTTCGGTCGATTCTAGGCACATAATAAAATCCATCAACATAGGCCGAAGAACTCAATTTAGCCAAATTGTGATAGCCCGCTTTGTTTTTGGCAATGAATACAATTTGATACCCATCATCGCGACGGGTTTTGTCTTCATGGTCGTCGCACACGTAAAACTCACATCCAATAATGGGTTTTATTTTTTGTTCTTCTTCAACTCCAGCATTGTGCTTATTGATGGCTTTGATAAAATGAAAAGCACCCATAAGGTTGGCATGATCGGTAAGCGCTACAGCAGGCATATTATCAGCAGCAGTGGCTTCTACCAATTGATTAATACGCGATGTGGCTTGTAAAACAGAGAATTGAGAATGGTTGTGTAAATGGACAAAGGGGGCCTCTGCTAAGGCGGTGTTAACACCCGTAGCTGCCGTAGGCGTTGGTGTTGTTTTTCCCTTTTTTAGTGCAGCAGAAGCTTGTTTTAAATTTTGATGCTTTAACCCAATGAGCTGAAAGGGAGTAGTGCGTTCTCGCAAATCAACGGTTTGCGCTTGATGATTATCAAAAGCCTTGGGATGCAATTGGTTTTGACGTAACAGTTCCAAAAAGCCCGGGAGGTGGCTTCCACATCGGCGGTGGCATTATGCGCTTCTTCAAAACTTTCTTGAAAAAGAAAATGATACAATTCACTAAGCGTAGGCAACTTGAACTTGCCCCCACGTCCTCCAGGGAGCTGGCACAAGGTGGCGGTTTCTTCCGTACAAGTATCCACCACCGCTTTCTCTTCGAGAACATCGGCAAGGCCTGCACGCAGGTACTCCGCTCCCATAATGTTGCGATCAAACGACACATTGTGGCCTACCACATAGGCTACCCTATTGAGTGCCTCATGAAATTGATCCAACACCTCCGCTAAAGGAACCCCTTCGGCTTCGGCTAATGCGGTGGAAATTCCATGCACTTGTTCAGAATCAAAAGGAATGGTAAATCCATCGGGGCGAATGAGATAATCTTCATGAGCAATTATTTCTCCTTTCTCCTCGTGAATTTGCCAAGCAATTTGAATACAGCGTGGCCAGTTTTCACTGTCGCTTAAAGGCGCATCCCAGCGTTTGGGTAATCCGGTTGTTTCGGTATCAAAAATCAAATACATCAAAACGAAAATAACAAATATTTACAGGCCAATGGAAAGGAGTTATTGGCAGTTATTAACGGTGGGGTTTTTCCTTTTTCGTATCTTCCCATTGAAAAAGAAAAATTGCGATGCCACTACTGGAATTCACCTCAAAAGGGATTTACTGTAAACAAGCCGACGTCTATCTCGACCCTTGGCGTGGGGTGGATAAAGCCATCATTTCGCACGGGCATTCCGATCATGCGCGTTGGGGCAGTAAACACTACATCACCCACGAACTTAATGTGCCCATTATTCAACATCGGCTGGGGAAGATCTCTGTCACAGGAAAAAAATATGGCGAGCCCTTTCGTGTCAATGGTGTACAATTTTCTTTTCATCCCGCTGGACATGTCCCTGGCTCGGCACAAATTCGAGTCGAATACAAAGGGGAGGTATGGGTTTTTACAGGAGATTATAAAACACAAGAGGATGGTATTTCCACCCCTTTTGAGGCAGTAAAATGCAAGACCTTTATTACAGAATGCACCTTTGGTTTACCTGTTTTTCAGTGGCAAAATCCAAACATAATTCATGACGACATCAACGCATGGTGGGCACAAAACCAAGCTGAAAAATCCACCAGCCTACTGATGGGTTATTCGTTGGGAAAAGTGCAACGGTTATTAAAACACCTCGACCCTTCGATAGGAAAAATTTACACCCATGGGGCTACCGAACAAATGACCCAAGTGTTGCGGCAATTCATCGATTTTCCCGAGACAGAATTGATTACCCGTGAAACGACCAAAAAAGAAGTAGAAGGGAATCTGGTTTTAGCACCCCCAGCGGTATTGGGAAGTGCCTGGGTCAAAAAACTGGGGCAACTTTCTACGGGCTATGCCTCAGGCTGGATGGCCTTCCGCGGAGCGCGAAGACGTCGCGCGGTAGATCGCGCTTTTGTTTTGTCTGACCATGCCGATTGGCAAGGCCTGCTATCGGCAATAAAAGCCACCGGCTGCACGGATGTAATTACTACTCATGGGTACACCGATCTCTTTGCGCAATACCTCCGAGAAAAAGGCTGGAACGCCCGTACCGAAAAAACCCAATACGAAGTTGAAACTCTTGAAACAGAAGCCACCGAATGAGACAATTCGCTTCCTTGATAGAAACGTTGGACAGCACCAACAAAACCAACCAAAAAGTGGCTGCTTTAACACAGTATTTTCAAACTGCACCAAAGGAGGATGCCCTCTGGGCCGTTGCCCTATTATCGCACCGCCGACCATCGCGTCCTGTCACCACCACCTAGATGCGCGCTTGGGCAGCCGAACTTGCACAGTTACCCGAATGGCTTTTTGAAGAATCGTATCATATTGTAGGAGACCTGGCAGAAACCATCGCTCTTTTAGTCCAACAAGAGACCAAAGGAACTCCCCCTCCCTAGCACAATGCATTGAAGAAATCATCGCCTTAAAACCGAAAGACGAGGATGAAAAGAAAGCCTATATCCTCAACCGATGGCAGAGCCTAGATAATTTTGAACGCTTTGTCTTTAATAAAATCCTCACAGGAGGATTTCGCATTGGAGTGAGTCAAAAACTGATGACCCGCGCCTTGTCAAAAGCCGTTGCTATCGACGAAAACATTCTTGCACATCGGTTAATGGGGCAATGGTCTCCGCAAACCACCACTTTTGACGAACTCATATTAAGCCCAAATCCGGAAGACCAAATTGCACAACCCTATCCTTTCTTTTTGGCCTACGCACTAGAAGACGGTTTTCAAAAAAAAGAAAAAGTAACGGACTGGCACATCGCACACAAATGGGATGGAATGCGCGCTCAACTCATCGTTCGGGAAGGAAAACATTTTTTATGGAGTCGAGGAGAAGAATTGATTACCGATAAATTTCCAGAATTGGCTTGTCTGTCGGAAATACTTCCAAACGGAACTGTAGTCGACGGCGAAGTGCTGCCTTTTAAAGAAGGTCTAATTGGTGATTTTAATGCCTTACAAAAACGGATTGGGAGAAAAAATGTTTCTCAAAAACTACAAAAAGACATCCCCATTGTTATCATGCTTTATGATCTGTTGGAATGGCAAGGAAAAGACATTCGCCACCTTCCTTTGGGGGAACGTCAAGCGCTTCTAGCCACCCTTTTTGAGCAAGTCAAAGGAGAGGGTGTTCCTTTGCTTTTGTCGGAAGTAATGCATTGTAAGCATTGGGACGATGTAGCGGCGGAACGTAAAAAAGCAACAGAAAAACGCAGCGAAGGCTTAATGCTCAAGCACAAGGCCTCGCCCTATGCAGTGGGAAGGAAAAAGGGAACGTGGTGGAAATGGAAATCAGATCCTAAAACCATCGATGCTGTATTAACCTATGCCATGCGCGGACATGGCCGTCGCACCAATCTTTATACAGACTATACCTTTGCCTTATGGGAAAACGATTCCCTAGTTACTTTTGCCAAAGCCTATTCGGGTTTAACGGATGCTGAGATCAAAAAAGTAGATCAGTTTGTGAAGCAAAATACCTTGGATCGCTTTGGACCTGTCCGACAAGTGAAACCGGAATTGGTTTTTGAAATTGCCTTTGAAGGCATTGCCGCTTCCCCCCGCCATAAAAGCGGAGTAGCGGTTCGTTTTCCACGTATTTTACGCTGGCGTCATGACAAAAAAATAGAAGATGCCAATCGATTGTCGGACTTAAAAAAATTGCTCCCATGACCACCGTTCGACAATGGTTTGCCGCTCAAGGATGGCGCGCTCAAGCTTTTCAAAAAGAATGCTGGAAAGCATATGGTGAAGGCAAAAATGGGATGCTCCACGCCCCTACTGGAAGTGGAAAAACCTATGCCCTTTGGGGCGGAATTCTTCAGGAAGCGTTAAAAATAAAAAAGCATCCAAGTGGTGTACAAGCACTTTGGATAACACCCTTGCGCGCGCTGGCAGTGGAAATTCAGCAAGCCACTCAGCGGATGACAACCGATCTGCATCCCGATTTCAAAGTAGCCTTACGCACTGGCGATACCTCCCAAAGTGAACGTGCTAAACAAAAACGAAAACCAAGCTTTGGGCTAGTCACCACCCCCGAAAGTTTACACGTGCAACTCAGCACAAAAGAACACCAAAAAAACTTTCAATACCTCAAGGTGATTGTGGTAGACGAATGGCATGAATTGTTGGGCACTAAAAGGGGAGTGCAAATGGAACTCGCTATTGCTTACTTGCGTTGTTTCCTTCCCCATGTAAAAGTGTGGGGCATTTCTGCCACATTGGGGAATAAGGATTTAGCACGCGAGATTTTATTAGGTCCCATTGAAAACTACGTTACTGTAAATGCACAAATAAAAAAGAAAATAAAGGTGAAATCCATTTTGCCTAAAAACATGGAAAGCTTTCCTTGGCGAGGACATTTGGGCATGCACCTTTTACCGCAAGTACTCAAATTGGTGCAAAAAAACACCACAACATTGATTTTTACCAACACACGGGCGCAATGCGAAATTTGGTTTCACCGTTTGTTGGAAGCCGATCCCAATTTGGCAGGAAGCATTGCCATGCACCACGGAAGTATCGATAAAAAAATTCGCTTGTGGGTAGAGGAAGCCTTACGGGAAGAAAACTTAAAAGTGGTGGTTTGCACCTCAAGTTTGGATTTAGGGGTGGATTTTTCTCCCGTAGAAAATTGCATACAAATCGGAAGTCCAAAGGGCGTTGGAAGATTTATCCAGCGAGCAGGACGAAGTGGGCACCGACCCAAAGCAGGAAGCACCATTCATTTTTTACCTACCCATGCCATGGAGCTGATTGAGTCGGTGGCGCTTCAACGCGGAATCGAGGAACAACAAATTGAAGACCGAATTCCTTTCATTAATAGCTACGATGTGTTGCTTCAGTTTTTAATGACCTTGGCTGTAGGCAGTGGTTTTCAACCCAAAACCTTATTCCCTATTATTCAAAAAACCTTTTGCTTTCAAACCCTAAACGAAGAGCGTTGGCAGTGGTTGTTGAATTTTTTAGTGCATGGAAGTCAAAGCCTCGAGCACTATGACGAATACAAGAAAGTAACTGTTTTAGAAGACGGTACTTTAAAAGTAGTGAACAAAGGAATTGCCATGCGGCACCGCCTTTCGATGGGCACTATTGTAAGTGATGCTACCCTAAAAATCCGCTATCAAAAAGGAGGCTATTTGGGAAGCGTAGAAGAATGGTTTGTGGCCAAGCTTAACCCTGGGGATGTGTTTACTTTTTCGGGAAGAAATTTGGAATTAATTCGCATGCAAAACATGGAGGTGATTGTAAGAAAATCAAAATCCAAAAAAAGTCGAATTCCTGCTTGGATGGGTGGACGTATGAGTTTTAGTGCCCACCTGAGCGATTTGCTAAAAAAAGCCTTGTTTGAAGATCGCAATCAAACTACACCAGAATTTAAAGCCTTAGCGCCCGTGTTTTATCAGCAACAACGGGAGTCGATTATCCCAAAACCGAATCAGTTTTTAATTGAACGCTTCGAAACCAAAGAAGGCTTTCACACCGTTTTTTACCCCTTTGAAGGTTATGCCATTCACGAAGCCATGGCCAGTTTAATGGCTTACCGCATTAGCCTTTTATCGCCCATTACCTTTAGCATGTCGTTTAACGATTACGGGTTTGAATTGCTTTCTGACCAGCCTTTTTCAAAAGAAGAGTTTTTAGACAATGGGCTTTTAACCCACGAATATTTACACGAAGATTTGGAAAAAAGCATCAATGTTTCTGAAATGGCCCGACGGCGTTTTAGAGACATTGCCGTAATTTCGGGCTTGGTTTTTCAAGGGTTTCCCAACAAACCCATCAAATCCAAACATTTGCAGAGTGGCGCACAATTGTTTTATGATGTATTTAAAGATTATGAACCCGATAATTTACTCTATCTCCAAGCCCTGGAAGAAACCTTTGACCACGGCATGGAACACGGTCGCATGACTCAGGTGTTTGAAAATATCGCTGCCCAAGAAATAGTATGGCGCGACTGCAGTCAACCCACCCCTTTTTCTTTCCCGTTGATAACCGACCGAATCCGAGCAAAACTCTCCTCGGAAAGTGTCGAAGACCGCATCAAAAAAATGTACCTTCAATTGGAAAAAGCAGGGCAATGAAACGGATAAACATCAAGGGAAATCATTTTGTATTGCACCCTAGCGGGGTCGTCTTTTGGGAAGAAACAAAAACCCTTTTGTTGGCCGATGTTCACTTGGGAAAAGTGGCTCATTTTCGAAAAAATGGCATTGCCGTTCCTCGGAAAGCCGAAGGGGCTTTTTATCAAAAAATAACAACGCTGCTTGAAGCCTTTGAAGTAAAGCGTTTTTTGTTTTTAGGCGATCTCTTTCACAGTTTTAAAAACAACGAATGGCTCTTGTTTTCGGCTTGGGTGCAACGGCAAAAAGCAGCAATGCTTTTGGTAGAAGGCAACCACGATGTTATTCCCGCTACTCAATTTGAGCAGCTCGGCATCACCGTTGTCGACCATTGGGAGGAAGATGCCTTTTATTTTTCGCACTACCCCACGACGAGCGAAGACCGATTTGTCTTTTGCGGGCATTTGCACCCTGGGGTAAGACTGAAAGGGAAGGGCTTACAACAATTAAAGATGCCCTGTTTTTTTCAGTCACCTCAGCAACTTATTCTCCCTGCTTTTGGCGCATTTACGGGCTTGCATATTTTATCTCCCAAAGAAGAAGATCGGGTATTTGTAACTACCGGGAAAGAAGTGATGGAAATCTAAAAAAAATTGGAAAATTGAGTAGAGGTTTTCAACAAAATCCCACAAAATGAAAGCGACCTCCCAATGTTCATCATCTATCAATCCAACAAACACCACCGTCTCTCACTCCGAGCATTAGCGAAGGGGTCATTGCGAGTGACTGAAAGGAACGCAGCAATCTGGGATTGCTTCAGTCGCTATCGCTCCTTCGCAATGACATGAACGCCTCGCAATGACTACCAAAAAGAAGTGATGGAAATCTAAAAGAAAAAAGATTGGAAAATTTATCTTTACCAAAAAAAATAGCCATCGAAAATATAGTAGAGGCCCTTCATCAAACGCCCACACAAAAAAGCTTATCCGACGTTTTTTTGAATCCCGGTATGTCTTTACAAATCAAAGGAATGGTGGGTTCGGGACTAACCACCCATTTGGCTAAAGCATTTCAAACTCACCAAAAACACCTTTTGATGGTGTGTGCCGACCGAGAAAAAGCAGCTTATCACCTCAACGACTTTGAACAACTTTTGGGGAGTGAAAAAGTGTATTTTTTTCCTTCGAGCTACCGCAAACCCTACCAAACGGAAACCACAGACAACGCTAATGTGCTGTTGCGTTCCGATGTGCTAAATAAGTTAAGTCATTCACAAACCGCGCGTGTAATTGTAACCTACCCGCAAGCGCTTTTCGAAAAAGTGGTTTCTCAAGCTACGCTAAAAAAAAACACCTTAACGATTAAAAAAGGAAATCAGCTTTCGCTCGATTTTGTCAATGAAGTCCTTTTCGATTATCGCTTTGAACGTGTCGATTTTGTGTCGCAACCGGGTGAGTTTTCTGTACGAGGTGGAATCATTGATGTTTTTTCTTTTGCCAACCAACACCCCTATCGGATAGAGTTTTTTGACGACGAAGTGGAGAGTCTTCGCAGTTTTGATATTGCGACACAACTTTCTATTGCCACCCATGAAAGCGTAAAATTATTACCAAACACCAGTGAAGGTTTTCGCAAAGCTACCCGCAAAAGCATAGTAGAGTTGATTGCGCCCGAAGGCCTTTTGGTGCTGCAAGACTTGGATGGGGTAAAAGAACGTTTGGCGCACTATTTTGGAGAAGCAGAAACCCATTTTGCCGCCTTGCAAACAGAAACGCAACACCTGCCTCCAGAAAAATTATTTTTGCCCGAAACGCTGTTTCAAGCGCATTTAGCGGAACTCTCTTGGATCAATCTTTCCCCTTCTAGCGCGGTTAAACCGCAAAAAAAGTGGTGGTAAAACAGAGTCCACAACCGGCTTTTAATCGCAAATTTGATCAGTTGATTAGCTATCTCAACGATAATCATGAAAAAGGATATCAAAATATAATTGCCTGTTCTTCGGCCCAACAAGCCCAGCGGCTCAACACCATTTTTCAAGAAATGGAAGAAACGGTGCATTATAAAACCATAGTGCTTCCTTTGTTTGAAGGTTTTGAAGACATCGATGCTAAAATAGCAGTGTTTACCGATCACCAAATTTTTGAACGCTATCATAAATATCAACTCAAATCGAGCCACACCAAACAACAAGCACTTACCCTTAAAGAACTAACGCACTTGGAAGTGGGCGACTATGTGACGCATATTGACCACGGGATAGGACGTTTTGGAGGACTTCAAAAAATTGATGTAGAAGGAAATACGCAAGAAGCCATAAAACTGGTCTATGCCGAAAGGGATGTCTTGTATTTAAGCATTCATTCGCTGCACAAGATTTCAAAATACAATGGGAAAGATGGGATGGTACCCAACGTTTACAAATTAGGATCAAATGCGTGGAAAGCGCTAAAACAAAAAACCAAAAAACGGGTCAAAGAAATCGCTTTCAACCTGATTGAACTTTATGCAAAAAGAAGGCAGAAAATCGGAACTGCTTGCGCCCCCGATAGCTATTTGCAACTGGAGTTGGAAGCTTCATTTTTATTTGAAGATACGCCCGACCAAAGTACTGCCACGACAGCAGTGAAAAAAGATATGGAAAGTGAGCGCCCTATGGACCGATTGGTTTGTGGCGATGTGGGTTTTGGAAAAACGGAGGTCGCTATTCGCGCGGCGTTTAAAGCGGTCGATAATGGTCGGCAAGTTGCGGTTTTGGTACCAACCACCATTCTTGCTTTTCAGCATTTTAAGAATTTTTCTAAGCGATTGGAAGACTTACCCGTTCGGGTCGATTATCTCAACCGTTTCCGTACTGCAAAAGAAAAAAGAGGGGTGCTCGAGGATTTGGCCAACGGAAAAATAGACATTGTCATTGGAACACACCAACTTGTAGGCAAGGGAATTAGCTTTAAAAATTTAGGTTTGTTGGTGGTCGACGAGGAACAAAAATTTGGGGTGGCGGTAAAAGAAAAACTCCGCAATTTAAAAACCAATGTGGATGTGCTAACGCTAACCGCAACCCCCATTCCAAGAACGCTGCAATTTAGCCTGATGGCCGCTAGGGACATGTCGGTAATTGCTACTCCCCCTCCGAACCGATACCCTATCGAAAGTGAGGTCATTCGCCTAAATGAAGTGCAAATCCGCGACGGTATTTTGTACGAAATGCAAAGGGGTGGACAAGTGTATTTTATCAATAATAGGGTAGAAAACATCCAAGAGGTAGCAGGAATGTTACAACGTTTGGTTCCCGATGCTCGAATACGCATTGGCCATGGACAAATGGATGGAAAAACCTTGGAAAAAAACCTTCTGGAATTTATGGAAGGTAAATACGATATTTTGGTTGCAACCACCATTATTGAAAACGGATTGGATGTTCCTAATGCCAATACTATTTTTATAAATAATGCACAAAATTTTGGATTAAGTGATTTGCACCAAATGCGAGGAAGAGTGGGAAGAAGCAACAAAAAAGCCTTTTGTTATTTTATAACTCCTCCGCTTAGTGCCATGTCGAGCGATGCACAAAAACGCATTCAAGCCATCGAACAATATGCCGAGTTGGGCTCTGGAATTAAAATTGCCACCAAAGATTTAGAAATTCGAGGTGCAGGAGATATTTTAGGAGGAGAACAAAGCGGTTTTATCAATGACATCGGTTTCGACACCTATCAAAAGATTTTAAAAGAGGCGATCAACGAATTGAAGGAAAATGAATTTCAAACGCTTTTTCTGGAAGAAGAAAACGACAAAAAGACTTTTGTCAATGAAGTCCAAATTGATACCGATTTACCCGTTTTGATTCCCGACGATTATGTCAACGTGGTCAGCGAAAGGCTTAGTCTTTACAATCAGCTGAGCGAAATAAAAGATGAAAAAGAACTCCAAAAATTCATTTCCGATACGGTAGACCGTTTTGGTCCTTTACCAGAAGAGGCTACCGATTTAATGCAAAGCGTACGACTGAAATGGAAAGCAAAAGCACTGGGAATGGAACGCATTATTCTGAAACGCCAAAGCCTTTCGGCTTATTTTATTGCCGATCAAGAAAGTGCTTTTTATCAGAGTGAAGCGTTTACACAATTGTTCAACTGGGTACAGAATAGTGCAGGAAAAATTGTGCTTAAAGAAAAAGAAACCCGACAAGGATTGCGTCTTCGTTTGAGCATTAAAAACATTCAAAGCGTTAATGAAGCCTTGGAAGTATTGCCAACGCTATAAGGCTTTAAGATCTTTAATGGCTTTGAACGCTACATTTACATGGGCTTCATCTACAAGGATAGTAAACTCGTTGGAGGTAGAAATGACTTCGAAAATATTGACTCCTTCCCACGACAAGCGCTGAAAGATGAAATAATAAATCCCTGGAATGGTTACGTTTTCGGTAGGTAACTTAATGGAAATAGAAGACAAATCCGTTGTTTTTTCGATCAGTTCTTCGGAAGAAAAATAATGATCTACTTTTTCCGCCATGTTGCTACTTATGATGATGTTGGACTCGGTTACCCCGCGCGAGGAGGTATAGAACACATTGGGATTGTCGTTTACTTCCGCCAAAAAATTGGATTGTGCATTCAACAATGTGTCTGAAATTTTAAAGCTGTAATCGATGAGATTCGACCGTACCGTAATATCTCCAATTTCCTTGAGTACCTTAACAATTTTGTGGGTAGACAAAAATTCTAAATTATCAGAGATACGCTTTAACGCCATTACAATAGCTCCACTACGGGCTGGCTTTTGAATGCTTTCTTCAATTTCTGGCTGAATTTGTCGGGCCAAAGAGGTCAAATTAATAATGCCTTGCGCCATGGCAGTAGAAAGGTAGGGTTTGGTTTTGATGTAATGCTCAACAACGGATGCAATGGTTTTCATGTCCTAAATTTTAAACAAAAGTAGTGAAAAAACTATTTGTTTCAAATAAAACATTATGTGAAATAATTAAAAGCATTTTCAATATGGGCTCTATTCCATTTTCCGTTTTGGACCACAAACGCAAGAATATCGAAACGCACATCCACATCTAGGTTTCGTTCTACAACATAATAATCGATTGCCATGATGAGCCGTTGTCGCTGTTTTTGACGAACAAAATCTTGAGGTAGCCCAAAGTAATCGGTTCTTCTTGCCTTCACTTCTACTGCCACAAGGATGTTCTTTTTTCGGACAATTAAATCTACTTCAGCTTTTCGGTAGCGAAAATTTCGTTCTAGCACGATAAAGCCTTTTTCAATAAAGTAATTGGCAGCGCGTGTTTCTGCTTCTTGGCCGAGGAGGTGATTTTCGTTCATTAAGAATTGGGTTATTGTTCCCAATTTAAGAGAATGAAAGGAAAGAAAAACACTATTTTTGCTAAAAATAATTTGGAGCTATGGCCCATCGCTATACAGTTACTGCTGCCCTTCCCTACACCAACGGTCCCATTCATATTGGTCATTTAGCAGGCGTGTACGTCCCTGCCGATATTTATGTTCGCTATTTAAGAGCGCAAAATAAAGATGTGGCTTTCATTTGTGGTAGCGATGAACATGGGGTTGCAATTTCAATTCGAGCAAAAAAAGAAGGAGTAACTCCAATAGCCATTATAGATAAATACGACAAAATCATTCGAAATTCTTTTGAAAAATTCGGTATTTCATTTGATAATTATTCCCGTACTTCTGCGGATATTCATCATGAAACCGCTTCTGAATTTTTTGCCGAAATACATAAAAAAGGGGGTTTTTTAACCGAAACCAATGAGCAACTCTACGACAAAGAAGCAAATCAATTTTTAGCCGATCGCTTTGTGATTGGGACCTGTCCCAAGTGCAACCACCCCGAAGCCTATGGCGACCAATGCGAGCAATGCGGAAGCGCTTTACACGCCAATGAACTCATCGATCCCAAGTCAACCCTTTCTGGAAATATCCCTGAATTAAAATCGACAAAGCACTGGTTTTTACCGTTAGATCAGTACGAGGGTTTTATCAAAGAATGGATTTTAGAAGGGCATAAAAAAGACTGGAAACCCAATGTGTATGGACAAGTAAAATCGTGGGTAGACGACGGTCTACGACCCCGTGCAGTGACACGGGACCTGGACTGGGGCATTCCTGTTCCTGTTGAGGGAGCCGAGGGAAAAGTACTCTATGTATGGTTTGATGCCCCCATAGGCTATATTTCTTCTACCAAAGAATGGGCTCAAAAAAAGGGAAAGATTGGCAACCCTATTGGCAAGACAAAGACACACAATTGGTTCATTTTATTGGCAAAGACAACATTGTGTTTCACTGCATCATTTTTCCAATTATTCTCAAAGCAATGGGTGGTTATATCCTACCCGAAAATGTACCCGCAAATGAGTTTCTAAACTTAGAAGGAAATAAAATTTCTACTTCAAAAAACTGGGCGGTTTGGTTGCACGAATACCTTGAAGATTTCCCTGACAAAGAAGATGTTTTGCGTTATGTGTTGACCGCTAATGCACCCGAAACCAAAGACAACGATTTTACTTGGAACGACTTTCAAGCGCGCAACAACAACGAGTTAGTCGCCATTTTTGGGAATTTTATCAATCGGGCTGTAGTGCTTACACACAAATACTACAACGGGGTAATTCCAGAAATGGGACCTCTTACACCCACCGATAAAAAGGTAATTGAGGAGTTGAAAAACTATCCCAAAGCCATTGGAGATTCCATCGAAAAATACCGCTTTAGAGAGGCCAGTCAAACCCTGCTTAATTTAGCGCGTTTGGGGAACAAATACCTTGCCGACGAAGAGCCGTGGAAAGTGGTAAAAAACGATCCTGATCGGGTAAAAACCATCATGTATATTGCTCTTCAAATTTCGGCAGCCCTTTCCGCATTATGCGAACCCTTTTTACCGCACAGTGCTGAGAAATTAAAAAGCATTCTCAATATGAATCAACCCCTCACTTGGGATGAAATTGAAAAGAAGTCCGAACTTATTCCTGCGGGGCATCAGATAGGGAAACAAGCGCTTTTATTTGAAAAAATTGAAGACGAAGAGATTGCAAAACAATTGCAAAAGCTAGAAGCTACAAAAACAAAAAACGAGGTCGAAAAAAGCAAACACCTATAAAACCGGAAATTACTTTTGACGATTTCACCCAATTAGATTTGCGAGTTGGAACCATCATCGAAGCAGAAAAAGTGCCAAAAACTAAAAAATTGCTGTGCTTAAAAGTAGACATTGGGGTTGAAGTACGTACCATTGTCTCGGGTATTGCCGATGCGTATTCCCCAGAAGAAGTACTTGGAAAAAAAGTGACTGTATTAACCAATCTGGCGGCGCGAAAAATTCGAGGTGTTGTCAGCGAAGGCATGCTTTTGATGAGTGAAAATGAAGAAGGAAAAGTGGTCATTCTCTCCCCTGACGAAGGCGCTGTAAACGGCATGGAGATACGATAATGTCATTTATCGCTTATCATCCCATCTATCCTTTACCTCTTCCAGAGGGACATCGTTTTCCGATGGAAAAATACGATTTACTCCCCAAGCAAATTATTTACGAAGGCTGTTTTGAAGAAAGTGCTTTTTTTATTCCTAAAAAATTAGAAACGCAACTTGCAGAACGCGTTCACTCTAAAGCATATGTAAAAAAGCTGATCGAAAAAACACTCGATCGAAGTGAAATTCGCGTAATAGGATTTCCTTTGAGTGAGCAGCTCATTGAGCGGGAATTTATCATTGCAGGCGGAACCATAGAAGGGGTTGAAATCGCTCTAGAAAAAGGGATTGCCATGAACATTGCAGGCGGAACACACCACGCGTTTCGCGATCGCGGAGAAGCCTTCTGCTTACTCAACGACCAAGCCATAGCTGCTCAATATTTAATCGATACGGGAAAGGCAAAATCCATTCTTATCGTAGATTTGGATGTGCATCAAGGCAATGGAACAGCAGCCATTTTTAGGGATCAACCTGACGTATTTACCTTTTCTATGCACGGAAAAAAGAACTATCCTTTTCGAAAAGAAAAAAGCGATTTGGACATTGAACTCCCCGATGGAGCAACCGATGAAATTTATTTAGATCTGCTGCAAAAACACCTCCCGGAACTTCTTTCCAAAACAAAACCCGATTTTATGTTTTATCTCTGCGGAGTCGATGTTTTGGCAAGCGATAAACTTGGACGTTTAGGGATGACCCTTGAGGGCTGTAAAGCGAGAGATACTTATGTTTTAGACTTGTGCAAAAAACATCAAATACCGGTGCAATGTAGCATGGGTGGGGGCTATTCCAAAGCGATTAAAATCATTTTAGAAGCCCACGCAAACACCTTTCGTTCGGTTAAAGAAATTTATTTTTGATGCCAAGTTGCACCACGCAGAGAGGCCGCGGCGATAACGATATCTTTTCTACTTACTTGCCCAACAAACTGCCCATTTTTAACAACAGGAAAACGACGCCTTCCCGTTTTATGAAATTGAGAAGCAGCTTCAAATAAACTCATTGAAGCCTTAATGGTTTCAACCTCCTTGGTCATAAAATGCCCAACCGTTTTATCGAGTATAGGCATGTTAAAATAACGACTGTCGGAAATTTCTTTCATACAATCTCCCTCAGAAATAATACCGATCAATTGTTTTTGATCATTGATCACCGGACCACCAGAGATTCTATTCTTTATAAAAGCCTTCATTACATCGTGAATGGTTTGTTCTGTAGTAAAACAAATTACATTGGAAGTCATAATGTCTTCGACTGTTAATTTTGTCGGACGCTTTTTTTGCACTTCTGCTCGGGGGCCTTGAAAACTTTTGACTGCCATAATTCTAGGTTTTGATTTTCAAAAAGATACAAAAAAAATAGGACAAACCCGATTGAAGAACTTCGACTATCTTTGTAATAGGCATATGGAAAAGAAAAAAACAAGAAAATTGGCATTTTAGGTTGCGGCTGGTTAGGCCTTTCTTTAGGAAAAAAATTAGTCGAAGAAGGTTACGAGGTTCGCGGAAGCACACGAACTCACTCTCGATTTGATGCCATTTCTGCTGTTGGAATAGCCCCTTATTTAGTGAATTGTGAAGAAGACAAAACCTCAGGTTTGTCTCCTTTTTTAAAGGGCTTAGATGCCCTATTCATTTGTCTTCCTCCTGGGTTACGTTCTCAACCCAAGGCATCTTTTGTGAAGGTAATTGAACACATTATCCCTGTAATTGAGCAAGAGAAAATTAAAAAGGTCCTCTTTACCAGCAGTACCTCTGTCTATGGAAAACAAGGAGGAGAACTTGACGAAAATGCAGAATGCCACCCCAAAACAGAAAGTGGAAAACAACTGCTTATTTGTGAAAAACGATTGCAAAACTCAACTTCATTTACCTCAACCCTTATCCGTTTGGGAGGACTTTTTGGCCCTAAACGAAATATTGTCCGCTATGTTCTCCAAAAAGATTGCATTGAAAATCCGGACGGATTCATCAATTATATTCACCAAAAAGATGCCGTTGGAATTCTATATCAATGTTTAATTGCCACAAAGCCATTGGGAATAATCAATGGGGTATCTCCACATCATCCAAAACGGATGACCTACTTTAAACATAGAGCGAAAATACTTGGTCAAACTTGTCCTCCGGCTGGAGAAATGACGGAAGTTCCTCAAAAAATAAGTGGTGAAAAGGCAATTAAATTACTCGGATATGCATTTATCGTGGATAACTTGTTAATACAATCTTAGTGCTTTTGGGGATTTGAAAAAGAAGAGATTGTACTTTTATATAGTATAAGTACCTCATTTTGTCTACTACAAAAAACCACATAGCACTTCTAGAAAACTTGCTTAACCAGAGTAAGCAAGACAAGCTTATGTATCTTAATACCGCTGACCGACAGCACCTACCAACCATTAAACGGCATCTCAACCACCAGGCATTATTACGGAACAATATGTTCAACCAATTGAGCAGTATACTTTCGAATCATGGTGCTGACCTTGACGACCTGTTGTTGAGAAGACCCAATATGCGACAGTTAATGATGACTACGCCTAAGCGGGACAAGAAAAATCCTTTTGTTCAATGTGTGGAGCAAGATGAGCGATTTAAAGCCAACTTGGTTGCGTTGGCCGATTGTGATTCTTCGGAAAGCAACTTATTGCTTTACAGAAAAATGATTGAAAAAATAGAGGATTCGATTCAAAGCAACATCCTGTACCGCGATGCACAAGTAGAAAAGGTTGACTTTTCTAGTGACTTACTCCAAAACGGGGAGTTTATTTAGCTCAATTTCTTCTTCGCCATTTTCTTCCGTTTCCAAATCGGCAAAATCTTCAATACGCATTAAAAAAGCGTTATAGGATTGATACAAGTCCGCCAAGCTCTCGTTCATTAGGTCATATTCTTTTGCATTGCTGAAATAATTGACTCGTAAAAGCTGGGTCTTCACCACTTTTAAACGACTTCGGATATCAGGTTTTTCAAAGGGATCGGGAAGTCGGGTTTGTAGCAAATTATGTGTATTTCGGTAAGCATCCGATAAAAAAGGGCCTAAACCCCTTGGATTGAGTTTGCTTAAATCTTCGATAGAAGAACGAAAGCTTGTAAAAGCATCCACCTTGGAAAAAGCCGAATCGATAACGGCATTAGGAGCCAAAGCATACACCTTAATTCCCTTTTTATCGATCACCAATTTTTTCTTGGGAGCCGCATCGGTTGCAGGATCTGTTTCCACAGCGGGTTCGCATGCCAAAATGGGAAATGCCAATAAAACAAGATAAAGCTTAAAGCGCATTTTGAAGAGTATTTATTTGTAGTAAAAGTAGTGTGAAAAATAAGACTTGTAACAAATAAAGATGATGCGTAAATGTTCCCTCTAATTTCACTTTAAATAGATGATAAAAAACATGCAATGGAAGGGCAACCAAAAACCATCCTAAATAGTTTTGTGAAGGAGCTGTTCCACCTTCAAAAGTCCAAAAATCGAGTATGGGAGCAATGGGTTCAATGACTGCGTCGAGTAGGAGCATGAGTCCCACTCCAAGAAGAATTTTCATCCAAAGTTGTTCTTGCAAATGATCGGCAATGGCTGCAGTACAAATAACTAAAATAGCCCAGTTGACCCCAATCAACCAAGGAACACCCCAAATTTTCCATCCTAAAGCATCACCGTAGGAGTAAGAACCAAAAATCAACCCGTAATTTACTCCAAGGCCTTCGGCAACCATGCCTACTAAAAAAGACAAAAGGGCAATCCAAAAAATACGCGGGGAAGTACGAGAAGTTGTTAGCAATAAAAAGAATGAAAGCAACAAATTAATGGGGGTTGCCCTAACAAACCAATGGGAATCTCCATACAAAATACCCACAATTCCACTCAAATGGAAAAGCCAAATCAAGGCAATGGCAATGCTATTGTACGTAAGGGTTTGCATTTAATCGGTGTGTTGCTGAATGTTCTACTGTGGAACAAAGCTAACCTTAAGGAAGTGAATAAACAAAAAAAACGCCTCTGCGGATAGGATTTTAGAATTTGACTTTGGAAGTAAACTTGCAGAGGCGTTTTGAAACCAAATTGAATTAAACTGTTTAAAATTAATCAAAAAAAGCTATACAAAACAAATTTATTTAATCTTTTTTTAAAAAAGTTGAACAAAATGCTTTCAAAACAGAATGCACAAACATGATTAAATGAAGCGTATAGTTGACTTAAATTGATTATTTTTGTGTAAAATATTTTTTATGACACCTACTAGCGTAGCTTATATCGTAGTCTTTACCACCATTGTAGTCTGTATTTTTATTGCACGTGACATGATAAAAAAATAAATCGCGTGAAGCCCAAAAAGATTCATAAATACATTGATCAATTTATTTATGTACTCATATTTTTAAATGTGGGCGCCATGATTTTGGAATCGCATGTCAGTATTCGTGAACAATACGGTGCTTTTTTTTCTTCGTTTGAACTCATTTCGATTTGCATTTTTAGTACAGAATACCTTTACAGAATAGCATATGCTTACTATAAATATAGTTTTAAAGGTATTTTAAACTATGTTTTTAGCTTTTATGGACTTATCGATCTTATTTCTATTCTTCCTTTCTATCTGAATCAATTGATTAAGGTTGACGGTCGTTTCTTACGTATTCTGCGCCTTTTTCGCCTAACTCGGATTTTTAAAGTAGGCAGAAAAAGCAAATCTTTAAAGATTTTTACCAAAGCCCTAATGAGTGTAAAAAGTGAGTTGACCTTCACGTTGTTTCTTTCCGTATTGACCATCTTGTTTTCTGCTTCCGCCATTTATTACCTCGAAAATGAAGCACAACCAGAAAAATTTTCAAGCATAACAGAATCGATTTGGTGGGCCACAGTTTCTTTGGCCACTGTAGGCTATGGTGATGTTTATCCCATTACCGTTGGAGGTAAAATTTTTGCTTCACTCATTTCTCTTGTAGGAATTGGTGTAGTTGCCATTCCAACCGGTGTCATCAGCGCTGCTTTTGTAGAAGAAATTTACAAAGAACGCATCGAACGAAAGATGAAAGATTAAAGCTTGCCTTGCTATAATTTTAGCTTTTGGCGTATCTTTACAAGGCTATGAAGAAAGTTATTATTATCGGTGCAGGATTTTCCTCCTTATCCGCCGCATCTTACCTTGCTAAGGAAGGACATCAAGTTACTATTTTTGAAAAAAACAACAGTCCTGGAGGGCGCGCCCGACAATTTAAAAAGGAAGGGTTTACCTTTGATATCGGTCCTTCGTGGTATTGGATGCCCGACGTTTTTGATAGCTATTTTGGCGACTTTGGAAAAAAGGTAAAAGATTACTACCAACTCGAAAAATTAGATCCGGGTTATGAAGTCTATTTCGATGAGCTCTCTTCCATTAAAATTGGAGATAGCTTAGAAAAAATATACCAAGCGTTTGAAGAAGAAGAAGCCGGAAGTTCTGTGCCGCTTAAACGCTTCATTAAAAAAGCGGAAGACAATTACAACATCGCCATCAAAGACTTGGTATACCGGCCAGGAGAATCTCCGCTTGAGTTAGTAACCCCGGAAACCATAAAAAAATTAGGCTACTTTTTAAGCACCATCAAAAGAGAGGTCATTAAGGAATTTAAAAATCCTCGATTGGCTCAAATCCTTCAATTCCCTGTTCTTTTTTTAGGAGCCAAACCAAGCCAAACACCTGCCTTTTATAATTTTATGAACTTTGCCGATTTTGGATTAGGTACTTGGCATCCCGACAAAGGCATGTTTAGTGTAGTAGAAGGCATGGTAAAACTTGCCAAAGAATTGGGCGTTCGTTTTCAATTGAACGAAACAGTAGAAAAAATAAATGTAAGTGACGGCACAGCCACTGGGATTGTATCTAACGGCACTACACACAATGCGGATATTGTCATTGCAGGAGCTGACTATCATCATGCCGAAAGTTTGCTCGACCCTAGCTATCGGATGTATTCTGAAAAATACTGGGACAAGAAAACCTTTGCCCCTTCCTCCCTCTTATTTTTTGTGGGACTCGATAAGAAAATAAAAAATGTATCGCATCACACCTTGTTTTTTGATGTGGACTTTGATGCCCATGCATCAGATATTTATGATCAGGCCCGTTGGCCAAAAGAGCCCCTCTTTTACGCCAACTTCCCCTCCATTACAGATGCTTCTATGGCACCCGAAGGGAAAGAAGCCCTGTTTTTACTCGTTCCTATTGCGCCTGGATTAGAAGACAGTGAGGCCATGCGAAAAAAATACTTTGATTTAATCTTAGGTCGTTTGGAACATTTGACAAAACAAGAGGTTAAAAAACACATTCTCTTCCATGAATCGTTTTGTGTCAATGATTTTGTGAGCGAGTACAATTCCTATAAAGGAAATGCTTACGGAATGGCAAACACCCTTTTGCAAACCGCCTTTTTAAGACCAAAACTGAGAAGCAAAAAAGTAAAAGGATTGTTTTTTACGGGTCAACTGACGGTTCCGGGTCCTGGGGTTCCTCCGTCGTTGATTTCGGGGAAGATCGTAGCCAATATGGTTTCTCCCCCCACCACCAAATAACTGTCCACTCGTTTTCTTTGGTTTGAATGACCGAGTCTAAAATAGCAATGTTTTTCTCTAAGGTTTGATCGTAATAGGTTAACTTTTCATTGATCTGTCCCCACAATTCGATGCGTTTGAAGAGATTGTATTTTACAAAACGGTCTTCTTGAATGTATTTTCTGTGTTTAATCCAAAAATCGGGATCTTCTACATCAATGTTCACCAAATCGAAAACCCATTGGTTGGCTATGCGATTGGAGTAGGCATCGATGTAATTTTTCTCTTCTTTATCGGTATTAATCATTAAGTACTTCAAATCGGTACCGTCGTAATTATCGTTAACCAATCGACCAATTTCTGAACCTAAAAAGCGAAATGTACCGTCGAGTTTAATAGCATCGTACACTACTCGTGGAGGGTTAAACGGATCGCGGTTGGTGTAAAATAACAAAGGAGGAAACCAAAATTCTTGATCTTCTTCATACATTAAAAATATACTGTCTTTGTCATGCTCCCACCGTTGATAAAGGTCAAGATACATCGCAGTCACCCATTCGTTTTGCGCCATGTATTCTTGGGTGTATTCCTGCATTTCCATCAACTCGTTCCTCAATCCTACAAGGTTGTCAATGTTTTTTTCACGATCGTCAAAGTTCTCTCCTTGCTGCTCTACCGAAAAGGAAACAAGTACCCCAAAAAATACAATTAAGAATTCGACAAACCCTTTTTTTTAACCGATCATAAAAGTCACGAATAGAGAATCGATCTCCTAGGGTAATTAGCCTAAGAAACCAATTGAGTTCGCTTCTGTCTTTTTTTATATCTGCCATAAAAGGAGGTTCACTTTACGCTTTGTTTACGAATCGCTTTCTTTCAAAGATACAAAAGACTTTTTCTTGTCAAAGATTTCTTCCAAAAGGGAGGTGAGAAAAAAGTGAAATCTGCAATTAATTGAGAGTCCACTAGCATTTTATTTTCTTTGCTTTCTGAGTTTTTTTGAGTCACTTTTTGAAGTCCCAATCGCGGTGTTTTTAAGGAAATAATTCCCGCTTCAAATGGGGGCATTACTTTTCCTTGCTCAAACAAAATAAGGCCATAAAGCAACAATTGAAATAGGGGTTGACGCGCGTAATCGCCAAAAAACACATCGGGACTAGACCAGGCAAGATTTTGTGTGTTTACAGGGCCCGTTTTATAATCAATCACACGAAGTTTCCCGTTGTATTCATCAATACGATCGATTTTACCCCTTAGCAAAATATCCTTCGAAGAAGGAATAGGAAAAGGAAGTGAAAATGATTCTTCTAGCGCCCTAACGATTAGAGTATTGCCCTTTTCTATTTGTGCTTTTTCGGTTGTGAGAAACTGGCGTACCGCCCGTTCATAAGCACTGTATAACAAGGCATTTTCGCCACGGTCTTTACTTTCCAAAGGATAATGCTTTTGGTATTGCTTCGCCATGGTCTTGGGGAGCTTTTTTAACATGGTGTCGTAAAAAGCGGACTGCATTTCTGTATTGCAAAAAGGGGTGTAGAGCTCGTCTAAAGTATCGTGAACAATTTCCCCTCTACAAAAATGTGACATCGTGTTCAAAGGGGGGTCAACAGGATTTACACCCAGTAAATAGCGTTCATAAAATTCGATAGGGTCTTTTAAGTAAGCACATAAGGAAGTTGGAGAAAACCCGCGTTTTCCGATTGCATTTAATTGCATTAACATAGGTTCTGTTTTGACAATCTCGGTCGGAAGATTCGATAAAGGTGCGGGATTTTCTTGCCTTTGAATGGCTTCAAAATTATGATTAGAAAGGGTATTGAAAGCTAGCTGATGGATAAAACGACTTTTTTCACCACCCCCTAAACCTTCACTTTTATTGTTGTACAACAAATAAATGTTTTTTGCCCGTTGTAATAGACGATAGAAGTGATAGGTGTAAATGGCATCATTATCCAAAAATGTAGGAAGCCCAAATTTCTTTTTTACAGAAAATGGGAAAAAACTTTGATCGTTTTTACCTACGGGTAAAACCCCCTCATTGACATGGGTGATGATTACCGTTTCAAAATCTAACACACGGGTTTCTAACATTCCCATGATTTGAATACCCTCTACAGGATCGCCTTTAAAATCCAAATTCAATTGACCTACGCCCTCTGCGATAAGAGCGTTCAATGCAGAAAGGTTCATATCGATAGGACTGTTTTCAATAAGGTGCTGAAGTTGCAACAACAGTTGCTTATACTCCTTTACAGCGGCCTTTGATATTGCGTCGGTTAAAAAGCGCGCAAACCGATCGGACAAGGCAATTAAATGGGTTAGAAAAGGTTGGGTGTCTTCAACGGCTTCCGTTTTCAATTTAGTTAAACTAGCCAAGGGAGAAAAAAGAAGATCCTCAGCGGTGACATGGGTGGCAAAACTTGTTTTTAGCTGGTTTAATTTTTCTTCAAAAACCCCTCTTTCTGCTTCTGGAAGCATTTTTTTTACAGGAGCATAGGTAAGAAGACTAACAGCCGTTTCTTTGTTGTAATTCCCATCTTCTGCAGTCAAAAGCAGCGCTATATAGTGATGAAAAAAACGGAGTACAGGAAGTTGAGCCACGGGGTAACCCATGGTGACATTCCAAGCATTTAAGTCTTCAGGAAGCGCTCCTAAAATTGGGAGTAACAGTTGTTCATCGCCCAAAACCACTGCGGTTGAAGTGAAGTCCATTTTTTCTTCAGCCAAAATCCGACCCACCTCTGCGGCCTGATGTACATTCCCAGAAAGTCCAATCGCTTTTATGTTCTTGGGTTGGGAAAAGTTTTTCGCGTCAAACGAATACGGCTGTTGTCGATAATAGGGCCACTGATTTTGATAATTGCGAATAAACCGCCCGGCTGCATGCGCTTTGTCGGCATACAAAGCCTGATCCAAATCCCAATAGGCCTCCCCCTTTTTATTCACTAAAAATTCTTGTAAAATAATTTCCTCCGCGGCATTGAGAGCGTTAAAGCCAACAAAGAAATGATGCTTTTCAGTCTGAGCGAGGTACACTTCTAAAGAAGCCAATGCTTCTCGATAGAGCATCCCTAAGGTAGCCCAATTTTGGCTTTGCATTTGGGCAACAAAAGAACGAAAAATGACAGGTAGTTGTTCCCAAAATAGCGGAGTAAAAGCGGTTTGAAAATCCTCATCCTCTTGCTGTTCCAAAGCATAATACGCCCCTAAATAGGGAAGAACTTCATCAGCATCGAGGGCATAAGCATCCACATCGTTCAAGTCTTTTATGATGCGTGGCGCCCATTTTAAAAAAGCATCAAAATCATCGCAGCTTTCTTCAGGCATGTGTTTTTTATACGCTAGGAAAAACTCTGTCAGTTGATGAAATTGTGGCGCAAGTCGGGTTTGTGCCAATTCTGCAACAAAGGATTCAATGCTGTAGATGACAGGAGCAATTTGGGTGGTTGGTGTTGCTTTGAGAAGATGATTGGTAAAAAACACCTTTGCCCGCTTGCTGGGTAAAACAACAATAAGTTCCTCCCAACGATAGGCACGATCGGATAGGGCTTGGATGGCTTCAACTAAAAAAGGTTTCACTGAATGTTGTTTTAAGGTTTATTCGGTTGCTATAGAAATGATTTCGACAGGCTTTTCTCCTTGTACTTTTTCTTCTGGGAGGTAGACAAGAAAACCCTTGGTTGACTTTTTCAAAGCTGCTGTGACTTGCTTACAATACATTTGTACTTGTTGATGGTGTTCCGCTTTTGGTTCTCCCGTTTTATAATCAATCACTACAGCCTCATCATCATTGAACGCAATTCGATCGGGGCGAACAATGTTCTTCCCTTCAACCAACAAAGGGTGCTCATTCAATATGCGGTATTGAGGCGAATAGTAGGGAGCTAAAGAGGGGCTTTTCATAACCGCATCAAATACAGGCAATAACTGTTTTGCTTGTGCGGAGGTTATTTCTCCAAATTGAATTCCTTCTTCTAAAACCACAGCAATTTGGTCGGCATAAAAAATTCGAGCAAGTAAATCGTGAATCAAAATCCCATATAAACGCTGATTGTTTTTTTCATTCTGAGACTGTTTCTGTAAAAGTAAACGATCGGTATAGGAAAGCGCTTTGGTGGTGTGGAACGAAGGACTATTTTCAATGCTTTCCGCTTTCTGTTTACCTTCTTTTTGAGGGGGCATTGTTCCCCATTCAAAAATGCCACTTTCAAAATGTTTCCCTTCCGCTTGCAGCAAAGCTTCAAAAAGAGAAACATAAGAATAGTCTTTTGCGTTTTCAATCTCAGCAAAAAGATGCAACTGTTCTGCTGCTCTGGTTGTGGCGACATAAAACACATTCCAAGCGTCAATTTCTTGTTCCTTTAATTTATTGTGATAGGCTTGCTCCCCTACTTCTCCGTAGTGCTGCAACTGTTTTGTAAATCGAATCCATGACAAAGGGTAATTTTTTTCAAAAAAAGAAGAGGTGTCCAGCCAAACTTTCTCGTTAAATCTTTTATGAATTTTAATGTCAGCATAAGGGAAAAAAACAACGGGAAATTCCAATCCCTTCGCTTTGTGAATGGTAAGAATCCGAACCCCTGCGGGTTGGTCTCCCATAGAAAGTGTGGTGTTTTTCCCCTCCTCTTCCCAGCGGTTTAAAAAAGCTGAAAGATCATTTTTTTCTTCCTTGTCAAATTCAAAAAGCAAATCCAAAAAGGCCATCACATAAGGGTCATTGTGAGAAAGCAAAGGGAAACTATGTACGGCTTTTTCTATTGCAGTAAAGAGACTGCTATGCTCAAAAGTCGAAAGTGAAAATGCATAGGAATGAGAGGTTAAAAAAGAGGAGATCGATCGATCTAATTGTTGCTTTAAAAACTCGTGTTTTGAAGTATTTTGATCCGTATAAGGATACAAAAAACGCAGCATTTCTTTTTTATAATAAGCTTCATCAGGAAATTGATGTGTCGACATCAAGGCAATTAAAAACTGGATGGAAGGGGCTTCCGCTAGCAAGAGTGATTCTGAAGAAACAAAAGGAATATTATCTTCAGAAAGTGCCTTGGCCATGCTTATGCCTTGGTCTTTTGTTCGTACTAATATGGCCATGTCACTGTGAGAAGTGCCCAGGTCATAACAACGCCTGATGCTTTCCACTACAAAGGCTTCGTGGCTTTTCTCCGCTTGTTCAGAAAATAGGTTGAGTCGAACATAGCCTTCCTTTTCTACTAATGGAGACTGATGCGCCTTTTCTCCAAATAGTGCTTTATTTTCGTCGTGTTCCAAAAGGGAAGGAAGAAGAGAAAATAGCGCATTGTTAAAGGCAACAATAGCAGAATGACTTCTGTAGTTTTTCGCTAAAGAACGTAGTTCCTTTTCAATAGAAAAAGGATTTTTCTTTCCTAAAAGAGAAATAAATCGATCCACATTTCCGCCTCTCCATCGATAAATGGATTGCTTTGGATCGCCAACCAATAAGATACTTCCTGGCGCTCCTTGGGCATCTAAACTTTCTGCTGAAGCGCTCAGCAAGGGAATTAAATTTTCCCATTTCAAAGTGGAGGTGTCTTGAAATTCATCGATAAAATAATGACGGTAATTTTCGCCCAAACGTTCATAGATAAGGGGCGTAGGGTTATTAAGCACCTCTTTTTTTATTCTTTCATTGAAAGTGGCCAAAAGGAGTTTATTGTATTTTTTTTGGCGTTCATCGAGTGTTTTTGCCAGTTGCGACAAGAGTCCTAAGGGCACCCTGGTTTTTTCAATGTCGTCCATCAACCTTAACCGTTGCAAAAGCGCATTCGCTTTTTCAAAAGTCGCTAACAAAGTAGGCCACAGAGCATCGATGGTGCTTTTGTTGTGTTCTGGGGTGGTTTTTTTATAGAGCTTGGTGTTGTTTTTTAAATTTTCACCCCATGTGCCGCTGTCAAATTTGTCCCAATTCCCGTTCGATAAAAGGTCAAATTTTTTATAAATCGTACCGAGATAAAAATCTGATACCGCTAATCCATTTTCATGTAAAAGAAGCATTGTTTCTTTTCCCAATGCGATTAAGCTGGTTTTGCTTTTGCTTTTTTCTTCTGACAGAAAAGCAGCCTGTTGCTTTTTCTCAAGCGCATTGGTTGTTAAAAATGAATTCAGGAATTTCCGATCATTTTCTTTCAGCAACAGTCTAGCGACTTCATATAGGCTTTTCTTTAAGTCCCAATTGGTGCTTCCTTCCACATCCATTTTATCGAAGGTAAAGGCACGCAACAAGCGGCTAAGGTCTTCATCTCTCCCTACTTTTTCAATTATATCGTTTACGGTAGCTTGCAACAGCGGTTTTTCATTTAGTGCTACTTCAAAATCGTACCGCAACCCCAATTCTTTTGCAAATGTTCGAATCACTCGGTGGGTAAAACGATCGAGGGTGATAATGTCAAAAGCTCCGTAATCATGAAGGATGGCGTCGTTGATGGTCTTTGCTTTTGTCCGCAGGGTAGCATAATTCATCTGCAACTCCTCACACAGCATTTGTGCCATCGCGTTTTGTTCCAGGGCCTCACTTTTACAGAAAACATTTAACGCCTCTAAAATTCTAAACTTCATTTCAAAGACAGCCTTATTGGTAAAAGTTAACGCCAATAAACGATGAAAAAAAGAGGGCTGCTCGGCCTTTAACAAGACTGCGAGGTACTTCTGAACCAGCAGGAAGGTTTTTCCTGAACCTGCCGAGGCATTATAAATAGTAAAAGGAGGTGTAAGTTCTTTGGGTTTCATTTACTTATAAATGTAATTAATCTTTAGATTTGTACCAATTAACGTTTTAAAAAAATAACTATGGCTTTCGAATTACCAGAATTACCTTATTCGCACGACGCGCTCGAACCGCATATCGATGCACGCACGATGGAAATCCATCATGGAAAACACCACAATGGCTACACCACAAATTTAAACAATGCCATTAGCGGCACTGAATTAGAGGGAAAATCGATTGAAGATATCTTAACTTCACTCGACCTAAACAATGCTGCTGTTCGCAACAATGGAGGAGGATTTTACAACCACAGTCTTTTTTGGTCTGTAATGAGTCCCAACGGCGGAGGAACTCCTTCAGGGGCTTTGGCTACTGCCATTGACGATGCTTTTGGTTCTTTTGAAGCATTTAAAGATGCCTTTAGTAAAGCAGCTGCAACGCGTTTTGGATCGGGTTGGGCTTGGCTTTGTGTGCATGCTGGTGGAAAAGTTGAAGTATGCTCTACAGCCAACCAAGACAATCCATTAATGCCAGGAATTGCTTGCGAGGGTACACCCATTTTGGGACTTGATGTTTGGGAACATGCCTATTACCTCAACTATCAAAACAGAAGACCCGATTATATCAATGCGTTTTTTAACGTAGTTAATTGGGAAGCAGTAAGTGAACGATTTGCGCAGAACAGCTAATTTTTTCACTTAGAAATAAAAACAAAAAGGAGCCTGATCAAGGCTCTTTTTTTTGGTAGAAACCGATGGAAAATAAAAAAGGAGGAATAAACTCCTCCTTTTTTGCCCCAAATCTTACCATGAACTTAACCTACTTATGTTCTGGTGATGTAAAGATGCGATTTCTGGTTAGACGACAACAAAAAAATCGATAAAATGCACTTTTTAACGATAAAGTGTTAATATGCCCGTTCTGACTTCCCTTCATAGAAATTCATAAAAGCTCGATTAACTACACGATTTCCTCCAGGAGTTGGGTAATTTCCCGAAAAATACCAATCCCCTTTGTGTTCTGGGCAGGCTTCATGAAGCCCTTCGATGGTTTGAAAAATGATTTTCACGGGGCAATGCACCGCTTCGGAGGTCAATAGTTCTGCAATTTTATCTGATAATTCTTCATTTCCAAAAGGAGCATAAAGCGCTTGTACATGGTTTTCAACCAAATCCAACTCGAGGTTTAAAGATGCTTTACACTGCTCATAAATAGAAGAAAGTATACTTTCATAAGTACCTTGTTCTTTGTGCAAATGCAGGGCCGCTTGGAAAGCGACGAAGTCTTCCAGTTTGGCCATGTCGATACCATAACAATCGGGGTAACGAATTTGCGGAGCACTGGAAACAACCACAATTTGTTTTGGCGATAGTCGGCTGAGCATGGTTAAAATACTTTGCTTAAGGGTTGTTCCTCGAACAATACTATCGTCTATAATTACCAAATGATCGGTCGGTTTTACAACTCCGTAGGTAATGTCGTATACGTGCGCTACCAGGTCGTCTCGGCTGTTATCAGCGGTGATAAAGGTTCTCAATTTGGCATCCTTTATTGCAATTTTTTCAATTCGCGGACTTAAATTGAGTAAGTTTTGAAGGCGTTCACGATCGAGCGGTTCCTGCTGCAATGCTTTTGAAATTTCTTCTTTAAGATGATTTTGAGCCTCCCCTACCATTCCATAAAAGGAGGTTTCTGCCGTATTGGGGATATAGGAAAAAACGGTATTGGCTAAGTCATGCTCAATGGAATCCAATACTTGTGGGAAAAGACGAGCACCCAATTGTTTTCTCTCCAGATAAATGGAAGCATCGCTTCCACGTGAAAAGTAAATGCGTTCAAAAGAACATGATTTCCGCTCCAAAGGAGGGAGCACTTCATCGATACTTACTTTGCCCGATTTTTTGATAACAATCGCATTTCCAGGATCTAATTCTTTAATGCTTTCAAGCGGTACATTAAAAACGGTTTGGATTACTGGGCGCTCCGAAGCAACCACCACCACTTCGTCATTTTCGCAATAAAAGGCTGGGCGTATCCCGGCAGGGTCGCGTAAAACAAATGCAACTCCATGGCCCATCATACCCGGCCATAGCATAACCACCGTCCCAATTCTTTGCTGCCTTGCGCAAAATTTTAAAAATATTGAGGCGATCGGCTATTTGTGGTGAAGCTTCAAATTTATTGAATCCTTCCTTTTTTAATTTTTTATAAATTTTGGCCACTGCATCATCTAAAAAATGACCGATTTTTTCCATTACCGTAATGGTGTCCGCTTTTTCTTTGGGATGCTGCCCAAGATCTACTAAGTTTTGAAACAACTCATTGACATTGGTCATGTTGAAATTCCCCGCCACAATAAGGTTTCGATGCATCCAATTATTTTGTCTTAAAAAGGGATGGACGCTTTCAATGCTGTTTTTTCCAAAAGTACCATAACGAACATGTCCCAACATGACTTCTCCCAAATAGGGAACTGTTTTTTTAAGCAGCTCTGGATCCTCTTGAAGGGATGGATTTTTATCTAGTTCCGCGTTGATACGGGTATTAATCTGATTGAAAACATCTTGAATGGGCTGTTGCTCACTTGAACGGACGCGACTGATGTAGCGCTCCCCAGGAGCCATATCGTATTTTATGCTTGCAAAACCAGCGCCATCTTGCCCACGATTGTGCTGCTTTTCCATCATCAAATACATTTTGTTGATACCGTAAAGTGCAGAGCCGTATTTCGCTTTGTAGTAGGATAACGGTTTTTTTAATCGTATCAGTGCTATTCCGCACTCGTGCTTGATTGCATCACTCATATTGAAAAAATTGAATTATCCCAGTCTACATGGGTTAGCGCTTTAAAGTCATTTATCCGTTCCGATAATTTTTCGTTGGTAACGTTTTCAATGGCATAAACGCCAAATGCTTCTACCGTAAAAGAGGCAAAAACAGAACCCACGACAAGAGCTTGTTTTAAAGCATCGAAATCGATTTGTTCAGATCGCGTTAAAAATCCGGCCATCCCTCCTGCAAAACTGTCTCCAGCTCCAGTAGGGTCTACCACTTGCTGAATTGGAAAAGCGGGTGCAATAAATACTTTTCCCTCACCAAACAGTTGTGCTCCGTGTTCTCCTTTTTTAATGATCACGTATTTTGGTCCCATCGCATGAATTTTTTCTGCGGCTTTTGGCAGTGAGAATTCTCCTGAAAGAATTCGTGCTTCCTCGTCATTGATGGAAATCAAGTCCACTTTTTTGATGACTTCATTCAAATCTTCACCAAAGTTTTCCATCCAAAAATTCATGGAATCCAAAATAACAAAGGAATCAGAAGTATCGAGTTGGTCTAAAGCAGCTTTTTGTACCGCAGGGTGAAGGTTCCCCACCATTACAATACCACTTTTTTTGAAGGCCTGCGGCACCACGGGTGAAAAATCGGAAAGTACGTTCAGCTGGGTGTCGATGGTAGTTCGGGTATTCATATCGTCGTGGTAGCGCCCATGCCAAAAGAAAGTTTTCCCGCCTCCAACTTTTTCTACCCCTTCTACATTGACCCCTCTACGGGTTAGTTTTGCTAAATCTTCCTCTTCAAAATCTTCTCCAATCACAGAGACAAGTCCACATTCCGCATCAAATTTTGAAGAAGCCAATGCAATGTAAGTAGCCGCACCACCTAGGATTCGATCTACTTTTTGGTAGGGTGTTTCAATCGCATCATATGCGATTGTTCCTACTACGAGTAGTTTTTTATTCATATACAAAAATAATCTTCTTTCCCTGCTTCAGGAAATAATTTTGCCATCTCTTATCCATTTTTTTTTGACATTTTCTCGTAAAATTCATCCACATGGAGAGAATAATTTTTTGCGGCATCGACTGCCAAATAATCGCAACGCTCATTTTGAGGGTGGTTATTATGTCCTTTTACCCTCTGAAAACGAAGCTGATGTTTGCTATATAGCTTTAAAAATTGTCGCCAGAGATCTGGATTTTTCTTGTCTTTAAAGTTTTTCTTTTCCCATCCAAAAACCCATTTTTTTTCCACAGCCTCAATCACATATTTAGAATCTGAAAAAACGAGGATGTCCATTTTTTCTTTTTTTAGCATGGCAATGGCATCGATCACGGCCAAAAGCTCCATACGGTTATTGGTAGTATATCGAAAGCCTTTTGAAAATTCTTTAATGTAATTCTTACCCACCCATTCCATGATAATCCCATAGCCGCCCGGCCCTGGATTTCCTAAAGCTGAACCGTCCGTATAAATATGAATATCAGCCATTGGATGCCAAATATTTTGCAATCACCCGAGGATAATGCTCATGTTCAAGTTGCAATACCTTTTTGGCAATGTCCTCAGCAGTGTCGGAGGGAGAGAGGGTAACTTCGTCTTGAAAAAGAATAGCACCTTCATCGTAGTGCTCATTGACCAAATGAATAGTCATCCCTGTTGTTTTTTCCCCAGCAGCCTTTACCGCTTGGTGGACATACATACCGTACATTCCTTTTCCACCAAATTTAGGCAACAAAGCAGGATGAATGTTAACAATGCGTTTAGGTAATAGGTCGATTACAGCGGGAGGGATTTTTTTTAGATAGCCCGCTAACACAAGTAAATCGGGCTGATGCATTTGGAGGTAATCGAGCAAATGCACGTCATTTGAGGCATCTAACCACACACATGGGATGTTGTATTTGGCAGCTCTTTTATAGACACCAGCTTCCTTTCGATTGCAAAGCACCGCATGCACGGATACCGAGGAAGATTGGAAATATTCCATGATTTTCTCTGCATTGCTTCCTCCTCCAGAAGCGAGAATGATAATTTTTTTAGCCGCCATAAATCAATCAAAAATAGACCTTATTCGTTGAATATAAAAGGAAAGAGAAACATTAGAGAAAATGATTTTTAACAAAAATTGGATTTTAACGTATCGAAAACAGTCTAAGCTGTAAAGTTTTTATATTTTTGCTCACGAACAAAATTAAAACCAATAAGATATGTCTGATATCGCATCTAGAGTTAAAGCCATTATTGTGGACAAATTAGGCGTTGACGAAAACGAAGTTGTCACAGAAGCAAGTTTTACTAATGATTTAGGAGCTGACTCACTTGACACTGTAGAACTTATCATGGAGTTCGAAAAAGAATTTGACATTCAGATTCCTGATGACCAAGCGGAAAACATTGCCACTGTAGGTCAAGCTATCCAATACATCGAGCAAGCCAAATAAAAATTTGGAAAACATGAATCCAAGACGTGTAGTAGTTACCGGATTGGGTGCCTTAACACCGATTGGAAACGACATTCCCTCCTTCTCGGAGGGACTTGTTTCTGGTCAGAGCGGTGCTGCACCTATCACTTATTTTGATGCTGGAAAGTTCAAAACGCAATTTGCTTGCGAACTGAAGAATTTTAATGCGCTCGATTTTTTTGACCGCAAAGAAGCCAGAAAGCTAGATCGTTTTGCTCAATATGCTATTGTTTCTTCAGATGAAGCAATCCAAGACGCAAAAATCGATTCCAGTCAAATTAATTTAGACCGTGTAGGGGTCATTTGGGGTGCAGGAATAGGTGGGCTCGAAACATTTCAAAATGAAGTTATAGAATTTACTGAAAGAGATAAAAACCCACGTTTTAACCCTTTCTTTATTCCTAAACTCATTGCCGATATTGCACCGGGAATGATTTCTATCAAACACGGATTTCGGGGACCAAATTTTGCAACGGTTTCTGCCTGTGCTTCCTCTTCTAACGCGCTTATCGATGCGATGAATTACATCCGTTTAGGTTATGCTGACGTTATTGTTTCTGGAGGTTCAGAAGCAGGAGTTACTTATGCAGGAATTGGTGGATTCAATGCCATGCATGCGCTTTCTACCCGCAATGATGACCCAGCAACTGCCTCACGCCCCTTTGACAAAGACCGTGATGGTTTTGTTCTTGGTGAAGGCGCAGGAGCCCTTATTCTAGAAGAATATGAGCACGCTAAGGCACGAGGTGCTAAAATCTATTGTGAAATTGCTGGAGGTGGACTTTCTGCCGATGCACATCACATGACCGCACCACATCCCGAAGGATTAGGTGCAAAAAACGTTATGCTCAATTGCTTAAAAGACGCTGGACTGTCGCCCAACGAAGTCGATGCCATTAATATGCACGGAACTTCTACACCTTTAGGGGACATTGCAGAATCGAAAGCCATTTTGGAGGTCTTTGGAGAGCATGCCTACTCCATCAACATCAACTCAACAAAATCGATGACAGGACACCTTTTAGGAGCAGCGGGAGCTGTGGAGGCTATTGCTTCTATCTTGGCCATCAAATACAATACGGTTCCTCCAACAATCAACCATCAAACCCCTGACGATCAAATCGCTCCGAAACTCAACTTTACTTTTGGAAAAGCACAAAAAAGAGAAGTGAAAGTAGCGATGTCTAATACCTTTGGGTTTGGCGGACACAACGCTTGTGTGTTATTAAAGGAAATTGAGTAAATTGCTATGTGCAAATTTTCCAAAAATTCCGTTTCAAAAACGCACAAACCGATAAAGGACTGTGGAAAAATCTTAGTAAAATAATAGGATACACTCCTAGAAACAAAGAGATTTTTCAAACGGCAATCACCCACCGTTCCGTAAACATAAAAGACCAAGAGGGAACGCACATCAATTTCGAACGTCTTGAATTTCTTGGAGACTCAGTCATCGATACCGTCGTGGCGCAATACCTCTATACCGCCCTTCAAAGCGACAATGAAGGGGAACTTACCAGAATGAAATCCAAAATTGTGAGTCGAGAAAGGCTCAATCATATTGGTTATGATTTGGGGTTGATTAAACACCTCATTTGCACGGGACAAAAAAAGCAATTTGGCGATGACATTCACGGTAATATGTTGGAAGCCCTGATTGGAGCAGTTTTTATTGACAAGGGCTACGAGCGGTGTAAAAAAATTGTTTTTAAAATTATTTTAGACCCCTACATTTCGCTTGAAGCCGTGAAAAAAGAAATCATATCCTATAAAAGTGTACTGATTGAGTGGGGACAAAAGGAAAAAGAAGAAATCGATTTTGTCACTGAAAAAGAAGAAAGCATGGACCATCAAGTCAATTACTACTGTAAGCTATTCATTAATCAAAAGCAATTGCTCAAAACCCGAGAATCTTCAAAGAAAAAAGCAGAAGAAAAAGCAGCGCGAAGAGCTTACAGCATTTTAAACATCAAACAAGAGAGCTAAAAGGCTTGTTTTCAATCAAAAAACGTACCTTTACATTAGGATAAAAAAAAGAGTTTGAACGTTGGAATAATGAGCCAAATGCGATTTGTACTTACCACTGATTTTGAGGAGGAAAGGGAGAGTAGTCTTTTTGCAATACACACCTCTATAGAAGGCTTTTCATTAGCTTTTCAATTCAACAAGCACCTCAATGCTTATTTTGTGAATGTACCCGAAACTTCTGATCCTGAGTTGGCGGCATCCTGTTTTAACCGTTTCGTTTGGGAACCAACAACCCCCGAAAACAGATGGGAACTGATAGCAAACAAAAGTTTTTTGGAAGTAAAAGAAGAGAAAAACAGTTTGTTTCAGGAGAAGAAAAAAACAGTAACACATTACCTCATTCAATCCATGACTCAAGTGGATTTTTGGTTAAAAACTCCCGATCACTCGCTTCAAAGCAATCAACTGATGCAACTGCAATCATTGAATGCTATTCAACTTATTTATCCCATTAAAGAAAAGAAAATTAAACTCAATCAAAATTTAATATTTGACTAAATGCCGAGCGAAAAGAAAACCAAAATTGTTGCTACCCTCGGGCCTGCTTCATCGAGTGAAGAAGTAATTGAAAAAATGATGTTGGCTGGAGTCAACGTTTTTCGAATCAATTTTTCACATGCCGACCATAACGACGTTAAAGAACGTATTCAGATCATTCGTTCATTGAGCGAAAAACACAATGCCTTTGTTTCCATTTTAGGAGACTTACAAGGGCCAAAATTACGCGTAGGCGTAATTGAAGAAGGAGCAGAAGTTCACCCAGGGGATCAAGTAGAATTCATTACAACTGCTCCGTTCGTAGGTGATGCTTCCAAAGCTTATATGACCTATAAAAACTTCCCTAAGGATGTTACTCCTGGAGAACGTATTTTATTGGATGATGGAAAACTCATTTTTGAAGTCAGCGCAACAGATAAAAAAGAAAAGGTAACGGCTACTGTATTTCAAGGCGGACCTTTTAAATCGAAAAAAGGGGTGAATTTACCCAACACCAACATTTCCTTACCTGCACTGACCGAAAAAGACATTGAAGACGCCGTTTTTGCCATTGAACAACAAGTAGACTGGATTGCCCTTTCTTTTGTTCGAAATAGCGAAGATTTAAAAGGCTTAAAAAACTTGATCGATAAGCATTCAAACCATAAAATTCCGATCATTTCTAAAATCGAAAAACCTGAAGCATTAGAAAATATCGATCAGATTATTGCTCATTCTGACGGACTTATGGTAGCACGTGGAGATCTAGGGGTAGAAATTCCTGCAGCTGAAGTGCCTTTAATTCAAAAACAACTCGTTAACCGAGCTAAAAAAGCACGAATTCCAGTCATTATTGCTACGCAAATGATGGAAACCATGATCGATAGTCTAACCGCTACCCGCGCCGAAGTAAATGACGTGGCCAATTCTGTGATGGACGGAGCCGATGCCGTGATGCTTTCCGGTGAAACTTCGGTTGGAAAATACCCTGTAGAAGTAATTGAAACCATGACTTCTATTTTAAAAAGCGTAGAAAACTCTCCGCTCATAACGGTGCCACAACGCCCACCTTCTATTCGAACCAAACGCTACATTACAAAATCGATTTGTTTTCATGCAGCAAATATGGCCAACGAAATTGATGCCGCGGCCATTTGTACACTTACCAATAGTGGGTATACGGCATTTCAAATTTCAGCTTGGCGACCCAAAGCCCATGTGCTTGTCTTTACTTCAAACAGAGTAATTTTATCTCAATTGAGTTTACTTTGGGGGGTACGTGCTTTTTATTACAATAAATTTGAAAGCACCGACAAAACCGTGGAACAAGTCAACGCCATTGCTAAAGAAAACGGATGGGTGGAAGAAGGAGACATGCTTATTAACCTTGCTGCCATGCCCATCAAAGAAAAGGGTATGGTAAATACTTTGCGGGTCTCACAAATCTAAAAAGGGAGTTCGAGTTGAACGTTTAAAGCGTTGGCCGTTTTTTCTTTTTCTTTATTGTTGGAGTCGTTCCCATTTAAGTTTGAAATAGACACTCCCAAAAGGCGAACAGAATTTTGCAAGCGTTCTTGATATAAAAGTTCGGTAGCATGGACAATAATCATGCTTTTATCAGAAATATAGAACGGTAAGGTTTTACTTCTGGTTTGCTGAACAAAGTCACTGTATTTGATTTTTAAGGTAATGGTTTTACCCGAAACTTTATTCTTTTGAATACGACGATGGAGCTCTTCTGCAATGGCTTTTATTTTCTCTTCCAAATACAATTCGCTGGATAGGTTTTCGCTAAAAGTACGTTCTGCCCCAACCGATTTTGGCTTTCTACTCGGTTTAACAGGACTGTTATGATTTCCTCTTACAATATTGTAGTATGCTTTTCCTGCTTTTCCAAAGTGCGTATTGAGAAACGTTTGGGATTTTTCTTTGAGTTCTTTCCCTGAAAAAATTCCCAGTTCGTACATTTTTTTTGCCGTTACTTTTCCAATTCCATGGTATTTTCGAATGTCTAAAGCTTCTAAAAAAGAAAGCACTTCTTCGGGGGGAACGGTTTTTTGTCCATTGGGTTTGTTGTAATCACTAGCCACTTTTGCCACAAATTTATTAATCGATATTCCTGCCGAAGCAGTAAGGCCTGTGGTATTAAAAATTTCTTCACGAATAGCTTGTGCAATTTGTGTAGCAGATTCTAATTGCTTTTTATTTTGGGTTACATCCAAATAGGCTTCATCTAGCGAAAGCGGTTCCACCAAATCGGTATAGGAAAGAAATATTTTTCGGATTTGCGCTGATATTTCTTTGTATCGGTCAAATCGTGGGGGAACAAAAATGAGTTGAGGACAATTTCTTTTGGCTACAATTCCACTCATGGCACTTCGTACACCAAATTGACGTGCTTCATAACTGGCTGCAGCAACCACTCCACGCGATTCTCCTCCCCCTACAGCAATGGGTAAGCCCTTCAACTCGGGCCGGTCGTATTGCTCCACGGAAGCGAAAAAAGCATCCATATCAATGTGGATGATTTTTCGTAATGGGGAAGATTCACTCATCGAATAAAAATACATATCTTCCAATAAAAAATAGAGGAATGACTGAGATTGAAAGAAAATTTTTAGTGACTTCAGACGCGTTTATAGCCCAGGCAGAATCGTCTTCCTATATCGTGCAAGGTTACCTCACCAAAGATCCTGAGCGCACTGTACGCATTCGTATCAAAGCCAACCAAAGCTATATTACCGTGAAAGGCATTTCTGATGAAAGTGGAAAAGAACGCTTCGAATGGGAAAAAGAAATTGACCTAGACGAAGGCAAACAGCTTCTGAATTTAGCTTTACCTACCGTGATTGAAAAAACCCGGTATTTTGTTCCTCATGCAAAACACACCTTTGAAGTAGATGTCTTTGAAGGAAAGCATAAAGGACTTGTAATCTGTGAAGTAGAGCTCAATTCGAGTGACGAAAAGGTAGATTTGCCAGCTTGGGTAGGACAAGAAGTTACAGGGCAAAAAGAGTATTACAACAGTTATTTATCTTCCGTTAGCGGTGACGAATCGCCATAAATACCCACCGTTAATTTTCCTTCTTGGTTCATATGCGCTCGATACATACCACTAGTATTGAATTCCATAGCCACATTTCCTTTTGAATCTAAAACAATTACTCCCCCATCGCCTCCAAGGCGGGCTACTTTATCAAGTACTTGTTTGGCCGCAGTTTTAACATCCATTTTTTTATACGCTACCAAGGCGGCAATATCGTGAGCGACAGCAACACGAATAAAATACTCTCCCCAGCCTGTGGCAGAAATTCCACAACTTGCATTGTTGGCATAAGTGCCAGCCCCAATAACTGGAGCATCTCCAATGCGGCCCCATTTTTTGTTGGTCATCCCACCTGTAGAAGTACCTGCTGAAAGGTTACCTTGCTTATCCAGGGCCACACAACCGACTGTTCCGTATTTGCTGTTTTGTATTGTTTCATCAAAAAAAGAAGCCGTCTTTTTTCCCTGACGGGCTTGCACACTTTCAAGTGCTTTTTTCTTCGTTCCGTTATAAAGTAGCTATTGGGCACTGCATCCAAGCCTACCGATTGGGCAAAAACATCTGCGCCTTTTCCAGACAACATCACATGGGGCGATTTTTCCATTACAGCAATGGCGGAAGAAATTGGATTTTTAATGTGCATGGCACCTGCAACCGCGCCGGCGTCCAAAGACCCCCGTGCATGAAAGAAGCATCTAGGGTGACCTCTCCGTCAGCGGTTAAAACCGCTCCTTTCCCAGCGTTGAATAGTGGAGAATCTTCCATATAGCGAATGGTCTGTTCTACTGCTTCTTGACTGCTTCCACCTTCAGCCAAAATGGAATGCCCAATTTGAATGGCTTCAGTCAATGCTGTGGTATACGCCTTTTCCATCTCAGCGGATAAGTTTTCTTTTTTAATGGTGCCTGCACCACCATGAATCACGATTCCATAGGGAGACTCTTGTGCGCAAAGCACAATGAAAAAAAAGAAGCAAAGTATAAAAAGACTGTTTTTCATTATTCTATCCGTTTAGGATTAACAAGGTAGGAAAACTTGTTGATACTGAACATTTGTACAACTAAAGGGACTAGTGTATCTTGTAAAAGAACATATCCAACATGACATATGACAACTGATGTATTAAACGCTTTAGGACTTTCTCAAAATCAAGCTGGGGTTTCTACGGGAAAAAACTGGACCGCTAAAGGCAAAAAAATTGCTGTTTTTTCTCCAGTAGACGGAGAAGAAATCGGGCAGGTAACTCAATGTACGATTGAAGAATATGAAACCAGTATAGACAAAGCTGCAACCGCGTTTAAAGCTTTCAGAAAAATACCTGCTCCCAAACGGGGAGAAATTGTAAGAGCCTATGGAAACGCGCTTCGAGAAAAGAAAAAAGACTTGGCAATGCTGGTGAGTTATGAAATGGGAAAATCCTTTCAGGAAGGCATGGGAGAAGTTCAAGAAATGATAGACATTTGCGATTTTGCTGTAGGTCTATCCAGACAGCTACACGGTTATACCATGCATTCGGAACGCCCCGAACACAGGATGTATGAACAATACCATCCTTTAGGGGTTGTGGGTGTTATTTCAGCTTTTAATTTTCCGGTCGCAGTATGGAGCTGGAACACCGCACTGGCATGGGTTTGTGGAAATGTAACGGTTTGGAAACCCAGTGAAAAAACTTTGTTTTGTGCGTTGGCATGTCAAAAAATTGCTGAAGAAGTCTTTGATCAATTCGATTTGCCTGAAGGAATTTCTACTCTCCTTTGTGGAGATGCGAGTGTAGGAAAATGGATGGCAGAAGACCAACGGCTTCCTCTTATTTCGGCAACGGGATCTACAAGAATGGGAAGAGAAGTCGCTCAAACCGTTGGAGCACGTTTAGGGAAAACGCTCTTAGAATTGGGAGGAAACAATGCGATTATTGTTAGCCCATCGGCAGATCTAAAAATGACCATCATGGGAACTGTTTTTGGTGCAGTAGGCACGGCTGGACAAAGGTGTACTTCTACCCGAAGATTGCTTGTACACAAAACCAAAGTGGAGGAAATAAAAGAAGGACTTAAAAAAGCTTACGCACAATTAAAAATAGGTTCACCCCTGAATGAAGAAAACCATATGGGGCCTTTGATTGATCAACAAGCTGTACAAGTCTATTTGGAGGCACAAAAAGCGGTTGAACAACAAGGCGGGAAATGGATTGTAAAAGGCGAGCTTCTTCAAGGAAAAGGGTTTGAAAGCGGGTGTTATGTCACCCCTTCCATCGCCGAAATAAGCGCCGACGCCCCAATTGTTCAACACGAAACCTTTGGGCCTTTGCTCTACCTTATCCCTTATAAAGGAGAAATCGAAAATGCCATTGATCTTCAAAACGATGTACGGCAGGGGCTGTCCTCTGCAATCATGACCAACAATCTTCAAGAAGCTGAACAATTTTTAGCACATTGGGGAAGTGACTGCGGAATTGCCAATGTAAATATCGGTACTTCGGGAGCAGAAATTGGGGGTGCTTTTGGAGGAGAAAAAGATACTGGAGGAGGAAGAGAAAGTGGTTCTGATGCATGGAAAGTGTATATGCGCAGACAAACCAACACCATCAATTATTCCGACAAATTGCCGTTGGCACAAGGCATCAATTTTGAGGTTTAACGTATTTTATGTTGTATCTTGATAAAAATTTAAATTCATGTACGCAATTCTTCAAACCGTTCATTCCTACTGGGCCTTTTTTGTGCTGATTGTTTTAACTGCTGCTGCAGTCAACGCTTGGATTGGGCGTTCAAAAAACAAAACCTTTGCCGCAAATGATTTACGCATTTCACTTTTTGGATTGATCTTTTCACACCTCCAATTGTTGATTGGGCTTATTCTTTACTTTGTTTCTCCGCTATTTACCCAATGGTCGAATGGCGTTGGAGAAGTGATGAAAGATTCACAAGCGCGCTTGTATCTCGTTGAACACCCTGTAACGAATATTTTGGCCATTGTTTTAATTACAATGGGTTGGTCCATGCACAAACGCCAAACTGAAAGCGGAAAGAAATTTTCTCGTATTGGTATTTTTTACAGCCTTGGACTTCTCTTGTTGTTGAGCCGTATTCCTTGGCAAGCTTGGTTAAATTAATCCGTCTTTATGATAAGTGTCCCCAAACCCTCTTTACCCAAAATTGGACTGCTTAAAAATCAAAAAGTTGCCGTTTTAGGCGGCGGAAGTTGGGGAACAGCTTTGGTAAAATTGGTGTCTCATAACCAACGTAAGGTTTTTTGGTATGTTCGTAACGAAGACACAAAAAATACCATAGAAAAAACAGGGCGTAATCCTACTTACCTCCCTGGAGTAAAATTAGCTAAGAAAAGGATTGAAGTACATAGCAATCTTCTTGAAGTAGTCGAAAAAGCAAACGTTATCATTTTGGCTATTCCAGCTGCTTTTTTAGCCAACGAATTACAAAAAGTAGCTCACTTGCTTCCAACCAAAACGGTAGTTTCTGCGGTAAAAGGGGTAATTCCCGAAACCCTTCAAATTGTGGGGCATTATTTACATGAAAATTGTGGGGTTCCCTACCAACAAATTGCTGTCATCGCTGGGCCTAGTCATGCTGAAGAAGTGGCGATGGAAAAATTGACTTATTTAACCATTGCGGCAGAAGAAGAACAAAAAGCTAAATTAATTGCCCGACTTTTAAGCACTTCTTTCGTGCGCACCAAACGCTCTAACGACATTATTGGAACAGAATATGCTGCTGTTTTAAAAAACATTTATGCTGTGGCTGCAGGAATTGCTCATGGCTTGGGTTATGGCGATAATTTTCAAAGCGTTTTAATGAGCAACGCTATCCGAGAAATGAAACGCTATATCCGGAATGTGCATAAGCTGAAACGCAACATTAATAATTCGGCTTATTTAGGAGATTTGTTAGTCACAGGTTATTCCACCTTCAGTAGAAATCGCACTTTTGGAAACTACATTGGGAAAGGCTACACCATTGCCGCAGCACAAGCAGAAATGAATATGATTGCTGAAGGCTATTATGCGGTGAAATCAGCAAAACTATTGGCCAAAGATTTTAAGACACGTACCCCAATTATCGATGCGGTTTACGACATTATTTATCTCCAAAAAAATGCTGGAAAGGTATTTTCAAAGCTCAGTAAGAAACTGAATTAAAGCGATGATTTGAATTGCGACAAAAAGCGCATATCATTTTCAAAAAACATACGGATATCGCCAATTTGGTAAAGTAGCATTGCAATGCGTTCGATTCCCATACCAAAGGCATAGCCCGAATATTTTTCAGGGTCGCTGCCGCAGTTTTGAAGCACATTAGGATCTACCATACCACAGCCCATTATTTCTAACCATCCGGTTCCTTTGGTAATTCTATAATCGACTTCTGTTTCCAGTCCCCAATAAATATCAACTTCTGCACTGGGCTCAGTAAATGGAAAATATGACGGACGTAAACGGATCTTCGATTTGCCAAATAAGGCTTTTGTGAAATAAAGCAAGGTCTGTTTCAAATCTGCAAAAGAAACGTTTTCATCGATGTACAAACCTTCTACTTGATGAAAAATACAGTGGGCACGAGCCGAAATCGCTTCATTTCTAAATACCCGTCCAGGAGAAATGGTACGAATCGGAGGTTGATTGTTTTCCATGTAGCGCACTTGAACCGATGAAGTATGTGTACGCAATAATATATCGGGATCGGTTTGAATAAAAAAAGTATCCTGCATATCGCGCGCTGGATGATATTCAGGAAGATTTAAAGCTGTAAAATTATGCCAGTCATCTTCAATTTCTGGACCCTCGGAAATGTTATAGCCAATTTGGTTAAAAATTTCTACAATTCGCTGTTTTACTAACGTTAAAGGGTGTTGACTCCCCAATTGCGTCGGGTACCCCGGTCGAGAAATGTCAATAGTGCTTGTGCTTTTTGCCTGTGCCTGAGTTTGTGACAAAGCATTTACCTTTTCTTGGATGGCCGATTTCAATTCATTAATGGCTTGGCCATAGGCTTTTTTATCTTTGTTATCTACTGTTCTAAATGCAGCGAATAACTCGTTTAATATGCCTTTTTTCCTGCATATTGAATTCGAAAAGCCTCCACTTCTTCTGCTGTGGTGGCTGTAAACTCTTCGACTATTTTCAGATGGGATTTAACCGTATCAATCATGGGTGTAAAAATAATGATTTCCTATTGAATCAGGTCCTTTTCTAAAAAGTAATCAACGATTGCTTCTTTCATCAAAAGTGCCTGTTCTCCCGGTTTTAAGGAGGGTAATTCGGCTTTGAGATTAAAATGGGGCCAGCGCTGTTCATCGAAATGAGAAAATTCGTAATAGCCATAGGGTTCCAACACCGTGCAAATACCGATATGTATCAAATTGACATTATCGTCTTTTTTAAAACGCTTATGAAGTTGTCCCAACTCTTGAAGACCAATGAGATAGAGAATACCTTCAACATCGATACTTTCGCCATCAGAGAATTGATCAGTAAGTTTATTAATCAGCGCCTCCCATCGGGCTTTAAGTTGTGTGTTTCGTGCAGGAAAATCCATAGCGCAAATATAAAAGGTAGTGCGTAAATACAGATATAAAAAAGCAGTATATTGCTTTCGATGAATTATATAGATATCGCCATCGGAGGATTCATTTTGTTCGGTTCGATTAAAGGCCTTTTTAAAGGCTTTATCATCGAAGTTGCCGGACTAATTGCATTGATTTTAGGAATTGCTGGGGCCTTGCTTTTTTCGCCCATAGCAGGGGATTTTATCACTTCCGTTTTTTCGTTGGAGAGTGTCCCTCCTGCAGGGGTTGTATTCGCTATCGTTTTTATAGGCATCATAATCGCCATAAATTTATTGGCACGCATGCTAACTAAAATCATCAAAATGGCGGCTTTGAGCACCATCAATCGCCTTTTTGGAGCCCTGTTTGGTGGATTAAAATTTGCACTAATTATGAGTGCTGTTCTCTTGCTGGTCGATCAATTTTCTTTCTTGTTTGCTTATTTTGATGTGCAGGTCATCGAGGATTCTTACTTGTATGCACCCATTAAAACCTTAGGCAGCGATGTGTTTTCTTGGCTGCTCGATAAAAAAGAATTATTCCCCCAAAATTTGGTCTAAGGTTCGGATCGAATTTCTTTCTAGCCAGCCCCCGAGCCATTATCTAATTTGATGGCGACCCAATCTCCGAGTTCGTCAGTAACTTCCAAGGTCGTGCCCTCGTGCAAAAGAAAAAACTCCTCAGCGCGTTTGTTAGGCTCTGCCCAAACCTGTGCTTCAGAAGCAAAAACCACTCCCCTAACACGTTTTTGGCTCTGATGCTTGTTTTGAGTAAACCACAATAAGCCGATTAAAAAAAGGAAAATTACGATGCCCCCAGTAAAAAAAAGGCGCTTTAAAAAAATGCGATCGGAAAACAAATACCCTAGGAAAACAAACATGCACAACCAGGCAAAAAAGAGGGTAAAGTAAGCCCATTGATCTAAAGAAAAACGATTGAGGATTGCGTTTTTGGTTTGATCTATTTGAGAAGTAGGCAGCTTTTCAATGGAGTCCAAGGTCATGTTATTAGCAAAACGGCGGTTGTTAACGATGCTTTCATCGTCTGGTGCCAATTGAAAGGCTTTTTCAAAATAAAAAACACTTTCTGCAACATTTCCTATGCGATAATGCGCATTTCCGAGATTATAATACAATTGAGCACTTTCTTGCCCTTGTTCGAGAATGGCAGAATATTTCTGGATCGCCAGTTCGTAATTTCCACCATTGTATGCTGCATTTCCTTGTTGGAAAAATGCAGTGGGGGTTTGACTTTGCCCATTAAAAAAAGCAAGCAACACAAAAAGGTAAAAACTAATTTAACATTCATAACTCTTTATCTAGCTTTGAAATTAATGCCATTGCCTCTTGGTAGTTCTTATCCATATCGATAGCAGTAAGAGGGGAATAACGAGCTGCTTCACACTGATTGAGTAAGGCAACAAAAGCGGCTATAGTTGATGGGTTTCCGCCTTTTTCTTGAAGCAAGCGTTCGATACGATCTTTAGCTATTTCTGCGGTTTCTATCGAAAGTTTTGCTTTTAAATAATTGTGTAAAGCCCGTTCTAATGCTTCGTAAAAACGCTCTTTATTGCCCAATGCTTTCTTTGCTGAACTCAAATATTTTTTTGCTAATCGATTGGTTCTTTTTTGCTTTTCTGAAGCAATGTCTCTCGTTCGGTTAACCACCAAGTAGCGAACTAAAACAACCAATAGATAGAGAAATAAAGGAAGCAATAAAGCGATATAAAAAGAGAAAGATGGGTAAAAAGATTCGGATTTCATCGGCATTAAAACGGTGTCCAATTTAATGAAATCAAAATAGGCTTCTTTTAACGGAATGGATGATCGTGTAGGGTTAGAACTCGAAGGAGTTTGTGCCTGAGGCCCTTCATATACATCGATTGTTGTGTTCTCAGACCGCAAAGTAATGTATTCCTCAACAACAGGATCGAAATAGGTAAATACCACCGGAGGTAAAGGGTATTTCCCTTGGTATTGGGGAACAATGGTGTAGGTATCAGAAATGCTTCCTTGCATCCCCAGCAAATTCGTTTTGATGCTTTCATTATGCTCGGGTTCGTAGACTTCCAAAGAGCTAGGGGCGGTTAATTTTGGAAGGGTGAAAAGCGATAAGTTTCCACGGCCAGACACTTTTACTGTAGCTTGTAGCGACTCTGAAGATTTAAGGGCAGTTTTATTGAAAGTTACATTAAAATCAAAATCCCCAACCGCACCTTCAAAACTTTCGGGTTGCCCAGACAAAGGCAAAGGGCGTACATTGATGGTTTTCTTCCCGGCTGTAATCTTTTTTGGTGTTTTTTGGTACACACGCGTTCCAAAAAAATCTCTTCGATTTGTGGGCACATCCACCGATACATTAAGGGTTAAAGGCTCGATGACCAGTTTACCTGTTTTTTGAGGATAGAGAACCGTTTTTCTCCAAGTCACATAATTGTAGGGCTTTCCTTTATAGGTCCCTTGTTTAATGGTTAGTTTTTGAATGGGAAGCATGTGACTCCAAAAATCCGCGTATTTAGGTTGATCGGTTTCGTTCACATTTGACACACTTATTTCCGAAGAAAAATAGAGCTTATAAACAATGGTAATGCCCTCGTTTACAAAAGGGCTGCTTTTGGATAGCTCCGCTACCAAATGAAGATTATCATCCACAATAGCATTGGCTCTAGCTTGAGGACTGTTGGGGTTGTTAACCGCTTTGGTAACCACAACCTCAACAGGATTTGTGGTGTAGACCTCCCCCTTTATTTCGATAGAAGCTGAACCAATGGTTGCTTTTCCTTGTTGAGTAGGTGTTAAAAAATAGGTGTAGGTTTTGGAAAAACTTCGCACTCCATTTACCCATCGGTTACTAACCGCTTGGTTGGGTCCGCCCACCACAGTGAAGCCATTAAAATTGGGGGGAGTGAAATTATCTCCATTTTCATTCATTTCAAAGCTAACCCGCAACCGCTCATTTACACCCAAGCGACTTTTGCTAACCTTGGTCACAAAACTAACTTGCGCATGAAGTACTGCTGTGGTAAACAGCAAGCAATAAACCAGAAAATTGAATTTGTTTTTTAACATGAACTAATCACCAATCTTTTTTTGCTTTTACAGGAACCCCTTTTGCCTTTTGTGCATTCACCTTGTCTTGTACATTTTTTTCTTGCTGATTCATGGCATCGAGCAAACTCTTAATTTGCTCTGGGGAGATTTGCCCCGGTTTCCTTTTGGGTTGTTGGGGTTCTTTTTTATCGTCTTTGTCCTTGTCGCCTTTCTTGTCTTTGTCTTTGTCTTTATCTTTTTCATTATCCTTGTCTTTATTGTCCTTATTGTCGTCTTTTCCTTCGTTTTTATCGTCCCCATCTTCTCCCTGATCGGAAGGTTTGTCTTTCTGATCGCCTTCTTGATCGTTGTCCTGCTGATTTTGATTTTGATTTTGATCTTGCTGATCTTGGTTTTGCTCTTGTTCTTGCTTTTGTTTTTCTAGAAGTTCTTTGGCAAGAGCATAGTTGTAGCGCGTTTCTTCATCTTGCGGATTATTCCGCAAAGCATTTTTAAACGCATCGACTGCTTTTTCGTAATTTTTTTGCTGCATAAAGGCATTTCCTATGTTGTGGAAAGCCGCATGGCGTGTTGTTTTTTTAGTGCTGTTTTTTTGCGCTTGAAAGAACCGTTGGTTGGCCTGTTCATAATCTTTTTCGCGGTAAAGGGTGTTGCCTAAATTGTGAAGCGCTTTTTCATTGGCATCAAAATAGGAGAGTGCTTCGCGGTAAGCAGCTTCGGCTTGTTGAAAGGCTTCTTTATTATGCAGCTGGTTTCCGTCGGCCACAAAATTGGTTGCTTTCGGGTTTTGAGTATATCCCCAAAGTTGACAGAAAAGCAGGATTAAAACAGTTCCTTTTTTCATTTTTTTGAAGGCTTTTTTTCGTTGAATAAATTTAATTTTTTTATCCATTCCGTTTGTGTTTCTAAAAGAAAAACATCCAACAAAAGGAAAAGGAATCCGAGAAACAACAGCGGCTGAAAACGATCTTTATAGCTCACAAATTTTTTGGCTTCAAACTCTTTTTTCTCCATTTTTTAAGCTCCTCTTGCACAAAAGCCAAAACCGCTTGGGTGTCGTTTCCGTCGTGATAAAAAGCTTCTGTAGATTCGGCTATGGATGTCAATACCGTGGAGTTGCGCTGGGTAATAACGACATCGTTATTTTCATCTTTTTTATACTGTTCTACGATGCCATTTCGCTTAATCGGAATGGGGCCTCCTTTTTCTGTGCCTACCCCCAAGGTAAATATTTTTACACCTGCCGCATTTGCCCGTTGTGCAGCATCAATGGTATTGTCTTCAGAGTGGTCTTCACCATCGGAAAGAATAAAAACCACGCGATTGGTTTGTTCTTCATCATTAAAAAAAGTAGTGGCTAGATCAATGGCGGCATCGATGGCCGTTCCTTGAGACGAAAGCATATCGGTATTGAGCGCTTGTAAAAACATTTTCGCTGCCCCATAGTCGGTTGTAATTGGCAATTGAGGAACGGCTTGCGCAGCATAAGCAATAATTCCCACGCGGTCGGAAGCAAAATTATTCAACAATGCAGACACCAAGCGTTTGGCTTTTTCTAACCGATTTGGCGCAATATCTTCGGCTAACATGCTTTTGGAAACATCAATGGCAAAAACAATATCGATGCCTTCGCGTTTTACGGTTTCCAGCTGAGTGCCAATTTTTGGGTTGACAAGACCGAGAATTAAACAGGTAAAACCTAACGTGAGCACGACCAGCTTCAAAAAAGGTTTAAAGCGCGAACGATTGGGGCTCAAGGCATCCAACACGTCTGAAGATGAGAATTGACTTTGTACTTTTCTTTTCCATGCACTTATCCACGCATAGCCTAGCCACACTATAGGAAGCAAAGCAAAAATGTAAAAAAATTCAGGGTGATCGAGTTGGTACATATCAAATAAAACTTCGGTAAAAACTATTTTTTAAAAGCCATTCTACAAAAAGCAAGCCCATAGCGAGGAACACCAAAAAGCGGTACTTTTCTTCGTTAATGTAATATTTAAATTCTTCTGTTTCTGTTTTTTCTAACTTATTAATTTCATTGTAAATTTCCTCTAAACTGTTGTTGTCAGTGGCTCGAAAATAAATTCCTCCGGTTTGCTCTGCAATGGTTTTTAGCAGTTTTTCATCGATTTCAACTTTGGTAATCCCGTATTGAAATTTGCCGTTTGGTAAAATTCCAATGGGAGCACGTGCGTTTCCATTACTTCCTAAACCGATGGTATAGGTTTTTATTTGAAATTCTACAGCCAATTCTGTGGCAATGGTGGGGTCGATAAAGCCTGAATTATTGACACCATCAGTGAGAAGAATTATAACCTTACTTTTTGCACGACTATCTTTTAAGCGGTTAACGGCAGTAGCCAAGCCCATACCGATGGCCGTTCCATCGTTGATTAAACCATCGAAACGGATTTCATTCATTGCATTTTGCACAATTCGCTTGTCGCTAGTAATGGGGGTTTTGGTGTAGCTTTCTCCCGCATAAACCACCAAACCTATACGGTCGTTTGGACGTTGATTGATAAAATCACCCGCAACATTTTTTAGGGCCGTTAGTCGATTGGGCTTTAAATCTTGGGCCAACATACTCGACGAAACGTCAATGGCCATGACAATATCAATACCGCGATTGGTTTTCGTTCGTGTAGATACATCAACGGTTTGTGGGCGGGCAAATGCAACTACAATTAAGGCCAAAGCAAGCATGCGAAAAACAAATAAAAGGGGGTATAAGCGAACCAACAAAGAGGACTTGCTTTCAAAAGCACTTGTACTTGAAATGGTCAGTTGTGCTTGTTGTTTTTTCCCCTTAAAAGCATACCAAAATAAGAGGGGCATAAGCAAAAGCAAGCACCACAGATATTCGGGATTGGCAAATTGTATATCGCTAAACACTTTTATAATTCTTTTAAAATTTCTATTGAATTTACGATTTGGTTCTCTATTTGAAGCCCATATCGATCCTCTTTCGGGTAAATCATGGTCAGTTCTACTGTGGCAGACTCAAACGGAAAAAGAAGCACCACAAAAGTGCTGCGTGAAACAGTTTCACCATCCGAAAAATCGAGGGAACCCACTATTCGAATGGCTTCTTCTCCCCCAGCAGTAGTATAGGTTTCATTTTGTGACAACACATTGGAAGCCCCTTTTTCTTCCAGTCGTTGTAGGGCGTTGTTTAGTAACGTCTGAATTTCGGCTTGTTGTTCTTCTTCTGAAAGCTCCTTGTCTGAAGGTGTCCTTTTTTCAAAATACAAATCGACATAAAAATCGGTAATGGGATTGCCCGAACTATAAGTGGCTTTTTGTCCATTCGCATCCAAATTGCGAAGCATTACTTTAGGGGTGCTTATAGAAATGGGAGGGGTACCGTAGTGGCTTTTTACCCAACGGCCATCGATTAACACCTTAGTAGGATATCGGAAAAGGGTGTCTTTCACTGGGGTAAATCCGTAATAAGCGATGGCCCCTAGAGCCACCAATACACACAAGGTTAAAAAACCTATCCCGGCTAATTTCACTTTTTGAATCCGACGTTTACGTTCCATCTGCCGCTGGTATCGTTCAGAAGCTTCCAGTTCTTCTTGTGTGGGTTGTGGTAAGGCCTCTTTTGTCTCAACCACTACTTTTTCTACCAAAGAACGATCTTCGATGGCTGTTCCCAAAGAAGGAGTAGAACGCGCAAATTTGACCAAATCTGCTTGCTGTAAAACCTTTTCCAAATTGCGCAAGGTCTCTGAATTGAGGTCTAAGGTTCCTGCATCCTTTCGAAGCATCAACTTGTTCATCAATTCATCCGAGGTACTTTCTAGTGCATCGATAGCAGCATCTTCTTCTAGATACCTTCGCACCACATCGGTCAATCGGGAGTAGTATCGTTTATATTCATCTTGTTGGGAGGAGATGTTTCCTCTAGTGCTTTTAATTCTTGAAGAGCCCGTTCGAAAGGAGGGATTTCCTCACGCAAAGCTTCCCTTCTTTTTAGGTATTGTTGAACAAGGACATAGAGCAACACCAACAACAGCAAAATCCCAAATCCTGTTAATACAGTTTGGATCAATTCGGCGTAATCACGTTCAACTTCTTGTATCGGTTTTATATCGAAAAGGGGTTGTCGTAGGGTATCTACCTCCACAGTGGCCACTTCAACAACAAGAGAATCGGAATAAGTTAAACGTCCATCTACAATAATTTTTTGGGGAGGAATCCAATAACTTCCCGAGTCGAACTGAATAAGTGCCTAGCGCTTGGTAAACAAATAGTGATTCTGCGCACGGAGAGTATCGATAGCGGATTCTTCTAGTAGTTCAAAAGGTGAAAAAATGGGTTCTGCTGGAAACTCAATCATTTGATCGGGTGCTCCTTTAACTTGAATACTGAGATTGATTTGCGCCCCTATTTTTACGGCCGTAGTGTCTATGGCGGTAACCACATCTGGAGATTGCTGGGCAGCAACCCATAGGCTACAGGCGAAGAAAAATAACCCCAAAAAAAGTTTCCATTTCCTTTTCATCAGTTAAGCTCTGTTTTTAAAATATCCCAATAGTTTTTTGACATAGCTTTCGTCCATCCGGCATTCTACTGTTCCTGCCCCGTTCATCTTAAAAAGAGTGTGAAAACGTTCGGCATGTTTTCGATGATGCTCGGCGTAGTATTGTCTTACTTTTTTACTGGATGTATTCACCCATTGTACTTTTTGGGATTCGCTATCTACCATAGGAACAATACCTAAATTGGGCAAACTGGTTTCCATTTTATCGTATACACGAATCCCTGTGAGGTCGTGTTTTTTAGCTGCAATGCGCAATGTCTTTTCGTAGTCATCGTCCATAAAATCGGAGAGAAGAAAAACGATGGCTTTCTTTTTTAGAATACCTGAAAGAAAAGCCAAAGCATTACTTATGTCGGTGGCTTTGCTCTTGGGTTGAAATTCCAATAATTCCCGAATAATCCTTAAAATATGCGATCGCCCTTTTTTGGGAGGGATAAACAATTCAACCACATCACTAAAAAGCATAAGGCCCACTTTATCGTTGTTTTGGAGGGCTGAAAAAGACAAGGTAGCCGCCAACTCGGTCAGTAAGTCGCGCTTAAATTGATGGGTGGTACCAAAGAATTCCGAACCACTAATATCAACCATTAGCATCAAGGTAAGTTCTCTTTCTTCTTCAAAAACTTTGACAAAAGGTTCATTATACCGAGCGGTTACATTCCAATCTATACTTCGAACATCATCTCCAAATTGATATTGGCGCACCTCGCTAAAGGTCATTCCTCTCCCTTTGAAGGTACTGTGGTATTCTCCACCAAAAACATGATCGCTTAGGCGACGTGTTTTGATTTCAATTTTCCGAACTTTTTTCAGTAATTCTTTTGTATCCATGGCCCTTTTTTTCTACCGTTCGTTGGTTTTTTTCTAGGGTACTTCAACATGATTAATGATCTTGGCAATAAGATCTTCAGTGGTTATGTTTTCGGCTTCTGCCTCGTAAGTCAGACCAATTCTGTGACGTAAGACATCAAAAATAACTGCTCTCACGTCTTCTGGAATCACATAGCCTCTATGCTTTAAAAAGGCATGGCATTTTGCTGCTGTCGCTAGGTTGATGCTTCCTCGAGGCGAAGCCCCAAAGCTTATAAGCGGCTTTAACTTTCCGAGTTGATAATTTTCAGGATAACGGGTGGCAAAAACCAAATTGAGGATGTACTGCTCAATTTTTTCGTCCATATACACTTCACGAACTGCCTCTTGCGCCGATAAAATTTGCTTTGTTGAGACAACCGATTGCACTTTTTCAAAAGAGGCTTGAAGGTTTTGACGTACAATCAGTTGTTCATCTTCAAGGGTAGGATAGTCAATCACTGTTTTTAACATAAAACGATCTACCTGTGCCTCTGGCAAAGGATAGGTTCCTTCTTGCTCAACTGGGTTTTGTGTCGCCATTACCAAAAATGGCTGCTGCAGTTTAAAGGTTTTTTCGCCTATGGTAACTTGCTTTTCTTGCATCGCTTCCAATAGGGCCGACTGAACCTTGGCTGGGGCTCGATTTATCTCATCTGCCAGTACAAAATTGGCAAAAATGGGCCCCTTCTTGATTGAAAAATCATTGTCCTTCATGTTGTAAATCATGGTTCCAACAACATCGGTAGGCAATAAATCGGGTGTAAACTGGATGCGACTAAAACTTCCTTTTACCGCTTGACTCAAGGTGTTAATGGCAAGTGTTTTAGCCAAACCTGGAACCCCTTCTAAAAGAATATGGCCACGTCCTAAAAGGCCAATCAACAATCTTTCGATCATGGATTTTTGACCCACGATAACTTTATTTATTTCTCGGGTTAATAAATCGACAAAAGCGCTTTCTTCAGCAATTTTTTCGTTTATCGCATTGATATCAACATTGGTATTTGTAGGCATAAAATAGGTTTTAAATTGGAGAACAAAAATGAACTAATTTTTTCCTAAATCTTGTTAATAATTGGTTAAAAGTTGTTATTTCATAAGGGTTCCCCTTCTAATGAACCTATGTAAATTAGTAAGGATTTAATTTTTAAAACACAACGATGAATCAATTAATTGTAGGCACGATGACTTGGGGGGCATGGGGAAGAAAATTCAGCACCCAGGAAATGGCTGAGCAAATTCGTGCTTGTGAGGCACTTGGCCTAGTTACTTTTGACCACGCCGATATTTATGGTGGCTACACTACTGAAGCCGAATTTGGAAAGGCATTTGTGGAAAGTGGTATGGAGCGTACGCAGGCCATTTTTATTTCAAAATGCGGAATTCAATACCCTTGCGAGGAGCGCCCTCTTGCTGTTAAGCATTACAACTACACCCGCCAACACATTGTCGAATCAGCCGAAAATTCCCTTCGAAATTTAAAAACAGATTACTTGGATGTATTGCTATTGCATCGCCCTAGCCCTTTGTTGCAAACCGAAGAAGTGATGGAGGCTTTTACACAACTCAAACAAATGGGAAAGGTCAAAACCTTAGGGGTTTCTAATTTTACACCAAGCCAAATGGCACTGCTAAAAAAAGAATGCGACATAGAATGGAATCAAATCGAATGTTCGCTTTCGCATGCCACGCCTATGTTCGATGGTACGCTCGACTTTCATCAAACGCATTCTATTGGAACCATGGCATGGAGCCCTTTAGGAGCTTATTTTAAATCTGAATCTCCAAGAAAAGAATTGCTGGAATGCATGGAAGAATTAAAATCCACCTATCAACTTAGTGAAGACCAATTGCTTTTAGCTTGGTTGATAAAGCATCCTGCAAAAATTCATCCAGTAGTGGGCACTACCCAAATCGACCGATTAAAAAAAGCGAAAGAAGCCCTGTCGGTAGACCTCAGCTTAGAAGATTGGTTTAAGCTGCATACCGCTCAAGAAGGAAAAAATGTACCTTAATTCCATGACAATGCAAACAAAAACAATTTTAATAACGGGGGCCACTAGCGGAATCGGAAAAGCATTGGCTGAACAATTTGCACAACAAAATGCGCGGCTTATTCTTTGTGGAAGAAGAACCCACCGCCTTTCGGAATTGAAACAAAATTTAGGCTGCGAAGTACACACCCTCTCTTTTGATGTAAGGGATCGCGAAGCGGTTTTTCAGGCCATCTCGTCTCTCCCCGATGCCTGGAAGTCAATTGATGTGTTAGTCAATAATGCCGGAAATGCTCATGGTCTGGACCCTGTTCAAACAGCAAATATTGAAGATTGGGAAGCCATGATCGATGGGAATGTAAAGGGATTGATGTATGTTACCAAAGCGGTACTTCCTCTTTTTATAGCTCAAGGCTCGGGGCAGATTGTCAATTTAGGCTCTATTGCGGGCTTGGAGGTGTACCCTAACGGCAGTGCCTACTGTGCCAGCAAATTTGCGGTAGATGCCTTTACCAAAGGCCTACGCATCGATTTAAATGGAAAAGGGATTCGCGTTGGAGCCGTACATCCTGGACTCGTAGAAACGGAATTTTCTCTGGTGCGCTTCAAAGGTGATCAAGCAAAATCGGATCAAGTATATGCCGATATCGAAGCTCTGCAAGCGGAAGACGTCGCAGAAAGTATTGCATACATGGTGAATGCACCCAAACACGTTACCGTAGCCGACATTACCTTATTGCCCACGGCGCAAGCCAATGCCACAATTGTAAATCGAAAACCATGATTAACAAACGACTTTTAGTCAAAGCACTATTGTCTCACAACGATGAAAATAGCTTCTACGACAAAAAGTTAAAGTTGAATCTTTCGAATAAAGAAGGCAAAGCAAAATTCCTAAAACACATCTGTGCGCTTTCCAACGCCAATCCAGAAAACAATGCTTATATCGTAATTGGAGTTGAAGACCAATCGAACGCCATAGTAGGAGTAGATTTTTTTGACGATAGCAAATTACAAAACCTGGTGAATGCCTATTTAGAAAACCCTCCTTTGGTGATGTACGAAAACATTCCATTTCCCCATTTGGAAAAAGGAAAAGTAATTGGCCTGGTCACCATTCGCCCACAAGTGAAATTAACTGCATTGCGCAAAAACATTTGGAAATACTTTGGAGGAACTGTCTTTTTTAGAGAGGGTAGCATTTCAGTACCTAAACATTTTGGAAGCGATCTCAAACACAAAAATACCCTTGTTGTTTCAAAAATAGAGCAACACGCTAGAAATAATATCGGTCTTACCCTTGATGGCGTTTTCGAATTTCTTGATCAGCACCAGGGAGAGCTGTCTGCACATTACAAGGTTTTTAAAGAAACTTTTGTGGTGTGCTGGGCCGGAAAAATCAAAAATGGTGGAAAACAAAACATACTATTCTAGGGTAGACATCGAACTCATTAACGAGCAGGTAAAACTGTTCTATTCCAACCTCGACGAAGTAGAAATTAACTACACAAACGACGCTTTTGTAATTACAGAATATGTGTGTTTAAACCTTCTTCAAAAAAAGAAATATTATCCTTTGGAAAAGGTAACCATTCACTTTCAAGAAAATGGAAATTACACTCTTAATACACAGCTGTTATTTAAACCACCCCTCTTAGATAAAAAAAATCTTCTACACCTCTTCAACGCCAACAACAGTCTTCTGGAGAAAATAAAAACCAAACAACCGCTTCATCCCAACGAAGAAGAAGACCTACAAAACCTGAGTTCCATTTATATGCTCTGTGCACTGAACGAAGTTCCAAAAGCTGTAGATTATCTAGACGAGCTAAAGCCCTATCTTAAAAAAACAAATGCCCAGCTCTACCAAAACTACAAGGACACGCTTCGCATATTAAGAAAAGTGAAATACAATTAAATGCTTACATTGTAGGAACCTAAATTGAATTGACATGCCAAAAATTAATGTAAACCGCTCTATTTATATAGCGTCTTCCCCCAAAAAAATCTTCCCCTTTTTGAATAATCTAGCCCATTGGGAAACCTGGTCTCCATGGGTTATCGCCGAACCTGATGCGGCGGTAAAAGTATCCAAAGATGGAAAATATCACGAATGGGAGGGTAAAGTTATTGGAAGTGGAAACCTAAAAATCACTTCAGAAGTAGTGGATAAAGAGGTCGTTATGGATTTGACTTTTTTAACACCATGGAAATCAAAAGCCGTGACAAAATTCATCCTTGAAGCCCGAGGAAAAGGCACTGTGGTGACTTGGGAAATGCAAAGTAAACTTCCTTTTTTTCTTTTTTGGATGAAAGGTCAGATGCAAACTTTTATAGGCATGGACTATGATCGGGGCCTGATGATGATGAAAGACTTGGTTGAAACCGGAAAAACCAACTGTGTTTTAACCTTTAAGGGAGAAGTGGATTTCGAATCCACCACTTATATTGGACTTCGCACTCAATGCGGCTACAGTGCAATTAGCACCAATATGGAACGGGACTTCACCACCTTAATGGAATACGTGATGCAACTTCCTGAGGAAATGCGGAAAGGCCCAGGACTTTCGATTTATGAAAAATTTGATGTACTTAAAGATCAATGCCATTATGTAGCAGCATTTCCATTGCACAAGGTCCCTGAAGATTTACCTTCGAATTTTATTGTTGGGGAACTTCCTAACCTTACCGCCTATAGCATTGAACATCTAGGGCCTTACCGCCACATTGGGAATGCTTGGGCCGCAGGAATGATGCACCAACGAAGCAAAAAATTTAACCCATCGAAGAAAAACTTCCCCATGGAACTCATGCACAACAGTCCAAAAAACACCCCTGAAAACGAATTGCTCTCCGAAATTTTGTTTCCTGTAAAATAAACGATCAATCCGTATCCAAAATACGAATATCGTCCAATTCATAGGTGCCATCGTAGGCTGTTTTCCCGCTTCCAGAGTAGCGAAAACCTACAAACAAATCGGCTTTTGGCAAGACTAAAAAACCAGAGTCAATCCACTCCAATGGATTATCGTCAGATTCTGCTATTCGTGCTGAAAGCGGGAGCCATGTAGCAGTGGTTAGGGTCTGTTCGTCTCCAGACCAGTCGAGACTATAAAAAACATCTAACATGCTGTTGTCGGCATATTTTGTGGATGTTCGAAAGGCCAATTTAGGATGGCTAAGTTGTGCTAGAGATACTTTTGGACTAACCAGCCAAGAAACCGTTTCAGCATCTCCAGAACGATAGGAAGAAATTTGAACTGACTGTCCGAGCGCATTTTCATCGGCATAAACTTCCCATTGCTGACTCCCTTTGGCTACAAACTCCCAAAGGAAAATACAGAGGCTATCCTTGGCGAACTCAACATGCGGAGCGTCAACTTAAGGGGTTTTCAGATCATTTTCCTGTTTATGCCCTTTTGGTAGAAAAAAGAGAAACTTCTCAAAAATAGCTTAACGCAATACGCGAAAAACAAATTCTTCAGGACCCTCTTGGTAGGCACCAGAAAAGGGTAATTCTTCTTCTATCGCCTTGGATCGAATATAATCGCTGTGACGAATACTGTGATAAAGCACATCAATATCAAGCTCTCCTAAGGGAGAAATGACTTCATCAGATAGTGTATTGTACACATAAATCGGAGGGTCATTGGCATCGATAAAAGCGCGATAGTCAAGGGTATTGAGCAATTCTTGGGTGGGTGTTCCACCATAAAATCCAAGAAAAAGTTGGTTTAAAAGCGCATTGGATGTTCGTAAGGTATCGAGAGAAAGCCCAGGAAACACATTTTCCCATTCATAAAGATTGTAAGTGCTTTGCGCAGCAAGGGCAACCACCCCTTGAACTTGATCGTTGGTACTTTCTTGAAAACCGTTCCACTGTGCAATTCCTGCACCTGCAGATACCCCTGCCAAAACCATTGCATTGGTCGGTAGATTAAAATCGTCTAAATGAGAACGAACATAATTGACAACCAAACTTCCGTCTCCTAAAGCAGAAATTACGCCTTGTGATCCTGAAGTGGTAAGTAAAGTGTAATTGGCACTAACAATAGCAAGGCCATTTTCCAACAGCGAATTCATTATGGGTTGAATGTAATCGGAGGCAATATCCGATTTGTCTCCCCCTGTAAAACCGCCACCGTGAAAGTAAACAACCACGCCTTTGGGGGCGCCATCAGAAGGTAATAAAAGATCTAAAAATTGTCGGTCTTGCTCTCCGTATCGAATGTTTTCAAAATACAATCCCTCAGCACTAATGGGGGAAAGTGAAGAAGAAACACCTACCACATCGGCCACTTGTGTTTCATAATTTATGGAGGTAGACTCTTTATTGCAAGCGATAACAATCAGCAACAAAAGAGAAAGAAAAGGGTTTTTCATAAAGCAAATTTTAAAACGAATATACTCAAAGATTTTATTCCTCCAGACCCTCTGGGTAGAGGAAGTTGTTGTAAGGAAATCGAGTAATATGAATTTTTCGAATGGCCTCATACGCCTTTTGTCTAAACAATTCAAGATTGGATTTATTGGTTGCTGAAATAAAAAGAGCATTCCCATTGACCTTTGCCATCCAGGTATCTTCCCACTCTTTTAAGGAGTAGTGTTTTTTGGTGCGTTGGGTTACCAAATCATCCGAAGCGATAACTTCTGCTTGATAGGCATCGATTTTGTTAAACACCATCAAAGTAGGTTTATCCAAACTATTTATATCGGATAAAATTTGATTTACCGAAGCAATGTGTTCTTCAAAATTGGGATGGGAAATATCGACTACATGGAGTAATAAATCGGCTTCGATGACCTCGTCTAAAGTACTTTTAAACGACTCTACCAATTGGGTGGGCAATTTGCGAATAAAGCCAACCGTATCACTCAACAAAAAAGGGAGATTTCCAATAACCACCTTTCTCACGGTAGTGTCTAGAGTAGCAAACAATTTGTTTTCTGCAAAAACTTTACTCTTCGATAACACATTCATCAAGGTCGATTTTCCAACATTGGTGTAGCCCACCAAAGCCACACGAACCAATGCGCCACGATTTCCTCTCTGCGTGGCCATTTGCTTATCGATAACGGTCAGTTTCTTTTTTAGTAAGGTAATTTTATCGCGAACAATACGTCGATCGGTTTCGATTTCGGTTTCCCCAGGACCCCTCATACCAATTCCCCCTTTTTGGCGTTCAAGGTGAGTCCAAAGTCCTTTCAACCGTGGAAGTAAATATTGATATTGTGCCAATTCGACTTGTGTGCGGGCATAACTGGTTTGGGCGCGTTGTGCAAAAATATCTAGAATAAGGCCTGTGCGGTCCAAAATCTTACATTTTAGTGCCCGTTCAATATTGTTTTGTTGGGCGGGCGTAAGTTCGTCGTCAAAAATAACGGTACTAACCTCGTTTTCTTTTACAAAACCTTCAACTTCGATTAATTTTCCACTCCCAATAAACGTTTTGGGATTTGGCAAACTTATTTTTTGGGTGTAACGACCGATTACCTCTCCCCCAGCGGTGTGGGCTAAAAAAGCCAGTTCATCCAAATATTCTTTCGACTGATCTTCATCCTGTTGGGCATTAATTATCCCTACCAAAACGGTATTTTCAACGGCGAGTGATTTTTTCCCTAGCATAGTTATTCCTTTTTCCAAGGCTTTAAAGCAAGGGTTTTTCCGTCGAATTCGGCATAGGTATAGTGCGTTATCCAGTCCCCTAGGTTGATGTATTTACTTTGTGATGAGATGGAAATTTCCATGGGAATGTGGCGGTGACCAAAAACATAGTAATCCCGTTGTTTTTCTTCGTTTTTCCTTCTCGCATATTGGGCGAGCCATTCGTTTTCTTCACCGAGAAAAACAACATCTTCTTTTCCAGAAATGAGCTTGTTTTTTACCGATAGATAATGCCCCAATCGCATTCCAATATCGGGGTGCAACCAACGAAAACAGGCTTGCAAAAAACGGTTTTTAAATAGTTTCTTCATGCGTTTATACCCTTTGTCGTTGGGGCCTAAACCATCGCCATGGCCGATGAAAAAGCTTTTCCCTTTCAAAGTGAATTCTTTTGGCCCAAAATAAACTTTTATACCAATTTCCTTTTGGAGATAGTCCTTCATCCATAGGTCGTGATTTCCTACAAAAAAATGAATGGGGATGCCTTGATCGGCTATTTCGGCTAATTTTCCTAAAACACGAACAAAACCTTTGGGTACAACGGTTTCGTATTCAAACCAAAAATCAAACAAATCGCCTAAAAGAAAAATCGCCTCTGCATCTTCTTTAACAGTGTCTAACCAAGCTACAAACCGTTTTTCGCGTACTGCACTTTCCTCGGGAGTAGGAGCTCCCAAGTGATTGTCTGACGCAAAATAGATTTTCTTTTGGCTCACTTTCTTGGCTTTAAAAATTATAGGTTATCCAATGGCTTGTTCTAAATCTTCAATAAGATCGGCGGCATCTTCAATTCCTACACTCAATCGAATCAGTGCATCCACAACTCCGCTTTCTTCTCGGATTTCTTTCGGGATAGAGGCATGGGTCATCGAAGCAGGATGTCCTGCCAAACTTTCTACCCCACCCAACGATTCAGCCAAAGTAAATAACTGTAGTTTTTCTACAATGGCAATGGCTGCGGATTTATCGGCTCCTTTTGGGACAAAGGAAAGCATTCCTCCAAAATCGTTCATTTGCTTTTTCGCAATTTCATGATTGGAATGGGATTCAAATCCTGGCCAATATACTTTTTCAATTTTAGGATGTGAAGCGAGGTACTCTGCCACTTGTCTTCCGTTTTCGGAGTGCCTTTGCATGCGCACATGCAGGGTTTTTATCCCTCTTAAAGTGAGGAAGCTGTCCATTGGCCCAGGTACCGCTCCACTTGCATTTTGAATGAACGACAAACGTTCTTTCAAGCTTTCATCGTTCACTACCAAAGAACCCAAAACCACATCAGAGTGACCAGCTAGGTATTTAGTGGCAGAGTGCATTACAATATCAGCACCAAGGTTGAGAGGTTGCTGAATATATGGAGAAGCAAAGGTGTTGTCTACTGCCAAGAGTATTCCCTTTTGTTTGGCAAGAGTAGCAATTGCTGCAATATCCACTACATTCATCATGGGATTGGTGGGGGTTTCAACCCAAATGAGTTTGGTTTTATCAGAAATCACCTCCTCTACATGACTGACTTCATTCATATCCACAAAATGAAACCGCAGTCCAAAATCTTCAAATATTTTGGTAAACAAACGATATGATCCCCCATAAAGGTCGTTGGTGGAGATGACCTCATCACCTGGTTTTAGTAATTTCATTACCGCGTCCATGGCGGCTAGTCCCGAGGCAAATGCCAACCCATATTGGCCGTTTTCTATACTTGCCAATGCATTTTCCAATGCTGAGCGGGTGGGATTGTGTGTACGGCTATACTCAAATCCTTTATGCCCACCAGGGGTGGTTTGCGCATAGGTAGAGGTTTGATAAATGGGTGGCATCACTGCACCATAGGCCGGATCTGGAGATTGTCCTCCGTGGATGGTTTGACTATTAAATCGAAGTTTCTTTTTCATTGAAAACGGATGTAAATGTAAAGTGTAAAGGTACGAGATTCCTTGTATATCATCTTCGCTTTGCTCAATTTTGATTTACTTTGCTGAATATAAAAAGATGCCATGAATACCTTCTACTACCTTTCGAGCTGCGATACCTGCAAACGCATCATGAAAGAGCTCAATTTACCTGAAGAAATTACTTTGGTCGACCTTAAAAAAGGGGTAGACGAAGCCACCATTGACGGTTGGTTTGCTCACACCCAATCGTATGAAGCCTTGCTCAACAAGAGAGCACAAAAATTAAAAGGCATCGACAAAAACAACTTAAAAGAAGCTGATATTCGAAATCTATTATTGACGCATTACACCTTTATAAAACGCCCTATTCTCAGCTACCAAAAACAATTGTTTATTGGAAACGCAAAAGCAACTGTAGCTGCAGCAATTAAGGCCCTTCATGAATAAACGGATTTTAGCCCTTTTAGCGGCCATTGCGGCAACCACTATTTATGGCTTAAACCACACCATTATGAAAGTGGTAGTGCCCAATTATATTGGGCCATATGGATTGGTGCTTTTACGCGTTATAACAGCAAGTGTGCTTTTCTGGGGAGTGAGTTTCTTTTTTCCTAAAGAATCCATTGAAAAGAAAGATTATTGGCGCTTTGGTTTAGCCGCCTTTTTTGGGATGTTTTTAAACATGGTGTTTTTTATTAAAGGGTTAAGTCTTTCTACTCCCATTAACAGTTCAGTAATCATTACCACCATGCCCATTATTGTCATGTTGTTGTCTGCTTTTTTTCTGAAAGAAAAAATAACCTTGCTTAAAACAGGAGGTCTCTTTTTTGGTTTCCTCGGGGCAATTACCCTTGTGCTTTATGGAGGTTCTTTTATTAAAAACGCCCCTAATATCCCTTTGGGTAATGCTATGATGCTGGTCAACGCCTTTAGTTATGGCTCTTATTTGATCATCGTAAAACCCATTTCAAAAAAATACCATGTCGTAACCCTTATGAAATGGATGTTTCCTCTAGGAATTTTGTTTAATCTTCCTATCGGAATGGAGGAGTTTCTTCAAATTGAATGGATGCATTTGCCTTTTGATGCGCTCTGGCGCATTGGGTTTGTTCTTCTTTTCACCACCTTTTTAGCTTATTTGTTCAATATGTATGCTTTGCGCGAAGTACCGCCCAGTACCATTGGGGTTTTTACTTATTTACAACCCATTATTGCTATTGGGTATGCTACTTTAAGCGGCAACGATGAAATGGATGGGGTTAAAAGTGTGGCTACTTTACTTGTCTTTGCAGGAGTGTATTTAGTGACAAAAAAATAGCCCTTTCTTTTTTATATCAAATTTGTTTTTCGTTTTTTGTACCCCTACTTTTATAAAAAAAACATGAGATATTTTTCCCTTTTCGTTTCTCTTATGCTACTTACCCTGAGTTGCTCCGGAGAAAAAAATCAAAAAAAAGAAGGATTCCAATACAACCGAACCAAGAAAGAAGTAAAGAAAGAACAATTGCTTTCTGAAAAAGCGCCAATTGATTTAAGTAACAAAGGAATTGGCCCTATTACAGATTTAGTTTTTGAATCTGAAATCGATGAAGCAATGGCCGAAAATGGCGCAGCTATTTTCAAACAAAAATGTACCGCTTGCCACAAACCAAAAGGGAAATTGATCGGTCCAGCGATGCAGGGAATCTACGAGCGACGTCATCCCGCTTGGGTGATGAACATCATGCTGAATCCAACAGAAATGCTTCAAAAAGATCCTGTTGCCAAAGCGTTATTAGCAGAATACAACAACATTTTGATGATCAATCAAAACTTGACTGAAACAGAAGCGCGCGCCCTAGCTGAATATTTACGAACGCTATAAAGACCAGGCTTTTCCGTTGGTAGCTTCTTCAAGGTCAACACATCCTTTTTGTTGTCCGGGTACTGGAGCATAGGCCAAGTGTTGCTCCCCAATAATATCATTGGACTTAAAAGCAAAAACAGTCAAAGAGCGAAGTTGATTTAAAAACCCTTGTGCAACCCCTTCCATAGGGGGCTCTGGATTTTCATTTTTAGCCAAGGCTTGGAAATAGGCGTTTAACGCCTCTCCGCGTTTCGCTTGGTCTTCTTCAGAAGCACGAAGGTAATAGGCCAGTTGCTGATCTATGTCATCCGTGGTTACTTCAGTGATCGTGTTTTTTTGAGTAGCTTTTAGAGTGGAAGCCACAAAAACCTCCGTCCCCATTGTAAACTGGGTAAGTTCTTCCTCCGACACAACCTGCTTTAAGTAGCCATCGATGAATTGAATTAAATTCAAATCCGAAGCCCCAGGCACATTTGGTGTTGTGGGTAAAATTACATCCATGACTTGGGCTAAAAAGCGGGCATGGTCTTTCGACAAAGCTTGAGGTGCCCAAGCTGCAGTTGAACTCTCTTGACAACTTTGCAACAAGCTAGCTACAGTGGGAGTAAGGGTAAGCGCTCCAAAAGAACGCCCTATGTTTTTTAATGCGGTTCTTCTTTGCATAATTTCTTCTTTACAAATTGTTTTTCTTTAATTCTTCAACAGCAAAGTTAACGGCTCTTGCAGTCAATGCCATATAGGTTAATGAGGGATTAACATTCCCTGCGGAAGTCATACAAGCCCCATCGGTTACAAAAACATTGGGAACTTCATGCAGTTGATTATTTTTATTTAAAACAGAGGTTTTTGGATCCCTTCCCATACGGGCAGTTCCCATTTCGTGAATTCCAAGCCCTAAATGATAGGGGTTGTCATAACCTTGAACGTTTTTAAACCCTGCTTCTTCCAACATTTGTACCGCCTGAGCTTTCATGTCTTTTCGCATCGCAAGCTCATTTTCTTTAATGTCTGCATCAAAGGTAACGGTGGGTAAGCCCCATTCGTCGGTTTTTTCGTAATCGAGGTACATGCGGTTTTCATGGTAGGGCAATACTTCCCCAAATCCGTTTAAGCCCATGGTCCACCCTCCAGGGGTCATCATGGCTTCTTTAAACTCAGGGCCATAAGCCATTTCTTTTACGTTATCGGTCCAAGAGCCTCTTCCGCCACCTCCTTGATAGCCATAGCCGCGCAAGAAATCTTTTTGGTCGGTTTCGCCACCGATGTTTCTAAAGCGAGGGATATAAATTCCGTTGGGTCTTCTTCCGGTGTAATATTTATCTTGGAAACCATCAAACTCCCCATAAGCGCCTACTTGAAAATGGTGATCCATAATGTTATGCCCCAATTCTCCAGAAGCATTCCCCATTCCATTAGGGAAATATTCTGACTTCGATTGCATTAAGATGGAAGTAGATGCCACGGCAGAAGCACAGAGGAAAACTACTTTAGCACTAAAGGTGTATTCTTCTTTAGTCTCGGCATCGATGACCTTGACTCCAGAAGCTTTTTTTGTGTTGGGATCATAAATCACTTCATGCACAATGGAATTTGGGCGAAGTGTCATGTTTCCTGTTGCTTCTGCCATAGGCAGTGTAGAAGATTGGCTACTAAAATAAGCCCCAAAAGGACATCCGCGCACACATCGGTTTCGGAATTGACAATTGATTCGGCCTGCTCCAGGCTTGGTCCCTTCTGTGATATGAGCAACCCTTCCTATGGTGAGTAGGCGATCGGTATATTTTTCAGCAATGGAGGCTTTAAGGTGATCTTCCACACACAATAGCTCCATCGGTTTTAGTAATTCTCCATCGGGGAAATGATCGAGCCCAAGGAGTTCTCCAGAAATTCCGGCATGTTTTTCTACATAAGAATACCAAGGCGCTAAATCTTCATAGCGGATGGGCCAGTCTACTGCCACGCCATCTTTTAAATTGGCTTCAAAATCAAAATTGCTTAAACGATAACTTTGGCGACCCCACATTAAAGAGCGGCCCCCTACATGATAACCGCGACACCAATCGAATTGTTTGTCTTCGTTATAGGGGTGTTTAATATCATCGACAAAAAAATGGCTACTGGAAGCTCTGGTGGTGTATCCTGTTCGGCTTTGTTTCGGCTGTCGCTCGCGCGCTTCTTTGGTGATTACATCTCCGTGGGGGAAATCCCATGGATCTTTATTCATAGTCGGGTAATCTTCAATATGTTTTACCATTCGACCACGTTCTAAAACGAGGGTTTTTAACCCTTTCTCCGTCAGCTCTTTGGCTGCCCATCCACCACTTATTCCTGTCCCAACGACGATGGCGTCGTAAGACGAAGCTATATTTTCGCTCATTAGTTTTTGTTTTGCTATTTTTTAAATGTAGATAAAGATTTGTTTTATTCTCGTTATTATTTCCTATTCCTGCGAAATTTTTAATTTAAAACGTTTTCGTTTGAATTATTACAAACAGCCGTTCCATACAAAGGATACGATATGATACATTTATTACATTGTTAAGATAAATCAATCCTAATGCAACGTAGATCTTTCTTACAAAAAAGTTTTCTGGTAGGTATTGCCACCACCACCCTCCCCAACCTCTTACATTCCCATCATTTTCGTCCTGAAATAACGACTTCTTCCTTTTTTAAACTCTCTCTTGCCCAGTGGTCGTTACACAGAACATTTATGAAAAAAGAATTGGATGTTTACGATTTTGCAGAAAAAGCAAAAGAAATGGGCTTTGAAGGACTTGAATATGTGTCGCAATTGTATCGCGATGTGATGAATGCTAGTGACAAAAAGGGAGCAATGAAAAAATTCATTTCCCTTTCTAACAGCAAAGCCGAGGAACACGGTGTAGAAAACTTACTCATCATGATTGATGGAGAAGGCGACTTGGCCGTTCCCAATAAAAAAGAAAGACTAACCGCTATTGAAAACCATAAACAATGGGTAGAAGCAGCTGCAGAAATGAATTGCCATTCTATCCGTATCAATTTATTTGGCGAAAAAAACGAAGAGGCGTGGAAGGACCAAGCTGGGGAAGCCATGCGAAAACTAGGAGAGTTTGCACAAGGGCATAACATCAATGTCATTGTGGAAAACCACGGATACCTTTCTTCAAACGCGCAATTGGTAATGGAAATGTTAGCGGAGGTAAATCTCGATAATTGCGGTACCCTTCCTGACTTTGGTAATTTTTGCCTCGAAAGAGAAAAAGGAAAACGCTGGGAAGCAGACTGTATAAAAGAATACGATCGGTATAAAGGAGTAGAAGAACTCATGAGCAAAGCCTTTGCCGTGAGTGCAAAATCGTACGATTTTGACGCCCAAGGTAACGAAACGACCATTGATTATGGAAAAATGCTTAGCTTGGTTAAAAATGCAGGCTATAACGGATACATTGGTGTCGAATATGAAGGAAGTCGTTTGTCGGAAGTCGACGGAATTCTCGCCACCAAAAACCTGCTGTTGAACGCAGCCACCAAAATGAATTAAACACAAAAACCAAATGAATACAACGACTCGAATTCAACTGTCCCTAATGATGTTTCTCCAATTTTTTATCTGGGGAGGATGGTTTGTTACCCTAGGTACTTTTTTAGGGAACAACCTCAAAGCCAATGGAGGAGAAATAGCCATGGCGTTTTCCACACAATCGTGGGGAGCCATCATCGCTCCTGTTTTTATAGGCTTAATTGCCGATCGGTATTTCAATGCCGAACGCATACTGGGCGTTTTGCACTTAATTGGAGGGGATTAATGTACCTCATGGCTAATGCCACAGACTTCAGTAGTTTTTATCCATACGTATTTGCCTATATGGTGGCTTATATGCCTACCCTTGCTTTGGTAAATTCAGTTTCTTTTTATCAAATGAAAGACCCGGCAAAAGAATTTTCGGTGATTCGTGTTTTTGGAACTGTAGGATGGATTGTTGCAGGAATAGCCATTAGTTTTTTAGGATGGGACGGACAAGAAGCCATTGCCAATGGGGCACTCTCCAATACATTTTTAATGGTAGCTGGGGCGTCATTCTTTTTAGGCCTATTTAGTTTTAGCCTTCCAAAAACCCCACCCTCTAACCAGGAAGGAGAAAAACTTTCGCTAGCGGATGTGTTTGGATTGGATGCATTAAAACTTTTGAAGGATCGCAATTTCCTCATGTTTTTTATCGCTTCTGTCTTAATCTGCATTCCCTTGGCTTTTTACTATCAGCAAGCCAACCCTTTCTTGGTAGAACTTGGTATGGAAAACCCCACTGGGAAAATGACCTTAGGGCAAGTAAGTGAAGTTTTATTTATGCTACTTCTCCCTGTTTTCTTCAAAAAATTTGGCTTTAAAAAAACCATTTTAATCGGAATGCTCGCTTGGGTTATTCGCTATCTGCTCTTTGCTTATGGCAATGCAGGCGAACTTACCTTTATGTTGATTATCGGGATTGCATTGCACGGTATTTGCTATGACTTTTTCTTTGTTTCTGGACAAATCTATACCGATTTCAAAGCTGGAGAAAAAGTAAAAAGCGCCGCTCAAGGGTTAATTACCCTAGCCACTTATGGCGTAGGAATGTTAATTGGGTTTTGGGTCGCAGGAAAAATTGCAGATGCCTATACCCTGGCAGATAACACGCACGACTGGCAAACCATTTGGCTCATTCCAGCCGCATTTGCCCTCGCGGTTCTCCTATTATTTATGTTTATCTTTAAAAACGAAAAAATAGAACTTAAAGAAGACTAATTTGAATCATAAAATACGACTCGGAATATTAGGCGGAGGGGGAGATTCACTCATCGGAGTGGTTCACCGAATTGCCGCACAAATGTTTGATGCTTATCAGATTACAGGTGGATGTTTTAACCCCAACCCCGAAGAAAACAAAGCGTTTGCACAACATATTGGCGTACCCCTCAATAGGGTATACGACAGTTTTGAAGCCCTTATTGAAGGGGAAAACAAACTTCCCGAAAACGAAAGAATGGAAGCCGTTTCTGTGCTTACCCCCAATTTTCTTCATTTTCCAATGGCAAAACAATTATTGGAAAATGGATTCAATGTCATTTGCGAAAAACCCCTGACTACCACCTTCGAAGAAGCCCAAATTCTCGAGGAAATTCAACAAGAAAAAAAGGTCACTTTTGCAGTAACCTATACCTATACAGGTTATCCCATGATTCGGGAAATGAAGCGAATGATTGCTTCCGGTGCCATCGGAAAACTTCAGAAAGTAGATTTACAGTATTATCAAGGGTGGATTAATCCATTTATGCACAAAGCCGAGTTGAGAAAAAGCGTATGGCGTCTCGATCCTGAAAAAGGAGGACTCAGTTGTTGCATTGGAGATATTGGCACACATGCTTTTGATATGGTAGAATACGTTACCGGCCAACGAATTAAACAACTCCTTGCCGATTTGAATTACCGTTACCCAGACAATAAAATGGACGTCGACGGAACCATTTTGGTTCGCTTCTCCGATTTCTGTAAAGGCGTTTTACGGGTTTCGCAAATTGCCACTGCAGAAGAAAATAATTTTACCGTTCAGATTTATGGTGAAAAAGGAGCCTTAAAATGGCAACAAGAAAACCCTAATTACCTCACTTATCTTCAAGAAGGAAAACCCATGCAAGTCATCAAGCCCGGCCACGATTTTTTAAGTGCTTTTTCGCTTGAAGCTACCAAATTACCTCCGGGGCATCCCGAAGGTTTATTTGATGCTATGGGAAACATTTACCAAGGTGTAGCCAAAGCCATCCGAGGAAAGGAAGTTCCATTAGGCGCTTTCCCCGATATGGAAGAAGGAGTGCGCGGAATGCTTTTTATTGAAAAAGTATTGGAATCGCATCAAAGTGGAAATCAGTGGGTGGATCTATAAAAATAAATTCAAGTGAAAACAATTAAAGGACCGGCCATTTTTTTGGCACAATTTATCGACCAGCAAGCCCCTTTCAATAGCCTCGATGGGCTATGTCAATGGGCCGCGGACTTAGGGTACAAAGGCATTCAAATTCCAACACTCGACAAATGGCTCTTTGATTTGGATTTGGCCGCGGAAAGCGAAACTTACTGCGACGAAATCAAAGGAAAAATCAATAGCTACGGACTTGAAATTACAGAGCTCTCGACCCATTTACAAGGGCAATTGGTAGCCGTTCTTCCTGCCTATGACCTGATGTTCGACAATTTTGCTCCCGATGCATTAAAAAATAACCCCAAAGCCCGAACAGATTGGGCCATAGATCAAGTGAAAAAAGCAGCCCTAGTGAGCGACCGATTAGACATCCGTGCTCACGCCACTTTTTCGGGCTCCTTGTTATGGCCATATTGGCATCCTTGGCCACAGCAACCCGATGGCCTTATCGATCTAGGATTTAAAGAACTTGCCGAACGCTGGCTTCCTATTCTCAATGTGTTCGAAGACCACGGAGTAGATGTGTGTTATGAAATTCACCCAGGAGAAGACCTGCACGATGGAGAAACCTTTGAACGCTTTTTAAAAGCCACAGGGAACCACAAAAGAGTAAACATCCTCTATGACCCTAGCCATTTTGTTTTGCAACAGCTGGACTATATCACCTATATCGATCATTACCATGAATTCATAAAAGCATTTCATGTCAAAGATTCTGAATTTAAACCCAACGGAAAAAGAGGGGCTTTTGGAGGCTATGGCAATTGGCAAAATCGCGCAGGGCGATATCGCTCTCCTGGTGATGGGCAAATCGATTTTAAAACCATTTTCACTAAACTTACCGAATACGGTTGCGATGTTTGGGCAGTAATGGAATGGGAATGCTGCGTTAAAAGCCCTGAACAAGGGGCAAAAGAAGGCGCTGCTTTTATTCGCAACCACATCATCGATGCCACCAAAAAAACCTTTGACGATTTTGCAGGTGGAACTACCGATGAAAATCACCTCAAAAACATATTAAATCTCTAACAAAAAAACCATGAAAAAATTTCTTTTTAGTCTCAGTACTCTCCTTGTTTTCAGTGCTTGTCAAGGAAACAATTCACAAAAAGCAAAAGCACAAACCCCAAAAGAAACAGCTGCTGAACAAGAATGGGTGTCTTTATTTGACGGGAAAACAATGGCCGGTTGGCATCAGTACAACGGTGAAGAAATCGGTGAAGAGTGGAGTGTTAAAGAAGGCGTAATGGTCTTTGAACCAAAAGAAGACAGAAAATGGGGCGACGGAGGAAAAAACATTGTCACCGATAAAGAATACACCAACTTTGTGCTTTCCTTAGAATGGAAAGTTTCTGAAGCAGGGAACAGCGGAATTTTCTGGGGTGTAAAAGAAAGTGAAGAATACGGAGAACCCTATGTAACTGGACCTGAAATTCAAATCTTAGATAACGAACGCCATCCAGATGCAAAAGCCAACCCAAAATTTCATCAAGCGGGTGCGCTCTACGACTTAGTACAACCAACGGCTGATGTATGTCATCCTGCGGGAGAGTGGAACCATGTGCTTATTTCCGTGAACCACAACACCAACAAAGGCTCTGTGGTGCTCAATGATACCGAAATTGTTACTTTCCATCTGAGTGGAGAAGAATGGGATAAGCTAGTAAGCAACAGTAAATTCAAAGACTGGAAAGGTTTTGGTGCATTTAAAACAGGGAAAATCGGATTACAAGATCATGACGATATGGTTTCGTTTCGAAACATAAAAATTAAAGAATTATAAAAGGTATATGATAGTATCCATGACCGGTTTTGGTAAAAGTGAATCTCAATTCAATGCCAAAAAAATCACCATTGAATTGAGGTCGCTTAACAGTAAAAACATCGATTTAAACTTTCGATTGCCTCACACCTACAGAGAGCTAGAACCGGAACTTAGAAAATCGTTAAATCAACACTTGAAGCGAGGTAAAATTGATGCATCCGTTTTTGTAGACCAGTCGGGTGGAGAAAGCAACACCCAACTCAACACCCCTGTAATTTCGGACTACATCAAACAACTTGCTGCCCTACAAGGGAAAGAAGAAAGCGTAGAGCATTTAAAAATGGCCCTTCGCCTCCCAGAGGCCTTAAAAACAGAAAAAGAAGCCTTAACAGAAGAGGAAAAAAAAAACACCTTCTCGAAGCGTTCATAGCCACCATTTCAAAAATAAAAGAGCATCGTGCAAATGAAGGAAAAGCCTTGGAAACCGATTTTACACAACGCATTCAAAAATTAAATCAATTGCTTGAAGACGTTGTTGCTATCGATCCTGAACGCAAACAAAAAGTGGAAGCCAAACTAAGAGAGGGCTTAGAAAAACTGAACGTAGAAGTGGATCAAAATCGCTTTGAACAAGAGTTGATCTATTATATCGAAAAATACGATATCACAGAAGAAAAAGTGCGCTTGGCCAATCACTTGTCCTATTTCAAAGAAATTATGAATCAAAAAGAACCCAGCGGGAAAAAGCTCGGTTTTATTGCGCAAGAAATCGGAAGAGAAATAAATACTATAGGTTCGAAAGCAAATCATGCTTCTTTGCAGAAAATTGTTGTGGATATGAAAGATGAACTGGAAAAAATAAAGGAACAACTACTGAATGTGCTCTAACCAATGAACCCAAGAAAACTTATTGTTTTTTCTGCCCCATCAGGAAGTGGGAAAACAACGCTTGTTCATCACCTTTTACACCAAAATTTACCCTTGGGTTTTTCCATTTCTGCTACCTCTAGAAAAGCGCGTGGTGAAGAAGTCGATGGAAAAGATTACTATTTCATTAGCGAGGAAGAATTTAAATCGAAAATAAACGAAGCGGCCTTTGTGGAATATGAAGAGGTGTACAAAGGAACATTTTATGGCACGCTTAAAAGTGAAATTGAACGACTTTGGGAGGAAGGAAAAACCGTTTTGTTTGACATTGACGTAGTGGGAGGATTAAATGTAAAAGCCCAGTATCCTGAAGAAACCCTTGCCATTTTTGTCCAACCTCCTTCCTTAGAAGAACTCGAAAAAAGGCTGAGAAAACGCGATACAGAATCGGAAGACAAAATTCAACAACGCCTCGATAAATCGGCTAAAGAATTAACCTTTGCACAAGATTTTGATGTGATTCTGGTCAACAACGACCTCCTAGAAGCAAAACGAGAAGTGGTACAAGTGGTGAAAAAATTCTTGCATTCTTAGCAAATGGTTACCTTTGTATCATGAAGAAAATAGGGTTGTTTTTTGGCACCTTCAACCCGGTGCATATCGGACACATTGTCCTTGCAAATCATTTTGCAGAACACACTGACCTAGCGGAAATCTGGTTGGTGGTTACTCCACAAAATCCCTTTAAACAAAAGACCCGTTTGCTTCCTAACCGGCAGCGCTTTGAAATGGTCTATTTGGCTACAGAATCTTACCCAAAATTGAAGCCGAGTGACATCGAATTTGATTTGCCTAAACCGAATTACACCAGCGATACTTTGGTGTACTTAGAAGAAAAATTTCCGGGAAAGAAATTTTCTCTTATCATTGGAGAAGATAATCTCGTTCACTTTCATAAATGGAAAAATTATGAAGTGCTTTTGGAACGTTATGGACTGTATGTCTATCCGAGAAAAAACGATAAACCCATTCCAGAACAATTTATAAATCACCCAAAGGTGCGTCTTGTCGATGCCCCTGAAATGGAAATATCATCTTCCAAAATCAGAACATGGGTGAAGGAAGGAAAAAACGTGCGCCCCTTATTACCCTTTAAAAGTTGGCAATACCTTGATGAAATGAATTTTTATACCTGATGCTGCGATTCGGTTATGTGTTTCTTTTTCTTGTGTGGGGATTTACACTTATTCACTTTAAGGATTTACCCCCGGAGATTCCTATTCACTTTAATGCAAAAGGAATACCAGATGGCTATGGCTCCAAAAACAGCATTTGGTTTCTACCTCTGCTCAGTACTTTTTTGTTTTTCGGGATGAAAAGACTAGCAAAACAGATGAGCAAAACAAACGAAAAGTATTTATTTCATTGGATTTCAGTGGCTACTACAAGTATTCTAGGCTATATCCAAATTCAAACTTTTTTTGTTGCGCTACACCGGAGTGAAGGACTGGGAGGATGGTTTTTACCCTTTACCCTGCTGATCATTTTAGGTCCAACCCTTTATTTTGCAATCCGTATCGCGAGATAAAATCTTACTTTAAAATGGATGCTATTAACTGTTTTGTGATGGCCAGCCTACTCCACTGTTCAAGGTCCGTGTAGCTGTTTTTGGGTGAATTTTTTCTCTTATACAAGGATTGGATAAAATCGTCAATCGCACTATCATCAATACTTTGAATCATTTTTGCATGGGTTCCTTGTGCTATAAACCTCCCTGCCTCACTATCGGGGTTGCCCAAAGATAAAACGGGCACTTCGGTAGCGAAATATTCCAATAATTTCCCTGAAATCATTTGTGTTTGTGCTCCTTCAAAAATAAAATTTAAGAGTAAATGCGCATTTTTCATTAAGCGAATTGCCTCGCTGTGGTTTAAGTACCCGTGAAAAACAACTTCCACTTCAGGCAAGCGAGTGCGAATTTCTTCGATAATTGAATCGGAAATATTACCCGCTAAAGAAAAGCGAATGGGTCGATCTCCCTGCAGTTTCTGCAAAGCATCGACAATACTTCCATAAGCTTGTTTTTGGGTAAGTAAACCGGTATATACCACATGAAAAATGCTTTTTGGTGGATGGGCTTCTATGTTTTCCATCAACTCCAAATCAAAACCATTGGGCAACGCCACAAAACGTTGCTGGGGTGCCTTTTGCTTTAAGCTTTGGTGTAGTTCTCCCCCCAGGGTAGTAAGTACCCCGTTGGCGGTTTGGAGTACGGTTTTCTCTAGTTGGACATCTTTATCTTGACTTCTTTGGGAGCGACGCATTTGTTGATTGTAAAAAATGGTACTCCAAGGATCGCGAAAATCAACCCACCAGTTTAACTCGAATTGTTTAACTAATTCAAGACCAGCAAGATGTGTAGAGTGTGGAGGGCCCGTGGTAATTAAATGAGTGATATTTTCTTCTTGCATTATTTTTTGGGCGGCACGAACAGCAAAAGGAACCCATCCTTTCCGTGCATCGGGAATAAAATAATTACCCCGAATGTAGGCCGCTAACTTTCCAAAAAGTCCTTTGGTGTTTACCTCGCCTTGGGGAATGCCTTGTGTAGCACTTCCACTTGTGAGGCGAGCATATAAGCGAAGGGGTTCCCGTGTAGCCGTTTTAATGACTCGAATTTGTGCTACTTCAGCCAAAAGGCTTTTATCCCATTGCGGATACGACGCTTGATTTTCATCAACAGTAATTACTATGGGTTCCCAGCCTAATTGCTTAAGGTATTTGGCAAAATACATCCAGCGTTGTACCCCAGAACCTCCCGAAGGGGGCCAATAATAGGAAAGGATTACTACTTTTCTGGAAGCGTCCAAGATTACTTTTTATACAAAGGTACGGAAGAACACGCCTCACCATACATCAAACTTTTTACACAGGGCTGTAGCTTCTCGATTAATGCCAAATAAGAAGTGGTCGGAATCGGCTTTTCTGAACAGCCTTTTACAATGACCGGCTTACCCACAAAAGGAGTAACATCAATTTGTGCAATAACGGTATGGAAAAGGGCTTCTTCAAGCGTTTCAAGCGTTCCCCAGACTGTTTTTTGTGCGTAGGGTTCTAGAGAAGTGGCTACCAGCAAAGGAGCCCAAGCAGGCAGTAAAGCGTCTGTAGAGCAATGCAAAGCAACAAAGGCATTGGTGTAAATGGAAAAGTCAAAGGCTTTTAAGGCAGCCCGAAACTCTTTTTCTTTTAAAACCACCCCTTCATATAACCATTGACTGAGATCCAGGGTTTTCTTTCTCCAGCAGGATAATAGGCTTCTAGGTCTAAAGTAACCAATTCACTGTTTGCGACTCTATTGACTATTTCTTCTGCCATGACTTATAACATTCCGAGTTCTAGCTTTGCTTCTTCACTCATCAAATCTTGAGTCCATGGTGGATCGAAGGTGATTTCTACTTCAGCACCTTTTACCTCGTTGATGGATTTTACTTTTTCTTCCACCTCAACAGGGAGGGTTTCCGCAACTGGGCAATTGGGTGTGGTTAGGGTCATTAGGATTTTAACATCAAAATCTTCGTTGACAAAAACATCATAAATCAAACCCAATTCATAAATATCCACAGGGATTTCTGGATCGTAAATCGTTTTTAATACAGCGACTATTTTTTCACCCAATGCATGGGTGTCTATTGTGTTTTCAGACATAGTTAATTCAATTGAGTTTGAAAGGCAATGGCGTATAGTTTTATTTGTTTGATCATGGAAACCAACCCATTGGCTCGTGTAGGTGACAAATGTTCTTTAAGTCCGATTTGATCGATAAAATCGGTATTGGCATCGAGAATTGCCTTTGGGTGTTGGTTGGAGAAAACACGAATTAAAATGGCGATAATTCCCTTGGTGATAATGGCATCGCTATCGGCAGTAAAAATAAGCTGCTCCTGCGTCAATTCTGCATGCACCCACACCTTACTTTGACAACCTTTGATGATGTGGTCATCCGTTTTAAATTCAGGCTGAATTAGCGGAAGGGATTTCCCCAGTTCAATCATGTATTCGTAGCGCTGCATCCAGTCTTCAAACAGACTGAATTCCTCGATTATTTCCTGTTGAATTTCTTGTATAGTCATAGCAAGAATAAAGATACAATTTATTGTAACATCTGGAGGGCGCGCTTCAGCGCTTCTACCATACGATCTATTTCTTCGGTGGTATTGTAAAAAGAAAAAGAGGCGCGAATGGTGCCTGGAATTTGATAAAAATCCATAATGGGCTGGGCACAATGGTGTCCTGTTCGAACGGCAATGCCCAATTTATCTAAGATACTCCCCACGTCATACGGGTGCACGCCATTGACAACAAAAGACAATACTGCCGTTTTGTTAGGGGCTTCCCCAATGAATTTTACCCCTTCAATTTTTCTAAGTGCATCCGTGGCATAGGTAAGCAACTCATCTTCATAGGTCGCTATGTGCTCAATTCCAATGGAGTTAAGATAGTCTAAGGCCACTCCAAAAGCAATCCCCCCAGCAATATTGGGTGTGCCTGCTTCAAATTTATGTGGTAAATCGGCGTAAGTCGTTTTTTCAAAAGTAACTTCTGCAATCATTTCCCCGCCCCCTTGATAGGGAGGTAATTCTTTTAGAAGGTTTTCTTTTCCATAAAGAATTCCCACTCCAGTAGGACCACAAAGTTTATGAGCAGAGGCCACATAAAAATCAATATCCAACGCTTGAACATCAGCTTGAATATGGGGTGCTGCCTGAGCTCCATCGATCAATACTTTTGCGTTTTTTGAATGGGCTTTTTCAATTAGGGTAGCAATGGGGTTAATGGTCCCTAGTGCATTGGAAACATGGTTGACAAAAACCAAAGCTGTTTTTTCGGTAAGTAAGGTGTCAAAAGCATCCATGTCCAAAACTCCGTTGGCTTTCATGGGAATCACTTTCAATATAGCTCCTGTTTTTTCACATAACATTTGCCAAGGAACGATATTGGAATGGTGTTCCATAGCAGATACCAAAAGCTCATCGCCAGCTTGTATGGACTCCGCGTAGCCCGAGGCCACAATATTGATGCTATGCGTAGTTCCCGAAGTAAAGATGATTTCATAGGGATGCGCCGCGTTAAAATGCGTTTGTACTTTTCGGCGCGCTTGCTCATAAGCATCGGTGGCTTCCTGACTCAAGGCATGGACTCCACGGTGAATGTTGGCGTTGTAATTCGAATAATAATCAGAAATGGCATCAATTACACACTGTGGTGTTTGAGAAGTTGCGGCATTGTCAAAATAAACCAAAGGCTGCCCGTTTACCTCCCTTTTTAGAATAGGAAAATCGGAACGTATTTTCGAAACATCGAGCGCTTTAGAGATCATGATTAAGGTTGATGCCTAGTTTTTTAGCAATCAAATTATTTATTCTGGTTTTTAATGCAGGAATGGCTACACTTTCCAACACATTATTTGCAAAGGCATAAGTAAGCAATCCCTTGGCTTCCTTCATCGGAATTCCTCGAGAGCGCAAATAAAACAAAGCGTCTTCATCGAGTTGTCCAATGGTGCACCCGTGCGAACATTTTACATCGTCTGCAAAAATCTCCAATTGAGGCTTTGTATTGATGGTGGCTTTGTCGTTTAGTAAAATATTGTTGTTTTGCTGAAAGGCATTGGTTTTCTGTGCAATTTTATCCACGAGTATTTTTCCATTAAAAACCCCGACGGATTTCTCTGCAAAAATACCTTTGTAATCTTGGTGGCTTTCGCAGTTCGGCTGAGCGTGATCTACCAAGGTGTAATGATCAACATGTTGGGTGTTGCCAATAATGGTTATGCCTTTCATGGTAGATTCTATATGCTCCCCTTTATGGTAAAAATTCAAATTGTTGCGGGTTATTTTTCCACCGAAAGAAAAAGTGTGCACACGGGCATGACTGTTGTCTTGTTGAGCAATGTAGGTATTGTCTACCAAGCTCGCCTCATCGCAGTCATTTTGAATTTTATAATAATCTACTTGTGCATTTTTCTCTAAAAATACTTCCGTGGTGGTATTGGTAAAAACCACATGATCGCCAAGGCTCTGATGGCGTTCAATGATTTGCACTTGTGCATTTTCATCGGCCACAACCAAAGAACGCGGCTGCAACATAGCATCGCCTTGTTTTCCTGTTGAAAAATGGATGATTTCAATCGGCTTTTCTGCCACCACCGATTTAGGAATATAAATGTAAGCCCCTCTTTTGCAAAGGCCGTGTTTAAGGCGGTTAAACTATCTTTCCCGTCGGCTATTTTGTGAAAATAGGTGTCGATTAATTTTTTGTATTTGGGCTTGTTTAAGGCAGAAGACATCAAACAAACATCGAGACCATCATGTGTAGTGTCGGATAAAAAAGGGCTGAAAACCCCATCGATAAAAACCACCTTGTAAGTGTCCGATTCGTATAAAAAGTATTTCTTTACTTTTTTAATGTCAAGGCTTACTTCTTGCTTGGGGATTAAATTATAAGAATGTTTTAGAAGTTTGGCCAGAGAAGTATATTTCCACGCTTCTTCTTTTTTTGTTGGAAAACCCAATTCCTCGAAACGTTTCAAACTTTGGGTTCGAATTTCGTGAATCTTAGAGCTCAGATCAAGGTCTTGCTCCATGACCAAAAAAGAAGATAATAGTTTTTCTTTTAGCTCCATTTATTCGTTTTCTTGTTTGATCCAGTCATAGCCTTTTGCCTCCAATTCATGGGCCAATTCTTTGGTACCCGACTTTACAATTTTTCCATTGTAAAGCACATGAACATAATCGGGAACTATGTAGTCTAGTAAACGCTGGTAGTGAGTAATTACCACAACAGCGTTGTTTTCGTTTTTCAGTTTGTTAACTCCATTTGCCACAATTTTTAATGCGTCAATGTCGAGTCCAGAATCGGTTTCGTCGAGAATAGCGAGCTTGGGTTCAAGCATAGCCATTTGAAAGATTTCATTTCGTTTTTTTCTCCTCCAGAAAAACCTTCGTTCAACGATCGGGATAAGAATTTTGAATCGATTTCCAGCAAGGCCGCTTTTTCTCTGATTTTCTTGAGCATCTCATTCGCTGGCATTTCTTCCAAGCCCTGCCCTTTGCGAGAAGCATTAATGGCCGTTTTGATGAAATTGGTCACCGTTACCCCAGGAATTTCTACAGGATATTGAAAAGAAAGAAAAATGCCTTTGTGGGCTCTTTCTTCTGCATCAAGTTCACCTATGTCTTCTCCGTCAAAAAAGATAGATCCTTCATTCACTTCATAGTCTTCATGTCCGGCAATTACCGTTGAGAGGGTACTTTTACCCGATCCGTTAGGACCCATAATGGCGTGTACTTCTCCTGGGTTAACTTCCAGGTTGATTCCATTTAAAATCTTTTTTCTTCTACACTTGCGTGTACATTGTTTATTGATAACATAGTAATGATCTTGTTATTACCCTACTGAACCTTCGAGGGATATTTCTAATAATTTTTGTGCTTCTACCGCAAATTCCTTCGGCAATTTATTGAGCACCTCTTTGCTGAATCCGTTCACGATAAGTGCAATGGCTTTTTCGGTGTCAATACCTCGTTGGTTACAATAGAAGATTTGATCTTCCCCGATTTTACTCGTTGTAGCTTCGTGTTCGATTTGTGCTGAATTATTGCGCGCTTCTATGTAAGGGAAGGTATGAGCTCCACATTGATTTCCCATAAGAAGGGAATCGCATTGGGAGAAATTACGTGCGTTTTTTGCTCTAGGATGAACTTGCACCAAACCGCGGTAACTGTTTTGAGATGTCCCGGCGGAAATTCCTTTAGAAATGATGGTCGATCGGGTGTTTTTCCCCAGATGCACCATTTTTGTTCCAGTATCGGCTTGCTGGTGATTGTTGGTAACCGCAATAGAATAGAATTCTCCGATGGAATGATCGCCTTTTAAAATGCAAGAAGGGTATTTCCAAGTAACGGCCGATCCCGTCTCAACTTGTGTCCAAGAGATTTTAGCATTGGTATGGCAAATCCCTCTTTTTGTAACGAAATTAAATACGCCTCCCTTTCCTTCTTTGTCACCCGGATACCAGTTCTGAACCGTGGAATATTTGATTTCTGCGTTGTCCATAGCGATAAGTTCTACGCAAGCCGCATGAAGTTGATTTTCATCGCGGGAAGGTGCAGTGCACCCTTCGAGGTAGGAAACATAGCTGCCTTCATCGGCGATCACTAAGGTGCGCTCAAATTGACCTGTTCCAGCTTGATTGATTCGGAAATAGGTAGATAGCTCCATCGGGCATTTTACTCCCTTAGGGATATAGCAAAACGATCCGTCTGAAAAAACAGCGGAATTGAGCGCTGCATAAAAATTATCTTGAGGAGGAATTACCGATCCGATGTATTTTTTAACCAGCTCGGGATGTTCTTTAATGGCTTCCGAAATGGAACAGAAAATGATTCCTTTCTCCGCTAGCGTATCCCGGAAAGTGGTCGCAACCGAAACGGAATCCATTACGATGTCTACCGCTACTCCAGCGAGCTTTTTTTGTTCCTCAATGGAAATTCCTAGTTTACTAAAGGTGTCCAGTAATTCGGGATCCACTTCATCCAAACTTTTATACTGATCCTTTTTTTTAGGGGCAGAATAATAAGAGATGGCTTGAAAATCGGGTTTGGTGTACTGAACATTCGGCCAGTCGGGCTCTTTCATTTGTTTCCAATGAGCAAAGGCTTCCAATCGCCACTGGGTCATCCATTCGGGTTCGCCTTTTCGAGAGGAAATTGCGCGAACAATATCTTCGTTCAAGCCTACTGGAAAGGTGTCCGATTCGATGTCGGTATAAAAACCGTACTCGTATTCTTTCGTTTCAAGCTCTTTCTTTAATTCTTCTTCCGTATATGCCATAGCTTCATTTTAAAGTGAAAAACTCTCCCCGCAACCACATGTTCTGTTCGCGTTGGGGTTGTTAAACACGAATCCTTTTCCGTTTAGACCACCAGAATATTCCAGTGTCGTCCCTACGAGGTAAAGCAAACTTTTTTTATCGACCACAATGCGAACGTCGTTGTCTTCAAAGAGACGATCATCTTCATTGTGTTGTGCATCAAATTCCAAAGCATAAGAAAGGCCAGAGCAACCGCCACTTTTGACAGCTACACGCACAAAATCTGCTGAAGGATTAAAGCCTTCTTCTTGCATTAAACTCGCTACTTTTTTCTTAGCGGTTGAAGAAACTTTTATCATGATGTTCGTTCATTTGCATTTTCTACTGCAAATATACGTCATTTCGCTTATTCGGTCACCTTTCTTTATAGAGAATGCCTATGGTATTATTCATTATTTTCATCCCAAATCGCTACAAAAATATCTTTGTTTCCGTGGGTCGCTTGAAAATAATCATCGCTGCTTTCCGTTGTTCCAACAACCACTATTTTCCCTGCTTTCCAACACAAAAGGTCGTAAGCGAAATCTTCCCCGCTTCCACCAAGATGAAATTGTTGTTTTGGAAAGAGCTGTGCATCGAGTTGCATAAGAAACATATCGTTACTCCCTTTGTTCTGAAAAAAATCGCCATCCTGGCTTTGACCGTAACCGGCCAACCAAATTTTTCCTTCGTTGTCCAGCGCTAATGTTTGTCCTACCTCAAATTCAGACCCTCCATAGGTGTTTTCTCGGATGAGCTCGCCGTTGTGATCGACCACCAAAAGCCAAGCATCCGATTTTCCATGAGGGGAAGAAACGTCTTTGTCTGTACTAAAGGTATTCCCGATGATGTAGAGGCGATTGTTGTGACTAAACATTTGACTTGCAGCATCGTATGCCGTTCCTCCATAAGATTTTTCCCAAAGCAAATTTCCCCTTTGATCGATTTTAATCAACCAAACATCATAACTCCCTCGAGCGTTTGATATTTCAACATCATTGCTTTCTGAGGTGCCTAAAATATAGTAGCCGTCATCGGCCTCGATTGCGTCATAAGAGCGGTCATTGTTGGTTCCTCCATAATATCTTCTCCATTGAATTTCGCCATAGGCATCAATTTTATGCACCCAAAATTCTCCTACACCGTGGCGTGCAGATGAAGGTATTTTTTTTGTGGTAGCCCCTTGCCCAGCTGAGGAGGTAACGTCTAAAAAGCCGTTGAATAAGAAACCCGCATCGGCTGTCGCTATGATGTTGTATGCGTGGTCGTGACCTAAAAAACCGAAGCTTTTTTCCCAAAGCAATGTTCCTTGCGCATCTAATCGAAGCACCCAATTGTCGTGTTGTCCTTTATTTTCACTAGCGTCTAAATCGCTACTCATGGCGTAGCCAACAACGGCAAAACCTCCATCGCTAAGTTGCACCAAACTGTGCCCTCTATCGTCTTTGGACCCGCCATAGGTTTTTACCCATTCTAGTTGAGCCGTGGCATTAAACTTTAACAAAACAAGATCGGAAACAGCAACCGTTTTGTCTACAATACTCCCATTGGTGCTTTTGGTATTGCCTAGAACAGCAAAACCTCCGTCTTGGGTTGCTATAATCGCATGGGCGATGTCTTCTTCACTTCCCCCATACAAATTTACAGAAGCCAAGCGGTGTGTTTTGGGGGTTTCCCAAGATGCTTTTTTACAGCCCAAAAGCAGTACTGTACAAGCAGCAAAGAAAAGGCCTCTACACATAAAAATTAGTCATTTCGTTGAACAAGAAACAGTCCACGATTGCTGTCGCTTATGGCAATAATTCCACTTTCAAAAAAAGGAAATACATTCCACACCCCATCAAAACCTGTAGTGTCATTTTCGGGGTAGGTATCAAAATACCCTACCTCATGCATGGCATTATCGGGAACTCCACTAATGTCGATTTCTCTAAAACCTGCCGTATAATTGGATAAAAAATAACGGTCGCCCTTCACATAACCGTTATGGTCGATAGCGCTCGTTTCCCCTTCATAGACATGGTGCAGCTGCGGGGCATCCAAATCGTTAAGATCAAAAACCAAGGTTTTTGTTTGTCCTCCATACCGAATTTCATCCAGCTCATCTCCCAAGTAAAAATAATGCTGCGCTTCGTCGAACCATCCCTGATGGGTATAGCCTCCGTTGCCATAAGCTGTTTCTGAAATTAGGACGGGGTTGTTTTTGTCAGTGACATCTACAATAACCAATTGATTGTTCTCTCCTCCGTCGCTATTGCTCCCTAAGAAGAGCTCTTTTCCTTGATGGTCTGCATCTGGACCGTTGTAACTAACAATTTGAGCATCGTGGGTATAGGAAGAAGCACTGTAGCCACCTACTAGATTAGGCCGCAAAGGATTCGTTAAATCGTAAAATAAGGGCCCTCCAGCAAATTGTGCCGTGTTATTTTTGGCTGCACCTACCACATACGCAAAGCCAGAGGCTTCGTTAATGGCAATGTTATGAGCGCTTCCAAAAGCTTCTTGGGTATAGTCGGCTTCAAAGGTTTGAAATTCCGCTTGATTGCGTAGGCGCGTTAAATCAAAAACTTGCAACCCGTGATCTGGAGCTTCACTCACCACATAAGCAACGTTTTGGTAAATTTTAATATCCCTCCAGACACTTTCATAACTTGCAGTGGGGAGTTTTCCTACAAATTTGACTTGAGTAGGACTGCTTATGTCTAAAAAAGCAACCCCGTTAGAAAGTCCTTCTAAAACATATTCTTTCCCCGATTCGGGATCTGTCCACCCCCAATTATCATTAGCCATCCCGGCGCCTAATTGAGTTAACGAAATATAATTAATCAAGTCATAATTCTCGCAAGGGTAATCTGCGGCCATCCCGTTAGTACACGCCTGTGGAGCAAATGAAAATAGCGGTAGTGATTGTCCCGTTGGTTCTGGGGTCGGCGTGGGAGGTTCTATGATTTCTGGTATTGGAATTTCAATTATTTCCTCTGGGCGGTCTTTTTTACAGGAGACAAACATCACAGTGAGCAGGAGGAAATAAGAAAAGGGGAGGGTAATCAATTTCATTATTGAAGCTGTAGTTATTTTGCTAATTATCCAAAAGTAGGCCAAATCGACCTAATTCTGTAGGAAAGGACTTATTTTTGTAGCATGTTTGAAGATAAAACCCCTGAGAAAAAAACCCAAATTGCACACATTGGAGAATTTGGACTCATCGATCGTATTCAAAAACATTTTGAGCTTCACCAAGAAAGTAGTCTTTTGGGTATTGGAGATGATGCTGCTGTAATCGATCATCAAGAAAAAACAGTGGTTTCTACCGATATGCTGGTAGAAGGTGTTCACTTCGACCTTAGTTATGTTCCTTTAAAGCATCTTGGATATAAAGCCATTATGGTAAATCTATCGGACATTTATGCCATGAATGCCAATCCCACCCAAGTCACGGTGAGCATGGCCATTTCCAATCGTTTTCCGGTGGAAGCTGTTGAGGAATTGTATGCAGGAATTCAATTGGCTTGCAAACGGTATCAGGTTGATTTGATCGGCGGAGACACCACCAGTTCGCAAACGGGTTTAATCCTTTCTGTGACCGCCTTAGGCACGGCAAAAAAAGAAAAAATCAGCTATCGGACTGGCGCCCAAGAAAATGATTTGATTGTGGTTTCTGGCGATCTCGGTGGAGCTTACACAGGGCTTCAAATCTTAGAAAGAGAAAAAGCAGTTTATAAAGTAAATCCCAATAATCAACCCGATCTTTCTTCCTATGCTTATGCTGTGGAAAGGCAACTGAAACCCGAAGCCCGAAAAGACATCATTGAGTTACTCGATGCTTTGGACATTGTTCCTACAGCAATGATCGACATCAGCGATGGACTTTCTTCTGAAATTTTACACTTGGCAAAACAATCGAAAGTGGGCTGTCAAATTTACGAAGACAAGCTCCCTATTGATCCAGAGGTATTGCGCATCTGCAAAGAATTTGGCATCAACAATACCACCGCGGCATTGAACGGCGGAGAAGATTACGAGCTGTTGTTTACCGTGAACCAAAGCCACTACGAAACCCTTAAAAACCACCCGCTATTGACCATAATCGGGCATGTGAACGATCAGGCTTCAGGTTGTAATTTGGTCACGGGACTTGGACAACAAATTGAGTTGACCGCACAGGGTTGGAATAGCCACAAAGAAGAGGAGGAAGAATAAACTTATCCTAAAGCGACATCAAGGGTCATCATTACGATAAAACCAAGGATAAATCCTAAGGTAGCAATATCGGTGTATTTGTCTTGTTGGGTTTCTGGAATCACTTCTTCTACCACAACAAAAATCATAGCCCCAGCGGCAAAAGCCAAGGCGTAGGGTAATATGGGTGTGAAAAAAGTAACCGCTACAGCGCCAACAACAGCTGCGATGGGCTCTACTACAGCAGAGAGTTGCCCATACCAAAAGCTTTTAAATCGGCTAACGCCCTGTCTGCGCAAAGGCATAGAAACAGCAATTCCTTCAGGAAAGTTCTGAATACCAATTCCTAAAGCCAAAACCACTGCTCCGGCAAAGGAAGCCTCTGGCAATCCGGCGCCAGCTCCACCAAACAACACCCCCACGGCCAATCCTTCAGGAATGTTGTGTAAAGTAATGGCTAAAACCAATAGGGTGGTTTTGTGCCACGGGGTTTTAATCCCTTCACTCTCTTTAAAGTTAATATGTAAATGGGGGAGAATTTTATCCAATCCAAAAATAAACAAAGCCCCTAAGCCAAAGCCTACAGCTGCAGGAATCACTTTTACAAAACCTTCACCGGGACTCATTTCTATCCCTGGAGCAAGCAAACTCCAAAAACTGGCTGCCACCATCACTCCGCCGGTAAAACCAAGCATGCCGTCGAGCACAGCTCGGTTGAGGTTTTTTACAAAAAAAACCAAAGCTGCACCCAAAGCGGTTAAACCCCAAGTAAACAACGTAGCGTAGAAGGCACCCAAGACCGGATCGGTATTTTCAAAAAATTGGATGATAGAATCCATATGCTTTCTGCGTTTAATTCAGTTTGCGTTTGCAAAATTAAGGATTTATCTCTCATTACGAACAGGCTTAATCCGCAATTCGTTATTTTTGAATGCTGTGAAAAACAATACTACCCACGATATCATTGTTTGCGGAGGAGGTGCCTCGGGGCTAATGCTGTGTTATGCCTTGCAAAACGATGCTTATTTTTCATCCCATCGCATTCTGCTGATTGAGAAAAATAAAAAGCAAAAAAATGATCGCACTTGGTGTTTTTGGGAAAAAGGCCAAGGACAATGGGATGAAATTATTCACCATCAATGGGAATCTGCTGCTTTTAAAAATAAAGGATTTCAAAAAATTTTCTCCCTCTCCCCTTACACCTATAAAATGATTCGCGGGATCGATTTTTATCGTTTTTGCGATCAAAGACTTCAAAAAGCAAAAAACATTACGGTGGTAGAAGCCGAAATTGATGGAATCACCACCCAGGGGGAAAACACCCTAGTGAGCACATCAAAAGGGGAATTTAGCAGTCCGGCCGTTTTTTCGAGTTTACCCACCGATAATTACAAACAGCAAAAACGCTATCCCGTACTTCAACAGCATTTTATTGGGTGGTTTATCCAATCTGAACAACCCCTTTTTAATCCAAAAAAAGTGGAGTTCATGGATTTTACTGTCCCACAAAACAACAACACGCGTTTTATGTATGTCCTCCCTTTTTCTGAGCATGAGGCCTTGGTGGAGTACACTTTGTTTTCGCCTACTTTGTTGGAAGAAAAAGAATATGAAAATGCCATTGAAGATTATTTAGAACGAGAAGGCATTGGGAAATATACCGTGACTGAAAAAGAACAAGGCAGTATTCCGATGACGGCCTACAACTTTTCACAACACAACACCGCAAGTTTGCTCCATATCGGTACTGCTGGTGGGTGGACCAAAGCAAGCACGGGCTTTACCTTTCAAAAAACCCATCGTAAAATTGAGGAATTAATCGGCTTTCTTAAAACAGGAAAACCGCTCCATCGATTTGAAAAGAGAACAAAGTTTCATTTCTACGATTTGCTGTTTTTGGATGTTCTGGCCCAACACAATGGCGAAGGGCATTTTCTGTTTCAACGCATGTTTGAACGCAATCACCCCCAAAGAATTTTTTCCTTTTTAGATGAAACGACCCGCTTTTGGGAGGAAATAAAAATCATGCTTTCTTTTCCCATTGGACGATTTGTTTACGCCCTCTTCCGTCGGTTATTTGGATTATAATTGACGTGCCATCAAGGTGGTGGCAAAATGAGTGAATTCTTTTTTCCTTTCGGCTGAAACAGGAAATTGCGCTACTAAATCGAGCGCTTTTTGAGTATACGCTTCCATTTTTTGTTGGATGGATGCATCGGCTTTTGTTTTTTGAAAAAGAGAAAGCACAGCCGCAATTTTCTCCTCTGGATGAGCAGGAGTTTGAGCGTACCAAGAGCGCAATTCTTGTTCTTCCTCGGCAGTGGCTAAAGACAACGCCATCAGATACAACATCGTTTTTTTATTTTCAATAATATCGCCCCCTACTTGTTTTCCAAAAAGTGCAGGATCGCCAAAGGCATCCAAATAATCGTCTTGCAATTGAAAGGCTAAGCCCAACTGAATTCCAAAATCGTAAAACACCTGACTTTCTTCTTTGGACAGCCCAGCCGTTATAGCCCCCATTTGAAGAGAACAGGCCAGCAAGACCGCCGTTTTAAGACGAATCATTTCCAGGTATTCCTCCTGGGTTACTTCTTTTTGAGTAGGAAAGTCCATGTCATATTGTTGTCCTTCGCACACCTCTCTGGCTGTTTTGCTAAACAATTGGGTAAGGGTGTGAAACACCTCAGGAGCATACCCATCCAAACATTGGTAGGCTAAAACCAACATCGCATCTCCGGAATGAATGCCTGAATTGACCCCCCACTTTTCATGTACAGTGGGCTTCCCTCTTCTTAAAGTGGCATCGTCTATAATATCGTCATGAACCAAACTAAAGTTGTGAAATACTTCTACCGCCAGGGCAGCATCTAATGCGGTTGTATAATCGTTGGCTACCGCATCGGCAGTCATCAAAGCCAAAACAGGTCGAATGCGTTTTCCCCCAAGATGTAAGATATAATCCACCGGTGCGTATAATGCACGGGGCGTTTCTGGGGTTTTGTATTGATCTAAATGGGCTAAAAAAGCGTCTTGATAGTTGGCGATCACAGTAATTTTTTGTGTAAAGTTATAAAAATAAAAAGAAGTGATTTTTTTCAAAAAAACGAAAGAAACTTTTTTTGTTTATAAAGTTTCCATACGTATCTTTGCCGCAAAATTGCTATGAAGAAGGAAATCATCCATAAAGCGAGTTCGCTTTTTGCACAATTGGGATTCAAGAGTGTGACCATGGATGATATTGCCGAAAATTTAGGCATTTCCAAAAAACCCTCTACCAACATTTTGCGACTAAAAAGCTCATGGTAGAAGAATGTGCCCAATTTATTTTTGACAACGTTTGCCAAGAAATCAAGGAGGTAAAAGACAGTGCTGCTCACCCCATTGAAGAATTGTTTTTGGTAAAAACAGCTGTGCTTAAGCATTTTCAAAATGAGGGTACTTCCCCTGTATATCAGCTTCAAAAATATTATCCTTCCATTTACAAAAAACTAAAAGATCAAGAGTACGATCGTTTAGGACAATTGGTACAATCGAGCTTAGAAATTGGAATAAAAACGGGTTTGTTTCGCCCCAATATTGATGTGGATTTTGTTAGTCGTTTGTATATGAATGGAATGCGTGGCATTCGTGATGTGGATATGTTTCCACCTGAAGAATACGACATCAAACGCTTATTTGAAGCTTATTTGGAATACCATTCTCGCGCGATCGTTACCCCAAAGGGACTCGGCATACTCAATCGTTTTATTGTAAACACACACCTATGATTAAGAAAAGAAAAATCCTTATTGTCTTTTGTTTTGTGGCTTATGCAAGCACTTTTGCTCAAGACACCCCTAATCGGTTTAGTTTGGAAGAAGCCATGGACTGGGGAATGGAGTTTAATCGCAGCATGCAGCAAGCTTCCATAGAATTACAAAAAGCGCATAAGGAAAAATGGCAAACCCTTTCGATTGGTTTCCCACAAATCAATGCCAATTTTAATTATCAAAATTTTATTGAGCAACCCGTATCAATTGTTCCAGCACAGTTTTTTGGAGGCAATGAAGGGGAGTTTGCAGCAGTGACCTTTGGCACCCAACAAACCGCTTATGGAGGAGTAGAATTAACACAACTGCTATTCGACGGCACCTATATCGTGGGGGTTCAAGGCATTAAAACCTTCATTGAAAACGCGGAAAATATTTTGGAGCTCACCGAATTGGAAATCAAAAAAACAATCATTTCTTCTTATTCCAACGTATTGGCCACCCAAGAAAGCCTTTTGGTGTTGAGAAATAATGCAGCGCTACTGAAAAAAAACATAGCGGAAGTGCATCAGCTCTACCGCAACGGCTTTGCTGAGGAAGAAAATGTAGAACAATTGCAGCTTACCCTTGCGCGCTTAAACGCACAAATTCGCTTTGCAGAAAAAACCGAAAAGTTAGCCTTTAGCGTTTTTAAACTTTTGTTAGGGATAGAACAAGAACAAAGCATTACCCTTTCAGAAGATTTGGAAAATTTAACCATGCGTTTTTTGGCCGACAAAGAACCCCCTTCCGATTATTCAAGCAACATCAATATACGGGTTGCTGAAAACAGAGTAGCTTACGGAAAACTGGAAGTGAAATACGAGCTCGCTAAAGGACTGCCCTCCATTTCAGCATTTATAAGTGGAGCGTATAACGGAAACAGCAATGAATTTACCTTTACCGATTCGGATCAAAAATGGTTTGGCTCTTCTGTTTTTGGGTTACGCATGCGAGTGCCTATTTTTAGTTCTCTTGGTAGAACCGCCGGAACGCAAAAAGCAAAGCTAGGACTTCAACAAGCGGAATTGAATTTAGATCAAACTCGGGCTGAAGTAGCCGTAGCATGGCAAGAAGCTGTGAACAACGTAGAACTCGCCAGAGAAAATTATGCCACCGCAAAAGAAAGCCTCGCTTTGGCAGAGCGCATCCATCAAAAAAATACCACAAAGTTTTTTGAAGGGCTCAGCAGCAGCTTCGACTTAAGACAAGCACAGCAACAACTTTATGAAGCGCAACAAAATCTAATTCAAAGCATGCAAAACGTCATACGAGAAAAAACCAACTTGAACAGCATCACCAATAATTTACAATAAATCCACGTTATGAAAAATATAATTCTTCTCTTTAGCCTTTCTGTTTTGGTCGCCTGTGGAGGTGATAAAAAAATCACTTCTGAAGCCATTATCGCTACGAATGACCTCAACCAAATCCAGCAGCAAAAAACAAAAATTGTCAACTCGATCAATACACTCAACAGTGAGCTGGAGCTGCTTAACACCGCCATTGGAAAATTAGACCCCCAAAAGAACTTTCTTTTGGTCTCAACCATCTCTTTACAAAAGGAGGTGTTCCAACACTTTATCGGTTTTCAAGGAAACATCGACACCGACCAAAATGTAGTTTTGTATCCCGAATTGCCAGGGATATTAAAATCCATTCGTGTCAAGCAAGGACAAAAGGTTAAAAAAGGACAAACCCTAGCCCTGCTTTCCGATAGCGGACTTATTGAGCAATTGGAACAATTGGAAATCCAACGTGATTTGGCGAAAACTACTTTTGAACGACAACAACGCCTTTGGAATCAAAAAATAGGTTCTGAAATTCAATTTCTTCAAGCCAAAACCCAATACGAAAGCACAGAAAAAGGAATTGAGCAACTCAAGGAACAAGTAGAAAAAACAAAAATTGTAGCGCCCTTTAGCGGCATCATCGACCATATTATTGCCGACGAAGGAAGTGTAGTTTCTCCAGGCATGCATCCTATTATTCGTTTGGTCAATTTAGATCAAATGAACATCAGTGCAGAAATCCCTGAGGCCCATTTACCGGCCATCCAACCAGGAGCAGCAGTGGCAGTCAACGTTCCTGTTTTGGGGATTGACTATTCAGCGGAAATTTCTTCGGTAGGAAATTTCATTAACCCCAACAACCGTTCCTTCCGTGTAGAGATAGAATTGGACAACAAAAAAGGGAACTTAAAACCCAACATGACGGCACAAATCGACATCAACGATTATACCCAAAATGAAGCCATCGTAGTCGCCACAAAAAACATTTTAGAAGATCAAAAAGGCACCCCCTATGTGTTTAGAGTAATTACGGATGAAGACGGCATGGTGAAAGCTCAAAAAACATGGATCAAACTCGGAAAAAGCATTGATAACCGAACAGAAATTTTAGACGGCCTTTCCGAAGGAGACCAAATTATTGAAGAAGGCCTTCGCCTTGTAGAAGACCAACAACTGGTAAAAATCATCCAACCCTAATCGTTCGCTCTTTGTATGAAAAAGTCATCTAAACTTAAAGAATTTGCCCTCTCTTCGTGGGCTATTGACCACAGCACAGTAATCTATGTGATCATCGGGTTGTTTTTTATCCTTGGGATAACGTCTTACATGAATCTCCCCCGGGAAAATTATCCTGAAATCAACACCAATGAAGTCTTTATCAGTTCGGTTTTTCCTGGAAATACTGCGGAAGATATGGAGCGGCTCATCACCGATCCGTTGGAAGAAGAATTGAAAGGAGTGACCAATTTGGTGGGTATAGAATCGACCTCCCTCGAAAACTTTTCCCTCATTACTGTTGAGTTTGATGAGAACATTTCGAAAGAAAGTGCCAAACTGAAAGTACAAGATAAAATCGATGGCGTGATTGCCAGTGCCGATTGGCCTACATTCAATAATGCCAAAGTAGAACCTACGGTGTTTGAATTCAGCCTCTCAGAAGAAATTCCAATTCTCAATATTGGCCTTAGTGGCGATCTTCCGATTGAAGAGATGAAGTTCTATGGCGAATCGCTTCAAAACAAAATCGAACAAATGCCTGAAATCAAAGAAGTGGCCCTCCGTGGGGTACAAGACTTTGAAATAGAAGTGGCGATTGATCTGTTGAAAATGAACGCAGCAGGGGTCTCTTTCGACGATGTTTTGAATGCCATTCGAAGAGGAAATAGCACCGTTTCTGCAGGAAATATTGAAGGAAACGGCTTGAGAAGAAACCTTAGGGTCATTGGGGAAATTGACCGCCCAGAGGCTCTAGAAAATTTTGTGATTAAAACGCAAAACGGAATCGTTTACTTGGGGGATGTGGCAGAAATTGTTTTTCAAGAAAAAGAAAAAAATTCCTATGCCCGTTCCGACGGAAAAGAGGCCATTGTTTTAGACATTAAAAAACGAAGCGGAAAAAACCTCATCCAAACTGTTGAAAAAATTCGCTTGATTGTCGACGAGGTCGTTTCCTCCGAATTTCCAAGTAGCATTGATGTGGACATCTCCAACGACCAATCCAATAAAACCAAAAATTTGGTGAGTGACCTTGCCAATAACATCGTTTTTGGGGTGCTTTTGGTGATTACCGTTTTGATGTTTTTCCTTGGATTTAGAAACGCCTTGTTTGTTGGTTTTGCCATCCCAATGTCCATGTTTATGTCGTTTATGATACTTGGCTTTTTAGGTGAAACCATCAATACCATGGTGCTTTTTGGTCTCATTATGGGACTGGGAATGCTGGTCGACAATGGGATTGTAGTGGTAGAAAACGCTTACCGCCTGATGGAGAAAGAGGGCATGTCGTCCATCGAAGCGGCTAAAAAAGGGATTGGCGAAATCGCGTATCCCATCATCATTTCTACTGCCACTACCATCGCTGCCTTTATCCCCCTTGGGTTTTGGCCCGGCACCATCGGAGAGTTTATGATATTCTTCCCCATTACGCTGTCTATTGTATTGGGGTCGTCGCTTATTGTGGCCATCTTCTTTAACTCCATGCTGGTGTCTAAATTCATGGAAATTGGCGATCGAGAAGTAAGCACAAAAAGCCTTTGGCGCATTACCTTTATTTTAGGAGGGTTGGGTGTACTCTTGTTGTTCAATACCGGAACCATTCGCGGATTGGGAACCCTAATGGTGCTCTCTACCGTCTTGTTTTGGGCCTATAAATATTTTATCAAAAGAGGAGCTACTTATTTCCAAGATGTCATATTAGTGAAATTAGAAGCGAGTTATACCGAGGTATTGCGCTATGCCCTTACAGGACGAAAACCCTATTTTTTCCTCTTTGGAACCGTGGGGTTGTTGTTTTCTTCCTTTATCATTTTGGGGCTTGCTTCTCCAAAAGTGGAATTTTTCCCTGAAAATCAGCCCCAACAGATTTTTGTCTATATCGAATACCCCGAGGGAACAGCCATTGATAAAACCAATGCCACCACGCAGTTGATCGAAAAAGAAGTCGAAAAAGTAATCAACCAATCCAAGTACATGGATAAAGGAGAAAACTTTATGATCGATTCCAATGTTACCATGGTTGGGCTGGGTGCTCAGAATCCAGAAACGGACAAAGGCGGGGATCAAGAAATGCCCCACAAAGGAAAAATAACCTTGACCTTGTCTGAGTTTAAATTCCGAAAAGGCCTTTCTTCCGAAATAATGCGCCAAGAAATTCAACAAGCATTAAAAGGGAAATTCGCTGGGATTTCTATTTCTGTGGAAAAAGAGGCCGCAGGACCACCCGTAGGTTATCCGGTAAACATCGAATTGAGCGGAGAAGACTACAACGAACTGATTCGTGTGGCCGAAAACCTCAAAGGCTACCTCAATGCAGAAGCCATCCCTGGGGTGGAAGAAATCAAAGTGAATGTGAACAAAAGCAAACCTGGACTTCAAATCGATATCGACCGACGTAAGTCGGGTAGCCTAGGCGTCAGCGCTGGCCAAATTGGTCAACAACTCCGCCGAGCACTTTTTGGAGAAAAAGCAGGGATCTATAAAAAAGACGGAGAAGATTATGACATCAACATCCGTTTCGACGACAAAGATCGAAACAACCTTCGTTCACTCCTAGATCAATACATCGTCTTTCGCGATCAGGCAACAGGAAGAATCAAAGAAATTCCTGTTAGCGCCATGACGGAGGTAAAAAACACCGTTTCTTTTAGTTCCATTAAGCACAAAGATCTTCGCCGAGTGGTTACCGTTTACTCTCCTGTATTGGCTGGCTACAACGCCAACGAGGTCGTAGCCAATGTGCAAGAACGCATGAAAGGCTTTACAGGAATAGGTAAAGACATCGACTATCAATTTACAGGGGAAGTTGCCGAACAAGAAAAAAACATGAATTTCTTAATCGGTGCTTTAGGTACCGCACTAGGTCTTATTTTATTTTTACTCGTTCTTCAATTCAATTCCATTTCCAATCCGTTGATTATTTTACTCTCGATTTTCTTAAGTTTTACGGGAGTACTCTACGGCATTAGCGTATTCAACATGCCCTTTGTAATTATGATGACCATGATGGGTATCATTTCCCTTTCAGGAATTGTAGTGAACAATGGAGTGGTACTTATTGACTATACCCAACTGCTGATTGCACGAAGAAAAGAAGAATTAGAACTTCCTATGGATGAGATGCTGCCGCGCATTGAAGCGCGAGAAGCCATTGTTCAAGGAGGAACAGCACGCCTTCGACCCGTATTGCTAACCGCCATTACCACCATCCTCGGACTCATTCCCTTGGCAACAGGGCTCAACATTGATTTCTTTACCCTGATTACCGATTTCAATGCCAACATTTATGTGGGAGGAGACAATGTTATTTTCTGGGGACCCCTTGCGTGGACCGTTATTTTTGGGTTGACCTTTGCTACTTTTTTAACCTTGGTGATTGTTCCTGCCTGTTTTTACCTCATCTACCGATTAAAATTGAAGATAAAAGCGTGGAGAACAGCCTAAGCAAAAAAAGAACTTAATATCTTTGTAAGGAATTGGATAGTATGTTACGAACGACAAATTGTGGGGCACTTACCCTTAAGCAACTGGGAGAAAAAGTTACCCTAACCGGATGGGTACAAAAAACACGAAACAAAGGCTTTATGCTGTGGGTCGATTTGCGCGACCGCTATGGCATTACGCAAGTCATTTTTGACGAAGAACGCACCCCAAAAGCCGTTTTTGAACAAGCGCAATCCCTAGGGAGAGAATTTGTGGTTCAGGTCGAGGGGAAAGTCATTGAACGGGAATCGAAAAACCCCAACCTCCCCACCGGAGACATTGAAGTTTTGGCAGAAACCCTAAACCTGCTCAACGCTGCAAAAACGCCACCATTCACTATTGAAGATGAAACCGACGGAGGAGAAGAATTGAGAATGCAATACCGCTATCTCGATATTCGTCGCACACCCGTTAGAGAAAACCTTGTCTTCCGTTCCAAAGTCAGTTTGGCCATCCGCAATTACCTATCACAACACGATTTTATCGATGTAGAAACCCCTACTTGATTAAGTCTACCCCCGAAGGAGCACGCGATTTTGTGGTGCCTTCACGCATGAATGAAAACGAATTTTATGCTCTACCCCAATCGCCACAAACTTTTAAACAGCTCTTGATGGTGGGGGAATGGATAAATACTTCCAAATTGTAAAATGCTTCCGCGACGAAGACCTTCGCGCCGATCGCCAGCCAGAGTTTACTCAAATCGATTGTGAGATGACCTTTGTGGAACAAGAAGATATTTTACAACAATTTGAGGGGCTACTAAAACACCTGCTCAAAGAAATTAAAGGCGTCGACTGTGGGGATTTCCCGAGAATGACCTATGCCGAAGCCATGAAAAAATACGGAAACGACAAACCCGACATCCGCTTTGGAATGGAGTTTGCCGAACTCAATAACGCAGCAAAAAATAAAGGCTTCAATGTCTTCGATCAACAAGAATTGATTGTCGGCATTGCCGTGCCTGGAGCAGCGAGCTACACCCGCAAGCAAATCGATGGACTCATCGATTGGGTGAAGCGTCCACAAATTGGAGCCAATGGCTTGGTTTGGGTAAAATGCAATGAAGATGGAAGTTATAAATCTTCGGTCGATAAGTTTTACTCCAACGAAGATCTTGCCCAATGGGCCGAGGCAACCGGAGCTCAAAAAGGAGATTTAATGGTGGTTATGGCTGGGGATGCCCACGCCACTCGCACCCAACTTTCGGCCTTGCGAATGGAATTGGCAGAACGTTTGAACCTGCGCAAGCCCGATGAATTTGCTCCCCTATGGGTAATCGATTTCCCCCTTTTGGAGTGGGACGATGAAACCCAACGCTACCACGCCATGCACCATCCCTTTACAGCACCCAAACCTGAACATCGCAAATTACTTACAACAGCACCCGCTGAAGTGAACGCCAATGCCTACGATTTGGTGCTCAACGGAAACGAAATCGGAGGCGGATCTATTCGTATTCACGATGCTGCGCTCCAAGAAAAAATGTTTGATTTGCTCGGCTTTTCGCAAGAAGAAGCCCAGGCACAATTTGGCTTTCTAATGGAAGCGTTCCAATACGGTGCTCCTCCTCATGGTGGAATTGCCCTAGGCCTCGATCGTCTTGTGGCCATTTTAGGAGGACAAGAAACCATTCGCGATTTTATCGCCTTTCCAAAAAACAACAGTGGCCGCGATGTTATGATAGACGCCCCTGCTCCACTCGACCCTGCCCAGCTGGAAGAACTTCGACTTGCGCTTTTAAAAAAATAACGCATGCGTTGGGTCTTAAATATTTTATTCTGGGGAATGTTAAGCAGTTTGTTTTATGGGCTGTACCATAAGAATGCTGTGGACTATTCCGAAGGGGAAAAATGGATTGGCTTTAGCGTTTTGGCCTTGACTTTTGTCTACCTCCCCCTCTTTCTCGTTCACCGATGGAAAGGGAAAAAATTAGCAGATTACACTTTGACGGATGAAAATTTTAGGAAAATGAGGTCTAAAAAAACGAAAAATCCTGAAAATCAGTAAATTTTATAATAATTTGACCTTTTATTTACACTTGCGATAAAAGAATAACGTAATTTTACACCTTAATTATTACAAATGACAGGAACTGTTAAATTTTTTATTGGGTCGAAGGGATATGGATTTATCACCAACGACGAAACGGGCGAAGATATCTTCGTTCATGCAACATCGCTCAACGGGGAAGACCTTAAAGAGGGAGACAAAGTAGAATACGTTGAAGAAGACGGGAAAAAAGGAAAAGTGGCAACACAAGTCCAACGCCTATAAATATCATTGATTTTATTTTGCTTAAAAGCACGCTTCGGCGTGCTTTTATCTTTTATGGGCAAAAAAACGACGCAACAAAGCCGCCGATTCTTCTGCCATTAGTCCCCCAGTTACCTTGGTTTTTGGATGGGGCGTTCCTCCAAAAGTTTGATACCCCCGTTTGGGGTCGTGTGCGCCAAACACAACGCGATCGAGCTGACTCCAATACAAAGCCCCCATGCACATGGTGCAGGGCTCAAGGGTTACATACAAAGTACATCCTTTTAAATATTTTCCACCCAAATAATTGGCTGCTGAAGTAATGACTTGCATTTCCGCATGGGCAGTAACATCGTGCAGTTGTTCGGTGAGGTTGTGTCCGCGGGCAATAATGGTTTGATCGACCACCACCACTGCACCAACCGGAATTTCTCCACGTTCGAGTGCCGCCTCTGCTTCCCGCAAAGCGCGCTGCATAAAATAAGTATCATCGAGTGCTATCATGAAGTAAAAAAAGAAATGAGTTGCTGAGCAATACCGGGGGCATCGATCGCCATTTTTTCACGCAAAACCCTTGGGGAAGCGTGCGGAACAAACTGATCATCAAAACCGATGCAATGGAGGCTTACATCCTTATAGTTGTGTTTATTCTTCCATTCGAGTACAGCACTGCCTGCTCCGCCCATGAGGGGACCTTCTTCAGCCACCACCACTTTATTGTAGGAGGAAAAAAGCGCGTGCAAAGCGGATTCATCCAAGGGTTTTACTCGACCCAAATCGTAGTGCGCCACTGCGAAAAGTAATTCCTGACTTTGTAAGGCTTGAGCAACGGTATCGCCGAGGGAGCCCACCGAAATAACCGCCCCTTCTCCTTTTCCTTTGCGAATGCACTGGGTAGTCAACAGGGGTAGGTCAGCTTGAAAAGGCTGTTGCCAGTCGCAAGGAGCAATGTACCCCCGTGGGTAGCGCAAGGCCACTGGACCGTCTAAGTCGGCGGTAGCCAAAAGACCGATTTGTTGTCGCAATTCCACCGCATTGCGAGGGGACAACACAGTAAGATTGGGAATGCTCCGCAACATGGGTAAATCATAAAGGCCGTGGTGGGTAGCACCATCGTGCCCTACAAGGCCTGCTCTATCGATTAAAAACACCACTGGAAGTTGCTGGAGTGCCACATCGTGAATGACTTGATCCATGGCGCGTTGTAAAAAAGTAGCATAAAGCACACAGAAAGGGCGCAAGCCCTCTGCGGCCATCCCCGCGGCTAGGGTTACTGCGTGTTGTTCGGCAATGCCCACATCCAAACAACGTTGTGGAAATGCTTGCATTAAAGCGCGCAAGCCGCTTCCTGTGGGCATGGCAGGTGTAATGGCCATCAGTTGCTCGTGTTGGGAAAACAATTCCTGTAAGCTTTCCCCTACTACGGTTTGGTATTTGGTCCGTCCTTTTTGGGAAGGCGCATTTATTTTTCCCGTTAGGGGATCGAATTTCCCGGGGCATGGTATTGAATTTGATGCTTTTCGGCCAAAGAAAGGCCTTTTCCTTTGGTGGTGCGTATATGCAAAAGCCGCGGCCCTTTTTTCTCTTTTTCTTGTGCTAAGGTTTCCAAAAGCAAGGGCAAGTCGTGCCCATCGATAGGGCCTTTATAGGCAATGTTTAAGGGACGAAAAAGATGGTGTTTCCCTTGGGGCGTTCCTGCAGCTTGATTGAAAAAATCTTTTAATGCCCCGACACTGGGGTCAATGCCCATGGCATTATCGTTGAGTACAATAAGGACGTTAGCTTGGGTTGTTCCCAAATGGTTGAGGGCTTCAAAAGCCATTCCGCTGGCCACGGAGGCATCGCCAATAACGGCAATGTGTTGGCGGTCTATCCCTTTGTTTTCCGCCGCTATGGCCATTCCCATTAAAGCCGAAAGGGAGGTCGAGGAATGTCCTGTTCCAAAAGCATCAAAAGGACTTTCGGAACGGCTAGGAAAACCGCTGATGCCACCCCATTGGCGCAAATTTTTGAAGGCATGAAACCGCCCCGTCAGCATTTTATGGCCATAGGCTTGGTGGCCCACATCCCAAATCAGTCGGTCGTGGGGGGTGTCAAAAACGGTATGAAGCGCCACAGTCAATTCCACCACACCCAAACTGGCACCTAAATGCCCTTCGCGTTGGGAAACCACTTCAATTATGGCACGCCGCAACTCATCGTTGAGCGCCTGCAGTTGCGCAGGAGAAAAGGCACGAAAATCGGCAGGGGATTGAATCTGCGACAGTAGAGGATAGTCCATGCCACAAAGGTAGGAGAATTCTTTATTCTTACATGGGGTCAAATTGGCTTGAAAATAAGTATATTTCGTAGTCAAAATTTACCTTTTATGGCTTCTTCAAAACGTCTTTTCTTGCTCGATGCTTTTGCCTTAATTTTTCGAGGCTATTACGCCTTTATCAAAAACCCGCGCATCAATTCGCAAGGGGTAGATACCTCTGCCATTTTTGGGTTTATGAATTCGTTGCTGAATGTGATTAAGAAAGAGCGCCCCGATCATTTGGGGGTTTGTTTCGACAAAGGGGGGTCGGTATCGCGCACCGCGCTTTTTGAAGACTATAAAGCCAACCGCGATGAAACACCAGAAGCCATACGGATTGCCGTGCCCTACATTCAACAAATATTAAAAAGCATGCACATCCCCGTGGTGGAAATGACAGGCTATGAGGCAGATGACATTATTGGCACCTTGGCCAAGCAAGCCGAAAAAGAAGGCTTTCAAACCTATATGGTAACCCCCGATAAGGACTTTGCCCAACTGGTGTCAGAAAACATCTTTATGTACCGCCCGGCGCGAATGGGCAACGGCATCGAAATTTGGGGCATCCCCGAAGTGCAAGCAAAATTTGAAGTGGAGCGCCCCGAACAAGTCATCGATTATTTAGGGATGATGGGCGATGCCGTAGACAATATTCCTGGATTGCCAGGGGTGGGCGACAAAACCGCAAAGAAATTCCTGAAAGCCTATGGGAGTATGGAAGGCCTTTTGGCCAATACCCATGAGCTAAAAGGAAAAATGAAAGAAAAAGTGGAGGCCAATAAAGACCTTGGAATGCTTTCTAAAGAGTTAGCCAAAATTCTTTTGGATGTTCCGGTGCGCTTTCAAGCTGATGATTACCAACTGAGCGATCCCGATTTTGCGGCTGTGGGAAGCCTGTTTGAGGAGCTCGAATTTCGACGGATGAAAGAAAACCTTGCCAAACTGTTTGAGCAAGCACCCGAAACCCCACCAGCAACGACAACCACCGCTTCAGCGCCAGCGGCTCCCCAAGGGGGACAAATGGATCTTTTTTCTGCGGGAAGCGGCCAAGTGGAAAGCGCAGTTGCTAGCGATAAAAAAACCCTTGCGACCACCCCCCACCACTACCAACACATCAACACCCCTTTGGCGAGGGCTTTGTTTTTAAAGCAACTGCTCCAACAAAAATCGGTTTGTTTCGATACCGAAACCACTTCTTTGAATGCCTTGGCAGCCGACTTAGTGGGCATCGCCTTCAGTTGGGAAACGGGGACGGGCTATTACCTTCCTTTTCCGGAAGACCGTACCAAGACCCAAACGCTTTTGGAAACACTGCAGCCGTTTTTTATTCATCCCGGAATTGAAAAAATTGGCCATAACCTCAAATACGACCTCAAGGTATTGTCCAACTACGGTATTTCAGTCGCGGGGCCACTCTACGATACGCTCATTGCCCATTACATTATAAATCCCGATCGGCGTCATGGCATGGATATTTTGGCGAGTAACTATTTGAATTATACCCCCAGCCCATTACTGAACTTATTGGGAAGAAAGGGAAAAACCAAGGTACTATGCGCGATGTTCCTTTGGAACAACAAACCGAATATGCGGTGGAAGATGCGGACATTACCCTGCAGTTGAAACACTATTTTGATGAAGAATTGGCCGCGGCAGAAAACGCAAAACTGTTTCAAGAAGTAGAACTGCCTTTGGTAGGCGTGCTTACTGCAATGGAGCAGGAGGGAATTCGACTGGATACCGCTTATTTAAAAACACTGGAAGACGCCCTCCAAACGGATATTGAGCGGTTGGAAAAGGCCATTTTTGAACAAGCTGGGGAAACCTTCAATTTGGCCTCTCCCAAACAGCTGGGCCCCATCCTGTTTGAAAAATTAAAATTGGTGGACAAGCCCAAGAAAACAAAAACCGGGCAATATGCCACGGGGGAAGAAGTACTGAGTGCTTTGGCTAAAGAGCACGCCATTGTAGAAGCGATTCTAGATTGGCGTTCTTTAAACAAATTACAAAACACCTATGTAAAGGCTTTGCCCGAGGAAATCAACCCTAAAACGGGGCGGGTGCACACGGTGTATAACCAAGCGGTGGCGGCTACGGGGAGGCTGAGCTCTAACCAGCCCAATTTACAGAACATTCCCATCCGTACCGAACGGGGACAGCAAGTGCGCAAAGCCTTTGTTCCGCGCGATGAAAACCACGTATTGTTGGCGGCCGATTATTCGCAGATTGAATTGCGGATTATTGCTGCATTGAGCGAAGACCCGGCGATGGTGGAGGCCTTTCAAAAAGGAGAAGACATCCATGCGGCTACGGCGGCAAAAGTGTTTGGTGTGCCTTTGGCGGAAGTGAGCCGCGAGCAGCGGTCGAACGCCAAAACGGTGAATTTTGGGATTGTGTATGGGGTTTCTGCATTTGGTTTAAGCCAGCAAACCAACCTCAACCGCACCGAGGCCAAAGAGCTGATTGAAGCCTACTACGCCACCTACCCCAAACTGCGCGCCTACATGGCCGAGCAAGTGGACTTTGCTCGTGAAAACGGCTATGTAGCCACTGTACTTGGGCGGCGACGCTATTTAAAAGACATCAATTCCCAGAATGCAGTGGTGCGTGGAGCCGCTGAACGCAATGCCGTAAACGCCCCCATACAAGGGAGTGCGGCCGACATTATTAAATTGGCCATGATTGCCATACATCAACGTTTGCAAAACGAGCAATGGCAAAGCAGCTTGCTGTTGCAAGTACACGATGAACTTGTTTTTGATGTGCCTAAGCCGGAGGTGGAGGCGCTCACCAAAATGGTGCGCCACGAAATGGAAAACGCTTTTTCGCTGAGTGTGCCCCTTACCGTAGATGTGGGCGTTGGAAACAATTGGCTGGAGGCGCATTAAACGGTTGATGGCAACTTCTAGTTCCCCGACTTTTTCGAAACAAAGGGTGTGCTTATGCGGTTGGAAACGCCAACCCGCTCATTACAACCTGTAGTTGATTAAAACAGCAGCGTGCTCAACGTTGTTCGGGCGTGCCAAAATTTTGTTGTCCTTATCCAATAAAAAATAGCTGGGCGTTCCTGTGATGTGATATGCTTTTGCGGCTGGGGTGTTCCAACTCAACCCAAGAATAGCGTTTTGATCTCCGTCGACCTCCCAATAAAACTGGTTGGAAATAGCATCAACGTTATTGGGTAAGCGAATCTCTGGATGAGGGTCATTTAAAAAACGAACCCTGAGGTTTGCCACATTTCCACTCCGAATCGATAACGGTTGATAGAGGCCTTCATTTCCTACAGGGAAAGTAAAATCGGTATGGCCAGCACTAAATACATAACTGTCGGCATGGCTATTGTGGGTAGGAATTTCTGGATGGGAATTGGAGGTAAAAAGAAGTGTTCCCGATTCGTTTTTTTCCGTATGAATATTTCCTTCCTCAAAGGAAAGAGAGGAATCGTGAATAGCAACGACGACTTGGTTATGGAGTTGAATGTCTCCAAAAACCGCCATCTGACCAAAGACATTGAGCGGGAAAAATGCAAGGATGATATGAAAGGAAGTGAGTTTCACTCATACATAAAATTTTTTAAAACAGCTCTTTTAACTGTGGTTAATATAGTTTTGACTCTTTCTTACTTGATAAAGCCTAAGCTTAATATCAATAGCTTTTACCAACGTTTGGATGGTTTAGCTGTCATTGAACACAAAGTTCGACTAGTGGAGAAGTTTCGCCATGTAAGAATGTAATACTGGCTAAAACTTTGTAATAGGTGGGAGTAACTTTGTAATAAGCGGTGATTTTAGGGCATAAAAAAAGCCTGTGGTTTCCCACAGGCTTTCAATTAAATAAGCTTGTTGCTCGACTACACTAGTGCAAGGCGAGCAAAATCGGTTACTTCAAGACCCGCATCGACGGATTGTACGTATTGACGTACAGACTGTTTTCCATCTTTAATGAAATCTTGGTTGACCAAGGTATTGTCTTTAAAGAAACGTTTGATTTTTCCTTTAGCGATATTGTCTAACATGGCTTCTGGCTTACCTTCTTGACGCAATTGGTCTTTGGCAATTTCGATTTCTTTTTCAATCACAGCAGCATCAACACCATCTTCGTTTAAAGCAATTGGGTTCATTGCTGCAGCTTGCATCGCTACGTTTTTAGCCGCTTCTGCAGCTCCCTCTGCTTTCGCAGAAAGGCTTACCAATGTAGCAATCTTGTTTCCAGCGTGGATATAGTGCCCAACAAAAGCGCCTTCGACGCGTTTGAAACCACCGATTTCGATTTTTTCTCCAATCACACCGGTTTGTTCCGTTAGCTTTTCAGCAACAGTCATGCCACCAAAATCAGCCGCTAGAAGGTCTTCCAAAGAGGCTTTGTCTAAAGCAATATCCAAGATTTGATTGGCTAAGGCCAAATAGCTATCGTTTTTAGCAACGAAGTCTGTTTCGCAGTTGACTGAAACCACAACACCTGCCGTTTGATCAGCGTTAACCTTGGCTAATACTGCTCCTTCTGAAGACTCACGGTCGGCGCGGTTTGCAGCTACTTTTTGTCCTTTTTTCTTAAGTTTTCTACGGCTTTGTCAAAATCGCCTTCGGCTTCAACGAGGGCTTTTTTACAATCCATCATTCCAGCGCCAGTTGCTTGACGCAATTTATTTACTTCTGATGCGGTAATTTTCATAGTTTGTTTAATTAACAGGCAAGAAACTACACGGGTGTGTTTGTTCTCGCAAAAGATTCATCTAATAAATTCGTTTTGCTTTCTTCTTAAGCTTTGTCTTCTTTCGGAGCTTCTGGTGCAGGAGCAGTTTCTGCTTCTTGCGCAGGAGCTTCAGGAGCAGCTGCTTCTGTTGCAGGAGCTTCTTCTCCTTTGTTCGCTGCTTCTTTTTCCGATTGACGGGTAGCTAGTCCTTCTCCAACAGCATCGGTAATAATGCTTAATATTTTTTCGATGGATTTAGAAGCATCGTCGTTAGAAGGGATAACAAAATCAACATCGCGTGGATCTGAATTGGTATCGACCATTGCAAAAATTGGAATTTTTAATTTTTGCGCTTCTTTAATAGCGATATGCTCACGTTTGATGTCTACAACAAAGATAGCACCAGGCAAACGTGTCATGTCGGTAATCGAACCTAAGTTTTTTTCCAGCTTTGCACGCTGACGACTAACCTGCAAACGCTCTTTTTTGGAGAGGGTTTCAAAAGTTCCGTCTTTTTTCATGCGGTCGATAGCAGCCATTTTTTTAACAGCTTTACGAATGGTAACAAAGTTGGTTAACATTCCACCGGGCCAGCGCTCAGTAATGTAAGGCATCTTTACTGCTGCCGCTTTTTGAGAAACGATGTCTTTGGCTTGTTTTTTTGTGGCTACAAAAAGAATCTTACGCCCCGAGGCAGCAATTTTCTTAAGTGCTTCTGCAGCTTCGTCTACTTTTGCTGCAGTTTTGTACAAGTTAATGATGTGAATTCCATTGCGCTCCATATAGATGAAGGGCGCCATGTTGGGGTTCCATTTACGAGTTAAGTGTCCGAAATGAACGCCTGCGTCGAGCAGGTCTTTTACGTCTGTGTTTGCCATTTTTTGGTTAGTTTACTTTCCGTTTGTTAGCAATTGTAAAGTGGCCAGTTTTTGGGCCTCCACAATTTAGATGCTAAACTAAATCTCAGGTATTCTGAGTTGGGCAACGGGTGAATTAAAATATGAACGATTCCTTTTTGCGAAAAGGAATAAAAAATTAACGTTTTGAGAATTGGAATTTCTTACGTGCTTTTTTCTGACCGAATTTCTTACGTTCTACCATGCGTGGGTCACGTGTAAGAAGACCTTCAGGCTTTAGCACTGCACGATTTTCTTCGTTGATTTGACAAAGTGCACGTGATACCGCTAAACGAACCGCTTCTGCTTGTCCGTTGGTTCCTCCTCCTACTACAGTCACTTTAATGTCGTAGTTGCCTTCTGTCCCAGTAAGGGCAAGGGGCTGTACTACTTTGTACTGCAAGGTTGAGGTAGGAAAATAATCTGTATACGCTTTTTTGTTTACCGTAATGGTTCCTTTTCCTTCCGCTACAAAAATACGTGCAACAGAAGTTTTACGGCGTCCTATGGTGTGTATTACTTCCATTAGTTGAATTTATTAATTTGAATTGGAGTTGGGTTTTGGCCACCGTGAGTGTGCTCAGCTCCATTAAATACTTTAAGGTTATGGAAAAGGGCTGCACCTAATTTGTTTTTAGGTAACATTCCACGCACAGCGTTTTCTACTAAACGTGCAGGACTTTTCGCATACAATTGCTCTGCGCTAAGGGAGCGTTGTCCCCCAGGATAACCTGTGTGACGCAAGTAAATTTTTGATTTCCACTTGTCTCCACTCAATTGAATTTTTTCTGCGTTAATCACAATCACATTATCTCCACAGTCTACGTGAGGTGTGAAATTAGGTTTGTGTTTTCCACGGATGAGTTTGGCTACTTCAGAAGCCATTCGACCCAAAGGCATATCGGCAGCATCTACTACCACCCACTGTTTGTCTACAGTGTTGGCGTTGGCCGATATTGTTTTGTAACTTAATGTATCCACAATTACTTTATTTATGTCGTTGTTCTTTCCCTATTTACGGGCTGCAAATGTAGTACAATAATTTTGTAATGACAATAATCTAAGAAAGAATATGTTGCCGCTTTGATGATCGACAAAATGGAAAGCTCCGTTGACTTAAAAAGGCAGGTCGTCTTCCACTTCGTTATCTTGCTCTGGTGCGGCTTCAAATGCAGAAGCAGGAGGCATGGGTGGCATTTCACCAGAAGGAGCTGCTGCAGCGGCCAAGGCATCGATTCGCCAACCTTGTACGGAATTAAAGTATTTGGTTTCTCCCTGTGGGTTTACCCATTCCCGGCCACGAAGATTGATTCCAATTTTGACTTGTTGCCCCAGTTGAAAGCTGTTGAGTAAATCGCATTTGTCTTGTATGAATTCCACCAAAATATGCTGTGGATATTGTTCTTCTGTGGTAACAACAACTTCGCGTTTTCTAAACCCGTTGCTTCCGTAGGTTCTTGTTTCGTCAATCCATTTTATTTTACCCGATACTTCCATTGTTTCTAATTTTATTAGGTCAAAAATAAGGAAATGATTGTTTTTGACCACATGCTTTGACGGTTTGTTCTTCTATGCCTCCTGAGGAGAACTCGATAATAATCGGTAATTTAGGGCGTTAAGTAGTTGAAGTGTTTGCATCCTTTAAAAAATATGGACCCATTGGGGGCTCTACGGAGCGTTTATAATTGTTTCCTTAATTGTATGGAACACCAATCGCTTGTTTCAACTGCTTAAAGAAGAGGAGCGAATTAAAATGGAGTTGTGGGCCTCGGCCCAACAAGAGCTCATCGAAAGCACCGATCTGGATTTGGATTTTGGCACCCTCACTTTTGATGTGCTCCAAAAAATTGGGGTCACCCCCATTTTACAAATCAATGCTGAAGGAAAAATCATCGATTATAAAAACATTGAATGGGATGCCCAAAAAGACCCTGATTCTCTGGGACTTTACGCCATGTTAGCCGCTTTTAAAAAGCAAAATGAACCCATCCCCATTGTATATAAGGACATCGTAAACCAAAAACTGTATTATGGCGATTCTCCGCTTTTGCAGAAATTGCAGTACTACCCTTTGGCCCTGTTGCTCATTTTAATGCTTTTCGGTGGCTTGCTCTATTTTTTCTTTCAGACCAATAAAATTGCTGAGCAAAATCGCCTTTGGGCTGGAATGGCCAAAGAAACGGCCCATCAGATTGGGACCCCTTTGAGTTCCCTTATGGGGTGGCTGGCCCTTTTGAAAGAAGGTGAAACAAGTTCGGTTTCTATGGAAGAAATGCAAAAAGACATTGAACGCCTTCAAATTATAACCGAACGGTTTTCTAAAATTGGTTCTTTGCCCGAATTGCAGCATCAAAATATAGTCCCGATTGTTGAAAACACCATTGCTTACTTAAAAAAGCGGTCGGGAAAACAAGTACAATGGGTGTTTAACACTCCCGATAAGCCGGTTGATACTGACGTAAATGAAAGCCTTTTGAGTTGGACCTTAGAAAACATCATCAAAAATGGAATCGATGCCATGAAAGGGATCGGGACGCTTTCTGTACGTATAGTGCCCAAACAAGAGGAGATTCTCATTCAAATTGAAGATGAAGGAAGTGGCATTGCTCCAAAAGCAATTAAAGACATTTTTCGACCAGGGGTTACTTCCAAGGCGAGAGGGTGGGGACTCGGACTTTCACTAGCCAGACGAATTGTGCACGACTATCACGGCGGGTTTATTCACGTGAAAGAAACGGAATTGAACAAAGGCACTGTCTTTGAAATTATGCTGCCCAAAAAGACCCGTTAAAAACGTCTTAAGAATAGAATTTAGCAATACGATTGGCCAACTCTTTCATTTGTTCGCTGGTCGGTTTTTCCTTTTTCCCAAAAGTAGCGTCTGCCATGCTTTGTAAAGGAATTAAATGCACATGCACATGAGGCACTTCCAAACCAATAACGTTCATTCCAATGCGTTGGCATGGCACTGCTTCACGCAAAGCCAATCCTACTTTTCTAGAAAAATGCATCAGTGCAGCATACTCTTCTTCCGACAAATCCAAAAGTTTATTGGTTTCCTTTTTGGGAATGCACAAAGTGTGCCCCAAGGCGTTGGGATTGATGTCTAAAAAAGCCAAATGATGTTCATCTTCAGCTACTTTATAGCAAGGGATTTCTCCAGCAATTATTTTTGTAAAAACAGTAGCCATTTTTAAGAGCGACTTATTTCAAGAATTTCCAATTCGATGGTTCCATTGGGCACACTGATCGCCGCGGTATCGCCAACCGATTTTCCAAGAAGTCCTTTTCCAATAGGCGAGTCTACCGATATTTTCCCGGCAGCCAAATCGGCTTCACTTTGCGCCACTAGGGTGTAGCTCATTGTCATGCCATTGTTTTTATTTTTTACTTGAACCGTAGAAAGAACCAATACTTTTGAAGTGTCGAGTTCCGATTCGTTGATTAAGCGGGCATTGGAAAGGGTTTCTTCCATTTTTGAAATCCGCATTTCCAATAATCCTTGCGCCTCTTTGGCCGCATCGTACTCTGCGTTTTCACTCAAATCCCCTTTATCTCTTGCCTCAGCAATGGCTTGGGAAGCTTTTGGACGCTCAACATCTTTGAGTTGATTGAGCTCCTCTCTTAGTTTTTTTAACCCTTCTTCGGTATAATAAGATACTTTACTCATATTATTGGCGTTTTAATAGCATAAAACCCTCCAAAAATTGAAGGGTTTGGACAAATATACAAAAATGAAGCATATATCGATTTTTAATCGCAACGGGATAACCATCATGATTTTCCTCCTTTTTATTTGCTGTGGAAAAGAAAACTTGGTTCGCAATCCTTATTTGAGGGAACTCACTTTTTCGGTTCCCATCGACCTCAACCTCCCTCAATTCAATAATTTGCGATATGCTGGAGGCTCCGCCCTTTTGCCTGAATACGGTCATAAAGGCATTTTGGTGTTTAATCTCAACGGATCTACTTACTTGGCTTGGGAGGCCAGCTGCCCTCACCATCAACCCAACGCATGTTCCCGAACAGAGGTGGTGGGCGTTCTCACCGAATGCGCATGTGAAAATTACCAATACAGCTTGGCAACAGGACAGCTTTTAAACCCTTTAGAGGGTCAAAAAACCATTTACTCGCTCGTTAGCTATCAAGTGCAAACACAAGGAAATCGTTTGGTGATTTCCAATTGAGGTGCATTAAAACGATAAAGTCATCCCTAAGAGAAAATTTCTTCCCGCTTGTGGATAAAACCCTACGCCTTCAATGGTGGTCACCTGATTGGGTACCGACCATGAATCGTCATAGGTATAAAAATAACCGTTTGAAATAAAAGCCGTGTCAAAAACATTGTTGATCAACAAAGAAACTTCAATGTTTTCGGCCCATGAGGTAGCTCCAAACGCATATACCGCATTGATGTCGTTGATAAAACAGGAAGGCAATTGGGATAGATTTGAATCGATATTCCCCATGTATTGCTCGCCAACAAATTTCGACAACAAACCAATATTGAATACCGAAGATGGACTATAGAGCACTCGACTTGCACCTATTACATTAGGAGAATAGGCAATGGAAGTGTCTCCAAGATTTTGAATTTGCCCGTCGCGCTGAAATTTATACGCTAGATTTTTGTTTTGGCTTAAGGTAAGGTTTGGTTGCCACAGCCATTGATCGTTGATTGCGATATTGGCGGTAAGCTCTACCCCTAAACGGTAACTGTCTCCACTGTTTTCACGGATGGGAGCTCCCACTTCATCTATGGCCCCCGTAAGCACCAGTTGATCTTGATAGCGCATATAATAGAGGTTGGCTGTCCAACTTATCCCTTTGGATTGCTTTCTTATTCCTGCTTCAAAATCGTTGAGTTGCTCGGGTTTAGGATTTCCATTTTCGAAATCCGTTCGGTTAGGTTCACGTTGTGCTTTGGCGTAAGAGACATACCATTGCGTGGTTTCGTTTGGTTGAAAAGTCAACCCCACCTTCGGGTTAAAAAAATTGAAGTCCTCATCGATGGCGATGTTCCCTAGTCCGTTGGTGCTTCCTGCTGCAGTATAGTCCACACGACGGAACTGTAAATCGACATAAGCCGACAAAGAAGAAGTAAGGTTTTGGGTGAGTTTTCCGAAGACGGAAAATTCGATTTTATCGCCTTTGTTTCTGTAAAATTCGTGCTTAGGAGCGGCGTTACTGGCATATCGCGCCCAAATAAGGTTTCCGAAATGATGCCCGTCGTAATTGCTCAACAAAGCACCCAAGGTCCATTGACGTTGTTCGCTTTCATAATTAAGATTGGCTGTGAAAACATAAAAATGATTGTCTAACCATTTTTGCGTAATGTTATCGGTATGGGTGATTCCACCGACATTTTGCAATTGAAAATTGGACAAAGAACTCATCCCACTAAAACCAATGTTTTGATCGTACCAAGCATCGTTAAATTCTTCATAGAATCCTCTTCCGTAGGTGTAGTTTAGTCCTATAGAAGAAGAAAGTTGTGGGGAGTAGCGTTGATTCCAATGCAATTGATAATGGTCTTGTTTGTAATTGTCGACCTGATTGTCATAATAGCCTTCTAGCATGCCGTCGGCGGTATATCTTTCCCCAGCAAAATTATAGGTGCGATCGTTTTCTAATGTCGTTGGATCTACCCCAAACCAAGATTGATAGGTGATTTCGTGTCCGCCAAACATAAGGGCTTTTACGACTGTGTTTTTGTTTTCATAAGCCGCTTGAAGAAAATACGATTTTAAATCTGAAGACGCTCGATCGATGTATCCGTCGGATTGAATGGTGGCTAATCGCCCAGCAATCTCAATTTTATTGTTGAGTAAACCCGTAGAAAATTTGAGGGTGTGGCGCTGGGTGTTAAAACTTCCAACCGCATGAGAAAGTTGTGCATAGGCCGTTTCGGCAATTTTATCGGTGGCAACATTGATGCTGGCACCAAAAGCACCCACTCCATTGCTCGATGTACCCACGCCGCGTTGCAATTGGATGCTTTCTACGGAAGAAGCAAAATCGGGTAAATCTACCCAAAAAGTTCCTTGAGATTCTGCATCGTTGTAGGGAATTCCATTGATGGTTACGTTTACGCGTGTGGCATCGCTACCCCGAACTCGAATTCCAGTATACCCAATGCCTGCACCCGCATCGGAAGTGGTTACCACAGAGGGTAAAAAATTCATTAAAATAGGAAGGTCTTGCCCTAGGTTTCTGCTTTTAATGTCTTCTTTGGTCAGTTCCGAAAAGCTCACAGGTTGATCGGTTGTCGCACGTAATCCTGCCACGCTGACTTCCTCTAAATCGATTTGCTTTTGTGTTAAACTGTCTTTTGGTTGCTCTTGCGCCGACAAATAGCTCAACCCCACAAAAAGGGCAGTAATGAATACTTTTTTCCTCATCATTCTTTTTTAAACGAATAAAAGGGATTGTTATTCGGTGTGTACAATTATGGCCTTCGGTAAAATTTCCCTTGGCAGCATTACCTGCCCAGGTTCCTTGGGTATCATCTCAGCTCGTTTTTTAGAGCACCCCTTTGAGTGGTGTAAAATTACACAATATTCTTTTAAAAGATACTACCAAAAAAGGTTTTAAATTTCTAAAAATGCATTTGGAAAATGGTGCGAGAAAACGACCCCAATGACAGTTTCGGTTTCCTATTTAGTGGGCTTGTTTGCCTAAAAGAGAATCAAGAACCGCAATGGCTTGTTTTAATCGATGGTGATGATTTCCTGTAAGGAAGGTAGAAGGGAAATTGAAATGAGCCAGTTGGGTTTTAAAATAGGTAAACATTTCCTCACGGTCGTTGGGGCGATCGCGAAGATCGTCTTTTTCCCAAGGGACATCGATGCCTGTTAACAGATACATATCGTATTGGGTTTGCTTTACTAACTGGCTTAAGGCAGGAGAACAATAGCCGTCGAAATGCGTTTCTGACCACACCTTTGTCACCAATATATTGGTGTCGCAAAAAAGAATTCGATTGGCTTTTTTGAGTGCTTTTGCTTCCAAGTCTAATTGCCCTTGGGCAATAATTGAAAGGTCCTCTAGGGTACATGTTTCTTTTTGTGTATCCCACTTTTCTTGCAAATAATCGCGTGCAAACTCGGGCACCCATTCGGTGTTGTAGTGTGCCGCCAATGCTTTTGCCATGGTGGTTTTACCGGTGCTTTCGGGGCCGTATAAAACAACTTTTAAGACGGAAGCGGTGTTTTGATTTCTTTTCTCCATGCATACAAGCCGTTAATGGCAATAAAGGTAAACACTATGTACTGAATACTTGTGAGGGTAAACCCCTTGTAAAAGTATAAATAAATTGAAATGACATCTCCGATAATCCAAAAGATCCAATGTTCAATTTTTCGTTTGGCCATCAGCCACATTCCGACAAAAAAGATCGCGGTTGTAAACGTATCAACAACCGCCACCCAGTCGGTCCACCGATCAAAAGCGTGGTATACTTTGTACACAAAAAAGAGGCTTAACAAAAACAATCCACCGGCGAATACCTTTTCCTTTTTTGTGGTCCATTGAATGGGATATAAAAAATCTTTACTCGCTTTACGCGTCCATATGTACCAGCCATAAACACTCATTATAAAGTAATAGGCGTTGATTAGCATATCGCCCAGCAACATCCATTTCCAAAGCAAGTAGACATATATGGAGGTGGACAACATCCCTGTAGGATAAACCGCAATATGATTTTTTTTAGCATACCAAACACTCGCTAGGCCTGAAAAAACTGCAATCAATTCCAGCGCTATGTCCTCGGAGGAATAGGTGGCGTATTGACCAAAGAAAAAATCAACTAAAGGGGACATAGGTACTGCGGTCGCTTTTGACAATTTTTAGATGAATCATCCCAGCGGCTATTTCGTCAAAACAAGTAGCGATGGCCTGGGAAAGCAACTCCATTAAAGGGGCAAGTGGACAATAAATTTGAGTGCTCAGTGGGGTTTCAATAAGTTGAAAAGATGATTTTCGAAGCACTCGTATAAAATCTTTTATTGGCTCCTCATAATGATCTTGTAAAGGAGTGAGGGTGATTTCTATGGAAACATTCATGGATGTGTTTGTTTAGCGAAAGTGAGTTCGTGCTCGTTAAAAGTACTAAAATTCAAAGTAAACGAAAGGACGTTGTCGTCGATAAAAACCTCCGCGTTTCCTGAAGTACTTGCTAGCGAAAACGGCGCAATTTGTATTTGATTGGAAAGGGATAAACCTGGCTTTTGTACCGCTTTATAAATCGCTTCTTTAGCGGTCCATAAACGGGTCAACATTTCTATTCTCTCATCGGTTTGCGGAAGAAAATCGATTTCTTTAGGATGCGTAAATTTCTGAGCAATGCGTTCAATCTTTGGCCGATAACTCTCGATGTCTACACCAACCGCTTCTTCAGCAACGACTGCAACAGCATAGTGTGCTGTGTGCGACAAAGAACAATAGAGATGAGGTAAGGTAGGAGCTCCGTTTTCATTCATTTGCAATTCACTCGCTTCTGGAGTAAGTTGATGAAGCGCTAAACGAGCGGCTAAAAAGCCTTGTTGACCTGCTTTTGTTTTTCGCTTTTTAAAATCTTCTTTTTGCGCCTCGGATAATGAAACTGAAAGCAATAAATCTTCTGGGGATTCTGCAATTTGCCAAAGGCTCCATTGAAGGGGTATTGGGTGCTGAAAATCAATAACTTTTGGCATAGGTTTTTAAACGATTTGTAAGTATTTTTGCAGACAAAGTTAATCATCTAAACTATGAAAGAAAAAACGAGCTACCTTCCTTACAAAGTAAAGGACATTTCCCTTGCAGAATGGGGACGACGTGAAATTGAACTGGCAGAAGCAGAAATGCCAGGGCTAATGGCGCTTCGGGAAGAATATGCAGAAGAACAACCGCTTTCAGGAGCCCGGATTGCTGGGTGCTTACATATGACCATTCAAACCGCTGTATTAATAGAAACACTTGTTGCTTTGGGTGCCGATGTTACCTGGAGTTCATGTAATATTTTCTCTACCCAAGACCACGCTGCGGCGGCCATTGCTGCTGCAGGTATTCCTGTTTATGCTTGGAAAGGAATGAATGAAGAAGAATTTGACTGGTGTATTGAGCAAACGCTTTTCTTTGGAGAAAACCGTGAACCTCTAAATATGATCTTGGATGATGGAGGAGATTTAACCAATATGGTGCTCGATCGATACCCACAATATGTGGACGGCATAAATGGTCTATCAGAAGAAACTACCACTGGAGTTCACCGTTTGTATGAACGAATGAACAACGGAACCCTCCCCCTCCCTGCCATTAATGTAAATGACTCGGTTACTAAATCCAAGTTCGACAATAAATATGGATGTAAAGAAAGTGCAGTGGATGCTATTCGTAGAGCTACCGACGTAATGCTTGCTGGAAAGCGCGTTTTAGTAGCAGGCTATGGTGATGTTGGAAAAGGGACCGCAGCTTCTTTCCGCGGAGCTGGTGCCATTGTAACCGTAACCGAAATCGATCCTATTTGTGCGCTTCAAGCAGCCATGGACGGATACGAAGTAAAGCGCATCAATAATGTTGTTGATAAAATGGATGTGGTAATTACGGCTACTGGAAATAAAAATATCCTTACCGGAGCGCATTTTCTAAAAATGAAAGACAAAGCCATTGTGTGTAACATTGGCCATTTCGATAATGAAATTGATATGGCATGGTTAAATGAAACTTATGGAAACACCAAAGTGGAAATTAAACCTCAAGTAGATAAATACACCCTAGAGGATGAAAAAGAGCTTATTGTTCTTGCCGAAGGACGACTGGTCAACCTGGGCTGTGCTACTGGGCATCCAAGTTTTGTAATGAGTAATTCGTTTACCAATCAAACGCTAGCTCAAATTGAACTTTGGAACTCTCCCGAGAAATATGAGAATAAAGTGTATATGCTTCCTAAGCATTTGGACGAAAAAGTAGCTGCCCTTCACCTTTCTCATTTAGGTGTTGAATTGGAAGCGCTTTCGCAAGACCAAGCAGAGTATATTGGGGTTACTGTTGAAGGACCGTTTAAACCGGAATATTATCGTTATTAATACGCTCAGATGCGAGTACAAAAAAAGCCGAGTTTTAAAAACTCGGCTTTTTTTTTATGTGTAATCGAATTAACTATGCTTCAAAGGGAACAACAGATACATAAGATTTGTTGTTTTTCTTCTTTTGAAACTTAACAACACCATCCACTTTAGCGTGTAGTGTGTGATCTTTTCCTAGGTAAACATTTTCTCCTGGGTTGTGTGCTGTACCGCGCTGACGAACAAGAATGTTCCCTGCACGCGCTGCTTGTCCACCAAAAATTTTAACACCTAAGCGTTTCGATTCCGATTCTCTACCGTTCTTCGAACTACCTACTCCTTTTTTATGTGCCATGGTTCTTCTTTTTTAATGATTTATGCTTGTAAAGCTGCAATTAAATCGGCTTTCTTCATGGAAGAAATTCCGGTGATTCCTTTCGCTTTAGCAAGTTCTTTTAACTCTGCTACTGTTTTACCGCTCAAGTCAGTTGCTTCCGCTTTTGGAGCTGCTGCTTTTGCAGGCGCTTCTGCCTTTTTCTTGGTCGGTGCTGCTTCCGCTTTTTTCGCTGGAGCGGCTTTTTTTGAACCTCCTTTGGCAGAAATTTCTTGGATTAAAATTTCAGTTAGCGCTTGACGGTGACCATTTTTTACACGGTACCCTTTTCTTCTTTTCTTTTTGAAAACGATTACTTTATCGCCTTTCAAGTGCTTAACTACCTTTGCTTCTACCGAAGCGCCAGTTATAGCCGGGGCGCCAACAGACACTTTGTTTCCGTCGTCTAACAAAAAAACTTGATCGAAAGAAACACTGCTTCCTTCTTTCTCAGCCAAACGGTGAACAAAGACTTTTTGGTCTTTTGCAACTTTAAATTGCTGCCCTGCTATCTCTACGATTGCATACATTCTTATATAATTTTGGATTGCAAATGTACTTCATTTTCTTCATTTTACAAATGTTTTTGTTTCTTGAAAAGAAAAAAGAAGATCAAATAAACGATTGAGTGTTAAAAGATAGGATATCGAAAGGCGCATTTGCTTATCTTTGAGTACTATTTTATTGACGATGCGTATATTTTTATTCATTATTGGGGGTTTACTCATTTCTTGTACACCTGAATTTGTACCCGAAACCGTTACGGATGTTGAAATGAATGAAATTATTGCTCCTACCAACGACGCAAGCGGGAGAAAAGGAGAGCTGCAAGCCACCTTTCTTTCTTCGCAACACCAATTCACTTTTTCATCCAGTCATATCACAAGTTCTTCCTTTCGTATTTCTTATGTTACTACGGCCCAAAATTTCGATGTTTTTAAATGGATTTTTGAAGGAGGAACCGTTTCTAGCGACGTCGCTTCTGCAACCACAGTAACCAGCACGCTTTTCAGTGGCACAGGGCTAAATACAGTTAGCGATGGTGATATAAACAACCCCGACTCTGAAAGTCAAGTGGGTGTTTTGGTGACTTATGAAGAAGGTTTTGGAAGGTATGATGTCACCCATGCAGTGGCCAATGCCGATAACTATGACATTAGTTACAACAACAATTATGTGACTTATGAATACGAAGATGATCTTCAAGTGCAACTGGAGGTGAATCGAACATTGGGGGACGACGAAATCGATTCGGATAATGATGGGCTTACGGACGAAGAAGAAACAGAACTAGGCACCGATCCTAATAATTCGGATACCGATGGTGATGGAGTCGATGACAGTACAGAGCCCTTTCCAACCGAAGCCAATCGAATGGGATGGACCAATCCTGAAGGAGGTTGGTTTGGCCCTCAAATTTCTGGAGACGTAACCTATGCACCTTGCGAAAATGCCATGGTTGGTTTTTATCAATCCATCAATGGAGAAGAAGATATCGTTTTGCCCATATCCAAATCGTTTTCAAATTTTGGTATTCAACCAAAAAAACTCGTTTTTGAATATAAAATCGATTATTTGGTTCAACCGCCCAACAACGAAACCCGTACTTTTTTGTCATTGGGATATACACCCTTGGTAAGTGGTACAGGAAGTTTAACCGTAAATCCGAGTGAAATATGGTCGGTAGGATATAGCGAAGCCACCGATTTTAGAACTGTAATTGTTCCGTTGCCTTTAATTTCCAATTTTAGCCTAAGTTTTTTAAAGCATCCTTCTGAACTAAACAGCAATGGGCAGCAGCGGCATCCTTTTATTGTTTGCATTAGAAACATTAAAATCCTTCCTGGGAGTGTAGATAATTAAGCTTTATCTAATGCTTCGTAGGTGGAATTCATCGATTTATATTCAGGAACAATCGCTTTCATTTGCTGAACGAGTTTGTCAGCAGGTACTCCTTTTTGTGCGGCAGCAATCAAATCCAAAATTCCCTCGGTTTGGGTCGATGTAAACTGCTCTTTGTTGGCAATAAAAATCAAAGGATTGTGGGAGGCTTTTAAATTTTCTTTGTCGGTTAAAAGCTCTTCGTATAATTTTTCGCCTGGCCGTAATCCTGAATATTGAATTTCAATATCTTGGCCTTCTACTAAGCCCGACAAGCGTATCATGCTGGTTGCTAAATCGGCAATTTTTACAGGCTCGCCCATATCGAAAACATAAATTTCGCCTCCTTCGCCCGTTGCCCCTGCTTCCAATACCAACTGACAAGCTTCCGTGATGGTCATGAAATAGCGCGTAATTTCGGGATGGGTCACCGTTACGGGGCCTCCTTTTGCAATTTGAGCTTTAAAAATAGGCACCACCGATCCGTTGGATCCTAATACATTACCAAATCGGGTAGTAATGAGTTGGGTAGTGCTGTTTTTGGCTTGTTGGGCGACATAAATTTCTGCGATTCGCTTTGAAGCTCCCATTACATTAGAGGGATTTACCGCCTTATCGGTAGACACCATAACCAAGTGAGAAACGTTGTTTTTAATGGCTAAGTCCACCACCTGTTTTGTGCCTAAAATGTTGTTGATGACAGCCGCTTTTGGAATGGCTTCGGTCATGAAAACATGCTTGTAGGCTGCGGCATGGAAAACCAAATCGATTTTAAAATCTGAAAAGCACTGTTCGAGCGCATTGGCATCGGTAATGTCTTGCAAATAATAATGCAGTTGTGTAGGGGTTTGCTTCGATTTTGCCAATTCGTTTTTCAAATCAAACAAAGGCGTTTCCGCTTGATCATAAAGTACAATGTCTTTGGGCTCAAAAAGCAACAATTGACGTACAATTTCGCTTCCAATAGAACCTGCAGCTCCAGTGACCAAAATGGTTTTGCCGCGATACTGACTCATGTTCTTATCCAAATCAATGCTAATTTCGTCCCTTTTGAGCAAGTCTTCAATGCGGACAGGAGTTAGGTTTCCTACAATACCTTGCTTGCTTGCCAGGTCGTCTATTGGAGGAACAGTAAATATTTTTACCCCTTTATCTTTAAAAAATTTAAAGAGTTCGGTTTTCTTTTTCTGATTAACATCTTGTGCAGTAATGATGACTTGAGCAACATTTTTATCTTCAATATAACGCTCTAATTTTTCGTTTAGAGGATTTACTTGAATGCCCTCAATGCTTCTTCCAATTTTGGCAGGATCGTCATCAATAAAGCCCAACACATTTACCGTATTACTGTCGTCGAGGGCGCGTTTGGTTCGCAACCCATTGTCTCCAGCTCCAAAAAGGAGGGTGTTGATTAATTTATCTTCTTTGCTTACACGTGCATAAAGCAATTTAATCACCAAACGATAGAGCGATAAAAAAGAAAGCGAAAAATAAAATAAGAGGAGTAAATAGTTGTAGTGCGCTCGAGAATCTGCTTGGATATAAATGGCATAAATAAAAAGGGTCAATAGTAAGCCAGAGGTGATTTTTCCAATATCGATGAAAGTGGTGAATCGCAACAACATTTTGTATCCTCTAAAGAGGGTAATGCTTGCTAACGACAATGCAATAAAGAGGACTTTATCGACAAGTGAACGAATAATTAGATCTGACCCATTGAGGTACAAAATCATTTCCAAAGCAATCCAAATAGCGAATGCATCTATGGTATAGGCATATTTTTTGGAATAGTGGTATTTAAATATCCGTTCAAACATTAGTGCGAAAATACTATTTTCAGTTGGTTTTCGATTCGGCTTTTGTCCTTGGCGGTTAAATTGCTTTCGGAAGGGAGGCACAATCCGTTTTCAAACAAATGTGCACAGACCTTGTTTCCGAAATAAGCATTTTCAGCAAATAGGGTTTGCATGTGCATGGGTTTCCACAAAGGGCGGCTTTCTATATTGGCTTTCAATAAATGCAATCGAACGGTTTCTCGGGTAATCCCCTTTGTTTTTTCTGGATCGATAACGATGCACGTCAGCCAACGGTTACTGAAATAAGACTCTGGTTCTTTGAGAAAAGAAACGCCTTCATAGGGTGCCAAAAGGTTTTCATAAAAAGAGTGATTTTCGCGACGCGCAGCTACTCGGTCATCCAAAACACTGAGCTGACCCACTCCAATGGCTGCAGCTACGTTGGATAAGCGGTAATTGTAACCCATTTCAGAATGTTCGTAATGCGGTGCATCATCTTTGGCTTGAGTCACCAAATAGCGTGCTTGATCTATCCGCTCTCGATTTTGAGAAAGCAAGGCTCCCCCGCCTGAGGTGGTTATGATTTTATTTCCATTAAAGCTCAAAATTCCAAAATCACCAAACGAACCACAGGCTTTTCCATCAATATGCGATCCTAATGCCTCTGCTGCATCTTCGATGATGGGAATTCCATATTGCTTAGAAAGAGCGGTTATTTTATCCATTTGGGCAGGCATTCCATACAAATGCACCACGATGATGGCTTTAGGAAGCTTATTTTTCGCTTTATAGTGAAGAATGGCTTCTTCTAGGGCTTGGGGGCATAGGTTCCAAGTTTGGGCTTCTGAATCGATAAAAACAGGTTCTGCCCCTTGATATAAAATGGGATTACAAGACCCAATAAAAGTAAAGGATTGACAAAGCACAATATCCCCTTGGCCTACTTCCAATAAACGCAGGGCAAGGTGAATTCCAGCAGTGCCCGACTGAATGGCCGCAGCAGCATTTACTTGGCATCGCTGTGCTAGTAAATTTTCAAACTTTGCTAAAAAAGGTCCTGCAGGTGAAATCCAGTTGGTAGCAAAGGCTTCCGATACATTTTTCTGCTCCTCCTCACCCATATGGGGGGAAGACAACCATATTTTTTCTTCGCTCATCTTATATTTATTTTCGCTGGAACTCCGGCAACAATGGTGTTTGAAGGGATGTCTTTTGTGACAACTGCCCCGGCACCTACTTGGACATTTTCCCCTATGGTGAGGTTGGGAAGCACGGTTGCTCCTGCTCCGATGAGACTTCCTTTTCCTATGGTGATCGAACCGCACAAAGTGGCTTTGGGCGCTATGTGAACAAAATCGCCGATTTGACAATCGTGATCGATGCTGCTCGCAGTGTTGATGATGCAATGTTTTCCAACAGTAGTGCCCCGATTGATGATTGCCCCTTGAATGACTTGTGTGCCTTCCCCAAGGGTAACCAAACGGTCTACAATTGCTGAGGGATGGATTAGGGTTCCAAAAGCGTGCTTAATCGTGGGTGCTATTTTTGCTCTTAATTGATTATCGCCAACACATAAAAGCACTTTTGCGTTAGGATACTGGCTAGGGTCGTAGTCGCCAAGATTTGGAACTCCATCTAAGGTTTCTATTTTGGAGTTACTATCAAAAACACCTAACAGAGATGCCTTGTTGGCTTCCACACCACTCGCCACTACTCGGGCATGACCCCCAGCACCAAAAAGTAAAAAATCAGTTGTTCCCATTAAAAGGTTGCATTGTTGTTTTTTCGTTTGCATTAACGCCTTCGGACTTGAATACCTTAACGACTGTCATTAATAAAATCTTTAGGTCCAACCAAAAACTTTGATGATGGACATAATATACGTCCAAGTTAAACTTTTCTTTCCAAGTTAAAGCATTGCGTCCATTGACTTGAGCCCAGCCTGTGATCCCTGGTTTTACATCGTGTCTTTGGTTTTGCTCCTCGGAATATAAAGGTAAGTATTCTGGTAATAAAGGACGAGGACCTACAAAGCTCATTTCTCCTTTGATGACATTTACCAATTGGGGCAATTCGTCTAAGGATAGTTTTCGGATGATTTTCCCCAGGTGAGTGATGCGTTCAAAATCGGGGAGCAATTCCCCTTTTGAATTCCGAGCATCGGTCATGGTTTTTAATTTATAAATGGTGAAAAATTGGATTTTGTATCCCGGTCGAACTTGTTTAAACAAGGGGCTTCCACCATTTTGTAAAAAGAGAAGCAACAAGAGGAGTAGGAACAATGGACAAAGCAAGATGAACACCACCAAGGCGATGAAACGGTCGAAAAACGATTTTACTATTGGATACATTTTTCTTGCAATTGGTATTCTTTTAAAAGCATTTGCCAAAAGGCTTTTCGTTTAAAATCCCGTTGAATTTTTGCTTTGTTCTTATCGGCAAATTCTTTTCGTAGGGAGGGGTTGTTTGCAAGCTTCTCCATTTTTTCAGTGAGCTTACTTGTGTTTTTTATTGGAACAAGATACCCATTTTGATTGTCTTGAATGATTTCATTACACCCGTTGATATCCGACACAATACAAGGAACGCCCATGGCACCAGCTTGCAGCACCACGTTAGGAAAGCCTTCTCGATAGCTTGGAAAAGTAAAAATATCGGCCCTGTTTAAAAAAGGGCGGACATCTTGTTGATAGCCTGTGGTAATGATTTTTGGATGATTTTGAATTTGTGCTAGTGTTTCTTGTTGCAATGGATCGAGGGTTTGCTCTTGGGGGCCAACCAGCAAAAGAGCTGTTGCAGGATTTTTTTGATGTACTTCAATAAATGAAGTCAACAATTCATGAATGCCTTTATCCCCTACTAGTCTTCCAACGAAACAAAAAACAAGATCTTGCGATTGAATAGTGAAATCCTTTTCAAGGGCTTGTCGCTGTCCTTCTGAAACATTCATCGGATCAAAATAATCGGTATCGATACCGTTGGAAGATCCTTTTCCTATCACTTTTAATTTGTGCTTTGGGGCTAAGCGCTTTTCTTTAATGTACTGAAGTAATCCTACCGAGTTAGGATAGACCTGAGTAGCACAACGATACGTGAGGCGTTCGACAGCCAAAAGCACTTGTTTTTTAATGCCTTTGGCCTCCATGAGCGGAAGACCTGCAACAGTATGCAGTCGTATGGGAACACCGGCAAAAAAAGCAGCCAGCATGCCAACTATTCCGGCCTTAGGAGTATGGGTATGAACAATTTCTGGTTGTTCCTTTCGTAAAAAACGATAAAGTTGTAGGAATGAACTTAAATCTTTTAAAGGGGTAATTTTTCTTGTCATTTCGACAGAGAAGTGGTGAACGCCTTGTTGGTTGGCTATTTTTTTTAATTCGCTTTCAGAAGAGGAAACGAGCGTAATGTCGAAGTAGTTCTTGAAAAAAGATGCTTGATTTTCTAATAGTTTTTCAAGAGAAATGGGAACAGTTGTGATACGAACCAGTTTTTTCACAACGTAAAGATACTATTCATTCTTTGAAATCACTGATTAATTTAACGTATCGGTTGGCGGTCTGTTCAAATGAAAAGGTTTTACGTGCATTTTCCGCTGCCTTCAAACGCTCTTTTTGCGAAATTGGATTGGTTAAGAAGTGCTGCATTTGGCTTAAAAAATCGTGTTCGGAAGTAATGGATTTTCCTAAGGGATAGGCCTCTAAAATCAACTTTGAATCTCCAGCTTCAAAACCAATAATGGGCGCCCCACAGGATGCTGCTTCTACCAACACGTTGGGATATCCCTCCGAATAAGAGGTAAAAAGTAGAGCAGTAGTTTGGGAATACAGAGTTACAAGGTGGGATACGTTTCCTAATAATTGAATTCTATTTTGAAACGAAGTGGGCAGCATTTCTTTTTTCCAACCTGAGCCTGCTATTTTTAATTGCCCTTCACTGTTTTGTTGAAAAAATACAGTTGCGAGTCGTATTAAACGATCGGGGCCTTTTGCAGGGTTATGCCGACCTACATAAAGAAAGTAGGGCAAATGTTGCGAGACTACTTTTTCATCTTCATAGACTAGCTTTTTGGCTAGGCCGTTTTGAATAATCGCTTCTTTTTTTCGGTAAAAACCAAAACCGCGATGGGCGTCTCTTGCTTTGAAAGCACAATAGATAATTTCAGGCTTTTTCCATTTTGAATATAACCCAAAAAATAGCAAGGCCACTTTTTGAAATCGTTCTTTTTTTGCAAAACTGGAGCGCCGTATGTTCCAAATGATACGTTGATTTCCGCCATGTTTTGCTTTCCATAGATGGGCATAAAAAATGGCTTTGTACATCCATGCAAGCACTATGGCGTTGGGAAATTGCTTAAATAATTGGGTGGCTTGTTGCGGTTGAGTTGCATTGCAAATAATGCGAGAGAATTTTGCTACCTGCTCATAGTTAAAATCCTCTTCATTCCCTTGAAGCGTGATGACGTATTGCTGAATTCCTCTTTGATCAAACTCATTTACTAAACGTGATAAAACGGTTTCAGCGCCTCCGTTTTCTAAAGTTGGAATGATATGAATAAGAGGGGATTTCATTATAAATAATGAAAATCTTGATCCTTATAAAAGCCTTTTACATCGAAAACTACTCCATCTTCTTTTAAGATACTTTTTGGGTCAAGGGTTTTAAACTGATCATGGGAGACAGCTAAAATGACCACGCCATATTTTTTGTCAATGGAGGGAAGTTTAGAAAAACCATATTCATGCTCAAAAACAGCATCGTCTGCTTCGGGATCATAAACGTCTACTTCAAAACCAAATTCCTTTAATTCCCGATACACGTCCACTACTTTTGAATTTCTTAAATCGGGACAGTTTTCTTTGAATGTAGCGCCCAAAATTAATGCAGAGGCATTTTCAATGGTTTTGTTTTGTTGTAAATAATGTTTTACCACTTGGTTGACTATAAAAGCAGGCATGGCATCATTGATACGGCGACCAGCTAAAATCATTTCGGGAGTATAACCAAGGGCTTGAGATTTGAAAGCCAGATAATAAGGGTCTACACCAATGCAATGCCCTCCTACAAGACCGGGGAAAAAGTTTAGAAAATTCCATTTGGTTCCTGCGGCTTTTAAAACCTCATTGGTATCAATCCCCATTTTATTAAAAATAACCGATAGCTCGTTGACAAAAGCAATGTTGATGTCACGTTGGGTATTTTCAATCACCTTGGCGGCTTCCGCGGTTTTAATTGTTGGTGCTTTGTAAATACCTGCTTCGATAATGGAACCGTATAATTCAGAAAGTGATTCTATAGTCTCTGGGGTTGACCCTGATACTACTTTAGTGATTTTGGTAATGGTGTGTTTTTTATCCCCCGGATTGATGCGTTCAGGGCTATATCCTACAAAAAAATCGGAGTTAAACGTCAAGCCAGAAATCTCTTCCAAAATAGGGACACATACATCCTCTGTCACTCCAGGGTACACCGTAGATTCATATACAACAGTGTCTCCTTTTTTAAGCACTTGTGCTACTGTTTTTGTAGCGCTTATTACGGGGTTTAAATCGGGAGTTTTACTTTCCGTTACTGGGGTAGGTACGGTCACTATAAAAACCGTACAATTTTTCGTGTCTGAAACATTTGAACTTAATTTAAGGTTTTCGTTAAGTGCAGCTTTTAAATTTTCTTCACTTATTTCATTGGTTTGATCTTTCCCTTGTTGAAGTTCATCAATTCTATTTTGATTGATGTCCATCCCTACTACTGGATATTTTTGTGCAAAGGCAACGGCTAAAGGAAGGCCTACATAACCTAAGCCGATGATGGCTATTGGGCTTTTTTTCATGATTTTAAGTGATTGTAATACCATTCTAAAGAGGCTGTAAGGCCTTGGATAAAAGAATGTGAAGGGTTATAATTTAAACGCTCTTTTGCTTTTTGTATACTCGCTTGTGAGTGTGGAATATCTCCTGATCTATTAGGGCCATTTAAAATTGGAATATGGGCTACTTGAGGGTCGTATTGCGCTAGTCCTGTTCGGATTGCATTGGCCATTTCCGCAATGGTAATTCGGTCGCCTACTGCAGTGTTATAGACTTGATGAATGGCTTCTGTATTGTTTGTCGTTAGGGCAAGCTCATTCATTTGCAATACATTATCTATATAGGTGAAATCGCGAGAATAGTTGCCATCTCCGTTAATTATAGGCGATTCACCTTTTAGAAATTGCCCTATGAATTTTGGGATGACTGCTGCATAAGCTCCATTGGGGGTTTGTCTTCTTCCAAAAACATTGAAATAGCGCAATCCTATGGTTTCTAAGCCGTAGGTAGACCCGTAAATATCGGCATACAGTTCGTTTACATATTTGGTAATGGCATAAGGTGACAATGGTTTTCCAATATTTTCTTCTACTTTCGGAAGGGCTTTTGAATCGCCGTAGGTGGAAGAGGAAGCCGCATAGACAAAACGCTTGATTCCATTTTGTTTACTGGCTTCTAGCATATTTAAAAATCCATTGATGTTGACATTATTGGAGGTAATTGGATCTTTTATGGATCGAGGGACAGAACCTAATGCGGCTTGGTGCAATACATAGTCGACTTCTGCAGTAGCTCTTAAACAATCGTCTAAGGAGCGAATATCGCCTTCAATGAAGTGAAAGTTTTGTTGGGATAGAAAAGGGGTTAGATTTTCTTTAAACCCTGTGGCAAAATTGTCTAGGCCAACAACATGATGTCCTTTTGAGAGAAAATATTCACAAAGGTTGGTTCCTATAAATCCGGCAGCGCCTGTGATGAGTATTTTCATTTAATTACATTTTTAACTTTACTTATGATTACATCTGATACGTATATTGACAATCCAATTGAAAGGGTTAATATGGTTATTTTTTCATAAACATTCAAGGTATAAATTAAGTCAACTAAAATATTTAACAGAACGATTAAAAAATGTAGAAACGTTGTTTTTACTGAAAATCCAATCGGATAAAATTTTTCTGAAAAGAACCACAAAAATAATAAACTTACCAAAGAACCAGAAAGAAGTGACACTGGTACTACAATTAAGCCATATTTTGGTAAAAAAATAAACAACCCCAAGAGATTAATAAGCGTACCAAACATGAATGAATAAGAATTGTATTGCGTTTTGAATTTAATTGAGGATCCTAATCCGACAATTTGTGTGAAAAAAGAAATTAGTACAAATGAAAAAGAAATAATTGGAACATATACTACCGCTAGGTGATATTTTATGTCGAGAAATAAATCAGTAAAATATTGAATAAATGCTATAAATAAAACGAGAATAATTGTTATAAAAGTTGATAAAATTGAATGGATATCTTTAAATTTTTTTTTATGAAGTTTATCTTGTTTAAATGTTTTCCAAAAAAACTGAGGCCATGTCATTCTAAAAGCTCCTCCGATCAATTGAAAGATTGAAGCAATTTTAATGGCTACCGCATAAAGACCTATTTCTTTCAAAGATAAAAAGGATATCATAAAAAATCGACTTCCATAGGAATTCACCCAACCACTGAATACTCCTGGAATTAGTGGAATTGAATATTTTAAAGAAGTTTTCACTACGCCAAATTTTAATTCTTTTATAAAGAAATCTTTTAATCCCGTGGTCAAATAAAAAACCGACAAAAACAAGCCTATCAATTGACCCCAAAAATAACTTTCCATTTTAAAACTGAAATAAAGAACCAATATAACTGGAACTAAAATAGTAGTGAAAAACAATATACTTTGAGATTTTATAAACAATAATCTATTTTGAGTAAACCTGATTACAACAATTAAAAAACTATTCATGCAAAGCAAAGGAATGCATAATATCCCTATTTTGTAGGCACCTATAAAAATGTTTTCATTGAAAAGTAATAGATTGATTTTTTCTGCAAAAATCCAAAGTAATGCGGTAAATAAAAATGAAAGGATTACAGAAAAAATCAATAGAGAAGAGATGAGTATTTTTCTTTCGTCAGTTTCATAATCATAAAAGAAACGAGACAAAGCTGACTCTAATTGTAATAAACACAAAATAGATGCTAAAGAGGTGGTAATTATAATCAATTCAAGAGCACCATACTCATCAGGTGTAAAATAATAAGTAAAGAATGGTAGTAAAACCAGTGATGACAATTTAGATAAAGTACTGCCAAAACCGTAAATAATAAAATCTTTTGTTATCCCTCTAAACATGAATTATTTCGTATATGCTGTAGCCCCCTACATTTTCTACCTCCAATAAATTAAAAACTTTATTTAACTCCATCTGTTCTTCTTTAGAATAGAAATCATGTTTTATAACCAGGATGTTTAATTTATGCGTTTTATGATGTTTCATTAACCCTTTAATACTTTGAATAGCGTAATCATTTTTATGATAAAAATAAAAGTCCTTTTTATTAGCATATGATTCTGTGAGATCTGTAGTAACAACATTAAAATAAGGAATTAAGAATTTAATGAAATTAGTGTCATTTGATGCTATAATTTTTTCTTTATTATAACGACTGATTAAAAATTGTATTAGCCGTTGATTGTCTAATTTTGATTTTCGATGCTGTTTGAAAAATGCAGTCGTCACTACGATAAAAAAAGCGGATACTACAATCAAAATCCACTGAACATGAGATGGAGTGTAAAGCCAAAATAACAATGTAATTATTGGAATTAAAAATTCTAAATAGCGTTGAGGTTCTCCTAAAAATCTAAAAAGATTAAAACTTATTATAAAGAAAATTATTAAAGCAGCCCCTATTAAAATGAGTAAGGGATTGGAGATCATAGTATGATTTTCATCATACACAAAATAAAGTGAAACCCATAAAAATGGAAATCCATAAATTAATTCTACAATAGGATTTGTATAAATATACAAGAAGGCTTTAGTCTTTTCTGTTTTTAAATTTGCCAACTTTATCCAAAAATCATAAATAAAATCCCTGTAAATGTTGGGGCGGTATTTCATTATAAATATAGGAGCTAAATACAGGAAATAATTTTTCTTGTGATTGAATTGACCTAAGATGTAGTTTTTAAATAGATCCGAAAATGTAATCCTAAATAATATTAGAGAAATTAAAAGAGGGAGTATTATTTCAAACTTAAAAGTAATTAAAGAACTAACTATCGATATAAAAAAAACGTACTGAAAAGAAAACTGAGAACCCAAGAGTGAGAATAACGAAAAAATGATCATAAATGCATATCCAATGATACTTCCTGAGGTTAAATAAATAAATAAACTATAGGTGTATAATTGTCCCGTTAATAGACCAAACCCTCTGGCAGATAAACCACTATTCTTGGCATTCCAAAAAGCATAAGAAAAAGGGAATAAGAAAAAATTAGATTTAATAATAAATACTCTACGAACACAAAGTTATCTGTATACCAATAAACAAAACTGTTAAATGCAAAGCAAGAAATAATTTGAATGAAAAAGTTAATTCTATTGGGCTTATTTATTGCAGTAGAGTATGAAAGCTTTGCTATCATGTAATGATATAATAGCGGATATACAGCATATGACTGATTGTAATGAGACTTAATAATATCCCCAAATCTTTTTTTGCCTAATTTAAAGCTATTGATGTACTTTAAATGAACATAATGATCTGATTGAAATTTCATAGCTTACGATTTAATCGATGAGTTTGAACAATGATTACTTCGATGTTTTTTTCGAAAACTTAAAAAAGAATTCTGTTAGTTAGATTAATATTGAACTATTCATAGGCTTTACTCTTCATTCTTGTAAAGAAGAAAAATAAGTTTTAATAAATTTAAGGATTGGCTGATTGTAAAAATCTTCCACTATAACAAGCTTCTTCTTCATGAAAGTGTAAGATGCTTAAATTATTATCCTTAATCATCTTTTTATATTCTTCTTTGGAAAATCTTTTGGCATTGGATGGAGCGTACCAATCAAAGTTGGTTGCATCACACATTTCTTTTCCCCACTCCTCTCGCCAAAAACATTTGATAAAGTTCCAATAAATAAATCGTTGTAAATCATAAGTCCCCCTTTAATTCCTAAAAGCGGAATATCTGGACTATCTATAGTGACCTTTAAATCACTTAAGCACTTCCCTAGCTCTGTCAATTGAGCTGACATTTCCCATAATTGTTCATTAGGTATATCATGCGTAGCTAATCTAAAATAATCATCTAATAATTCTCTTGGTAAAGCTTTTTTTCCTGTATACATAACAGGCAAATTCACCTCCAAAAGCGGTTATAGCGCTCAGGTGTTTAAATGTATATTCTGGATTCTCCGTATGCATAATTACTTGATCGCATACTGTAAAATCAATTGTATTTTTTTAACCCTGTGCTTGCTATATCAGATTGATGAAAATATAAATTAGGTATATCTTGATAATTTTTAGCCGCGATGACTGCTGCTTCAGAAATATCAATACCAATAACAGTTGCATGGGAGCTAACGCTGCAAACCACGCTGCTTTGTACCCTAATCCACAACCTGCATCTAAAATCGTTTGTTTATCTGATAAGTATTCCTGCAATTGCTTTTCAGAATTAAACCCATAAAGCTTTAAAAACCAATCCTTTTGGAATTCATAAACTTCATCCTTTTTCTTTCCCTCTTCAAATTGGATCCATTTTTCAGAAAAAGTATCTTTTGTCTGTTCTTGTGAAACTTCGATTTCTGAAGATACATTCTTTGAATAAATAAGATTTCCTTGAATCTCTACACTTGAACTAAACAACTTACTAATCATGATTTTATATTAATTGTGCAGGATTCCCTGCAATTTTTGAATTTGCGGGAAAGGATTTATTCACAAAGCTATTGGCACCCACGATAGAACCTTTCCCAAGTCTCACTCCTTTTTGAATAATTACATTAGGTCCCAAATAACAGTTATCTTCAATTGTAACTTTATCGTATTCATATTTTTCTTTCCCCCCAGAAATTGCCCAATTTACAGTGTCGTGAGAGTAAATTTGTACTCCCGCAGAAATAGAACAATTTGAGCCAATTCTCAAGGTTCCAGAACCATCAAGGATTGTAAAAGGGCCAATCCAAGTATTTTCTTCAACGATAACATCACCATAAACCATACTATTATCGTAAATGGTAGTCCCTTTTCCAAATCCTAATAATTTAGCTTTATCTGTCCGTTCTACTAAAAGTTCACCTAAGGGTAAAAAACGATCATACAGTTTCTTTTTTCTTTTTTGAAGTCGTTTGTAGTAAAGAAAAATTATCTTTTTTATCATCTAAAGTGTTTACTGTTTTAAATATATTCTACACCACCATTCAAAATTAAGAAAAGACCAAATTAATAACCGATGGTTTTTACCTCATTGAGATGTTCATTTACAATTTTTTCAATGTATGCTTTGTTAATGAACTTCGTGCATAAGGTTTCGGAATGCAATAAAATTTCTTTTATGTAATTTGCATTCTCGCCACGATACCAGCTTTCATCAGGTGCAGAAAATCCCTGTTTTTTCCGTTCAATGATTTTTTCAGGGATATAATCTTTCATGGCCTTTCGAAGCACATTTTTACCGTCATCATATTCCCTATATAACTTTCGTTTTCTTTCTATATTTTCGTCAATCTGATCAATTTCTTTTTCTAGATTTCCCAATTTATGCTCTACTGGAGTTTTCATGGCAAATTCAACCAAATCATTGTCCATAAAAGGAAAACGTTCTTCTAATCCGTGGGCCATGGAAAGTTTATCTCCCACAAGAAATAACCCTGGCAAGAAGGTTTTTATTTCGAAATACAACGAATTATTGATGTGATCTTGAGGGCTATCATATTTTAATTTATCATTAAACGTAAATACACGTTCAAACACTTGACGAGGAGCTTCCAGGTCGATTTGATCAAGAACCTCATCGACAAACAAAGCTGTCTTTTCTTCCCTTGGAACCAAACGTTGCCAAAAGTTATAATATTGCTCAAAAAAGTCTTCTTGACTTAAAGCATCAAACACTTTGTAATATCGCCAGGGATAACCCCCAAAAAGTTCATCTCCTCCTGTCCCTTGCAAACAAACTTTTACGAATTTTGACGCTAAGCGGGCAATGTAATAATTGGGATAAGACATCCCTACACGAAGGTCTTCCAAGTGGTAGACTAATTTAGGTAATGACCATCGGATGTCACCAGCATTCATGACCTGTTCAAACTGTTCTGTTTTAAGATGATTAGCCATGAGCTCTGCATCACGGCGTTCGTCAAAATTGACTTCTCTACCCGTAACCTCATTCATGTCAAACCCACAGGTAAAGGTTGCTAGCCGATCAACTTCTTGAGAAGCAACAGCGGCAATAGACCCAGAATCCATTCCTCCAGAAAGATAAGATCCTACAGGAACATCAGCCACCATTTGTCGCTTTACTGCTTGTTCAAAGAGTATTTTAGTTTTCTCTTTTGCCGCTTTAAATTTTAAACTTGAATCGGTATCAGAAAAATCATAATCCCACCAGGAATTATGCTTTACAAAAGTCGTTTCACTTGTTATTTCTACTCGATTGGCAGGTGGGAGCATGTTTACCCCTTTAAATAATGTGTTATAAGAAAATATATTCTGAAAGGTAAAATATTCGTTAAGTGCATCTAAATCAACATCTATTTTATAGTCAGGGTGCTTTATGATTCCTTTAATTTCTGAAGAGAAAACAAGTGTTTCTCCATTAAACCAATAATACAGAGGTTTTATTCCATAACGATCACGCATGAGATAGAGTATTTTTTCGACTCTATTCCATGCCCCAATGGCAAACATCCCATTGAAACGTTCAATAAAAGAAGGCCCGTAAACAGAAAGTCCTTCCGCAATCACTTCCGTATCTGTATTTGAATTAAAAGAACATCCTTCCTTTTTTAATACTTCTCTTAACTCTTTAAAGTTGTATATACACCCATTAAAAACCACGATCCATTTTCCATCCTTTGACTCCATAGGTTGTACCCCTTTTTCGGTTGGGTCTAAAATGGCCAATCGTTTGTGAATAAAGCCAATGTTTTTATTGATATAGGTTCCTTCTCCATCTGGGCCTCGATGGTTTAATTGATCCCCCATCACTTTAAGCATGGTAGGGTCTACTTCTTGACCATCTAAATTAAAGGTGCCTAATATTCCACACATTTAGGCTATATTTTTTAAGCAATGAACAATGTATTCGAAATCTTCCTTTATCATTTGGTTATGTAATGGAATGGAGATGGATTTATCATTGGCGATTTGAGCTCCTGGAAAATCGCTAGGCAATAGTTTATATTTATCTGCATAGAACCCTAACATATGAACGGCGTGGGTTCCTGGACGCGTAGAGATTCCTTTTTCATGCAATTGTTCCATAATTTCATTGCGCGAATAGGGTGCTTTTTCTTCCTTAACTATCAATACAAAACTTTGCCATCCATGTTTGTAGTCTGAAGAAAATGCTGGAAGTGAAAGCCAAGCTATATCCGATAATTCGGACTTGTAAAAATCTGCCCATTTTGCTCTTTCGTCGATAAAATTATCCAGTTTTTTTAATTGCACTTCACCAATAGCTCCTTGTAAATCTGTCATTCGATAGTTATACCCCAAAACATTAAAGTCGGGTAAAATATAGGGTTTGGCTCCATGATGGCGTTGTTCTTCTGAAATAGATGCCCCATGATTTCGTAAAATTTGCAATTTCTCCCCTAATACATCATCATTGGTCGTGATCATACCCCCTTCTCCAGTGGTGATGGATTTTCTAGGGTGAAAAGAAAAACAACCCATTAGTCCAAGTCCGCCGGCAGGCACTCCCTTGTAAGCAGATCCTGCTGCACATGCACCGTCTTCTATCAAAGGAATGTTACCAGCAATGGCTTTAATTTCATCCATAGGGGCGCACAAACCAAATAAATGAACAACCATAATGGCTTTTGTTTTGGGTGTTATTTTGCTGGCCAATTGAGTTGGATCCAAATTAAAGGTTGCAGGGTCTATATCGCAAAAAACTACTTTCGCACCTTGATATAAAACTACATTTGCTGTAGAAACCCACGTAAATGCAGGAACAATAACCTCGTCTCCTTCTTTTATGTCCAACGCCACAAGTGCTAAATGCAATGCTGTTGTTGCGCTTGTTACCGCAATGGCATATTTTACTTGATGGCGTTCTGCGAATGCTGTTTCGAATGCACGTACTTTAGGACCGGCTGTTAACCAACCTGTTGCTAAGGGTTCTTTAAGTGCCTGCCATTCTTCGTCTCCTGTTACAGGAAGCGATATAGGTATTATTCTTTTTTCCATCAGTTCTCTTCTAAGTAATTTTTGATTATATGAGATGCGATTGCCAAAGAAGCCGTTGCTCCAGGGCTAGGTGCATTCAGAACATGTATTTGTCTTCCATTACGGACAATGTTAAAATCCATTTGCAATTCTCCTTGTGGAGAAATGGCTTGAGCTCTTACTCCTGCTGGTCCTCTTTCTAGCATAGTGGCGTCTACATCGGGTATCATTTTTTGCGCTTTAGCAATAAAGTCTTTCATGAATAATGAAGACTTAAACTCGTTGATAGAGAATTGAAAGTTTTTTGCTACAAATCGCAATAATCCTGGATAAGTAAGGCTTTCTAAAGCTTCTTTCAAGGCGAAGCTGCTTTTTGTATATCCTTCACGTTTCAGCGCCAAAACAGCATTTGGACCTACTTCCCTTGAACCGTCAATCATTCTTGTAAAGTGAACCCCTAAAAAAGGAAATTGTGCATCGGGAACAGGATAAACCAAATGATTTACTCGGTCTTCAAAACCTTTTTTAAATGTGAGGTATTCGCCTCTAAAAGGGACAATTTTCAAGGAGATTTCTTTTGTGTTAATCGCGTAAAATTTTTATCACTCCACAAACCTGTACATGAAATTAGTTGGTCGAATTCTTTTTCTCCACCATCATAATTTACAATAATTTTGTTGTGTAATTCTTTCTTCACTTTTACAACTGTGGTATTGTAGTGAATTTCCCCCTCATTTTTGAGAATCAAATCAGCCATTTTGTGCATCACAGCTTTATAATCGACTATACCTTCTTCGGGAACAAGTAAGGCTTTACTAGCGCTTACAAAAGGCTCCCTTATTTTTAGTTCTTCATGGTTTAAGTACTTTAGACCTTTTAACCCATTTTTTTCTCCTCGACCAGCGAGAAGATCCAATGCCTTTTCTTCTTTTGCATTTGTAGCAACAACGGTTTTGCCACATACATCATGTGGAATGTCATGCTCTTTACAAAAATCAATCATAGCTCTGATCCCGTTAACGGATAATTGCGCTTTTAGGGAGCCAGGTTGATAATATAGTCCACAATGCAGCACACCACTATTTCGTCCAGATTGATGTTGTCCAAGGTTACTTTCTTTTTCAAAAACAGAAACACGCACACCGCTAGTACTTAACTTATATCCCAAAGCAAGTCCTATGATTCCACCTCCTATAATTCCTATGTGTTTCAAAATTCAATAACTTTTATAAGATGTTCTTTATTTTCTTGATTATTCGATGAAAACCAACTTTCCTCAACAATTATTTTTACTGATTTTATGCTCTTTAAAAAAATCCTGCGCAAATTGAGACTGTAAAGAAGAAAATGAAAACATATGATCTTTATCGTATTTCAGTATAAATTCGACTGTTTTGTCACATACGTTGCAGACCCCGTCAAAAAAAACAATATTATTTTTAACCTTTTCCATTTTAAGCTTTATCTACTCCTGTCGCTATTCGCCATTCAATTAGCTTTTGCAAGCCTTCTCTTAACTCGTATTTGTATTTAAAACCTAACTCTTTCTCAGCTTTTACTCGAGAACCTATTCTGTTTTTTACCATCGCGCGGGCATCGTCTTCAGAATAGGGATTGTATTTCACTTTTAAATCTGAGTTTTTTAATTCTAAGATTAATTCACAAAGTTCATTAATGGAGGTTTGTATTTCTGTACCTACATTGTACATGCCAAAATTTTGGTCACTCAACAAGGCTTGCACATTAGAACGAGCAACGTCTTCTACATAAATAAAATCGTAGGCTTGAGAACCGTCGCCATTAATTGATGGAGCTTCGTTGGCTTCAATTTTATTTAACATAATTGGAACTACGCCAGTATAGGCGGCTGTTTGATCTTGATGCGGGCCATAAACATTCATATAACGCAATCCGATTACTTCAAGACCATAGCGATCATTAAAAGCAGTACACATTGCTTCTCCGGCTATTTTAGAAGCCCCATAAAAGTTTTTATTGTTAAAAGGATGATCCTCTGTCATAGGTAATTCAACAGCATCTCCATAGACTGAAGCAGAAGAAGACCATATCAATTTCTTAATGTTATTTTTTACACATGCTTCAAGAACATTAAAAGTTCCGGCAATATTAACATTAAACGCTGTTCTAGGATAATCTTTACAATGCAATAACCACATGGCAGCCAAACTGATTACATAATCCATACCTTCCATGGCAGTATTCAAAATATCGATTTCTCTAATGTCTCCTCCAAAAGGGAAAATGGAGCAACGCTCATCTTTGAGTTGTTCATCTAGATATTCTGCGTTTCCTCGTGCAAAATTATCATATACAACAACCTTCTTTACGGGGTGCTTTAATAATTCTGTGACTACGAAACTCCCTATAAAACCGGCACCGCCAATGACAAGCACTTTTGAGTTATCTAATTTCATCTATTTTTATTTCTTATTTGACTTACAATTTCGATAGAATTTTTGGCATCTGAAAGACCATAGCCTTTTCCCTCTAATATTTTTTGATAGCTTACCGTATGCAAATCGGTGAAGCCTTTACTGAATTCTATTTGTTCTCCTTCAATGGATAGATTTCTAAAGGTAGGTAAACCTTTGTCTAAGGCTGCTTGTGGAAGGTTTTCTGCATTAATACTTAAGTACCATTTTACATGAGCCTGATTAAAGGTTAAAGTTCCTGCGTTAGTATCTCGGGTTTTGGAATCAACAGTACATTCTTGCATAGGACCAAAAATCCATTGTAACATATCGAAAAAATGAACCCCGATGTTAGAGGCGATTCCTCCAGACTTAGACTCATCTCCTTCCAAGAAGTATAGTACCAATTCCCTCTAGAGGTGATATAAGTAAGGTCGATATCGTAGATCTTATCTTGAGGTCCTTGGTTAATTTTTTCTTTTAACGCCAATATTGCCTCATGATGGCGCAATTGCAAAATGGTATGAACCTTATTGGAATACTCATTTTCTAATTCTATCAAGGCATCTACATTCCAAGGATTAAGTACCAAAGGTTTTTCACAAATCACATCTGCACCAATTCGCAATCCATAACGAATATGAGAATCGTGTAAATAATTGGGAGAGCAAATGGAAACATAGTCAATTTTTATTCCGGAACGTTTTATTTTTTCAACATGTCGATCAAAACGTTCAAACTCTATAAAAAAATGTGCTTGTGGAAAATAGCTATCCATAATCCCTACTCCATCATAAGGATCATAAGCTGCTATTAAATTATGACCCGTATCCTTTATGGCTCTCATATGACGTGGAGCAATATAACCAGCTGCTCCTATTAGTATAAAATTTTTCATTCTTTATGAATACTATTGTTTTTTAATCGATAAATTTCACCACTTTCAGGGCAGATAGCTTTGTTGTTTTCGTCAAACTCTAGGCGATGTCCAAATTCACTAATCCAGCCGATCTGTTTGGCGGGGTTCCCCACGACCAAAGCATAAGACAATACCTCTTTGGTTACTACTGCACCTGCGCCAATAAAGGCATATTTTCCAATAGGGTTTCCACAAACTATAGTGGCATTGGCTCCAATTGAAGCACCTTTTCCTACTTGCGTTTTTAAATATTCATTTCTGCGAATCACGGCTGACCTTGGATTAATTACGTTAGTAAAAACCATAGAAGGCCCTAAAAAAACATCATCTTCACAAATAACCCCTGTATATATAGAAACGTTATTTTGAACTTTTACGTTTTTCCCTAAAACAACATCAGGAGAGATCACCACATTTTGTCCAACATTGCATCTTTCTCCTAGAGTTGCATTTTTCATAATATGAGAAAAATGCCAAATCTTGGTTCCTTCCCCAATAGTACAACCCTCATCGATTACTGCAGTTTCATGAGCAAAATATTTTCTGTCTTTCATTTTATTGTGTATTTGTTCTGCTTACTTTTTGATTTACTTTATATATTTTGTCACTACACGCTAAAATCAAAATACGGGGTGCAATGTTAAAATGTTCATTTTCCAATAAAATACTGATTTACCAAATCATTTTTTTGAATAATGTTTCTCCCGTCAAAAATCTTAGCGGGCTTAATCATTTTCTTTATAAGTGTTTTCCAGTCCTTGCTTTTAAACTCATCCCATTCGGTTAAAATAGCTGCTGCATAAGACTTATCAAATACATCATTCTGATCTTGAGCAACAATACATCTTCTTAATTTATCATCAATAATTTTTTGAGACTCGTTTCTACTTTCCCAAAGAGTAATTAAATCTAAGTGTATTCTGTTTTTTTTTACCATTGGGTCATAAACGTGTAAAACAGCGCCGGCTTCCAATAAATAATCGGCCACATAAATCGCGGCCGACTCTCTTGAATCGTTCGTATTTTTCTTAAATGCCCATCCTAAAAGAGTTATTTTTTTACCCTGAACATCACCATTTAAAGTGTCAATTATCTTCTGAGCAAATCGCTCCTTCTGATAGTCGTTTATTTTAATCACCTGATGCCAATATTCAGCTACTTCTTCTAACCCATAGTGTTGACATAAATACACCAAATTGAGAATATCTTTTTGGAAACAACTCCCGCCGAAACCGATAGAGGCTTTTAGAAAATGAGGGCCTATCCGATGATCCATACCGATGGCTTGGGAAACTTCATCGATATTGGCCCCTGTCTTTTCACATAAGGCAGAAAGACTATTAATAGAAGATATCCGTTGTGCTAACATGGCATTGGATGCTAACTTACTCAATTCCGACGACCATACATTGGTGGTAAGTATTTTCGATTCTGGAATCCATTTTTTATAAATGGAAACCAAGACATCTACGGCTGCTTTTCCCGTTGTGGTTTCTTCTCCTCCTATCAGTACACGGTCAGATTTGTATAAATCTTGAATGGCAGTCCCTTCTGCTAAAAATTCTGGATTCGATAAAACTTCAAAGTGAACCCCTTTTTTATTGGTAGAAAGAATTTCTTTTAATTTCTCTGCAGTACGCACAGGGAGAGTCGACTTTTCAACCACAATTTTATCTGAATTGGCTACTTGAGCAATTTGTTTGGCACAAGCTTCAATATTGCTTAAATCAGCGGCCATACCTGCACCATCACCTTCTCTTTTGGTGGGGGTATTTACGGCCATAAAAATCATTTGAGCAGCTTCTATTTCTTTTGCTACTTCGTTTGAAAAAAATAAGTTTTTACCGCGTGTTTTTTTTATAATCGATGATAAGCCTGGCTCATAAACTGGAAGCTGATCTAAATCGGAGTGATTCCAAGATTTGATTTTTTCATTGTTATGATCAACCACATGAATGGTAAGCTCTGGGCATTGCTCTGCAATTACTGCCATAGTAGGACCTCCTACATAGCCTGCTCCTATGCAACAAATCTTACTTATTTTCATAAAGCGTTATACTTTCTTGGTTTGGATTTTGTTTATTGGCTAAATAAAAATTGACTTTTCGATCAATTAAATCTTCCACTTTTTTTTCCAAAGCTTCGATGTATTCTGTATTCAGTTGGTCTCCGATTAAAACTACATCGATGGTTCCTGTATCAAGCCCTTGCGCATAGTCGCCAATAAGGAGGATTTTTTGTACAGCACCCATACGTTCCAACACACGGTCGACAATTTCTTCTAGCCCCAGGTGTTTAAAAACCACCTTTTGCAGTACATCAAACAAAGGAAGGTCTACATTGGCTTGATAGGAAACCTTATTATTTTCTTTCGATTTGTTAAGATGGCCCGCTTCAGACAAGTGGTTGAGTTCTTTTCGTATCGAGTTGGTCGATTCGTTAAACTCTGTAGCTAGGCCGTTGAGATACCCCCGGTTGGCCTGACTGATAACAAATTTTATCAGCAGGCGCAATCTTGTTTTTGAGGTAATCAGTTTATTAAGCACTAAATGTTAATCTTATCTAGTAACAAAAGTACTTAATTTTATTTAATTATTGTTGCTTCTAAAGCAATATTTTTGAAATTCTTGCTGATACATGCGCTTAGGATATTGGTTTTTTAATTTATTGAATACCGCGCAGGCTTTTGAAAATTCACCCAAATTCACTAATGATAGTCCTTTAAAGCGAAGTGCACGCTCGGCATTGTCTTTTCTTTTGGAATTCTGTGTTAAATCAAAGTACTTAGCTGCTTCTTCAAAAGATTTATTCTCATAGAGCGCAAGACCAGAATTTAAAGAGTAAGCGTAATTGAGTGGATCCTTATCAAAGGCTTGTATAAAGAAATTGGAAGCTGCTACAAAATCCCTTTGTCCATAACTTGCTGATCCCTGATTGAAGAGTTGTTCAGCTTCTAACACCCGCTGCTGCCCATAAGTTAAAATACGGTATAAGGTAAAAATAGTGTCGTCTGAAGGAAAGAGACTATAGCCTTCATAGGCCTTCTCCATAGCATAGGGATTTCCAAGGGGAGTGGTTTGTGCTACAGCGCGCAAATAGATAAGCCAAATGGTTTTGGTATCCCCAGCCATGGATCGAACACGCTCAAAAACTTCATGAATTTCAGCATTCATTTTCTTATAGGCCAACGTCTTCATGTACATGTCATAATGTGGCATATTATTGGGCAGGCCTTCAAAAGCCTTTTTGGCATACACATAGGCACTGTCATACTTCTTTTCTGTAAACAGAAATTGGGCTTTTAGGTTATCGCTAAAATAGATATCAGGATTATCGATTCGGGCCTTGTCTATCATTTCATAGGCTTCTTCTTTATTCCCTTGCAGATAATAATAACGTGCTTTCATCGCCTTTATCGGCATGGCCGTTTCTGTTAAATTGGGAATGTCATCATAAATCTCATCCAGTTCAGCACGGGTTAAATTGTATTTGGCATTGTTGAATTCATATAACAAGCGGCCTTGCTGGGTTAATGAGATATAAGACCGAACTAACATGGCCATACTGGGAAGTAGTAATACTAAAAATAAAATGTTTGTGCCTTTGGGTATCCAAGAGTTGAAAGGTTGAGCAGCATCTTTCTTTGCTTGGGGAAGCGTTGAAAGATATAAGGTCAAAATAAGTCCTGCAAAAATGGCAAAAGAGGATTGCATTAAAGGACGCGCTACAGGGAAATTTAAACCCGCATCAATACCATAAACCACTAATGGGAGGAGAAGGAAAAAATACTGCAATTCCATTACCCCAGAGGCTTTGTATTTTCGGTAGAGCATCAAGAAAAGATAAAAAGTGAGAAAACCAAAAATAGATAGGTAGGCTAATCCGCCCAAGATACCTGTTTCTGCAAAAACGTGTACAAAGTCATTGTGTGCATGGTAGGGTACCGTATACCCCTTGATATGCTCTTTCCCTATCGAAATGGAAGCGATTTTCCAGTTACCCAGTCCGCTTGCAAAAATGGGATTTTCCATCACATATCGGTAAGCGTCACTCCAATATTGAAAACGCCCGTTGGAAGATTCTTCTGTAAAAGCAATTTTCCCCACCGTTTCCGTCAGGTTACTTCGCTTCGTTTTTGCACTAATGGATGAATTTAAACCATAAGCTAAAAAGTAGGGAACAATAACAATTAATAAGCCGATGAGACCCTTTTTCAATGGGATTGCCTTAGCAATAATTTGATAAACGAGGAAGGATATAAAGAGGATAAATACGATTAGAGAACTCAAGATCGCCGAACGTGCTTCTATGATAGATAACGCAAGAATTGAGGGAATAAGTAAAAGAAAAGAAAATATTTTTAAAAAACGGTTTTTTGCGGTATACAATATATAAAGCACAAAAGGTACTTTAAAAGCAATAGAAGCCGCTGTAATATTTTTGTTTCCAGCAAAACCTTTAAAGGTTTAATACGGAAAAATTCGGTTGATCAATTTGGGTGATAAAATCGTTATAGTACTTGAATACCCAACCCAGGATGGCAATTGTTTTCCCTTCTAAATTTCCTCCAAAATGAGTTATGATTTTCTGTGCAAAACGCTTCTTTTGATAATCATTTATTTTAATCACCTGATGCCAATATTCTGCCACTTCTTCAAGCCCATAATGTTGACATAAATATACTAAATTGAGAATATCTTTTTGAAAGCAACTACCGCCAAAACCGACAGAGGCTTTTAAAAATGAGGGCCTATCCGATGATCCATACCGATGGCTTGGGAAACTTCATCGATATTGGCTCCTGTCTTTTCACATAAGGCAGAAAGACTATTAATAGAAGATATCCGTTGTGCTAACATGGCATTGGATGCTAACTTACTCAATTCCGACGACCATACATTGGTGGTAAGTATTTTCGATTCTGGAATCCATTTTTTATAAATGGAAACCAAGACATCTACGGCTGCTTTTCCCGTTGTGGTTTCTTCTCCTCCTATCAGTACACGGTCAGATTTGTATAAATCTTGAATGGCGGTCCCTTCTGCTAAAAATTCTGGATTCGATAAAACTTCAAAGTGAACCCCTTTTTTATTGGTAGAAAGAATTTCTTTTAATTTCTCTGCAGTACGCACAGGGAGAGTCGACTTTTCAACCACAATTTTATCTGAATTGGCTACTTGAGCAATTTGTTTGGCACAAGCTTCAATATTACTTAAATCAGCGGCCATACCTGCACCATCACCTTCACTTTTGGTGGGGGTATTTACGGCCATAAAAATCATTTGAGCAGCTTCTATTTCTTTTCCTACTTCGTTTGAAAAAAATAAGTTTTTACCGCGTGTTTTTTTTATAATCGATGATAAGCCTGGCTCATAAACTGGAAGCTGATCTAAATCGGGGTGATTCCAAGCTTCGATTTTTTCACTGTTATGATCAACCACATGAATGGTAAGCTCTGGGCATTGCTCTGCAATTACTGCCATAGTAGGACCTCCTACATAGCCTGCTCCTATGCAACAAATCTTACTTATTTTCATAAAGCGTTATACTTTCTTGGTTTGGATTTTGTTTATTGGCTAAATAAAAATTGACTTTTCGATCAATTAAATCTTCCACTTTTTTTTCCAAAGCTTCGATGTATTCTGTATTCAGTTGGTCTCCGATTAAAACCACATCGATGGTTCCTGTATCAAGCCCTTGCGCATAGTCGCCAATAAGGAGGATTTTTTGTACGGGTCCCATACGTTCCAAAACACGGTCGACAATTTCTTCTAGCCCCAGATGTTTAAAAACCACCTTTTGCAGTACATCGAACAGAGGATGGTCTACGTTAGCTTGGTAGGAAACCTTATTGTTTTCTTTTGATTTGTTAAGATAGCCCGCTTCAGACAAGTGATTGAGTTCTTTTCGTATCGAGTTGGTCGATTCGTTAAACTCTGTAGCTAGGCCGTTGAGATACCCCCGGTTGGCCTGGCTGATAAAAAATTTTATCAGCAGGCGCAATCTTGTTTTTGAGGTAATCAGTTTATTAAGCACTAAATGTTAATCTTATCTAGTAACAAAAGTACTTAATTTTATTTAATTATTATTGTTTCTAAAGCAATATTTTTGAAATTCTTGCTGATACATGCGCTTTGGATATTGGTTTTTTAATTTATTGAATACCGCGCAGGCTTTTGAAAATTCACCCAAATTCACTAATGATAGTCCTTTAAAACGAAGTGCACGCTCGGCATTGTCTTTTCTTTTGGAATTCTGTGTTAAATCAAAGTACTTAGCTGCTTCTTCAAAAGATTTATTCTCATAGAGCGCAAGACCAGAATTTAAAGAGTAAGCGTAATTGAGTGGATCCTTATCAAAGGCTTGTATAAAGTAATTGGAAGCTGCTACAAAATCCCTTTGTCCATAACTTGCTGATCCCTGATTGAATAATTTTTCAGCTTCTAACACCCGCTGTTGCCCATAAGTTAAAATACGGTATAAGGTAAAAATAGTGTCGTCTGAAGGAAAAAGACTATAGCCTTCATAGGCCTTCTCCATAGCATAGGGATTTCCAAGGGGAGTGGTTTGTGCTACAGAACGCAAATAGATAAGCCAAATGGTTTTGGTATCCCCAGCCATGGATCGAACACGCTCAAAAACTTCATGAATTTCAGCATTCATTTTCTTATAGGCCAACGTCTTCATGTACATGTCATAATGTGGCATATTGTTGGGCAGGCCTTCAAAAGCCTTTTTGGCATACACATAGGCACTGTCATACTTCTTTTCTGTAAACAGAAATTGGGCTTTTAGGTTATCGCTAAAATAGATATCAGGATTATCGATTCGGGCCTTGTCTATCATTTCATAGGCTTCTTCTTTATTCCCTTGCAGATAATAATAACGTGCTTTCATCGCCTTTATCGGCATGGCCGTTTCAGTTAAATTGGGAATGTCATCATAAATCTCATCCAGTTCAGCAACGGTTAAATTGTATTTGGCATTGTTGAATTCATATAACAAGCGGCCTTGCTGGGTTAATGAGATTTAAGACCGAACTAACATGGCCATACTGGGAAGTAGTAATACTAAAAATAAAATGTTTGTGCCTTTGGGTATCCAAGAGTTGAAAGGTTGAGCAGCATCATTCTTTTCTTGGGGAAGCGTTGAAAGATATAAGGTCAAAATAAGTCCTGCAAAAATGGCAAAAGAGGATTGCATTAAAGGACGCGCTACAGGGAAATTTAAACCCGCATCAATACCATAAACCACTAATGGGAGGAGAAGGAAAAAATACTGCAATTCCATTACCCCAGAGGCTTTGTATTTTCGGTAGAGCATCAAGAAAAGATAAAAAGTGAGAAAACCAAAAATAGATAGGTAGGCTAATCCGCCCAAGATACCTGTTTCTGCAAAAACGTGTACAAAGTCATTGTGTGCATGGTAGGGTACCGTATACCCCTTGATATGCTCTTTCCCTATCGAAATGGAAGCGATTTTCCAATTACCCAGTCCGCTTGCAAAAATGGGATTTTCCATCACATATCGGTAAGCGTCACTCCAATATTGAAAACGCCCGTTGGAAGATTCTTCTGTAAAAGCAATTTTCCCAACCGTTTCCGTCAGGTTACTTCGCTTCGTTTTTGCACTAATGGATGAATTTAAACCATAAGCTAAAAAGTAGGGAACAATAACAATTAATAAGCCAATAAGTCCTTTCTTCAATGGGATTGCCTTAGCAATAATTTGATAAACGAGGAAGGATATAAAGAGGATAAATACGATTAGAGAACTCAAGATCGCCGAACGTGCTTCTATGATAGATAACGCAAGAATTGAGGGAATAAGTAAAAGAAAAGAAAATATTTTTAAAAAACGGTTTTTTGCGGTATACAATATATAAAGCACAAAAGGTACTTTAAAAGCAATAGAAGCCGCTGTAATATTTTTGTTTCCAGCAAAACCTTTAAGGTTTAATACGGAAAAATTCGGTTGATCAATTTGGGTGATAAAATCGTTATAGTACGCCAAAAGCTCTATTGAAAGGAAAGCGAGAAGCAACCTACTGATAAATACAAATTTATTGGGCAAATTGACGATTAGGAAATAACAAAAAAAGATGGCCATAAACACATTATAAACCCTAGGAAGGTTAATCAGTGTTTCGGTGGGGTTAATTGCATAGAAATAAGAAAAAATATTCCAAACAATATAGAAGAGATAAACATAAATGAAATAGGTTCTGAATAAAAGAGAGAAACCCTTTATAAACTGTTCCTTTCTAAAAAAGAGAAAATAAGACGCACTAAGGATATTGATAGCACAGAGATAAATCCACTGTGGGGCTAAGATATCAATTGCATCGAAATTGGGGAGGGTACCTGTTACAATATAAAGTGCTAAAAGCACATAATTGATAAAGGTTTCATTTAAACTTTTCGTTGAGGACATAACTAAATTTATTCACCCTAAAGTAACGGAAAAATAAAAGAATAAAAAAAACCCTGCCTATAAAGGCAGGGTTTCATATTAAATATCAGTTGATAATTAGTTTGAACAAATTTGGAGTTCAGCTAAAGTATCAATGAATCCATCATAGCCATTTGCATTTGGTGTTGTATAAAGTGCATCATCAGCAGCACCTGCAGTACCAGGATCTTGAGTATCGTCAAGGTTAGTGTCAAAGTCAAAACCTGCAGCAGTCTGATCATCTCCACCATAACCGATTTTAAGAGTAATGGTATTGATAGCTGAAACAGCTGTTAGATAAGTGTTCCAAGAAGAAATCCAAGCAGACTCTAAAGAAGCATCTACATAATCAGCTGGAGGCTGAATTCCATCACCTAAGTAAGCAGGAGTAGAATTAGTGTATGTAGCAGTAGCAGAATTATCATAGATAGTAATACTTACCGTTGCACCACCAACTAAAAGGTTGTTACTTGAAGGAGCAGTTACATATGTTAAAGCGGTATTTGAAACAATATAAGTTCTTTCAACACGCTCCATTGAAGATAAATCCAATGATGTAATTGCACTTCCACTTAAAGTAAAGTCAATTGGTTGATCATTTAAGCCTACACGGTCGAAATAAGTTACATTATTGAGATTTAACTCAGCTAAAGTACTTACACCAACTGAAGAGAAGTTAACTAATACACCCGAAAGAGTAGCAGTTGCTAAAGAGGAAGCAGCTGAATCTAATGTTAATGAGGCGTTATTAGTTGAATCAACAGATACTATGGAAGTACCATCGACCAATACAGTATCAAAACCAGATGCAACAACCGTAGTTAAAGAATCAGTAGATGAAACAGCTAGATCAACATTTAAGTTTGCAGCATTAGCCGCATTTGCACCTGTAGAAGGAGCAGCAGTTATTGTTAAACTTTCTAATTCGTCAGTGGAAGCAGGAGCTGCAAAATCAACAGACTGAGCTGCAATTGCAATTGTTTCTGCATCAGGAACCTCATCGAAATCTCCACCTAATAAACTACCAACTGTAATGTCATTGATAGCAGAACCAATAATAGATGCGCCATCAGCTACAATAGCATCAGGAACATTTAATACTGTAGGAGCATTTAAAGTAAGGTCAGCAGTTACGGATGCTAAAGTGGTAATAGCAACAGTAGATGTATTCAAATCAGTTGCAGCTTGTTGTTTAAAAGAGCTGGCAATGTCAATGTAGTAGCTTCGATATCAGAAGGAGCATCAAAGGTAGTAAGTGCAGTGAAGTTAGCTTCAGCAGCTGTGTTAATATCAAGTGCACCTGAAGTAACCAAAGCAGTGAAGTTATATGTTCCGTTCGTAGCAGTAATACCACCTGCAGCAGAAGCTAGTGAAGCAGCGTTTACTGTTCCTGAACCATCAGCATGAGTTGTAATATCTAGTTTACCAGCAGAAGATTGAAGACCTAAAGTAACAATCGCATTCGTTGCAGTTGCAGAAACTTCTAAATTTTGGTATGTTCCTGAAGAAGCATTAGCAGTTTGACCTAAAACAAGTGTAGTAGCTACTGGAGCAATAACTTTAGTTACAGTACCTGTACCAATGTTAATAGATTCAGCTGCATTGGGTAAGTTCAAGTATCCATTGTTTACACCGCCTGCTATCGTAGAGCCAGAAAAGTCTATAGAAGTAACACTTGCGGTTGATAAAGTTACAGCACCACCTACCGTACGGTTTGTGAATGTAATTGCACCAATATTAGAATTAAAGATAACGTTGTTATCAATACTTGTTAGTAAAGGGTAAGCAATATCATAACCAGTAACAGTTAAGTCAGTACCTACATACGCAAGCACAGGAACATCAATTTGATTTGCAGCTGAACTTGTAAAATCAGAGGCCCGGCAATAACACTAATAATCTTAGCTAGCATTGCCGTTGCAGTCGCTTTAGCAGAAGCACTAAGGTTTGTATAGTCAACTACTAAACCAGCAGTACTATTGATAATATAAGCATTAGGAGAGGTTGGACCTGTCAAAATAAGACCATTTGCATAAGCAACCTCTTGGTCGTTAGTCATACGGATCGCTTGATTAACTGAAGTAGTTCCAGCTAAGATTTCGTCTACATCATCAGAGATGTTTGCGATAACAGCAGAAACAGCGTTTAAGTCTTCAGTAGTAGCAACTAAAGTTAAACTAGACTGAACAGCATCGATATCAGTTTGTACACCAGCAAGATCACTCAATAATTGAGTAATATCACTTTGTGCTAAACCTAAACTATCACTGTTAGTAACTGATTGTGCAAGCACATCAGCAATATCGTCTGCGTTGTCTCCAATTGCAGTTCCGTTAGCAGCAATAGCAGTAGAGTTACTAGCAAGTGCAGTAGCGTTGTTAGCAACATCTGTAGATAATGTGTTTACAGAACCTTGAACACCAGCAACAGCAACTCCGTTAGCATCAGCTTGGGTTTGAACAGCAGCAACATCACCTGATAAGTCAGAAATTGCAGAATTGTTACCAGCAATAGCAGTAGCGTTGTCTGCAACATCATCTGATAAATCAGAGATAGAAGTAGCGTTGTTTGCAATTGCAGTACCGTTAGCAGTAACGTTAGTTGACACAGTTTGTAAAGAAGTTGTCAATGCATTTACTGTTGACTGAATGTCATTTACTTGACTAGTAAGGTCAGGCAAACCATTGATTTGGGCTTCTATACCCTGAATCTGATCGGTCAATCCTTGGAATTGATCGTCATAGTTCTGACAGCCAACAACCGTTAGTGCAACCGCCAAAAGACTTAATAAACCTTTTTTCATTTTGATAAAATTAAATTAAAATTAATAATGCTTTTAAAAAATTTAGATTAACATTTGTTTGCAAATATAAGTATTATAACCAAACTTCAAACACTTTTAGAAAAAAAAGAGTGTCGAAAAGGGATTTTTTTTTGAAAGGGAAATCTGAAATAAAAAAACCCTCACTTGCGCGAGGGTTAAAGATTTTTAAGACTTTATACAAAGCATTAACGGTATTCAAGGCAAATATACTTAATTTTCATTCAATCAAAAAAAAGAAGCCTGTAGTTTTATTAACAATTCCTTTGCTTTTTCAACAACTTGTCGAAATGATACATTGTATAAAGTAAAAATCACATCTGCTCTATTAATACCTTTATATAAAGTAAAGGCCAAGCTCGAATTAGGATTTGCGTTTCCAGATTTGAGTTCTTCCCAAAAAAGAAAACCCGAGAAAACCACGCACCTTTAGTGTATTATCATCATCAAGTGAAAGGGTGCAATCGTAGCTTTTGCCGTTGGCAGGATCCATAATTTCTCCGTCGGTCCATTCTTCGCCGTCTTGAGATAAACCGCGAACAATAACTAATCCCTCAATAGGTTGGTCTTTATCAGCCCCTTTGCATTGGGTACATAATTTACCTTGATCCTCCGGAAGTAAAAGACGAGAAATGCGTCCATAGAGTTTCCCGTTTTCAACATACAATTCGATTTCCGATTTTTTTACCCCGGTTTCATCATCAATATTTACCCAGGTTCCGGTTACAGGTGCTGGTTGCGCCAACCAGAAAATAGCCGCTAAGAAAAGTTGTGTCATGTTTTTCTTTCAAAAATAAAAAAAAGAAAATTGTATTTTAGCTTCAATGAACTATTTAGGCGGCTTTTTATTGCTATTATCACTTGCTTTACTAGGAGTAGTGTCCTATATAAATATCCAATTAAGCTACATCGATTGGCCCTATGTTTACCTGGCAGCAGCCCTCTTACTATCTGGTGGTTACCTTATCAAAAAGAAAGCAAAGTGATCCTTTCCGAAACCGAAGAAATGTTAGTTATTGTTGTGGGGGCAGCCATTTTTATGGCCATCATTGGCAATACCATTAAAGACTACCGACGCATGCGTTGGGAAGCCAAAAAGCAACTGATTCAAAAAGAGGAAGACGAAGCTTTGGTGCGTAATCTGAAAAAAATCATCGACCAAAAAAACGAACAGTTGCAAAAAGCAATTGAAGAAAAAAAGCAAAACTCATAAATCGGCTTTTTTGAAAAAAATTTCCAACTAAAATCTTTACATTTGTACCTACAACAATAAAAATGGACTATGAAAACAGTTTATCATGCTGCAGAAAGCCGTGGGCATCAAAATCACGGGTGGCTCAAAGCAAATCACTCCTTTAGTTTTGCCAATTGGCACAACCCAGAAAGGGTTCATTTTGGTGCGCTTCGGGTGCTAAACGACGACTACATAGCGCCAAGCATGGGCTTTGGCAGTCACCCCCACGACAACATGGAAATCATTACCATTCCTTTGGTGGGCGAACTGGAACACGAAGACAGTATGGAACATAAAGCCGTCATTAAAGAGGGCGATATACAAGTAATTAGTGCGGGAACAGGAATTTACCACAGCGAAAAAAACAGCCGCAACGACAAACAAGTGGAATTGCTGCAAATATGGATTTTTCCCAATCAAAAAAATGTTGCACCCCGCTATGATGAAATTAGTATTCGAGATTTAAAAGAGAAAGAGCAATTTTATCAAATTGTTTCCCCTTCAGAAAGCGACAAAGGATCATGGATACATCAAGATGCCTGGTTACATTTAGGCGATTTTAAAGAAACAACATCAACCTCCTATTCGTTTAAAAAACAAAACAACGGCGCCTATGTTTTTGTCATTGAAGGAGAGGTTCAAATCGAAGGACAGCAACTTAAAAAAAGAGACGCGCTTGGAGTTTGGGATACGGACAAAATTAATTTTCAAATAAGTGAAAACAGTCGTTTACTAATTCTAGAGGTTCCTATGCTGTTTTAAAAAGAATTCAAAAAATGATAACACAAGAAAGTACAGCTAAAGAAATCCTCGACCAATTAGAAAAACAATTGGCTGAAAACAAAGTAAAAGATTCTGTTCACAAAATAAAACTCATGACCACGCGAGACATGATAAAAGAGTTGGTAGGATCAAAATAAGGGTTAAACAACCCAAATAAAAAATTAAGAATTTCTTAAAAATTAAATAATTTTTTGTTTTTGGATCGCACTTTGAATTCATTTTTATACTTTACGAAGCTATAAATCCAAATTCTATGAGACTCTTAAACAAATTTTTTGGCTTAATGCTTGGCTTTGCAGTCATCATTAGCTGTAGTAAGGACGAAACTCCTGAAATTACTAACCTTGATTTTACAATCACTACTGGAGATAATCCTCTAGAAGTAAGTGTAGATCCTTCTGCAAATGGTGCAGAATCTTTTGCAGTGTATTTTGATGCAGCGGGAGACCCCAACACATCAGTAGCCACAACAGGTGATGCCGTATCGCACACTTATCCTGCGGCTTCGGCTAGCTACTCTATTAAAGTTGTAGCAAGCAGCACAAATGGTGCAGAAGACCAAGAACTAACAAAAACGCATCAGGTCAGCTACACCCCTCCGCGTAGTATTGCTGATTTTGAAACTGATGGTGCTGTTTTCTTTAAAGGCGGAGATGCAGGTATTAGCTTTACACGTGCTGCCAATCCCAACACAGGTGGAAGCAATGCATCTGCTAATGCAGGTCAAATTGTAAATGGAGGAGCCGCTTATGAAGCAGCAATCCTTTATCCTGGTGTTGCTATTGACATGACACAGGATGGAAAAAAATCCATTTCTTTTGATTTCTACCAAGAAACCGATCAAAGCCTTCAAATCCTTGTGAAACTAGAAGGTACATTAACTTCTAGCGACGGCATATTTGATGTGGAAGTAGAACAAAGTGTTTCAGGTGCTGGGTGGCAATCGCTTTCTTTCGACTTTGAAAACGACAGAAGAAACAGCTTCCCCAATGGAGATGCTGCTCTGTCTCCTTTAGATTCTTATGAAAAATTAGTGCTTTTCATCGGCTTTGGTGCTGAAGTCGCCGGTACTTTCTACGTTGACAATATTGGTGGTGGTTCCGACGGTGCTTCAATCGCTGATACCGATGGAGACGGACTCTTAGATACTTACGACGGATGTCGAAATGACGCCGGGCCGGCAGATAACAACGGATGCCCAGTAATTACAGGACCTACAGAAGGTGCTTCTATTCCTGCACAAGATGCAGCGGATGTTGTTGCAATCTTTAGTGATTCATACACTGCTGCTACAACAGTAGCTAACTGGACCACCAGCTGGGGTGTAAACCTTACTAGTGAAGAATACGAAATTGCTTCAGGTGATGTTGCTAGAGAATACAATTTTACCGACGATGGAAATATTTCTTACACTGGAGTAGATCTTGCTACTTATGTTGATGCTACAGGAATGACACACATTCATGTTGATGCCTACTCTGAAACCATGACCACGTTCGACATTAAAGTAGTAGACTTTGGTGCTGATGGTGCATACGGTGGTGGAGATGACTCTGAAGGCATTGCTACATTCAGCATTGGACAAGCAAGTGCTTGGGTTGGTGGAGACGTTAGCTTAGCTTCCTTGTCTGCATTAACTGGAGTAACCAACATTGCTCAATTTGTAATCCAGTCTACTGAAGCTGGAACACTTTTCTTAGATAACCTTTACTTCTACAATAACGATGCAGGAAACGACGGATCGCTTCGTCTTACAGTAAGCGTACCTGAAGGAACTACTGCAGTTCGTTTAACAGGACCATGGTGGAGCTGGGATCCTAATGGGGGACCAATTGCTGAAGACAACGGCGACAATACATGGACAGTTGTATTTGAAGCTGCTCCTGATGCAAACATGGAATACCTTTGGATTGTTGATGGAGTTCAAGAAAGCTTAGTTGACAATGCAGCAAATGCTGAGTGCACTAGCCGCATTGATGGAAACCGAATGATTACTGACTATGCCAATTACGCTAACCGTGTTTGGTTAGTTGGAGACGGTAACCTCAGTGAAGTTTACGATTCCTGCCAATAAACATTTAGACTCACATTATAAAAACCCCTCGAGCTGTTTTGTTACGAGGGGCTTTTTTATTAATTTAAGCCCATGAAAAAAATTTTAATCTTTGTAGGAAGCTTATTCATCATAAGCTGTGGAAGTAAAGAAGAGGAACCTACAACCCCAGAACAAAACGCAAACTGTACGTTTGTAGGCATCGAAACCGGTGAATGCCCCAGTGGAGACATGACCACCTTAATTTGGCAAGACGAATTTGACGAAGACGGTGCCCCAGCCTCTCATTGGTTTCACGAAACGGTTCCCCCCAATAATGGAAATTGGTGGAACAACGAACAACAACATTATACCAACAGAAGAGGAAACTCCATTGTGGAAAATGGAAACTTGAAAATCATTGCCAAAAGAGAAGACTATCAAGGCAAAGACTACACCTCGGCGCGAATGATTACCAAAGATCGTTTTGAATTCCAATATGGAAGAGTAGAAATACGTGCAAAACTACCCGTAGGACAGGGCACTTGGCCAGCACTTTGGCTTTTAGGTGAAAACATCGATGAAGTGAGTTGGCCACGTTGTGGAGAAATCGACATCATGGAGCATGGTGATGGGGAACCAGGACTCGTTTCTTCTAGCGTGCACCAAGCCAACGCCAATGGTGATGACTATGTACAAAGAGGAGAACAAGTCATTCAAAACGAAGACACAGAATTTCATGTCTATCGGATGGATTGGACAGAAGACTACCTTGAGTTTTTTGTAGATGGAAGACGTCACCACTATGTAGGTATCGATCAAAATACCCCTTTTCATCAACCCTTTTTCTTAATTTTTAATGTCGCCATGGGAGGAAACTTTGTAGGAAACAGTATTGATCCCGATTTTGTTTCTTCCGAAATGGTTGTCGATTACATTCGAGTTTACCAATAAATTAAACATTTTTTCAATGAAAAATATTTTTCTAGCTGGCTTCCTATTGGCCATTACAGCACTACAAGCACAACAATCAAATACGGCAATTGAGCAAAAAGTAAACGATTTGCTCAAGCAAATGACCTTAGAAGAAAAGATAGGTCAGATGAACCAATACAACGGGTTTTGGAACTTTACTGGACCTAGTCCCGACGGTGGTGATGCCGCTTATAAATACAAAAACTTAGCCTCTGGACGCGTAGGTTCTATGCTCAATGTAAGAGGTGTAAAAGAAGTAAGAGAAGTTCAAAAAGTAGCGGTAGAACAAAGCCGTTTGGGCATTCCTCTCATCATCGGTTTTGATTTGATTCACGGTTACAAAACCGTAAGCCCTATTCCTCTCGCCGAATCGGCAAGCTGGGACATAGACGCCATTGAAAAATCTGCTGCATTAGGGGCAAAAGAAGCCGCTGCTGCTGGTATCAACTGGACCTTTGCTCCTATGGTAGACATTACCCGCGATGCACGCTGGGGGCGCGTTATGGAAGGTGCAGGAGAAGACCCTTTCTTGGGCAGTAAAATTGCTGCTGCACGAGTGCGTGGATTTCAAGGTGAAGACCTTTCTTCCCCAGCAACTGTAGCCGCTTGTGCCAAACACTTTGCCGCTTATGGCTTTGCAGAAGGAGGAGAGACTACAACACTGTCGATATTGGTTTAAACACCCTACACAACATCGTGCTTCCTCCGTTCAAAGCAGCGGCAGAAGCAGGCGTGCGTACTTTTATGAATTCCTTTAACGACCTCAACGGAATTCCTGCTACTGCAGATAAATACTTACAACGTGATATTCTAAAAGGAGATTGGAATTTTAATGGTTTTGTGGTTTCCGACTGGGGATCGTTAAGAGAAATGATCGATCACGGCTTTGCCAAAGACCGAAAGCACGCTGGCGAATTGGCATTGAATGGAGGGTCGGACATGGACATGGAATCTTACATCTACCTCGATTATGCTGAAGCCCTTTTAAAAGAAGGAAAAGTAACCCAAGCACAGATAGACGATGCTGTTCGCCGAATTTTACGTGTAAAATTTGAACTCGGTCTTTTTGATGACCCTTACAAGTATTGCGACGAAGAAAGAGAAAAATCCGTTACCGGTTCGAAAGAAATCATGGACGGAGTGCTCGATATGGCCAAAAAATCTATTGTTCTACTTAAAAACGAAAATGAACTTTTACCCTTAAAGAAAAAGGGACAAAAAATTGCCCTCATTGGCCCATTGGCTGCTGATAAAAACAGCCCTCTAGGCAATTGGTGAATTGCTGCCGATAACGATAGCGCTGTTTCGGTCCTCGAAGGTTTACAAGCCTATAAAGGAAACGAAATCGTTTATCAACAAGGAGTAAAGCTCGTCAATAAAGTACCTGCAGGCTTTCATGAAGAAGTAGACATCAACACAACAGACAACACGGGAATTGAAGAAGCCGTTGCCGCAGCTAAAGAAGCAGATGTAGTGGTAATGGCACTTGGAGAATATGGATTTCAATCTGGAGAAGGACGCAGTCGTGCCCACCTGGATTTACCTGGGTTTCAACAAGAGTTATTAGAAGCCGTACATGCAGTGAATCCCAACATTGTTTTGGTCTTAATGAACGGAAGACCTTTGGTATTGAATTGGGCCGACGAAAACCTCCCTGCCATTGTAGAAGCATGGCAGCTAGGAACACAAGCTGGGAACGCCATTGCACAAGTGCTTTATGGCGATTACAACCCCAGTGGAAAGCTTCCGATGAGTTTTCCACGTAGTGTAGGACAAATGCCTTTGTATTACAATCAAAAAAGTACAGGACGCCCAGGTGCAGATGGGGAAGATGCAGGAAGTGTTTTTTGGTCGCATTATGGCGATGAAAAGAACAGCGCACTCTATCCCTTCGGATATGGCCTAAGCTACACCTCTTTTGCGTATTCTGATATAAAACTTAGCGCGAGTGAACTAAAGAAAGATGGAACAATTACAGCCACCGTTCAACTTACCAATACGGGAAAAGTAACTGGAAAAGAAGTCGTTCAGTTGTATCTAAAAGATCATTATGCTTCCGCAACACGAGCGACACGTGAATTGAAAGGTTTTGAACTGGTGGAATTAAAAGCAGGGGAAAGCAAAGAAATTAGCTTTACCATAGACGAAAAGCTACTCTCATTCTATAATGGCGCTGGAGAATGGACAGCTGAACCAGGCGATTTCTCTATTTATATTGGAGCCGATTCCACCACTAAAAGAAGTGCAGATTTTGTTCTCAATTAAACAACTTTACCTTCTGATTTTGCTCTGTGCAAGCATCTCTTCTTGTCAAGGGCAAAATCAGAAATTGGGTTGGTCGGAAGAGTTCAACGGCCAAGAACTAAATCAGGACGTTTGGAATTTTGAACTTGGAAACGGTTGCCCCAAACTATGCGGTTGGGGAAACAACGAACGGCAAATTTATACGACAACCAATCACCGCTTTGAAGACGGAAAACTCATTATTCGCGCCAACAAAGAAGAGGACCGATACACCGCTACCCGCATTACCACTCAAGGGAAAAAGTCGTTTCAATATGGACGCATAGAAGCAAGAGTAAAACTGCCTCAAGGAGAAGGTTTGTGGCCCGCTTTTTGGCTTTTGGGAAACAACATAACCGAAGTTGGATGGCCCCGATGTGGAGAAATTGATGTAATGGAATATGTAGGAAAAAAACCGGGTGAAATTTTTACCTCCCTGCATACACAAAGCAGTTTTGGAAACACCATCAATACCGAAACAAAATACATCGAAGGAATAGAAGAAGGGTATCATATTTTTGAAGTCGATTGGCAGGAAACTCAAATCTCTTTTGCTGTAGATGGAACAAAAGTATACACCTACCAACCGGAAGTGTACAATGAAGAAACATGGCCTTTCAATCAGCCGTTCTTCTTATTACTTAACTTAGCAATTGGTGGTAATTTTGGAGGTCCAAATGTAGATGATACAATTTTTCCACAAGACTATTACATTGACTATATTCGTGTCTATCAATAAAGAATAGTACATTCATATGGATTTTATTCCTTCATCTGGTTTTTCTATAGAAAGTTTATTGCGTGAACTAACAGGCATTGTTGCCTTGTTAGGGCTGGCTTACTTATTTAGTGGCGATCGTAAAAACATCCCTTGGAAAACCGTATCCATAGCGCTAGCTACTCAAATTTTTCTAGGTATAGGTATTTTAAAAATATCTTTTATTCAAAAAGGATTTGAAATGGTGGGGAAAGTATTCATTAAAGTAATTGAATATACCCTAGCGGGGAGTGCATTTATGTTTGACCGACTCACCAATGTTGAAGAAATTGGCTATGTCTTCGCTTTTCAAGTGCTACCCGTTATAGTTTTTTTCTCGGCCCTTACCTCCATTTTATATTATTTAGGACTCATTCAAAGAGTAGTGGGTTTTCTTGCTTGGGCGCTGCGAAAAATTGTACGCATTTCAGGGGCGGAAAGTCTCTCCCTCACTGGGAATATTTTTTTGGGACAAACCGAAGCACCGCTTTTGATTAAACCTTACTTGGATAAGATGAGTCGCTCTGAAATCTATGTGGTTATGGTAGGGGGAATGGCCACCGTAGCTGGAAGTGTATTGGCCGCTTATGTCGGCTTTTTAAGCAGCGATAATCCATCGGAGCGCTTGGCGATAACACAACATCTTATTGCGGCATCAGTAATGGCGGCTCCAGGAGCAGTAGCGATTTCGAAAATCATAGTTCCCAACAAAACCCACACTACCCAGCAAGACTACAACATTTCGCGCAATGAATTTGGCGAAAACTTTCTTTCGGCAATTACCAACGGAACCACACAAGGGATTCGGCTAGCCGTCAATGTAGGGGCAATGCTGCTCGTATTTGTTGCGCTTTTGGCATTGGCGAACGACCTTTTAGGAGGGCTCGGAGAATTGCTGAATCTCAATGCACTTATTGCAGAAAACACCGCTTACTAAGAACTTTCTATCGATTTTATACTAGGCTATGCCTTTGCACCACTCATGTGGATTATTGGTATCGCAAAGGAAGACATGGCCGCCATAGGCCAACTTCTTGGCATTAAACTGGCTGCCAATGAATTTGTTGCCTTCACACAACTGGCCGAGCTAAAACGTTTGGGAGGGGAAGTGCAACTGAACTATCAAAAATCCATTACCATGGCTACCTTTATGTTGTGTGGTTTTGCTAACTTTTCTTCCATCGGAATTCAGTTGGGTGGAATTGGAGAATTGGCACCTAACCAAAGAAAAACACTTTCAGAATTGGGAATAAAAGCCGTTATAGGGGGAACTTTAGTTTCCTTACTCTCAGCCACTATTGCGGGAATGCTTTTAGGTTAAAAAGTCATTTTTTTCATTTGTTGGAGTAAAGCATAGCCCGCTATCAGTGCAGTCACAAAAAGGAAAACAGAAGAGTAAAAAACGCCATACAAAGCAAAACCTATTCCGAAGAGAAAAGCATAAACCATATAGGTTCCCAATAGCATACACAAAAGGCCTTGAGGTACATTCCAAGGAGTGTTTGATACCGGTTTAGGAAGGTGCGCTTCCACAGTAGCCCATCCTTTTCCGCCGGGTTGCACTTTTTTTACAAACTCAACTAACGTAGCCATAGACGATGGTGGTGTTAAAAGTGTAACCAATACCCAAGCAAGGGTGGTTATTCCAACACTCAAAAGCAATTGGATGTCGTTGGGAATAGCCACAAAGCCAAGTGCAGGGTGAACAACTTGTAAATAAAGCGCTATTAAAAAGGAAACTATCATAGCGGTAAGCTCACTGTAGGCATTAATGCGATACCAAAACCAGCGCAGAATAAACAAGAGGCCGGTTCCTGCTCCGATTTGCAATAGAATTTGAAACGCCTGTAAAGCGTTGGATAAAACCAAAGCAAACAAAGCTGCTGCAAGCATCAAAAAGAAGGTAGACCACCGCCCCACTTGTACCAGTTTTTTTTCAGAGGCATTCGGATTCACAAAACGATGATAAAAATCGTGCACCACATAGGAAGAGCCCCAGTTGAGGTGAGAGGAAATAGTGGACATAAAGGCGGCAATCAAAGAAACTAAAACCAAGCCCATCCATCCATTGGGTAAGAAATTCATCATGGCGGGGTAGGCTAAATCATCGGCGATTAAGTTGCCTTCAATGGCAGGAAAAGTGGCTTGCAAACTTGCTAAATCGGGAAAGATAACTAGGGAAGCAAGGGCAATTAAAATCCATGGCCAGGGACGAAGCGCATAGTGTGCTATATTGAATAAAAGCGTGGCCAAAACGGCATGCTTTTCGGTTTTGGCAGAAAGCATTCGCTGAGCGATATAGCCCCCCCCTCCTGGCTCAGCACCAGGATACCAAACGCTCCACCACTGAACAGCCAATGGAAGCACAAAAAGAGTAATAAACACCTCCCGCTGTTCAAAAGAAGGAATAAAAGAAAGTTTATCGACAACATTGGGATGTTGCAAAAGCTGGGTTAACCCACCAATTTGAGGTAAATCGATGATATAATAGGCTGCAAAAAAAGTAACTCCCATCGCGAGTATAAACTGGAAAAAATCGGTGATTATCACCCCTTTCAGTCCCCCGAGCAAACTGTAAATTACAGTAACAACAGACGCCAAAGCAATAGTGGTTACAGGAGAAAGCCCCAACATCACATTTCCTATTTTGATAGCGGCCAAACAAACCCCCGCCATAATCATGATATTAAAAAAAACCCCCAAATAAAGAGCGCGAAAAGCACGAAGAAATGCCGCTTCTTTTCCACTATATCGCAATTCATAAAATTCTAAATCGGTCAACACCCCCGATTTTCGCCACAAACGCGCATAAACGAAAACCGTAAGCATTCCTGTGAGTAAAAAAGCCCACCAGACCCAATTTCCTGCCACGCCATTTTTGCGAACAATATCGGTTACAAGATTTGGCGTATCCGCTGAAAAAGTGGTTGCCACCATGGAAATACCCAAGAGCCACCAAGGCATATTGCGCCCCGATAAGAAAAAGGCTTGCTTGCTTTTGCCTGCAGTTTTAGAAGCCCACAAGCCTACGGCCAAACTAAAAAGGAAAAAAAGGAAAATAATGCCCCAGTCCAGTGCATTCAACTGCATAATTCAATAGATTTATTGCTCTGAATTTACAATATATTTATAGAACCAAATCTCTTGTTATGCATTTCCTCTCTTTTTGAATTTCATCCCTTCAACCCTTAATTCCCTGTTAAAACCTTTTTTATGCGGGTAAAGAATGGCTAATTTTATAGCATGAAAAGGGGAAGAGTAATTTTAGCAATTCTATTCTTGATGGTCTGTAAGGGTGTTTGGAGTCAAGTGGAAACCCAGCCTTTGGAAAAGAAAATCAAGGTCGATCCTAATTCAAAATCCCTGCTAAAAATTCCCAACAAAAACCCCTTGCCCGATTTCCTTCAAAAGAACTTTTTAGAACAAACACCCAATCCCAATGCGGCTCCCCAAAGTTTTGAAAAAGACATTCAAATGGGGTTAAAAGAAGAATTTCTCAACCCGGGAGATCAGTATTTAAAAAGGCTTAATCGCCCCGAAGCAGAGATGAATCCTGGCGATTTTAAAGTTGATCAATATTTAGGTGATATCAAAAGTAAAAGCGATCGAGTGCGTATTGTTTTTCGCGATCACCAGCATCCCGACGGCGACAGGGTGCAAGTACGAATGAACGATGCCGTGCGTTTTCCCAATTTGCTCCTCCAAGAAAGCTATCAAAAACTCGAAGTGGAATTAACCGTTGGCTTCAATAAAATTGATTTTGTAGCATTAAATCAAGGAGAATCGGGCCCTAACACTGCAGAAGTAAGAGTCTATGACGAGCAAGGCAATTTACTAATGGCCAATCGATGGAATTTAGCCACGGGCAGCAAAGCCACCTTTATCGTTGTAAAAGACGAATAATTCAGAGGAAATGACCTCAGTTCATCCAGCTTTTCTATCTTTCCCCTATGGAATTGTTAACGGATTTTTTTCAAGCCCTCATTGTGCCTTTAGAATGGATCATGTTCACCTTGGTAGTGGGCGGAGGTCTCTATTTATTGGTGCATTCAAGAGGGTATGCCTTTCGGCATTTGCGTTTGGGATGGCGTTTGCTATTTCAAAGTGAAAAACAAAAAGGGATATCTCGTTTTGAAGCCCTTTCTGCCGTTATGGCTTCTACTGTCGGACTAGGAAACATTTCAGGAGTGGCGATAGCACTGTACATGGGTGGCCCAGGCGTTTTGCTTTGGATGTGGATTACGGCTTTCATTGGGTCGACCATAAAATTTTACAGCTGTTCGCTGGCCGTTTTACTTCGTGAAAAAGAAGAAGATGGAACTCCCTAGGAGGCCCGATGTACTACATGACCAAAGGCCTTCCAAAATATGGAAAATCACTTGGAATTTTATTTGCTGGAGCTGGCCTTTTTGGAGTGCTTCCTGCATTTACAACCAATCAACTCACGCAAACCATCATTACCGTGGTGGAGCCAAGTTCTTTTTCTCGTTTCGACCCCCTTTACTGGAAAGTGGCTTTAGGAATAGTTTTTACCCTTTTAAGTGCATGGGTAATTTTAGGTGGGCTACAAAAAATTGTTCGAGTAACTTCCAAATTGGTGCCGATTATGGTACTGCTTTATTTTGGAATGGGAATCTATATTTTAGCCGCGAACGCCAATCAAATTCTTCCCACTTTTCAATCTATATTTGAAAATGCCTTTCAGCTTGATACCGCAGCCACCGGTAGTTTTTGGGGCTTGGTATTGTTGGGAATTCGCCGCGCTGTTTTTTCCAATGAAAGTGGAGTGGGTACTGCCCCAATGTACCACGGACAATCGGAAACTAAAAATCCATTACACGAGGGATTGGTTGGGGCATTGGGTCCCTTACTCGACACCGTTTTGGTTTGCTCCATCACTGGATTAATCATCTTAATTAGTGGAGTAGAATTGCATGGAGAAAACAATGGAATTGCACTTACTTTGGCCGCTTTTGAAACCCTTTTTTATGGGGTGGGAGACCAACTATTACTCCTCATGGTACTCGTGTTTGGTTTATCTTCTCTTTTGAGTTATTCCTATTACGGGGTAAAATGCCTTCGTTTTTTACTTCCCTCGAATAAGGGAGAAGTGTACAACTATATTTATTTAGGGAGTATTGTACTTTCGGCAGTGGTTACTGTGGATGTAGTGATTAGTTTAATCGATGTTTCTTTTGCCTTAATGTGTATCCCTAATATGTTGGCGATTCTTTATTTATCTGAAAAAGTGAAAAAACAATGGCAAAAAAAAGTGGGTTAGACAGCGAGCTTAATGGAAAATAAGAAGAAAAATTCTATCTTCGAATAATGACAGAAGGAATAGCATTTCGTGATATTCGTGGAAATGAAATTGATGCCATTGAACACACCAAAAAGGTACTCCAAGCCAATCCTTATGTCGACATTCATATCGGAACGGATTCGCAAAGTATCGCCAAAAAAACACATTACATCACCGTCATTGCCTACCGATTTGGAAACCGAGGGGTGCACTACATTTTATCAAAAAGCGGAGTGCCCAAAATTAAAGACCTATGGACGCGCCTTTGGAAAGAAACTGAACTAAGTATTGAAGTCGCCGAATGGCTTAAAGAACAACTGCAAATCAGAGCTGAAATTGATATGGATTACAACGAAGATGAAAATTTCAAATCCAATAAACTCGTTAATGCGACCCGCGGTTGGGCCAATTCTTTAGGCTACAAAGTAAACATTAAACCACACGGACAGATTGCCACTCGTGCCGCTGACTATCACTGTAAATAATTATTTATGAACGCATTTATTTTTGATTTGGACGGAGTCATTGTAGATACCGCTAAATACCATTTTCTTGCTTGGAAAAGAATTGGAGAAAAAGTAGGCTTTCAACTTTCAGAAGCTCAAAACGAACAACTAAAGGGCGTAAGCCGCGTTGCCTCCTTAGAGCGGATTTTAGATTGGGCAGAAGTGAAATTGACCGAAGAGCAAAAAAATCAATTTCTCATCGAAAAAAATGCAGATTACCTGGCACAAATAGAACAAATGGATACCAAAGAAATCCTTCCAGGCGTTCTCGATATTTTGCATTATGCCAAAGCCAATAACATTCCCGTAGCGCTTGGATCGGCTAGTAAAAATGCACGATTGATTTTAAAAAAATTAAACATCGAACACCTTTTCGATGCCATTGTAGATGGGAATGATGTTCAGCACTCCAAACCCAATCCAGAGGTGTTTCTCAAAGGGGCTGAAAAACTAAAGCATTCCCCCGAAAAATGCCTTGTTTTTGAAGATGCCGCCGCAGGCATTCAAGCTGCAAAAAACGCTGGAATGACCGCCATCGGTATGGGAGGAGCGGAAGAGGTAAAAAAAGCTGATTACTGCTTTACCCAAATGGATGAAATCACACCCAATTTTATTGAAACACTTTAAAGAATGAATTTAAACAACTATAGCACGCACCCTTGGAAAATTATTGAAGAAGAGTGGAATCCTGAAAATGTAGAGGCCTCTGAAAGTATTTTTAGCTTAGGAAACGGGGCGATGGGACAACGTGCCAATTTTGAAGAAGATTACAGCGGAGAAAGTTTCCAAGGAAGTTATGTTGGAGGCGTTTATTATCCCGATAAAACCCGAGTAGGTTGGTGGAAAAACGGATATCCCGAATACTTTGCAAAAGTACTGAACGCACCCAACTGGATTGGGATTCATGTGGAAATCAACGGAGAGCTTTTCGATTTAAATCAAGCCACAAGCATTCAAAACTATCGAAGAGAACTCAATATGAAAACGGGGGTTTATGTGCGTAGCTTTACTGCCGTTTTTAATGGGATCACCCTAGCAATTGAAAGCAAAAGATTTTTGTCTATGGCCAACGATCAGCTTGGAGCTATTGCTTACTCCCTTACCTCCAACCAAGAAGTTGATCTAACGCTCATCCCCTATTTAGATGCTGGAATAAGCAACCAAGACAGCAATTGGGACGATCAATTTTGGGCGGTAGACGAGAAAAAAATCGAAGACCAAAGAGCGTATATTCAAACCCATACCTTAAAAACGAACTTTCATGTGGGGAGCTTTATGGAAGCTCATCTTTGGGTAGATAAGCAAGCGGTGGCCGCAGAAAAAGTTCCCTTGAATGAAGACAAAAAAATAGGGGTGTGTTTTAAAACCACCCTCCCCGCACAAACTTCTTGCGAATTGGTGAAATTTGGCGGCTATGTCAACAGCAGAAATCTAGCTGAAGAAAAGCTTTACCCCACGGCAATGGAAACCCTTGAAAGTGCTGTCAAAAAAGGATTTTCAACCCTAGAAAAAGAACAAGAAAAAGCATGGGATAAGGTGTGGGAAAGTGCCGATATTCATATTGAAGGAGATGAAAAAGCACAACAAGCCATTCGGTTTAATATATTTCAGCTCAATCAAACCTATACCGGAAAAGATGCCGGATTAAATATTGGACCCAAAGGATTTACTGGAGAAAAATATGGAGGAAGCACCTATTGGGATACCGAAGCCTATTGCTTGCCTTTTTACATGGCCACTAAAAATGAAACTGTCGCTAGAAACTTACTCAAGTACCGATACCTTCAATTGGATCGGGCGATTGAAAATGCAGAAAAACTTGGCTTTTCTAAAGGAGCCGCTCTCTACCCAATGGTAACTATGAATGGGGAAGAATGCCATAACGAATGGGAGATAACCTTTGAAGAAATTCATAGAAACAGTGCCATTGCCTTTGCCATTTTCAATTATACCCGCTACACCGGAGATACTTCTTATATCAAAGAAATGGGCTTGGAGGTGCTCATCGGTATTGCTCGTTTTTGGGCACAACGTGTTAGTTTTTCAGAACAAAAAAAACAGTACGTCATCTTAGGAGTTACGGGGCCTAATGAATACGAAAACAATATCAACAACAATTGGTACACCAACTATAGTGCAAAATGGTGTTTGTCCTACACAACAGAACAAATTGAATTGCTAAAGAAGACTTCTTCAAAAAATTGGGCAACCATTGAAAAGAAAACACAGTTCGATTCCAAAGAGCTGGAAGAATGGCAAAGCATTGCAACAAAAATGTATCTTCCTCTGGAACTTTCCAAAGGGATTGTGCTCCAGCAAGACGGATTTTTAGACAAATCGCTCGAGACAGCAAATAGCTTGTCTCCCGAAGAACGACCCATTAACCAGCATTGGTCATGGGACCGTATTCTGAGATCCCCTTTTATTAAGCAAGCCGATGTTTTGCAAGGCTTTTATTTTTTTGAAGATCATTTTGCTACGGAGGAATTAGAAAAAAACTATGATTTTTACGAACCCTTTACCGTTCACGAATCTTCTTTATCGCCCTGTGTGCATGCTATTTTAGCAGCAAAACTGAAAAAAGACGAGCAAGCTTATACGTTTTACCTTCGAACAGCTCGCCTGGATTTGGACGATTATAATGCTGAAGTTCACGAAGGGCTTCACATTACCTCCATGGCAGGAACGTGGATGAGTATTGTAGAAGGGTTTGCTGGAATGCGCGTAAGAGATAATGTGTTGAGTTTCCAACCACGATTGCCTAAAGATTGGAAGCAAATGACGTTTAAAATCAATTTTAGGGGGGTCATCTATACCATCGGAATTTCCAAAAATCATTTTGAGTGTTCGGTTGGACAACATGAAGCTGAACTTTACATCAACAATCAGAAAGTAAAACTTAAAAACAGCATTGAAGTGCCGTTATAACTCGCTCTGTAAGAATCCCAAAAAAGGGGATGCGACTTTCTATTAATTTTGATTAGCTTTAAACATGATAAATAAACAACAAATCCTAGCCAAACGTCCTTTAGGACTTCCAGAAAAAGACACCTGGACCTTAACCGAAACACCATTAAAAGCACTCGAAGAAGGTGAAATGCTGATTGAACAGCATTACATTTCGTTGGATCCTGCAATGCGTGGATGGATGAACGAAACGCGATCCTATATTCCTCCCGTAGGGGTAGGGGAAGTTATGCGGGCTGGAACAGTGGGTAAAGTCATCGATTGTTGCGGAACCACTCCCTTTCAAAAAGGAGATTTTGTTACCGGCTGGGGGGTGTTCAAACCCATCAAATCAGTCGAGGGGAACAACTGTACCGCGTAGATCCTAATCGAGCTCCCCTTCCCGCTTATATTGGAACTTTGGGAATGCCGGGAATGACTGCTTACTTTGGCATTTTAAGAGAAGGACAAATTAAAGAAGGAGATATTGTTTTGGTTTCTGGAGCGGCAGGAGCCGTGGGAAGCATTGTAGGGCAAATCGCCAAAATAAAAGGTTGTACCGTTATTGGTATTGCAGGTGGAAAAGAAAAATGCGACTACATTACCCAAGAACTTGGGTTTGACGCGGCAATAGATTATAAAAATGAACACCTTTTAAAAAGCATAAAGCAACATTGCCCCAAAGGCATTGATGTCTATTTCGACAATGTAGGGGGTGATATTTTGGATGCTGCACTCGTTTATTTAAGAAAAAATGCCCGCGTAGTTATTTGTGGAGCCATTTCGCAATACAACAACACTAAAGCAGTAAACGGACCTAAAAACTACCTTTCCCTTTTGGTGAATAGAGCCAGTATGAAAGGAATGGTGGTTTTGGATTACGCTGAAGACTACGGATTGGCCATGAAAGAAATGGCAGGCTGGATGATGGAAGGAAAATTAAAAAGCCGTGAAGATATTTATGAAGGCATCGAAAATTTTCACGAAACCTTTCTCCGCTTGTTCTCGGGAGAGAAAAACGGAAAACTCGTTTTAAAAGTTAACTAATTCATTCTTAGTAACTTGTTAAAAACTTTTTTTGCCCTTAGGTAAGCCCTCTGTCGTTTGCATTTAATTTTGTAAAAAATAATCGGTATGAAAATAACCCTGTTCTTTTTACAAATGCTTTTTCTTTTGCTAGCAGCATCCGTTGTTTTCTTTAACAGGAAATTACTGGGAAAAAGCAGTTCTTTTCGAGTGCTTCCTTTTCGAAAAAAATAATTCTAAATTCCGAAAATCTGTTTTCCTACCTGGTCAACCGCGTCTTCACCAATCCCTGTAGGCATTAACGGATGATATAACAAACGAATCACTTCGCGATCTTGTGGAGCGTACTGATTGACGTGCGATTCTTCGGCATAAAAAATACTTTCTCTATTGTATTTTAAGTCATTGAGAAGCCCCAGTCCCTGCGTAATTTCTTCTCTTAAGATGTGCAATTGTTTTCTCGGGGTTGTTCGATATACATCAATAAACACCTCCCCTTGATGGATTTCGTGCTGTTCGTTATAATGAATGGATACCAATCCGAGGTTTTCGTCCAAATAATTGGCTAGGGAGGGAAAACGCCGTGCAAAAGCAATTTTTTCACCTGCATAAACATAAAAATTAGCCGAGAGGGAATCGCTGACTTGTTCAATAAAAAAGGTCTCCCCTGTCAAATCATTAATTTCTGAAATCACTAAGGTCAATTCACGCTGCAATTCTGCTGTCATTTCACCCGTTGCAAAAAGGCGCATGGGAGTTTTCCATTTGCGAATCACACGAGAAGAACCACCAAACTCGGCTCCCAAAGCAATTTGCTTGAACAAATAAATGATATTCAATTTTTCGAAACGCATATTGATGCCGTTGTAACTGTACAATAAATCATAATCGTTGAATTCTTCTGGAGAAGGGTTTCCGTTCTCTAGGGAAGTACAATGCGTGAAAAACATTGCCCACAAAAAGAGAATCCAAAAAGATATAGAATGACGCATAAAAGGATAATCAGTTTCGAAAGTAAAGAAAAAATTGAGCAACCGAACTAAGGATGGATTTAGAAACCTATTAATTTTTGTAATTTGATAAAAATAATTTTACAATGAAAAACAAGTCCCCAAAGAAGAGCAAACAAGACCAAGACTTCTCAACGCAATCCAACACGAAGGAGTACATAATCTCAGTCAATCGAAAGTACGACCCAATGCGAAAACCATGCGGGATTCTCGTTCCCGACTGGTGGGAGGAATGGGAGAAAATAAAAGACGATACTTCCATCTTTTAAAAAAGTCCAAAAGAAAAAATTGAGCAACCGAACTAAGGATGGATTTGGAAACCTATTAATTTTTGTAATTTGATAAAAATATTTTAACAATGAAAACCTCAGCAAAACACTTTAGTCATCCTTTTCTTCTTTTCCTTTTTATTGCCTTTGTTGGCTTTTCAGGCCATCATCTTCAGGCGCAGAAACGCAAAAAAGCAAAACCTATTTCCTTTTCTAGTGAAGCCTATGCATCGCTAGCCTATAGGGAACTAGGCCCTTTCCGAGGTGGACGTTCTGCCGCTGTTGCAGGAATTCCCAATGACCCAAACCGATATTATTTCGGTGCTACTGGGGGAGGCGTATGGAAAACAGAAGATGGAGGAAAAACCTATAAAAACATTTCTGATGGCTATTTTGGAGGAAGTATAGGCTCAATTGCCGTGGCTCCTAGCGATTCTAATGTCATTTATGTAGGAGGAGGGGAAGTAACAGTTCGAGGCAATGTGTCTTCTGGAAGCGGGATGTGGAAAACCGTTGATGCAGGTAAATCATGGAAGTTTATCGGTTTACCAAAGTCGAGGCATATCCCCAGAATTGTGATAGACCCCCAAAATGCGGACATTGTTTATGCTGCCGTTTTAGGAAATATTTATAAACCCACACAAGAAAGAGGAGTATACAAGAGTACTGATGGAGGAAAAAATTGGAGGCAAGTCCATTTTGTAAATGCCCATGCTGGCGCAGTAGAATTGGTGATGGACCCTACCAATCCGCGAGTACTGTATGCCGCAACATGGCGAATGCAGAGAACGCCCTACAGCTTGAGTAGTGGTGGAGAAGGATCTGCTTTATGGAAAAGTTCAGACCGCGGAGAAACGTGGCAAAAAATCAGTCAGAATAAAGGATTTGAAGAAGGCACATTAGGGATCATTGGAATAACGGCATCCCCGGTAAAACCCGATAGATTATGGGCAATTGTTGAACACCAAGAAAAAGGAGGCATCTACCGATCGGAAGATGGAGGGAATACTTGGAAACATGTGAATGACAGCAGAGCCCTGCGCCAACGCGCTTGGTACTATTCTAAAATTTATGCCGACACACAAGACGAAGATGGGGTGTATGTGATGAATGTGGCCTACCACCACTCTACCGATGGTGGAAAAACATTCTCCGCCCATCGTGCTCCACATGGAGATCATCACGATTTATGGATTGCTCCTGAAAACAACCAACGCATGATCATAGCAGATGATGGAGGAGCACAAATTTCTTACGATGGCGGACAAAGCTGGAGCACCTACCACAACCAGCCTACAGCTCAGTTTTATAGAGTAACGACCGACAACGCCTTCCCTTACCGTATTTATGTGGCCCAACAAGACAATTCAACCCTGCGGATTGATCACCGTGGTTTTGGGCGTTACCTCAGCGAAGACAATTGGGAATCCACAGCAGGAGGAGAATCGGCCCATATTGCCGTAGACCCTGAAGACAACGACATTGTCTATGGAGGAAGTTATGGGGGTACCTCACCCGAGTAAATCATAAAACAAAAAGCGTAAGGGGGATCAATGTATGGCCAGATAATCCTATGGGATATGGAGCGGAAGGAATGAAATACCGCTTCCAATGGAACTTCCCTATTTTATTCAGTAAACACCACCCCAATCGCCTATACGCCTTTTCGAATCATGTTCATGTGAGTGAAAATGAGGGGCAAAGCTGGGAAGTAATCAGTCCCGATTTAACCCGGAACGCTCCCGAAAAACTAACTTCCTCTGGAGGGCCAATTACGCAAGACAACACAGGAGTAGAATATTATTGTACAATTTTTGCAGCAAATGAATCACCGATAGACAAAGAAATGTTGTGGGTGGGGAGCGATGATGGTCGTGTCCATTTAACTCAAAATCGTGGGAAAGCTTGGAAAGAAGTTACTCCCAAAAATATGCCGGAATGGATGATGATCAATAGCATAGAACCCTCTCCTTTTGATCCTGCTGTTTGTTACTTGGCAGGTACCCGCTATAAAATGGGAGATTTCACCCCCTACCTTTATAAAACAACGGATTATGGAAACAGCTGGACACTAATCACAAAAGGAATAAAAGAGGAACATTTTACGCGTGTTTTACGCGCCGATCCCGCTAAAAAAGGCTTGCTCTATGCTGGAACCGAAAATGGCATGTACATTTCTTTTGACGATGGGCGCTCATGGAAAGAATTCCAACAAAATTTACCCATCGTACCCATCACCGATGCAACCGTAAAAGACAACAGTCTCATTGTGGCTACCCAAGGGAGAAGTCTTTGGATTTTAGACGATTTAACGGTACTTCACCAGTTGAATCCAAATCAAGGAAAAACCCATCTTTTTCAACCTAAAACTGCGTATCGCCTTTCAGGAAGAGGAGGAAGAAGCTCGCTTACTGCAGGAACAAATCTTCCCAATGGAGTTGTTGTCCATTTCAATTTAGAAAACTATAATCCTGAAGAAGACGAAATAGCGTTACGCTTTTTAAATGCTGAGGGAGAAGAAATTAGACACTTCAAAAACAAGGATACTAAAAATAGTCTCAAAGTGAAAAAAGGAGGGAATCAATTTGTTTGGGACATGCGCTATAAAAAACCCAAACGCTTAAAAAACATGATTCTTTGGAGCGCTTCTCTTGCTGGAGCGAAAGCCGTTCCTGGGGAATATTCGGTAGAACTTATTTTCAACAAAAAGACCCAGAAGCAATCGTTTACGCTTCTTCCCAACCCCTTATCAGAATCGAGTGTAGACCAAATGCAAGCTCAGTTTGATTTTGTAACAGAAATTAATGCCACCATAGACAACGCTCACACAACCATTGAAAAAATTAGAGCCTTAAATGGAAAACTCGATGCCTTTAAGAAAAACTATGCTGGGGACGAGAAAGCAAAAGAGTTACGCGAACTAGCAACAAAAATAACGGATGAATTAAGTTCGATAGAAAAGGCCTTGTACCAAACAAAAAACAGAAGCAATCAAGATCCGCTTAATTACCCGATTCGATTAACCAATAAATTGGGGCATTTGAACAATTTGGTAATGATGGACGATTTTCCTCCAACGCAACAAGATATTGCGGTGAAAAATGAACTCACAGGGAAAATTGAAAAACACCTAAACGCCTACCAATCGCTTTTGGATAAAGAAGTAAACAATTTTAATCGTGAATTCAAATCGCTTTCTTTAGACTATTTGGTAAAGGAATAAATCAATTCTGTTTTTCAATCGCGATTAGAATTTCATTTTTGCGGTTGTAAAATTTAAAAGGCGCATCGTAGGAAAGAATAAACGCTTCTCCCATCGTTTGGATATTGCTTTGACTCAATTTATTTATCAAAGCGCTTTTGTACTTTTCTTCTTTCGCTGAATTGGAATATCCTCCGTAGGTAATTGCGGCAAAAAAACCAGGTTCTGAGCGGTAGACCTCGACCCCTTTTCGCAAAGGTTTTGGTGCAGAATCTTGGTATTTTTTAGGAAGCACAAAAGCCATGGTTTCCTCCGCACCGGGATGGGTATAGCGGTATACGGGAGTCGTCATAGCTATTTTTTGATTCGCTTCATTTTCCCCTGAAATGTATCGAAAAAGCGCGTTGAATGAATTGGCACTAGCCAAAGAACGGTCCACGCTAACCTTCATGGCAGAAGGGTAAAAACGGATTTCAATTGTATCGATTTTCCCGATGACTTCGTACGGTTGGGTTTCATATCTTTGTTGCACAATAAAGAAGAGTAAGACGAGAATATGACTCATTTTTAGTTCAAAAATACAACCTTTACAACGATGCCCAAAAAAGAAAAAGCAGTGGTTTTTGGATAGCAATGTTTCTGGCATTGCCTTTTGCCTCTTGTTCTAGTGGAGAAGACTGTTGTGTGCCTCCCCCAGAACCAACCGTGGTTGTAAAAGATTGGGATCCGCGGGCAGAAGTGCTTATTGAAGGAAGTATTTTTACGGTTTCTTACAACGAAGTTTTTGAACAACCCAACTGGATTCGTTATCAAGTACGCCCCATTGAAAAACAATTTGATCGTGGAAGCATGCAATTCTATGAGGTGGATTCAATCATCACTTCAGACAACGATGACTATTACAACAATCCATGGGACAGAGGCCACCTTGCTCCAGCGGCGGCTTTTACCGATACCTATGAAAATCTCTATGCCACCTTTTCATTTTTAAATTGTACACTTCAAAAAGATCAACTTAACCGTGGAGAATGGGCTCAATTGGAAGGAGAAATTCGCAACTGGGCCTCCGAGCAAGGAACCTTGACTGTTGAGGTCGATTTGGCTTTTGCAGACGGTCATGAAGTGCTGCCTACAGGGGCACATATCCCTTCGGGGTATACCAAAAAAATAACTTTCCCCAACGGCGAAAAAAGGTGTTTTTATTTCGACAATAGCGACACCACTGCCGATTGGACCACCTACGAAATAGATTGCCTAAACTAGCGGCTTTTATTGCGCAATCGCTCTTTCTCTTTTTCTACAGAAAAAAGCTTAAAGGAATTGATTTGAATGTAATGGGTTAGCAAGCCTACAAACCATCCCAACAATGGATAAAGTGCCCAGTCTATTCTTCCGTTATCGTAATAATCGATTACGATTAAACCCAAATTAACGATGATATAGGTAAGCAAATGTTTATAAAAACCCACATTGGCTTCGGCTTGTTCTTGTAATTCTTTGTCTGTCATAATGGATTGCTTTTAGTTAAAAAGATTAGGGAAAAAAACGGGCGTGTTTTTTTTATATGTTTGGTAGGCTGCATCTGAGCCCCATTTTTCGTCTGCCCGTGTTTCGAGCAAATTTACCCCGCTTACTTTGTTGAGCAATAGGTAGACAAAAAAAGGAGTGACAATCGCAACCCATTGGGTGGATTGCACCACGGGAATGGCCATTAAGGTAATTCCTGTCCAAAGCAACCATTCTCCAAAATAATTGGGATGTCGCGATTGTTTCCACAACCCAGAAGCGATGAACCTCCCTTTTTGCTCTGGGTTCTTGTTGTGCTTTGTTTTTTGGTAATCCGCTACCACCTCATAGCCCCAACCCAAGACCCATAAAAATGCGCCTAGTCCAAGAAAAATCACTTCCTTTTCTTCTGGAGAAACCAAAACAATAAGTGCCGGATAGGTGCACATAAATACCCAAAGGCCTTGAATAACCCACGTGAGTAAATAGCGGGTAAAGCTCAATTTAATTTCATCAAAACGCCCATCTTTTCCAACCCTGTGGACACGCGTAAATAAGAAAACGCTTAAACGAATGGCCCATAAAGAAATAAAAACGATCAAAAGAATGCTCCTTAGGTCCCACCGCTGAAAAGTAGTTACTTGATGGTAGCCTAAAAAAAGCATTACGGAGAGATAGGTTAAACCTCCTGTTAAATCAAAAAAATGCTCGGTTTTTGCTAAATAAGACGGAAGAAAAACAACAACTTGAATTCCAAAAATAAGGAGAGCCGTTTTCCATAAAAGGCCATGTTGGTCGGTATAGGCTCCCGCATAAACCATTCCATAAACCAAAAAGCCAATAAAAAACAAAACCAACAGTCGCATTACGATTTCTTTCATTTGAGTAATTTTGTTGAAGATAGAAAAATATACGATGATTCGAAAAGCTACCATGGACGACCTTGATTGTATAAAGAAAATTACCAATGCTTGCGCTGCTCACCTCATCCAACAAGGAATCTATCAATGGAATGAAAAATATCCTTCTCGAGAGACCCTTCAAAACGATATTCAAAAAAAGGAAATGCATGTGTACAGCTTAGACAATGAAGTGATTGGCTGTGTGGTTTTTTCTCATCTTATGGATAACTTTTATACGGAAATTGATTGGCTCACTCCCCATGCAAAACAGCTCTATGTGCATCGGTTAGCAGTGCACCCGCTTTGGCAAAAAAAGGGAATTGCAAAACGTTTGATGGATTTTGGAGAAACAAAAGCAAGAACAGAAAATTGCCTTTCTGTGCGCTTAGACACCTTTAGTAAAAACGAAAGAAACAACCGGTTTTACCGCAACAGAGGGTACCGCCAAGTGGGTGAAGTTTTCTTTCCCCAAAAAAGCACCTCCCCTTTTTATTGCTATGAGAAAAAATTATAATTCCCTGTAAATTCTACTTTCCCAAGCGGCAAGGGTTTGCGTTTTGTTTTCATTATAATTAGAAAACAAGAGTTGTTTTGGATTAACCTCCATCGGAATTTCTACAGCAGCATCACTAAAATTATGAAGGATTAAAAAGGTCTGTTCATCGTCTGCCCTACGGTAAGCAAACAAAGCTGGATGTTCGGGCAGAAGATCGGTATAAGCGCCATAAATCAAAACGGGATGTGCTTTTCTAAATGCGATTATTTTTTGATAATAAGTCCAAATCGAATGAGGCTTCTGGAATTGGGCTTCTACGTTAATTTGGGCCGCATTGGTATTTACGGCAATCCAAGGTTGTCCCGAGGTAAATCCGCCATTTTTTTGGGCATTCCAATGCATGGGTGTACGCGCATTATCGCGGCTTTGCCAATGCACAGCTTTGAGAAAAGCCTGCATGTCTTTTCCTTGCTCTTCAGCGGCTTTCCAAGCATTGCGTGTTTCTACATCATCATAAGCCTCAATCGAAGAATGAGCAATGTTAGTCATTCCAATTTCATCGCCTTGATAAATGTAGGGTGTGCCTCTTAAGGTCATCAACAGTGTCGCTAAAAGAGTGGCCGAGGCATAATGATACTCGCGGTCGTTTCCGAAGCGAGAGACAATACGAGAAAAATCGTGATTACCAAGGAAAATACTGTTCCAGCCATCTTGCGCAAGAGCTTCATCCCAAGTTTTAAAAATGGCTTTAAAACGAATAAAATCGTAGGGCACTGGGTCGTATTTTCCTTCCGGACCAAAATCGAGGGTTAAATGATCGAAATGAAACACCATATTGAGCTCTTTTTCTGCTGCAGAAACGTAACGCGGACCGTGTTCTAAATTCACTCCAGGCCCCTCTCCTATGGATACCACATCGTATTTAGAAAGTACTTTTCGATTCATTTCTTTTAAAAATTCGTGAATGCGAGGGCCATTGGCATACCGCTTTTCCATCACCTCAATAAAAGGCATGTCCTCGGGAACATCTGAAAAATCCAATCGCTTTGAAATAAGAGAGATGACATCCATTCGGAAACCGTCCACTCCTTTTTTTAACCAAAAATCAATAATGGCATAAATTTCTTCTCGCACTTTGGGGTTTTCCCAGTTTAAATCGGGTTGCTTTTGGGTATAAAGGTGAAGATAGTACTCTGAAGTTGCTTCATTCCATTTCCAAGCACTTCCACTAAAAACAGACTGCCAATTGTTGGGCGGTCGATTGGGCACACCTTCCTTCCAAATGTAATAGTCATGATAGGGGTTTGTTTTGCTTTTTTGAGCTTCTTGAAACCAGTAATGTTCGTCTGAACTATGATTTGCGACTAAATCCATAATAAGACGCAGACCGCGCTGATGCATTGCTGCTAATAAGCGATCCAAAGCCGGATTCCCTCCAAAATCATCGCTAATTTTTCGATAATCTGAAATGTCATAGCCGTTGTCGTCATTGGGGGATTCATAAACGGGACACAGCCAAATCATGGTTGCCCCTAAGGCTTGGATATAATCTAGTTTTTCAATAATTCCATCAATATCCCCAAATCCATTCCCTGTGGTGTCGTTAAACGAGCGTGGATATATTTGATAAACAATGCCTTCTTTCCACCAATTTTGATTCATTTTCACGATGTGTTTTTTCAAAGATAAGCACCAAAACTGGGAAGGAAAAAACCGAAATATTAATGTTTGAAAAAATCTTCCTCCGTTATTTTCTTGTAGGCCGCTTTTTGGGTGGGATCATAAAAAAATTGAAATTTGTGTTGTTCTCCAAAATTCATCACTGTTCTCTCCAGGTCTTCAAAATAAAAATTTTGAGATTTAAACTGAACATAAAAACGGGTAAGGGGCATTTCGGAAAAAGTATGTTCTTCTAGCGACCGAATATACACATGGCGAAGGTATTCGTCTCTTTGCCCCCTTACCAAAGCAATAATATCATGATCCGTTTCATTGCTGATTTTTAAACTGGTTTTGGTATGAAGATGAATGACATCTTCAGGGAAAAGATGAGAAAAGGTTTGATCTCCTGTATTTCCACGCTGAAAAACAAAAAGACCGAGACAAAGAATTAGGGCTATATTTGTCATAATCAGTAAGATAGGTATTTATTTTCAATTGGTTTGAAATTTGAATATTAAATTCTAATTCAATAGGTTTGAAAAAGCGATAAATATTGTAGATTCAAAGAAAAAAGAAGAAATGAAAGCATCAACTTCCTACCCGAAGCTTCTAGCCCCTTTAGACCTAGGTTTTACCACCATAAAAAACCGTGTATTAATGGGTTCTATGCACACAATGTTGGAAGACATTGAAGGTGGAATTCCTCGATTGGCTGCCTTTTATGCCGAACGAGCCCGTGGGCAAGTTGGCCTCATTGTTACAGGAGGTGTAGCGCCAAACAAACAAGGTTTAGCCATTCCTATTGGGCATCCGTTAGACAACCAAGAGGAAGCTGAAAAGCATAAAATTATCACCAAAGCAGTTCACGATGAAGGAGGAAAAATATGCATGCAAATCTTGCATGTTGGCCGCTACGGCTTTTCTCCCGATAATGTATCTGCCAGCAATACAAAAGCGCCCATCACTCCTTTTCCTGCACGCGAGCTTACAGAAGAAGAAATTGAACAAACCATAGAAGATTATGTCAACTGCGCTAAATGGGCACAGTTTGCCAACTACGACGGGGTAGAAGTAATGGGTTCTGAAGGTTATTTAATCAACCAATTTATTGCAAAAAAAACCAACTTACGCAACGACGCTTGGGGAGGTAGCTATGAAAATCGAATCAAGTTTCCGCTTGAAATTATTCGTCGTACCCGAGCAGCGGTTGGGGAAAATTTCATCCTCATTTATCGTTTATCAATGCTCGATTTGGTCGAAGGGGGAAGTACTTGGGAAGAAGTCGTTCAATTGGCAAAAGCCATTGAAGAAGCAGGAGCTACAATCATCAATACAGGTATTGGGTGGCACGAATCGCGTGTCCCCACCATTGGCACAGTGGTGCCCAAAGCAGGTTTTGCTTGGGTTACCAAAAAAATGATGGGTGAAGTCTCTATTCCGCTCATTACGACCAACCGAATCAACATGCCCGATGTAGCTGAAGAAGTGTTGGAAAGTGGAGCCGCTGATATGGTATCGATGGCACGCCCCTTTTTAGCCGATCCCGATTTGGTGCTCAAATCCATTGAAAATCGCCCAGAAGAAATCAACACCTGTATTGCTTGTAACCAAGCTTGTTTAGACCACACTTTTACGATGCAAATTTCTTCCTGTATTGTAAACCCAAGAGCATGTCATGAAACGCTTTTAAATCATTTGCCTACACAAACCCCAAAGAAAATCGCCGTTGTAGGCGCTGGACCAGCCGGATTAGAAGCAGCTACCGTAGCGGCAAAACGAGGGCATCAAGTGGTTCTTTTTGAAGAGAAAAATGAACTCGGAGGACAGTTTAATATGGCCAAAGCCATTCCTGGAAAAGAGGAATACGGACAAACCATTCGCTATTACGGAAGCATGCTAAAAAAGCACCAGGTAGATGTGCGCCTAAATACCCGCGCGGAAGCAGACGATCTGGTCAAGGAAGGTTTTGATGAAATTATACTCGCCTCTGGAGTAACGCCAAGGCAGCTCGATATTGAAGGTATCGATCATCCTAAAGTGTTGAATTATGTGGATGTTCTTTACCATAAAAAACCCGTTGGAAAACGCGTTGCAATTGTAGGCTCAGGTGGTATTGGGTTCGACATGGCCGAATTTTTAGCCCATGACATGGCACACGATCCTGTAAGTTTAAACACTGAAGACTACATGAAAGAATGGGGCGTTGACATGGAGTACAAAAAAGGGGGAGCACTAGCCACAGCCCCACAACCCTTGGCATCGCCACGCGAAATTCATTTACTTAAACGCTCAAAAGGAAAGCATGGAAAAAATCTAGGTAAAACCACCGGGTGGATTCATCGCGCTAGTTTGTCGATGAAACAAGTCAATATGCTGGCCGATGTAAACTACCATAAAATTGACGATCAAGGATTACATATATCGGTAGGAGACCATCCTCAACTTCTAGAAGTGGATCATGTGGTTGTTTGTGCAGGTCAAGTTTCACTTCGGGAACTGCAAGAGAAACTCGAAGCGCATAACCAATCGGTCCATCTTGTTGGAGGAGCTAATATCGCAAAACAACTCGACGCCAAAATGGCCATTAAAGAAGCCAGTGAATTGGCTTCAAAAATTTAAACGACCGTACGATGCACCTCGACGACCTTTCAGAAAAAGAATTGATTCCTGGGTTTTCTGCAAAAATGGTTCATGGGGAGCAACTTTCGTGGGCTTTTTGGAGAGCCAACGCAGGAGCTATTGTGCACGAACACCATCACCCGCATGAACAAATTATGCACGTAGTCGAAGGTGAATTTGAGTTTACACTTAATGACGAAACAAAAACATACCGCGCTGGGAGTGTGGTTCATATCCCCTCCAACGTACCCCACAGCGGGAAAGCGATAACCGCTTGTCGTTTAATGGATATTTTCACTCCTGTTAGGGAAGAATATAAGTAGAAATGAAAATCAGTTTAGTCGGAAAAAAAGCTTTGGTAGGCGGCAGCACAAAAGGAATTGGAAAAGCCATCGCCTATGCCTTGGCTTCGGCAGGAGCCGAAGTTTGCTTAATGGCGCGAAACGAAGAGAAACTACAAGAAATTGTAGCAGATTTACCTTCAGAACAGGGGCAAAAGCACTATTATTTTCTTGTTAATTTTTCAGATTTTAATGCTTTTAAAGAAAGTATAAACGCCTTTTTCTCCACCAACAGTATTGATATTCTGATCAATAACACCCAAGGACCTTCTGCAGGTACTGCGTTAGAAAAAACAAGCGATGATTATCAAAACGCCTTCGATTTACTTTTTAAGGCGGCCGTGTTTACAACAGAAAAAGCCCTGGAGGGCATGCGTAAAAAAAAATGGGGCCGAGTCATTAATGTGGCCTCTATTACCGTACGCGAGCCCCTATCCCATTTGGTTTTATCGAATAGCATCAGAGCAGCGTTAACTACCTGGGGAAAAAGTTTATCAGCAGAAGTAGCTGCCGAAAACATTACCGTTAACAGTATTTTAACCGGTTATTTTGACACAGAACGCCTAAGTGAATTGATTGCTTTTAAAGCAGAACAAGCCAAAACCACCAGTGCCCATATTCAGGAAAATATGGAAAATGAAGTGCCTATGAAACGCCTCGGAAAACCGGAAGAATATGGTTATCTCGTTTGTTTTTTAGCCAGTGACAAAGCGAGCTATATCACCGGAACATTAATTCCTATTGATGGGGGATTACTCCGATCGATGTAATTTGAAGTGACTATGAAAACACCATCCAAATGGAAATATCCTGAGCAAATCATCCAACGAACGGGAGAAATTCTTCAAGAACATTTGGAGGCTAGCCATGCCAAAAAAACAGACGCTTTACACCAAATAGCGCCAAAAAAGATTGCGGAAGAATTACAGTTAAAAACCACTCTTGAAAAAGGCTTCTCAGATGAGGCAGCGCTTTATGCATTTCTCAAAACCTATTTGAACCACACCAACCATTTGCACCAACCCCATTATATGGGGCATCAGGTTGCCGTTCCCCATTCGCTTTCTGGCGTTCCCGAGTTGATTCATGGCACAATAAACAACCCGAGTTCCCTATATGAAATGGGGCCCTCGGGAGCCACATGTGAGGGGTTTATGATCAATTGGATGTTAGATAAAATTGGCTGGCTGAACCAGCGTGATTTTTACGATTTCCATTTTGTTCCTGGGCAAGCAAGCGGATTGCTTACCCATGGAGGGTCGATGGCCAATTTGACTGCTTTAGCAGCGGCCAGAGCTGCAATTGCTCCTGAGGCTTGGGTGGAAGGCAATCCAAAAGACTTGGTTGTTTTAGGAGCAGCATCTGCACATTACTCCATTGCTCGAGCGTTATCGATTCTTGGCTTGGGGAAAAATGCTTTCTATCCTGTAAAGGTAAACGCTAATGAAGTTCTCGATATTTCGGATTTAAAAAGCACCTATCAAAAAGCCTTAAACGATGGAAAAAGAGTGATGTGTGTAGTTGCCAATGCCTGTGCAACTTCCTCAGGCTTATTTGATCCTATCGATGAAATGGGTACTTTTTGTCTTCAAAATAACCTCTGGTTTCATATCGATGGAGCTCACGGTGCTGCTTTCTTCGCTTCTAAAAAAAATCGAACCCTTCTAAAAGGTGCTGAAAAAGCCACATCAATCATATGGGATGCACATAAAATGATGCGAGTACCCGCTCTTTGTACTGCCGTTTTGTTCAACGATTTTTCGCATCAAGCCAAAGCATTTCAACAAAAAGGCTCCTATGTTTTTCATGATACTGAAGTGGTTGGTATGGACTCTATGCCCTATACCATCGAATGCACAAAATCTGCCCTCGGCACAAAACTATTTTGGGCATTTGCTTTAGAAGGAGAAAAAGCAATGGAAGCCTATCTTGACCGCACCGTTGCACTTACCAAAACCTTTTACCATTTGTTAAAAGAAGAAGCCGGATTTAGCGTTCCCTACTTTCCCGAGAGTAACATTTTGTGTTTTCGATACGAAGGGAATGCACAAGAAGATGTATTTCAAAAAACATTGCGATATGAATTCATCGAAGAAAAAGAATTCTATATTACCTCTTGCGATTTCAACGGACAGCGATATCTTCGTGTCGTTATCATTAATCCAGACACCTCGGAATCCGATTTAAAAAATTTAATCTTAGCCCTAAAAACAACAGCCATGAAAAAGAAGTAAAACACAAATAATCGAACACACTTACATGCAACAATCCACTCTCGTTGAAGAAAGTTTCCACTTCGTTCAAAAAAACAAAGCGACGTTTACCGCTACTTTTTATCAAAAGTTATTTGAAAAATCTCCGCAACTTAAACCGCTTTTCCAAAACACCAACATGGAAAAGCAAGCCGATAAATTATACAGCTCCTTGGTTCTTTTGGTGGAGAACATTCACAACCCTGAGATGCTCAAAGCCATCCTTATTCCCTTGGGAGAAAAACACAAAGGCTATGGAGCCATTGAGCAGCATTATCCCCTCATTGGAGAAGTGCTTATTGAAACCCTTGCTTTGAGTGCTGGAGAGGCCTGGTCCAAAGAGGCAGAACAAGCTTGGCTGAGTACTTACCAAACGGTGGTTGAAATGATGCTTACTGGCATGAAAGCAGAAGAAGAGGATTTGGAAGAACGGATAGAAGAATCGATTGAACAAAAGGAAAAAGAACAAGAAAATAAATACCGACCAACAAGTAAGTTAACCTACCTTCAAAAGGTAAAACTTCGAAACAAAAAAAACATTTGGTCGCGGTTAAATCGTTGGTTTTGGGCGACCCCAAAATGGATGATTGCGCTTTATGCGACCCTTCTTTTTTTCTGTTTTACACTCATAGGCCAAAAGGTGGCACTTATTCAATTGATTATTGAAACCCTTGAGCCGCTAAGTATTTTTATTGCCGTATTGATTTTTATCAAAGAGCTTCCAGAGCGTAAACGCCAATTTCACTATCAAGCCTGGTCCATCATTGATGAAGCCACAGGAATAGACAATAGTCAGGCACGCATTATTGCGCTTGAAGATTTATGTGACGATGGGGTTTCGCTAAATGGGATTGATCTTGAGCAAGCCAAACTTCAAAATATTGAAATCAATGGTGTAGTACTTACCAATGCCAATTTAAAAAAGACAAACCTAACCAATGGGGAAATGTTTTATGCCAACTTGTCCCATAGCGATCTTAGCGAGTCGGATTGTACCGGAATCACTTTGTACCGTTCCAACCTTGGATTTGTCAATCTAGAAAAAGCAAATTGCAGCAGCAGTAATTTTGGAAAAGCAAACCTTATGCTCGCTAATTTAAGTCAAGGAAACTTTAGCGGAGCCAATTTTAAAGAAGCCAATTTAAAGGGAGTTAATTTCAAAGATGCTTATCTAAGTGGTGCAAATTTCAAAGGAGCAAATGTCGATTTGGAAGAATTGAAAAAAGGGTATTTGGTGGATGCGGTAATGCCCAATGGAAAAGTGTTTAGCGCCTAAAAAAGAAAATCCTATCTTGGGGGTATGCAACTAAACCAACGCTCTTCTTCTAAAGCACTTACTGTGTTGATATTGCTATTTTGCTCGGTGGGTTTTGCTCAACAAACTGACACCAAAGCCCTTCGCATTGAACGAGCAGAAAAACGTTTTGACGCAGCGTTGACCCGTGTATTTATTCACCCCGATCAGCTTACCGAACAAGGGAAAAGGGATAAAAAAAGGATGATTGTGTATATGGTTGAACAATTTGAAAACGACTTTGAAACGGTTTACATCAAAAAAGCCTTTTTAAAAAGTGAGGTCAGCAACGTTTTTCGACCTGTGTTTGTTTTTGCTAATGGAAAGGAAATTCCTTTGCATGGCTTTGAAATTCTTCAATAAGTTTAGTTGCGGCTTTTCTTGGTAATTTTCCATTTTCCAACTTTGCTAGACCCGATGGATCGACTGGCATTAGCATAAAAAGAGTCGTGTTGATGTTGGGGTAAAACATCAAATAAATCCGCACAGAAAAAGCCAAGGTTTTCGCCATAGTAAAAGTTAAAACTAGCCGAATTCCCTTTGGCGTTAAAGTCATCAATATACACCATGTTGTCTCCTACAGTAATGCGGTTGCTATTGGTTTGATAGGGAAGCGAAATAAGGTAATTTTCGGTCAGGCCTTCGAGCGTTGTATAAAACTGCACTCGAGAGGTGGTGGCATCTACAAATTCAATATAGTCGACCGAACACTCAAAAGGAACTGGTTCATTTTCCTTTTCACAACTTTGAAGAATTAAAAAAAATAAAGCTACCTTGATAACATAGGAAAAAACCTTCATAAAATAGTAATTAGTGCGGGTGCTAAATTATAAAATTTAGATGAAGAAGGTGTATCCATCTGATGATTTAGAGGATACTTTTTTTGTGATAAACAGTGGATTCCGTTTTAAGCGATAGTGTGTTTCATAAGGAAAAAACCTAAATTCAAAATAACTATGGAAACCCCAATATGGCAAGCCACTGGAGCAGAGAAGGAAGCGAGTAACATCATGGCTTTCTTACGTTTTTCTGAAGAAAAAACAGGCCTTAGCTTTTCCAGTTATGATGCGTTGCAGGAATGGTCGACCACCTCCCTAGGCGCATTTTGGGAAACTATTGTTGCCTTTTTTAAAGTCAAATTTGACACCCCCTACCAAGAGGCAGTCCGCCCTGGTGTACCTTTTACACCACCCAATGGTTTAAAGGAGGGGAATTGAGCTATGCCTACCACATTGAACGGCATTTTAAGCATATGGAAAATGCCCTTGTTTTTTGTGATGAACAGGAAGAAAGAATCGAAATAAGCTGGAATGCACTTTTTAAAAAAGCGGCTGAAATAAAGAAAAGCCTAGCTGAAAATGGGGTTACAAAAGGGGATTGTGTTGTGGGTTATTTGCGAAATCATCCCGATACCATCGCCGCCTTTTTAGCCACAAATGCCTTGGGAGCAGTGTGGAGCTGCTGTTCTCCCGATTTTGGAATCGAAAGTGTAAAGGAGCGTTTTGGTCCACTGAAACCCAAGGTGCTTTTTGCCCATACACACTACAGTTATAAGCAAAAATCATTTCTTTTAAAGGATAAAATTCAAGCCTTAAAAACCGCGTTGAATTTAGAAGAAAAAGCGGTTATCTATTGTCAAGGCACCACTGAAGATTGGGATTTAGAAACTGAAGAAAGAATTCCACTAAACCCCATAAGTGTCGAATTTAATCACCCCATTTGGGTTTTATTTTCTTCAGGGACAACAGGCCAACCCAAAGCGATAACCCATCGTACAGGAGGCATGCTTTTAGAACAATTAAAGGCTTTGGCATTGCACCAAGAGGTAAAAGAAAACGATCGCTTTTTTTGGCACACCACCACCGGATGGATGATGTGGAACTATGCGTTGGGATCGTTGCTTTGTGGAGCAGAACTATACCTCTATGACGGAGCGGCTGATGTAGAAAAACAATGGCGAATGATTGGCAAACATCAAATTCATCATTTTGGCCATGGGGCGCCTTTCTTTACTGCTTCAGAAAAACAAAAAGAGTTTACCTTAAACAAAAAAGCTTTTACCCATTTAAAAACCATTGGTTCTACGGGGGCACCTCTCCCCAAGCGTTCTTTTATTTGGTTAAAAAAACAGCTGCCCCACACTCCTGTCATTTCCTTGAGCGGAGGAACAGACCTATGCTCTGCTTTTTTGGGAGGGTGTGCGTTAAAACCGATTTATGCAGGCTATTTACAATGCGTTATGCTCGGCGCAAAAATTGCATCTTGGAATGAAGAGCGCGTTCATTGCTGGGAAGAAACAGGGGAATTGGTACTTACTGTTCCTATGCCTTCTAAGCCCCTGTACTTTTGGAACGACACTTCTATGCAACGATATCACGAGGCCTATTTTAAAAAATATGAAGGTGTTTGGGCGCATGGCGATTGGATAGCTATGCATCCAAAAAAAGGAATTCAAGTACTGGGGCGATCCGATGCTACTCTCAATCGGAATGGAATCCGAATTGGCACCTCTGAAATTTACAATGCGCTACATCAGATGGAAGAAGTTATGGATGCACTTATTGTAGAGGTGAATCTTAAAAAAGAGACTACTTCCCTATTTTTATTTGTGGTTTTACCTCAACGCATAACCCCCGTATTGGAAAAGCGCATTCGAACTGGAATCCGTGAAAAATGTTCTCCGAGGCATGTCCCCGATCGGGTTTTTCAAGTGGGAGAAATTCCCAGAACAATCAGTGGGAAAAAAATGGAAATTCCCATTAAAAAATACTTTGAAAGCAAGAATGAAAAAGAAACGATTGCCTTGGGAGCAATGAAAAATCCCTTGGCTTTATCGGATTTTACTTTCATCAAACAACAAGTGTAAAGAAGCTATTTGCAGAGGGTTTGGGTAACCGCTTCCAATTTTCTAAACACCGTTGGTTCTGTTACTTTAAATCCTTTTAAAAAATTGGCTTGAGTATTAATTTCACGTACCAGGCGCAAATCGTCTTGGATTAAAAACAAGTATTGAATGTCTTGATATCCGTCACAACTTCCTGCAATTTGAATTTCTAATTCCTTTATTTCGGGTCGAAAAAGTGCAATTTGTGTAATCCGTGTTTCTAATCTGTCATAGTCGTATTGACCACTTCGGTTGATTCCGATATTCCCATAAACCAATTCTTCCCGCGATTGATTTAAGGCACGACCACTGTATTGCTGTCTCGATTCAAAAGAATTATTAGCAACATAACTGCTTTTGTTATCTACAAAGAAACCAACATCCCCAACGACTTTGAGCCATTTTGGATTCTTCATTTTTTCTATTTTCTTTTTTAGTCGCTTGCTTTTTTTAACATTTTCAAGATTTCCTTCAAGGGTTATCACAGTAGCTGAAGCCTGCTGGGCATAGGAAACCGAAAAAACAAAAAAGAAGAGTAGGTAGAAAAGATGCTTCATGGGTGGCTACTTTATAAAAAAATGCGGGGGTATCCGCATTAATCAAAATCCCTAAATATTAATGGGCAATCAACATGTAATCTTGAACAAAAACAATCAAAATGAAAAAAACATAAAACCCCCGCATTAATTTGTCCTTTGTTACATATTATAAAGTTAGTAAATTATTTGACTTAAAACTTTAAAAGTTAGTTAAATAAGCAATTAAAAACCAACTTGTGTTTTCTTGTTTTTAAGCTTATTGCATTTCTTCGATGCTAAAATCTGCAAACAAAAGTGATTCATCACGCAAATCTTCTGGATAAACTAAACTGCGATAAATGCCCCATTTGGGTCGGACAAAAGAAGCTTCTGGCCTCCAATTAATAATGTTTTTGTTTTGATAACGAAAAAGAATTTCTTCAGTGGCTACATTTTTTAATTCGATGAGATAACTTCCTTCAGTGGCATATAAAATGGTTTCTGTGGCTTCAATCCATTGATCGATCAATGGAGAAAGAGGAGTTTCCGATAGGGTAATTTGATTTGTAGTTTCTGCATAACGCAATTCCAGCTTGTCGGGGTTTCCTTTTCGTGTAGTAAGGGTATACATGGGCATGCTCTCATATTCTCCCCCTACAGATTTTAGCTGATGAATATGGGTGAATTTAGGGGAAGACTGAAACCCTTCTGAAAGTTTAAACTTCCAAAGGTAGCGGACTATTTCGCCAGCTCGTCCAAGGGTTTCTTCGGGCGATTTGTCATAGGTTTTTATTTCATTTCGCTGTCGGTCAAAATTGATACACCGATCATTATCAGGTTCTACATGAATATAAAAACGGAACACGTGTTTCCCTAAAGCATCATCAAAAAGCGTATCGATATGCGGTCCAAAATCAGCATGATTACAGTCGGGGACTTCCACAGGATTCCCTGAAGGTGCTAAAACACTCGTGATATGTTCGTAGGTGTTTCCTTCACTATTTGCCTGAAGAATTACCGAGGAAACAACCGTTGGATTTGGGTTTTCGACACGGATAAAGTTGGCCGTAATATTGATTTCTCCATTGACGGTAATTTGCAAAGGGTTTTGTGTTGCTCCGTTTGACCAAGAGGAAAAAGCATAGTTTTCTTGTGGCGTGGCTGAAACAGAAATTACATCTCCTTGTTGATAATTTCCGCCGGAGGAAGAAATACCACCTCCCTCTCCAGCGCTAAAAACAACATTAAAAAGCCTTTGCTGAGGCTGCTCAACAGGAGGGGCTTCATCGGGAGAGGAACTGCAGGCCATAACGGCCCAACCCATCAAAAATAGGATTGTTTTATTCATATCATAAAATTACACAAAGTGTTGCGATGCAGATCTCCTTTTTCCTATTTATTGCAATAAAATGGTTAATTTGGAGAAAGTATTTATGGTCTAAAAATGAATCGAAAACGCCTCCTCTTTTTTTTAGTTTTGCTTTTCCTGCTCTATTTATGGGCGGAGTTGGGCGTAGGCATTTTTTTTCAAGATAGCTGGGGGGAGATTAGATGAGGACGCTATTAATCACTCTTTTTATGATTTTGTGTTCGTGTTCAAAGCAAGAAACACCTACCTTCTTCAGTGCCCATCAAGGTAAAATTTTTAGTGGCGATGCGGCGGATACACCCCTAGAAGCCCAAACGTCATGGGTGAAAATTACTGCTGATGATTTAGTGAGCATCTACAAAAGCCCCTCCGACCAAATTTGTAGAGAAAGTAACACCCTCGAAGGATTGCAAAACAATGCCTTTTTAAACTTTACATCACCCGATGAAAATGCCCCCGAAATATTGGTTTGCTCTGGGGTAAACCAACAAGGGAATACATGGTTTAGAACCTATGAGGTAACAAATGATGCCCTGGTTGTGAAGTCTGGAGAAGGGAATTACAAAGAGGCTACCCCTTTGTTTGTTTTTACATTGCCTAGTGTGGATTCCCTGATCGGAATTTGCCCCGACACGAATGAATAAAGTTTCTTATATTCACCTACTATATAAAATTCATCTATGAAAAAACGTCTATTAATTATGTTTCTTTTTGGGTTGAGTTCACTCGGACTTCAAGCACAAAAAGAAGAAGGTAAAAAAGCGAAAAAAGAAAAAAGCTATGAAGATATCATCAGCGATAAAGCAAACAGCGATAGCGGATTGTTTACCGTTCATGAAGTCGATGAAAAATTCTATTATGAAATTCCTGATTCGCTCTTAGGAAAAGAAATGTTGATGGTTACCCGAATTGCGAAGACTGCTAACGGTCTTGGTTTTGGGGAGGAAAACAAAACACCCAAGTGGTTCGATGGGAAAAAAAACGCAAGCAACTTTTACTTCGAATTGTGTCCTATCAAAATGTAGCTGCAGACAGTCTTCCTGTTTTTGAAGCCGTAGCTAATTCAAATTTTGAACCCATCATTTATAGCTTTCCCATTGAAGTAAAAGGAAAAGACAGTCTTCACCCTAGCTCTGTTGTAGAGGTGACGAAATTGTTTACAAATGATGTGAAAACCTTAGGGTTATCCAGTCGCTACAAGAAACGCTATAAAATTTCAAGTGTGGATACCAAAAGGTCTTATATCGAATCGATAAAAGCCTATCCATTAAATATTGAAGCGCGCCATGTAAAAACATACAAAGCCAGCGAACCTCCATCGAATGGAAGTTTACAAGCCTTTTCCTTGGAAATTAATAATTCGATGATTCTTCTTCCTGAAACCCCCATGAAGCGACGGTATTTTGACCGAAGAGTGGGGTGGTTTGCGCGAAGTCAAGTCGATTATGGACTGGATGCACAAGAGAGTAAAACGTTGACTTATCTGGACCGATGGCGCTTGGAAGTGAAAGACGAAGACCTAGAAAAATTTAATCGTGGAGAACTGGTAGAACCGAAGAAACCCATTGTTTATTACATTGATAGAGCCACTCCAGAACAATGGAGAACCTATATTAAACAAGGAATCGAAGACTGGCAGGTCGCTTTTGAAGCGGCAGGATTCAAAAATGCCATTATCGCTAAAGACCCGCCAACCAAAGAAGAAGATCCAGAGTGGTCTCCAGAAGACGTTCGCTATTCAGTAGTTCGTTATTTGGCTTCTCCTATTCCTAATGCCAATGGGCCACACGTGAGTGACCCGCGTTCTGGAGAAATTTTAGAGTCGGACATCAATTGGTACCACAATGTGATGACCTTGTTGCGCAATTGGTATTTTGTTCAAACGGCTGCCATCAATGAAGAAGCACAAGGCGTTGCCTTTAAAGACGAAATTATGGGTCGCCTCATTCGGTTTGTATCTGCACACGAAGTAGGACATACGCTAGGGTTACCACACAATATGGGAAGTAGTGTGGCTTATCCGGTTGACTCGTTACGCTCAGCTACTTTTACACAAAAATATGGTACGGCTCCATCCATTATGGATTACGCACGATTTAACTATGTTGCACAACCTGAAGACAAAGGCGTTGCGCTTATGCCTAATGTTGGGCCTTATGATAAGCATTCTATCCGATGGGGATATCGACCTATTTTGAATACCTCTGCAGAAGAGGAGAAAAAAGTACTCAATGAATGGATTCTAGAACGTGCCGATAATCCTATGTATCGTTTTGGGCGGCAACAACGACCCGTCATTGATCCCTCTTCACAAACAGAAGATTTGGGAGATGATGCTGTAAAAGCGAGCAACTACGGCATTGCCAATTTACAACGGATTCTGCCTCGCTTAATTGAATGGACCTATGAAGACGGTAAAAATTATGACGATTTAGCCACCCTCTACGACCAAGTGTTCAATCAATTTAATCGATACATGGGTCATGTAACTTCCAACATTGGGGGAGTTTACCAATACAATAAAACCTATGAGCAGGAAGGAAATGTTTATACTCACGTTGACAAAAACCGTCAAAAAGAAAGTTTACAATTCCTTCACTCTCAATTGTTCACCACTCCTTATTGGATGTTGAACCAGCAAATTATTTCCAAAATAAAAGCAGCGGGGAGTGTCGAAAAAATCAGAAGCATGCAGGTACGAACGCTCAACAATCTTTTAAGTTTTGATCGTTTGGCGCGGGTCATCGAAAATGAAACCTTGAATGGCGCTCAGTCCTATCCATTGATGACGCTTTTAGAAGATTTGACCGACGGAATTTGGCTTGAAGTTAAAAAAGGGAAAACTCCCGATACCTACCGCAGGAATTTACAACGCGCGCATATCGAACGTTTGGCCTATTTGTTAAGTGAGGAACAAAAGCTAAGTGATAACCAAAGACGATATGGGGGTTATACAACCATAGACGTTAGTCAATCCGATATACGAGCTGCTGCACGAGCAGAACTCAATGGACTTTATAAAATGGTAAATACCAAACGGAAATCTGCAAAAGGAATTGCAAAAGCACATCTTGAAGACGCGAAAAGCACCCTCGAACAGATTTTAAAAATGAAATAAAAAATTCAGCCTTTAAAAAACCTCTTTTACAGAGGGTTTTTTTTATCGTTGAAAGTCCATTTATTTTGAAGTGGGACAAGTTCCCCAATGGGGATGATTTTCTATACTAAAAGCAGAGGTTGAATGAACAAAATTTTCCGGGGCTGTAGAAAAATGCGTAACACACCACTGGGTTAAATTTTGATTAAAACTAAAGGCTTCAAAAAACATATTTCCCATTTGAGTCACCTGATCTACCTCCCAGTTTCCTATCGGCTGATTAAAGACAGAAGCATTGGCAAACACAGCTTGCATTTGAGTCACCTTGTTTACCTCCCATTCAGAAAGAGGTTGATTAAACGATGTTGCTCCTTGGAATAGATAATTCATGTTTGTCACCTTGGAAGTATCCCAGCTATTTAAAGGTTGATTAAACACAGAAGCTCCAGCAAAAGTACCTTCCATAGAACTTAAATTGCTTGTGTCCCAAGCATCGATATTTTGATTGAATGAAAGGGCACCTTTGAACAGATTGTCCATGTTGCTTACGTTACTCGTATCCCAGGATTGGATATCTTGATTAAAATAAGTGTGATTTCGAAACAAGGCCGAGAGATTAGTGATTTTTGATGTACAAACACAATCTAAATCTTCGTCGGCAGCAAGTTTATTCGATAGCGTTTCAAAATCAACCACCTCATAGGTTTTCCCATTTAAATCATATTTTGCTCCAACTTCAGCATTTGGACATTTTACAGTAATTCCGTTTGCATCGAGATAAAGTAAACTGTTCGTGTTATTTTCAGTAGTAGAGTCATCCTCTTCTGAAGGGCCTTCTTCATTAGGTTCTTCCTCTGTTGTTTCCCCTGTGGTGTGATAAGTGGTATACGAAGATTCATTCGATGGCTCTTCCTCTGAAGTGTCCGAAGTGGTGTCTGAAGATTCATTCGATGGCTCCTCCTCCGAAGTGGTGTCCGAAGATTCATTCGATGGCTCTTCCTCTGTAGTGTCCGAAGTGGTGTCCGAAGATTCATTCGATGGCTCCTCCTCTGTAGTGTCCGAAGTGGTGTCTGAAGATTCATTCGATGGCTCCTCCTCTGTAGTATCCGAAGTGGTGTCTGAAGATTCATTCGATGGCTCTTCCTCTGTAGTGTCCGAAGTGGTGTCTGAAGATTCATTCGATGGCTCTTCCTCTGAAGGACCTTCTTCAGTAGATTCGTCTTCTATTATTTCTTCCTCAGAAACCGGAGGCTCTTCATAAGTTGGATCTTTGTCTGCTGCAATTACATTTTCACAGCCTGAAGTCAACTGCATTGAAAAACGAATAAATGAATTACTCAATTCAATATTAGTCATCTCTCCAAAGGGGATTCCATTTTGTTCTAATTTGATGGAATCGTCTGAAGTTACTTTATAATTCCCTGTATGGGTTGCTGATGCGGTAGTGATAATAAAACGACCATTGGATTTAAATATGAGTTCATCAATTGAACATGAGTTCGATTTTGCGAAAGAGTTTGTACGGGGTTTCTAATTTTCCAACGCCCTACGCCTCTAAATTGAATTTCTTCACTAACCAAAGTCGTGATTCGCTCTTGAAAATGGGCGAGGATTTTCTTGTCGCTATTCATTTCCAAAGCAATGGATTTTTGGGTATCGGTAGCATGGCCCGTCCAAGATTGAAATAACCATCCTGTTTCTGGAATTGCGGTGAGGTCAATCAGAGTACCAGATTCGAATTTCACTGCCGATGGGGGACGCCCATCGTTTGCCGTTATTTTTCCCTCCCCCCTGAACATGGAGTTCTAAGGTGTATTTTTTCTTTACAAAAACAGCTTTCAACTGTATTTCCCTGTTAAGGGTTATGACCATCGGGTTGTCTGTGGTTCCGTCGGACCAGTTTGAAAACACATATTCTTTTTCAGGATGCGCAGTAATTGTTACTTGTGCTCCTACTGAATAGGCTTCTTTTTTAGGAATAATCTCGCCTCCTTCGCTAGCAGTAGTCGAAAATGGAATAAGAGGAATAATTTCTTTTGAGCAACTAAAAAGTAAGCAAATCCCCAGAAGGAGAAAACAGCTATTTTTCATGATAATAAGATTTGGATTCGTAAAGTACAAAAAAAATTGATTATTTAGTTTTTTAAAAAAGGGAATTGATTTTCAATATTTTATAAAACAATTTTTAAAAAACAAAGCTGAAACTTATAGCAGAAAAAAGTAATTTTAAACGATGATAAAACCACACCAATTGCGTTGGGCTATTGCGGCACCAAATGCGGAAGTAGAAAAATGGAGAGAGAACTTTGCTCTCGAAAATCCCTTGGTTTTAATCGAGGAGGAGATCAAGTTAAGGACCCAGAGAACATTGATATATTGCTTTTGTGGAAACACCCAAAGGGAACGTTAAAGCGATTTAAGAATGTAAAACTCTATTACTCCTTGGGGCTGGAGTCGATCATTTGATGAATGATTCTTCTCGGTTCGCTTCTGTACCCATTTGTCGTATTGTCGATCCGATGTTGTCTTTTTCGATGAGCAATTACCTCATCTTCGCTACCCTTCACCACCAAAGAAAATGGAAGAAGTTCCTTCACGATCGGAAAGAGAAAATATGGGATCACGATGGGCTAGCCGAACGCCATATTTCGATTGGAATTATGGGGTTGGGTACCTTGGGCCAAGATGCCGCAATAAAACTAGCTTCCCTTGGGTTTGAAGTCTCTGGCTATAGTCCTTCAAAAAAAGAAATCCCAACGATTAAAACCTTTTATGGGGAAGAATTATCCGCATTTTTAAAGCAGTGCAATGTGCTAATCTGTACAGTTCCCTACACAAAAAAAACCCATCAATTGTTGTCGAAAAAGCTTTTCGATATGATGCAGCACCCTACCTATTTAATCAATGTTTCTCGAGGTGCTGTCCAGGTTGAAAAAGACATTTTAGCCGCCATAGAAAAAGGGCAGCTCAGCGGAGCTTTTTTGGATGTTTTTGAAGAAGAACCCTTACCCAAAAACAGCCCATTGTGGACCCATGAAAAAGTGGAAATGACACCACACAATGCCAGTATTACCAACCCAAAAGCCGGGGTAAAACAAATGTTGAAAAATGCAGATGCATTAATAAATAAGAAAACCCTGACACATCAAGTTGATCCCCACAAAGGCTATTGAATTAAGAGGGTTGTGGCTTTCCCACCTGTTTTTAAAACACCTGCTGTTCGTACTCCTTTTTATACATTTATTATTTGCTAAAAATAAGACTACCTTTCAATCCTAATTTCAATCCATGAAAATTTTTTTAACGCTCAGCCTTCTTTTCGTAACTCAACTTACAATAGGCCAAGAAACAACGACCTACTATCTCATTCGCCACGCAGAAAAAGAAAAGAATGCAGTTGCTGATAGAAATCCACATTTGAACGAAAAAGGAAAGCAGCGGGCACTTTTTTGGAAAGACATGTTGGCAAAAATTCCTTTGGATGCGGTTTATTCTACCTCTTACTTTAGAACAAAAGAAACGGCTCAACCCGTGGCACAAGATCATAATCTTCCGATTTTGACTTACAATCCAAGAGAGCTTTTCAGTGCTGAATTTCAAGAAAAAACAAAAGGAAAAATCATTTTAATTGTAGGCCATAGCAATACAACCCCACAACTAGCCAACCTTATTTTACAAGAAAAAAAGTACACCCAAATTGATGAAAATACGTTTGGTAATCTCTACATCCTCCAAAACAACGGGAATGGCTTTAGCGCACAGTTACTCCAAATAGAAAATATAGTTCCTTGTAAACAATGAATTGAACTGCAAAAGACTCCCATTTAGAATTGTAAATCTTTTTATACATTGAGGTAAAATCTTAACCTATGAAACCTCAAATTTTACCTATCTGTTGGACAGCTTTGTTCTGCTTTGCTCTTTTTTCTTGCGGTCAAAAAACCGCAACTCCATTTTCAAATAATGCCATTGCAACAGCACATCCGTTGGCATCACAGGCTGGAAAAAAAATGTATGAACAAGGCGGAAATGCCTTTGATGCCTCAGTTGCTGCAGGCTTTACACTTGCCGTTGTTGAACCCAGTATGAGCGGTATTGGGGGCGCCTACAGGCCATTTATCAAAATGAAGATGGCGCAATTTTAGGCATTGATGCCTCTACAGAAGTACCTGCGAACTATATTCAATCCGAAAAAAAACACCCATATGGATACCCAACTATTGGCATTCCAGGGGTAGTAGCAGGTTTACTAAAATTACATCAGGATAAGGGTAATCTTCCGCTATCCGAAGTAATGGCCCCAGCAATTGAATATGCAGAAAATGGTTTTGCTCTTCTTCCAGGAGAAGCATCTAGACAAGAAATGGTGAAAAAGGAACTCCATGAATTTGAAGGCAGCGCTTTTCATTTTTTAAAAAAAGACGGAAATACTTATGCCGCTGGGGAAATGTTTGTTCAAAAGGATTTAGCGGAGGTGCTTAAACAAATTGCACAAAATGGAAAAGCAGGTTTCTACGAAGGGATCGTAGCTCAAAAAATGGTTAGCGACATTCAAAATAATGGAGGGATTTTAACCCTTGAAGATTTAAAAAACTACCGTGTGCTTCCCTCTCGGATTTTAAAGGGGAAATTCCAAAATAACACGGTTCACAGCCTGTTTTTACCTTCCTTCGGGGCCATAACAATTCAAATTCTTCAGATTCTAGACCATCTTCCACAGGCCGTCTCAGAAAACCAATGGGCCTATCAGCTAGGAAAAGCAACCGAAATCGCTTATTCCTACCGAAAAAAACAAAAGAACGAAGACAGTTTAAGCGTTATTTTATCGTACAAAAAGGCTAAAGAGTGGGCCACACAAATCGAAAATAAAAACGCTTGGCTTGAAGAAGCTGAAGAAGATATTCCAATATCTTGGACCTCCGTAGACGGGCATACCACGCATCTAACCACAGCAGACCGATGGGGAAATGTTGTTTCCTTAACACAAACTGTTGGGCCCAATATGGGTTCCAAGGTGGCTACAAAAGAACTTGGGTTTATTTATGCGGTGACACTAGGCGGTTATTTGGGAAAATACCAACCCGGAGACCGAGCAAATTCCCATATTTCACCGACCTTTATAACACGTAACAACAAAATGGTTTTAGCCCTTGGGGCCGCAGGTGGTAGCCGAATTATTACGGCAATTACTCAAGTAAGCGATCGGTTACTTCGTCAAAACCACGCTTTAAAGGAAGCCCTTTTCTTACCTCGAGTTTATCCCTTTCAAGACAGTTTGGGGGTCGAAAATCATACGGGACTCGATACAATCAATGCCGATTTTCAATCGAAGGATTTTCCTCTTAAATACATTAATGAAACAGCACGATTCGGGCGAGTACACGCCATACACAATAAAAATAATACTTGGGAAGGAGCTGCTGATCCCGATTGGGAAGGAACTACAGCCTATTTTATCGTGAAATAGTCCGCCAATAAACACTTTAAAATTAGGAGATAAAACTAGAGTAGTTATGCTTCAAAAGATAAGATGGGTGAAGAAATTTTGTCTTTAATTCAAGCAAAAAGTTCATGAATGTTTGTTTGTTGTCTTTTCAAGTTTGATTCATTTTAACCTATTTCAAATTTTTTAAAGAATTGATTATAAAGCCAATTCAAATTTTGCTTTTTGTTTCAAAGTAAAATATTTATTATATTCAAGAAACCAAAAAAATTGAATTAAACTATTTTCCTTTCTTTTTTGGTTCTCAATTTTCTAGGGAAATTTCCAATCCTAGGATTTTAATTGATGCCCCATTTCCAACCTTTGAAGGGTTTAAAAAGCAACCTAATTATTACTAAAACAAACCAAAATGAAAAATTTAGTAAGTTTAGTGATAGCGCTAGTGCTATCAACATCTTTAAATGCACAAAACATTATGGCAGTTGGAGAAATTGAAGTAAAATCTCCAAAGGCATTTAAAGCTGCTGTAGACAATTGGATGTCTGCACTTAAAAAAGGAACTGGGAAAGAAGAATTAAATTCTTATTTCTATCGCGTTCAAGGCAGCAACACCATTTATTGGGTTCAATGGCACAAATCTATGGAAGACCTAGTGGCCATGCAGCGTTTGCAAGAAGCAAATGAAGAAAAAATTTATGCCGCTTTAATGGAACAAAACCTCGACGAAGAAGTTTTTGCTCAATTCAATGCACTTACAAAATTTAGAGAATTATCCATTTGGGAATATGTGCCCGAATTGAGTACTGCACATGAAAGTTTTGCCCCTCTCCCGGAGGAAGAAAAAGACCGACTCAATTTTCGTCGCGTTCAGTATTTCTCTACTGACATGAATTCAAACGATGCTTTTGAAGCCAATCGTAAAAAGGTTAATGAAATGGATAAAGAAATGGGGAATGAATTTCACTATGCATTATTCCGTTCTGTATTTGGGAAAAGAAATGCCGATTATTTAGTTATGATTGCAGACGAATCGAAAATTGAGTACCATAAACATCTTGAACAAAGAATGACCAAGCGTTTAAACAATGACAATTGGAAAAAAAGATGGGAAGAAAATAGCAAAAAAGAAACTCGTCAATGGGGTGCTATAAACGACGAAAGTTGGGTTGGAATAAATGAAATGAAATACTAATTCAAAATTGCAATCAATTTAAGCCTTCATTTTATTGAATGAAGGCTTTTTTTGTTATCTAACCGCTTATGAAAATAAAATTCATTATTGACTTTATTGGTTCCATCGCTCTGTTAATTTCACTGCTTTTTTGGGCATCGAAATCAATCAAAGTAATGCCATTGCAAAGGCTACCGTAAGACAAACCATTAATGACAATGACGTAGAATACTTAGAAACATTTTTAGATCAAAAAGTTGTTCCAAAAGCAAATCATAAACTTAATCTTGGAGAAGAATTATCTCCTTATGAAGCACAACAATTGATTTGGCAACAGCACATTAATTTTAGGGTTTTTGATAATGGGTATTATCAGTTTTTAAATGGATTGTTAGACGAATCGGAATGGTTAAAATACCATTCGATTATCGTTACTTTATTCCAAACCAATCCCTATGTTGCGGAGATGTGGAGCATCTATGGAAAGAATTTTAGCCCTCCTTTTCAGAAACAAATTGAACAAATTCAATCCCAGCTAAAAAATCAAAAATAACAAAATTCGATGCTCGATGGTAAGCATGAATCAAATGAGAAAAGGGGCGTAAAATTGGTTAACCAATTTTAATTCACTATTTTTAGTCAGACTTCTAGGGGTTGACTAAAAAACTAGCATGACCACTCTTTTTGATTTATCAAAGAAAACCGCCTTGGTTACAGGGTGTAAAAAAGGCATTGGCAAAGCCATGGCCATTGCTTTGGCCAAAGCAGGTGCTGAAGTCATTGGCGTTAGCGCTACTTTAGAAGTTGGTACCCCCAGCGAAATAGAAAAAGAAATTACTGCTTTGGGTGGAAAATTCACCCCCTACCAATCCGATTTTAACGACCGAAAGGCGTTGTATGCTTTTATTGAGAAAGTAAAAAAACAACATTCTACAATCGATATTTTGGTCAATAATGCAGGAACAATAAAAAGAGCAAGCGCAACAGAACACCACGACGAGTTTTGGGATGAAGTCATCGAAGTTAACCAAACCGCGCCCTTTATTCTTACCCGAGAAATAGGAAAAGATATGGTTGAACGAGGTAGGGGTAAAATTATCTTTATCGCTTCTGTGCTCAGCTTTCAAGGAGGAATAACCGTCCCAGGATATAGTGCAAGCAAAGGCGCTATAGCACAGATGACTAAGGCGTTTTCTAACGAATGGGCCAGCAAAGGAGTGCATGTCAATGCCATTGCTCCAGGCTATGTTAAAACCGACAATACCCAAGCGCTAAGAAACAACAACGAACGTAATCAAGCCATTTTAAACCGTATTCCTGTAGGAAGATGGGGAACCCCCGAGGATTTTGAAGGTCCTATTGTTTTCCTTTCTTCTGCGGCATCGGACTATATGCACGGAAGTGTAATGACCGTGGATGGGGGTTGGCTAGGGAGATAAAAAAACGAATGATAAAACCATAAATAACCGATAATGAAATCCAACATGAAAACTTCTTTTTTTGCACTGCTATTGATCGTGCTTGCCGCGTCTTGTACTGCTGAAGAAAACCAAACCCTAGTACAAACCCAAGAAGAGCTAAAAGCAGCCATCGAAAATGCAACGCCCGGAAGCACCATCGTGCTTGCCAATGGTACATGGAAAGATGCACAGATAAAATTTTACGGCCAAGGAAGTGAACAATCGCCAATACGCTTAAAAGCAGAAACTCCTGGAAAAGTGTTTTTAGAAGGCCAATCCTATGTTCATTTGGGAGGGAAATATTTAGAAGTAGAAGGCCTCCATTTTCGCAATGGTTACTCTCCAGGGCGAGGGGTTATTCGCTTCAAAATTGGAAAAGACAGCACCGCTTTTCATTCCCGAGTAACTCAAACCGTTATCGATGGGTTTACACGCCCCAACCGATGGGAAAATGACCGATGGGTAGAATTGTATGGACAACACAATCAATTTGATCATAACTACCTCAGTGGAAAAGGAAATGATGGTGCCACTTTTATGGTGTACCACAATGGAAACGAAAACACCAATAGCTACCACCAAATTGTAAATAATTATTTTGGGCCACGTCCCCGAAAAGGAGGGCCACGAGGAGAAACCATGCGCCTAGGAGGAAGTGAAACCTCTATGACACCTGGAAAGGTTACTGTGGCCAACAATTTTTTTGACCGCTGTAATGGAGAGGTGGAAATCATTTCAGACAAAACCAATTACAACAGCTTCCTAAATAATGTGTTTTACAAATGTGAAGGCTCTTTGGTAATGCGTCATAGCGACTATACCACGGTGGATGGAAATCTGTTTATTGGAGATGACGATTCTGATTTTTATGGAGGAATTCGTGTAATTAATACGGGGCACTGGATCACCAATAATTATTTCTATAAAATTAGAGGAGAAGAATTTAGAAGTCCATTGGCGCTAATGAATGGAATTCCAAAATCATCGCTCAACCGTTACAAGCAAGTCACCGATGTGGTTGTGGCTTACAATACGTGGGTCGATTGTACCTCCCCGTTTCAAGTTGGGGTAGGGCAAAATAAAGCGAGTAAAGATGTATTGCCTAAAAGTGAAATCCGATCGGCAAAACCCATCCGAACGCTCGTTGCCAATAACTTGGTTTACAACACGACTACAGATGCAAACCCCGTAGTAAACCACGACGACATCAGCGGAATTACGTTTAAAAATAATGTGCTTGACAATGCGGGAGACCTCTCCGATGAGTTTGGAGTGTTTGACCATCAAAAAATTCAAATGGAACAAGTAAACGATTGGTTGTATGTTCCATCTGAAAAAAATACGGCATTGAACACTACGCATCAAGGGTTCGATTTTGAACGCATTGCTGTGGACATACTCTCCAATTCGAGAGAAAAAGAAAATCGTGTTGGGGCTATTGCCAACCTAGCTAAAGGCAAGGCCTATGCCTTGGATAAATCGCAGTATGGCCCTTCTTGGTTTTCTCCTGAAGCAGAGAAAAAAGCACCCACTACCCATCAAATTAAAGCCGAGGAAGGAGCATTACAAAAAGCCCTAGAAAAAGCTGTTTCGGGTGATGTGATAGAACTTTTAGATGCCGAATACAGCTTTGCAAACTCATTGGCTATCACTAAAGAAATAACGTTTAAAGCAGCCGCTAATCAAAAGGTGGTTTTAAACTATCTTGGAAGCGAAGCAACTCCAGCCTTTGAAATGCATCCTCTTGGGCGATTGGCGCTTGAAAACGTAACCCTGAACGGAACACATTCGCAATATGCTTTTGCGCCTTTAAAAGAGAACATGTCTTCATCATACAAATTATTTGTAAACAACAGTACCATTCAAAATTTCGATCATTTGTTGTTGGCCAGTAGGGGTTCTTTTGCCGATTCTATCGGCATTGACAACACCCGCTTCATCGGTGCAAAAAACGGTTTCGTTTTGGCTGCCGATCAAAAAGGAGATTACAATGCGGAAATGTTTAGCATTTCAAATTCATCTTTTGAAAATATCGACAACAACCTCATCCATTTTTACCGAGGTGGTTATGATGAATCTACCATTGGGGGAGTGCTTACATTAGTCAATAACCGTTTTTCAAATAGTGGAAAAAAAGAAAAAAGTGGGATTTTGATCAAAACAAGAGGCATTATCAATGTGCTTTTAGAAGGCAACACTTTTGAGAATAATCCCGTAAAAAGGGTGGCCATTCTTTGGGGAGCGAAAAACAATCATCACAGGGATAATACCGTTGTTCGGTCTGGAAAAATTGAAGTGCAAGAACAACAAGCTTTGGAGTTGTTGTATTAGGTTCATTGTGGGTTTTAAAAGGAACACGTTGATTTAAAAAAGCAACTGAGTTGCGTGATGCACTTGAAGAAAAGGGGTTTCTTAACGTTATAACAACACCGTTCTTTACAAATTTCATAACTTTAGTAAATAACTAATTTTGAAACTATTATGAAAAAATTTATTTTACTCTTCGGATTAATTACCGTTTTTGCATGTTCCCCAGCTGCTAAAGCGCCTGCACCCATCGACTTGGAAGCAGCAAAAAGAAGCCACTGCATTCATTGAATCACAATGGGAATTTATGTCCAGTGGATCATTGGAAGTGGCTCAAAAAATGTTTTCTAAAGATGCCATTCTTATCGGTACAGACAAAGCAGAACACTACTATGGGTGGGAAGAAATGAAAGCTTCGATTGAAGCACAATTAGCCCTTGAAACCCCCAAACTAAGTTCTAGAAATCGAAATATAATCATCAGTGAAGGTGGAAACATGGCGGCTTATTCAGAACTGATTGATTTTTCGTTTGAAATGAACGGAGAAACCATGTCAATTAAAGATGTTCGAAGTAGTGGAGTCATTCAAAAAATTGATGGGGAGTGGAAAATTGTACAAGTACACACTTCCATAGGAAGCGAAGAACAAGTAGTGGAATACTAATCGAGACTTTTGGTTGTCCCTTTCACGGGAAAAATAACCCTAAAAGAGCTTTTTACAAAAAGCTTTTTTTTTGAACTCAAACCAAGTTGGATGTTAAAACTAGGTTTTAAAACAATCAATAATCCGCTTACATTTTCTATTCATACTCAAAATAAAAAATTAGACGTTTTAGATATTCGAATAGTTTAGCTTTTTTTTGATGGCTTCAATTATGGCGTTTGCAATATCTTTTCCGGTAATGGTTTCTATACCCTCTAGCCCTGGAGATGAATTTACTTCTAAAAGCAAGGGGTGTTAATGATTGCGTTAAATAGCGTGTTTAACTTGAGCAACATATCATTTCTTTAGATGAAGAAAATAGTAAAATGAGAAAACCCTCACTTTTCAGTAAGGGTTTTTAAAGTCCATTTTAAACTATGGTTTCTTGTTGTCTGCCCACCCTATTTTAAAGGAGAAACTTTAAATTTCATGGTTTGCGCAACAAAATCGACTATACCGCTTACAATCATAATTTTATTATCGTCTGTGGTATTGTCGTAGGAGTACATTTTAAATACTTTTCCTTCCTTTCTAAAAACGCCTTGTAGCGTTGCTTTTACAATATTCTCTCCCATTTGTGTCCAAGCAAAGCCTGTAAATTCACCGTTGGAAGTACTATTGTTGTAGTTGGTAAACACATAAGATATGTAGGCTTTACCATAGGGGCCAGCGTCTCCCGAAGCTGAAAGTTCATAATTGATTCCGTCCCTGGTGTGGACAGCGTCAATATCAAAAGTAGCTTCAAATGTAGTTTTGGGATCCCATTCAATGTCTTGTGCAAAACCTAAAGTAGTTGCAAAAAAGAGCAAGTAAAATAATTTTTTCATTGTTAAAATAGTTTATGATTATTTGTTTAAGGTACGAAAAAAAAATCTAAGTGCTTTATTATTAATGATTTGGTAACATAGCTGATTCGTAAAAAAAGCATTGACCTAAAAAAAGAAGAAATCTAAGCTTTCAGGTTACTATAGGAAAACTGCCTTTAATAAAAAAATCCTCCCTTTCAGGAGGATTTTATTCAAGTAAAAAAGGTTTCTATTCTGCAGATAGCTCTCCAATTTTGTTTAATAAACCTGAAACGTCCATATACTCATCTACCGCTATAATTTTGTTTCCTTCATTAAACTTAAACACTTCATACGCTTTAATTCCTTCTACAGAAGTATCTCCAAGATCCGCACTCCATTTTGCATAAATTCGAACGCCTCCGTCGGGAATAAACAAAGAGTCTACCGTTGGATAAAAGTCCCTGTCGTTCGCTTTTATGTTGTTAAATAATTGCATAAAGCCGTTATAGTTTTCAAGAATTTCTGTTTTATTCCATTCTTTTCCTCCATATGCAGGTGGATTAAATTTGGCTTCTTCTGAGAAAAAGGTTGCGGCAGTTTCTAAGTCCTCTTTTTCTAACGAATCAAATAAAGCGTGAACAACTTTAGCGTTTTCGCTGTAAATCATCATTGCCTGTTCCATTTGAATTTGTTCCGCTGTTTTTTGATTACACGAATAAAAAACCAGACTTAGTAATAAAAGTGATAAATATTTTTTCATTTTAAATTGATTTATGGTGATTGATTTTAATTCAACAAATTGACCCCTAAAATTGGTAAAGTGGCTAGGTTGCAACACATAGCCCTCTACTTAGAAGGGAATTTTTGAATTATTCTTATTGATTTGCGGCAGCAATTTCATTGTTAATAAGGGTGGGGTCGAAGAAGTGATAGGCGGCTACAATTTTGTCTCCCTCCCAGCGGAAACCGTAGTGAACAAAGACCTCAGCTTCTGTGCCGGTGTATTTTCCTGTGCCAGTCCAAGTAAACCAACAAAGCGTCCAAACTTGACCGTTTTCAAACCTTGTTGTGGTTAAATTGTAGGGACGTATTTTATTGTTCGAAATATCATCAAAAAAATCATGATGAGCTGAAGCTCCGTCTAACCATCCTTGTTTAGTGACTTGGCTGTTATTAAAAAAAAACTCTTCGGATTCATCCGATATCATGTAAGCTCCTTTTTGAAAATTATTGCTCGCATAATATTCATTGAATTCGCGTGCCATTAAGGATTCTTTACTGTGATCATCCGAAATTCCACTCCAGCCTCCAAATTCCATATTGGCGGCCATTTTTTGGTTTGTTTGCGCTGTTAGCACTACAGCAGCAAATAAAGCTACTAAAGAAAATAATTTTTTCATTGTTAAAATAGTTTATGATTATCTCTAAAAGGTACGAAAAAAAATTCTAAGTGCTTTATTATTAATGTTTTGGTAACATATCCGTCCTCGTTTTAGTGGGAATACGCTAAAAGATAGAGATGAAAAAAGTTGTAAATGGAATAAAATTTCCCACAGTTAAACCCCTCGATTTAGTCATTTATCTGTTCAGAAAAATAGAATTTAAATTTTAGCCTTCCGTTCTCTTTAACCAGATATGCGCTTTCTAGCCAATCATACGATAAGAAGGTAGAACCATCGGGAGCGGGTTGTTCTAGTTGGAATTCACCATGCTGTTCTAAACTGATATGAGCAGAATTAAAATCCGTTTCAATCTTAATGTTTTTAAAAGCTCTGTTCGATTCAAATTTTCCAAAACCTTTAACAAACCCAATAAATTCTTCTGTATTCCATTTTCTGCTCAGCTCAAAAATCATAAAATCTTCGGTCAAATGATTTCTAATTTGGTCTACATCGTTATCTAAATCATAAAAAAATGCATTAAATGTATCCATCACTTCTTTTTCAGAAATCTTTTGAGGTTGTTCGCACGAGAGAAATAAAATAGTGGTTAAGAGTAAGAAATTCTTCATAATGATTGATTTATAGTTTGTTATAATATAAAAAAATTCATGACATAAACGCTTCCCTTTTTTTACCAAACACCTACAACAATTCGAGTAGGTGCTTTTTTATTAATGTGGAGAAGAGCAGATTTGAAACTCCACTCTATTTTGGGTTTGAGCTCATCTGGGAAAACTTATCGCTTCGCTTATGATCCTTTAAATACATAACAAAATTCTGGCTAAAGTGTTAATCAGAGATTGCTGTATGAGCTATATAAATTGACCTAGAGTCATTAAAAAAAGATTTACATAAAAAGCTCAGAAACGTAATCTTAACATAAAATAAGTGCTAAAAAGGGTTATAAATTAATTTGTACATTATGGCTTATTAACCATAAATCAATTAAAATGAAAATCAAAACTCTTTTAACTTCATTCGGAATACTAAATATATTTCAAGGCCTCTTCATGTTTTTTAATGGAAGAAAATTGTCTGAGGGGGTATTCCTTGGCGCATCTGAAGAAGCATTATCCGTAGGTGAACAAATGCATATGCCATTAGGAGCGTCCTTTATTGGCTTAGGATTTGTATTATTTATTTGTAGAAATATAGAATTAGATTCTTCCAAAAAGTTGTTATTTTCTTATGCGGTATTCATCGGTTTTTCTTTATTACAAGCGCTCTATAATCATTTATTAGGCAATCACAGTGCTCCTCCACCTATCATAATTGTCAATTTAATCTTAGCTGCAATAAGTTTATACGCTTATAAAAAGGGGAGTTAAATAAGTAGTATATCCATTTAATAAAATATAGAAAAAACCCTCCAAGTGGAGGGCTTTTTCTTTTTCACTTATTCTTTGTAGCTTGAGGTTATTATTAACCATAAATCAATTAAAATGAAAAAACTAATCTTTCTATTACCTTTTTTGTTTGCTTTCTGCGAATCAAATCAAGCTGAGCTTAAAAAATTTGAAGCTAATTCTATAACCGTTTCACTGTTTTTTGATGCATTTTCGAATAATAACATTGATAAAATGAAAAGTTATGTTGTAGACGATTTTCTTTGGACTCCTCCCATGTCAAATTTAGATTCACTTTCTGTTGAAGCTTGGGAATCTCAAATGAAACTCTTTAATGACCTTTATGATAATATTCAGTTTACAAATGCTCAATATTTTGCTGGACTGGATGCAGCTATGAAACCCAATGGTGATGTTAGGGTTTATGGCACATGGAAATCAAATTATGCTCTAACAGGAGAAGCAACAGAGTTGGATTATTATTCTGTATTATTTTTTAATGAAGAGGGTAAAATTGAATCTCAATCAGAATGGTATAATTATTCAGATATAGTTCCCTCAGTTACAGAGGCAACTAATTTCATTGATCAAAATGTAACAAAAAACTCTTTTGGCGGTAACATCTATTATCCAAAAGGAAAAGCTTCTATTACTAATGCAATAGTGGTATTAGAGCCTGGTCAAAGTTTCCCTACTCATAAGCATACGGGATTTAATATAGGAACAATTCTTCAAGGAGAATTTACAGTTGAAGATGAAATGGGCAATAAAGTTGTAAAAAAAGCTGGTGAGACATACATAGGAACACCGAATGTTTGGCATACAGCAAAGAATGAGAGTAAAGAAAAAACAATTTTAGTTGGTAGTGTATTAGGTGTTGTAGGTAAGCCAGCAACTATAAATAAGAAATAAGTTTATATTCCATTAATTACCCTCCCTTTCGGAGGGTTTTTTTACCAGTGCCTCCACCATCAAACTCACTGTAATTCATTGATATCATCTCTTAAACCATGAGATTCCTTTGTGTGGTTTTATATGATGGTGTTTCGGGAAAATTTGCATACGTGTTTTGTATGCACCCTCATTATGACAATCTTAAAAGTATTATTAACCATAAATCAATTAAAATGAAAAAAACACTTCTACTTTTATTCCTGATTTTTACTGCAAGCTGTAATACCGAGCCAAAAAATAAAACTGATACTTCACTTCAACTTGAAAAAGATCTTGAAAATTACCAAAACGTATGGAATTCATTTTTAGCTGGAGACACAAGTGTAGTAAATGATAAAAACTTTACTGAAGATGTCGTAATCGTTACCTCAGATGGTAATCTAATTGGTATTGAAGCTTGTAAAGCGTATTATACTAATTATTTAACGGGTTTTTCAGATATCGAATGGACGATTATTGATGCTTTTGGACAAGGAAGCAAGCTTATTAAACATTGGAATTTTAAGGGTAAACATACAGGAGATTTTTTTGGGATACCCGCAACAGGAAATATATTAAATCTATCTGGCACTACAATTGTTACAATGCGTAATGGAAGAGTTGCTAAAGAGCACGATTTTTTTGATATGAAATCAATGCTTGATCAACTATTAAATTCAGAAGGAGATCTTACAGTGGATGAATATCAGCCGATTAATTAATTTTTAGCGTTTTTTTAATCTCATATTGTAGCTCCTCGAGGGTTATCATGTAAATCTTTAATGACGAAATTCTTGTTTTAAAGTACTTAAGCTGAATGATAAGATTTGATTTGAGTTTTTCATTTTCTTGAATCAACTGATGTAAAGCTATTAAGTAATTATCAAGGTTTATTTTTGAATCATTACCCTTTAAGACAAGATCGGGGTTTTCCTCTGTTATTAATTCGATTATTAGTTCGATTATTTTTTTTTCATAATTAACCGTTGACACCACTTTTTTAAAACTCAAATTATGCAGCTGAGTAAAAACTTCTTTGGTGTTTTCAGACTTAATGTATTTTAAATCACCGGTATTAATGGTGGATGTATATCTATTCATTGGAGGATCAAAATCTCGAAAATAAATTAAATTATACTCAATCCTGTTTTTGCTTACAGCGATTTTCTTTAGTTGATCAATATCTAATTCATCATTTAAAAGAAGGCTATATATTTCAATGTCTTGATTCCATATTTTCAACCTATCAACACAATATTTTTTAATTTCATTTGATTCAATTAAAATGCTATTTAAAACCCTTTTTCGTTGAATTTCTTTGTTTCTTTCACCCGATATTTCACTAATCCAAAAAGAAACCAGTATCCCTATAATAATAGCTAGTATCTCAAGTATAAGTTTAATGAATAACTTCTTTTTAAGCATCTTTATATTTATTGAAATTATACATATTTATATTATATCATTGTTTGAAGGGCCTAAGAGTAGAAAATGTAAAGAGAATATAATCTAATACAAGAATTAGCGTATTCTCTTCCGTTAATCCAATTTTTTTTAATCCTATTGGATAGCATAAATAACTAAATTATTTCCTCTTAAACATTACCCCATAAAAACAAAAAAGAACAGGAAGTATAACCAAGCTACAGAAAGCTATGGGGCACTCTTATATTAAAGTAAGTTTAACGTACTTAAGAGGATTAGAAGTGCCTGAACTTGGTGAAGAGGATATGCCTATGCTTTAACTAAGTTCTTCAGGTTTTCAACTCTCCCTTTTGTGATACATAATACAGCCCGATAACTGGAATTAATGTTAAAACCATAATAATAATCGGTGGATGGGCTGAACTGCCACTTAATAGAGAAACAAAATCTGGTAAAGTCCAAAATAAGTGAACGATAAACAATACGAAAGTTGCTGATTTTAATCCTTCAAGAGTTTTTAGTCTTATAGTATAGATAACGGAGAGTACAGTCCCTAAATAAATGAACCCAAAGATATATAACATAATATCCAATACTTCTAGGGCAGGTGCACTACTTGCTAATCCCTCGATATTAAAATCGCTTATCATTTGATTTTTCATTTCACCTCCCATTTTTGCTAACACTAAAGGGATGAATTGAATCACGTCAAGAATCAATGTAATGATTAAAATTGTTTTGAAGTTTTTCATATTAGTTGATTTAAGATTAATAATACTTTAATATAACAAATCCCAGAACTTAATAAAGAGGATATGCGGTTGATTTAGTTTAAGTTACGTGGCTTAGAGAATTGATTCATAAAAATAATTTTATTATTCTCAAATTGGAAAGTTTCCATCCAATTAAATCGGGCTGTAGTTCCATCTTCTGATACTATTTTAGCGTTATCCCATAAAAGAACCCACTCATCACCATTATTACCAGTAACAGCGAGATTGACAGCTACAGAGTAATCTTCAATTGATATTGAAGAATATGCTTCAATCATAAATTTCATACATTTTTCTTTGCCTTCCAATCTTGAACCATCTTCTAATGCAAAAACTACATCATTCGCAAGATAATTTCCAGCCATCTTATAGTTTTTACTGATAATATGTTTATGCATTTCCTGAACTTTCAGAACTAAATCTGGGTTGCCCATTTTAAAATCATCTAAATATGTTGCTTCATAGATGTAATTAACTTTTTTAGATTCATCTTGAGATTCTTTTTTTTGAGCTTGAACACAAAATGATAATAGTACAATAGTACATAGGGTAAGTAATTCTTTCATAATATTGATTTATAGTTATTTAAATTTACTGAAAATAACATTATCTCAACTGTATTTTTCCTTAAACTTAAAAATAGGATTAAAAGTATCTAAATTGAAAGAGGAGGATATGCCGATGATTTAGGTGGTTTTCCGAAAAGCAGTATAGAATGAGAGAATACTTATAGAAGCGATTAATCCTAATGCGGGCATAGGCACATTAACAGGAGTTGTTAAATGTTGCAAGAGGCCATTAATTAGGAAAAATAAATAAGCTATACCAATGCTTAACAATACCTTTTTAGCATCTTTCATTTCTAAACTTCTTGTTGATAGAATAATTATACCAATAACAATAAAAGAAACAGATAAGGGCCAATGCATTGCTGCACCAACAATTAATCCACCTCCTTCTAATAATACATTAGGAAAAGACTGTGATGTAAGTGTTTTAGCTCCTATAAAGAATGCTATCCCTTGAAGAATGTTTAACACTCCTATTGTTGTAAGTATGTTTTTAGAATTCATTTTAATTGATTTACGGTTAATAACAGATATAAGATACGTATTAATCTCTAAATTAAGATGAAGAGGATATGCCTATGATTTAAGTTTGTCATTTATCAAGATAGAATAATTAAGATATATCAATTATATAGCGATAGAGAACTTACATTTGTTGCATACAATAATGGAAAAATGGAGGAAAAGAAACCTAAAAACCGAAAAGTGAATCTAGGAGGGTCATATAAATTTAAAATTGCAAAAAAATATAGCAAGCCAAAAACCAAAGGAGATAAAATTGCTAATAGAAGAAAGAAGAAATAAAAAGCCGTCAATATTTACTTCTTATTTAGTAACAGTCCTTCTGTTTAAAATTCCTTTAGTAGTTGTTCCTTTATAATTATCCCACTCGTTATGGTTTACTCTACTACATTTATACTTCAACATTAAATTAAGGCGATAACTACCATTTAATAAATAAATAAAATTTTATTTTTGATATATGTCAAGTCGTTTATTACATATTAAATTAATTGAAAGCGTTAAAACAGTTTATATTAACGGTAAAAGATATAGTCAATCGGAATTTAAAAAAGCACGAAAATTAGAACAAAGACGTTCTAAAAACGGTCGCTTTGTAAACTCAAAATAAGTGATGATTTTAGCGCTTCAATTAATTATTTCTAAAATTTTGTCTCTTCTAAACTTATTATTTCTGTAATTATTCTGTTTTAGAATAAATTATTAATCAATAATGCAGTCCACTTAAAGTTTTTATAATTCATTATTTTCGTGTACTCCCTTATCATATGTGGTGCAGTTTTATGAAACAATATACCATAAAAAGCTTTGCTGATTTATTAGTAAGTTCGGTGCAATTCAAGAGCCTTGAAACGAAAGAGAAGAAACTACTTTATAACATGTAGAACACCCTATAAGATACACACACGAACTGTTTCAACATGGATAGATAAACTCTACTCTAACTCAACTAAAGTTGATAAGGTCTTCTATGTATCAGAAAGAGACAAAGGAGATTATAATAACAATCACGTTCATATGCTTATTGATACTAAATCAAGTATTACATATCCAGAGTTAAAACATGCACTTGGCGGCATCAGTGTGGGAGACTATCAAGAAGTTTATGATAAAGCTCTAGTTTGTAAGTATGTCACAAAGCATATTAATAAAGGAGTTGATTATGAACTTACGTTCCGTCACAACATTACAACTAATCCATAATCTCTAAAACTTTCCATAAGTCTTTTGATATTGATTGGGGGCTGGGGTTTATAGATTGACTTTTCTTTTTGCCGTGCTACTCTGAGAATAGTATATAACCCCAACATTTTAAGTATGAAATATTTTCGCAAGTTTGGGCATCAGTTTGATCAATAATTCTATCCTTTCCTTAGGGTCAAGTTTTTCAAAATGAGACTGTACTTGAGAAATTTCATCAAACACTAATTCTTTCAATACCGCTCTGACTTCTTTAGTCAATCGATTTGGAGTTCCTTTTTTTCTGCCTCCGTATTTTACTGCTGCAACTGTTTCCATCTACTTTCTACTATTTTAGATTAACTACTTTGTTCTAAATCGTTTCTGTGCCCCCTATCAGGAATACCATCACCATCATTGTCAAAGACGTGGTCATTCTTTTTTAATCCTTTACAGACGGTCCACAGCATTCCGCATGCCAGGCCAGCAGCTACCTTTGATTTGCCTGGGTGACCTTCTAGCCATACCTGCCTGTATTTGGAATTAAATTCTCTCCAATTATCATAGAGATGATCTGTTAAATCTTCATCAGGAAGAAAACCTGCACCTATAAATTGACCTTCAAAGCATTCTTTTGAATACATGCTTTTTGCACCTAACATTAATCTTACAAATTTCCTCATTCTTAAAGTTTAATTCCTTGAATATATAAAAATCTTCGTGTTGTTTTGGTTTCCATTATTTTGAATCCAATTTTTTCTAACGATTCTCTGAATGATTCAGTTTTATTTTCATGTTTTGTTTTTGGCTTTGCTATAAAAAGTGTTTCGTAGGGCCTTGATATTAATTCATTAGCAAGGAATTGGATGGGAGACATTAGTGAAAAATTAAACCCTCCACTTGGGAGGGCTTATTTATTTACTTTCCATTTTGCATTGGATCCGTATCTTTCATTAATTTATTTAAGGTGAAATAAACAGGACAAAATTTAGTTAAAGGACTAATAACTTGTAATACCCCAACCGCAACGGCAATATAAAGAAAAACTAAATTCCCAGTTTGAAAGGTTAATCCAACGCTAATTAGATATAATACACCACAGATAGCATCATGTGCCCGTACTTTTTTAATGTTTTTAGCTACATTCATTTTAATTGATTTATGGTTAATAATATCAATAAGATACAAAGAATTAGTAAAAAGAAAAAACCCTCCGAAATGGAGGGTTTAATCTATTTTTATTGAATGTGTATACTATTTATCTAGCTTCCCTTTTTATAAGCGTATAAACTTATTACAGCTATATTATTTTAATTCTTGTTTTAATAGAAGTTGGGTTTGTTTGTATGTTTTTAATATATCGCTCAGTTGACGTTTATACATGTTGGAGTATAGTTTTGCCTGCGATAGGAGACCATAAAAGTTATTGGATAAATAAAATTTACGATCAAATGTATATTGGGTTAGTTGTCGTTTCCCATAGAATTCTCCATTTAATAAATTGTAGTCAAAACGAATTCTAAAGTGCTGATAAGGGATTCTCCTAAACATTAAATTAAAATTGTCTATTTCTAATGAAGTAGCATAATTTCTTGCTTTTTGATGGTTATACATTTCAAGTAAATTATTTTTTAGATCATTATTATTAATAAGTTCAAAAGCCCCTGTGGAAATCATTTGATTATAAATACCATCTTTTGGGAAAAACGAAAAACCTACTTCTATATCGATAAGTTGAGTAATGACACCTTTATCTTCTAAAAGTTGATGTTGTTGGTCAATATCATTTTGAAGTGAAGAAATTTTTTCTTCCGATTGATACAATGTCTCTAGAAGTGATTCAATTTGGTGTATATCATCATTAAGGGTTTTAATTAGATCTTTTAGGTAAGCATTTTTTTTGTCAACGTTTGAAGCAACTTGATTTAAGTTACCCAAATAAAGGGATAGTAAAACACTACTAAAAATGACCAATCCTTCAAATAGATACTTTTTCATAATTTAAAATACATTAGCTAATGAGCGGTTATTTGTTAGTAAGAAAAGGGGGGATTTCACTATGAATAAACGATAGACTCGCATAATGAATTGTTCTTCAATTTAAAAATAAAAGATTATTACTTAACTACAGGTTATGGTTAGCTCAATTTACAAATTAATCGCACAAGATTTTAATTGAAAGAAATTAAGATCTATGATGAACTACCTGTTAAGTAAGTTTTAGCGCTTAATAAAGATTATTTACTTTATTAGATTTCAATAGGTATTACTTTATTAAATAATATTGGAGGTAGTTTTTTTAGATATGCTTGTTTTCTGAGAGCATCCCATATTTTTTCAACTTCAAATTCTGTTAAAACTTTAAGATGAGCCTCATCAACCAATTCGATCATATCTTCCCATTCCCAATTTTGGTAATGTTTTTTGATAGTTCTGTCCTGGTGACCAAGTAGTCGATATAGAATTTCTGTTGAAACATTCAGTTTTAATGCATAGGTTTCAAAAGTCTTCCTCGCCACTTTGAATGGAAATCCTACTACTTTTCTTGATCGTTTGGTATACACATCCCAAACATTGCGATAATCCTTTTCTTCGTATTCGAAAAATTGGAGAAAGCGCCATTCACTTGGATATGCTTTCGGATTTTCAGAGTGTGTATAATAAATTGAAGCTTTGAGCGCATTAAATAGTTCGTCCAACGGTTTACAGGAAATCAAAATATTCATCAACTCACCTGTCTTACTTCTTCTGTGTTTAACGTATCGTTTTGTGCCTGCTTCACAATCAATGATCTGTTCATGCTGGTGCATTTGATCAAAATCTCGGGGATAAAGACCTCGCATCGAGAACATCAACAACCAGAATGCAAAAGTTTGGTAATCGTAAATGTCTTTTACGTTTTTTACATTCTTAAGTAATTCAGCTGAGGTTGCTGTTTCAATAATGTTATCTGTTTTTTTAACACGCCATTTTGCTTTCTTTTTAAATGGCTCACCGATCAATTTTCGTTCATAAGCCTCATTAACAATCACACCGATATGTTTGAGGTAGGTTTCGATAGAACTCCCAGAAAGGTTGTTTCGTTTCCATAATCCTACAGCTTTATCAATTTTTGAGAAGTTGAGGTCATTAAAGCTTAGAGATTTGAGCCCTAAAACCTTCATAAAGGCTAATAGAGAGTATTTGTAGGAGTTAAACGAGGTAAGCTTCATTTTGGGTTTAAAAACATCCTCAATAAAGCCCATGACGTCTGCTTTAGAGTCTCCTCCACTCATTCGTGCACAGAGCTCCTCCCATTCATAAGCACCAGACTCAAATAGCACCCATCCTTCCTTTGCCTTGGAAATAAATGCATTAAGTTTTCGATTGATTTGTGCTGCACCAACACTTTGCTTTTTTACTTGGTAGGTGCGTGCGTTCCAATCCTCTTTTTTGATTAAGAGTCCAATGTTTTTTTTAAATACTTTTTCTTGTGAAGTGATTTTAATGAATAGGGGAGATCGGCCGTCTTTATTTTTACCAGATTTTATGTAAATACCAAATCCCATGAATTAAATATAATAAAAAATATGGTGGGGTACAGAATGGGGCACAACCTAGGGCACAAAAAATGATATAATTACTCCTATTTTGATTATATTTTAATAATAATTGAACTAAATATCAGTATTTTATCAATTTTACTAAATAAAGAACTTAACTGGCAGTCAAGAGGTCGGCGGTTCGAATCCGCTCTTCTCCACTCTATAAATCCATTAACAACTATAATTCAGTTTGTTAGTGGATTTATTATTTTATACTTGTACGGTAACTGTACGGTAATTTATTCTTATCCCAAAAAACTGTAAAGAAAACCTGAAAGTTTTGTTGTACTTTCTTACCGTTTACGTGGGCTGGGGTTTCGAGATTCACTTTTCTTGTAGTAGTGCTAAACTAAGAATACCATGTAAATCAACCGCTGTCGACTCCTAAAATTTTCACAGGGTTGCCCATAATTGAAATCACCTGTAAACCTCTGCTTTGATTGATCTAAGACACAATTCACGATGGAGTAAAATGGGGTGTTTTGTATGGGTATAAAGAGGATAGAGCGGTGTTACCTTCAACTCGGTGGAATGAGAAAGCTTAACCATGGTTAGTTAGTTATCACCCTATTATATATGCTATGACATATTACACCAAGGCATCAAGCGTATTCTCCATAATATCCCTTACCTGAGCTTGTATGCCGAAGGTGGTTATTTCTGTATAATCTTTTAGTTTCTTCAATTCATACAGGTAGCTTCTTCTGCTCTTTTCAATAAGCGATGTCCAGTAGTTGATGTTGTTATACTTTAGTATCATTTCTTCTTGTCTTATGGTTGGATCAAACAGCAGGACATTATCCCAGGCATTGAGTAGTGGCTCTATTAGGTTATGCATGTTCTCTTTGAGGTCTTCTAGATAAAAGACCTTGTAGGCATTAACTCTTCGCATAGTGTTGTAATTAAGTTCAAACCGTAATGTCTCTTTACATACTTCATATCCTTGTGATTCGTAATGTAGTCTTTTGTCGTAAAGCTTAACTCTATACTCTGACAGCCCTACTTGCTTGTACCTTCCTTCATCACTATGAAACTTAGGTTCAAAAGCTCTTCCTTTGTACATAAGGGCGTTGTCGATGATACGTTTACTATCTAGCGGAGGCGTTATGTTGGCGCCAAACTCCAGTCCACTGATCTTCAACTCCCATGGATTAATTCCTAGTGCTGACCTCAATCCATTTACCGTTTCGATAAGATCATTCCTTGAGAACAAGTTAAAGTTATGCTTCCCATCATTGAATAACTTATGTAGACTTCCACTTACCTCAAGCCATCCGCTAGGGTAGAGTTTTCTCTCATTATCCCACTCCCTTAGGTGTTTTAGATTAAACATCTTTAATGTATAATTTCAAAAAAGCACCACTTGTTTAAAGTAGTGCCTTTGAAAATAAATCATTAAGGGTTTATTTAGAAGAATTTGACTATGATTATTTTAGAAATTAAAAATTCATGATTTTAGTCAGTTTACCCAATGAAGTGTTTGTCTAATAACTGTGTAGCCAAACCCATCAGGTAATATTTCATTCATTTTTGAATCTTTACTCATTTTTAAATAAGGATTATCATCTTTAAAACTTAAATAATTCATGGCGTCATACAGATTTGTAAAACCATCTCTAGTAAAAATTGATGCTTTACTTGCTACACCTTGAGGATGTATTCTCGTGTGTACTCCCCAGCTATCCAGTTTTGTTGTCTTTTGCATTTTCTGATGGATGCCTTTCCATAGATCTTTATTTTCTTTAACAAATGCTCCAACATCATTAGGCCGCGCATAATTAAAAATTGTGAACTGAGTATTATCTCCTTGAATTGAAGACTCGTTTTGATACCATCTAACACTTATAACCTTTCGAATATCTTCAGTACTGATGTCTTCTTGTTTAACATCTAAAAAATCTGTAGACCATGTTGCCTGATTTTTAAATGCCTGCTCTAAACTTTTAAAAGTATTTACAATTAGATAATTTGCTTCAGTAGCGTTAGAGTCTATACCGACAGTTTTCATGAGGCCCCAGCCAGTCATATTTCCTTTTTTAATTTCATTTTGAGCAACTTTTGACCAATAGTCAATCTCTAAATGCTCGAATTGTGCTTGATTCTCTGGTGCTACATGTATGTACATGTGCATAGAAACTTGTTTTTGAGAAAATGCGTAGTTTGTTGCCATCAGAGCAACAAGTAATAATAGTTTTTTCATTTTAAATTGGTTAATGGTTAATGTTTTCTTATTCTGTCATTTTCGATAGCACATTACGGGCATTACTAGCAAAGCGATAGTTTTCAATGGCTTTGTTGTATAATTCTTTAGCTTCATCATACATTTTAATTTTGAGATAATATTCTCCCATTGAATCATATGCGTTGTAGCCTTTGGGATACGCTTTAATGTAGTCTAAAAATGCTTTTTCTGCTGCTTTCAAGTCTCCGATGGCCATGAGTTTATAGCCTAACAGGTTAAGTAAGTTCTCATAATCTTCATTACTCTCTTTCGCCTTTGCAATAAACTTATTTATGGTTGCTATACTTTTATCATTGTCTTTCATTGTGTGAACATAGAATTGCTGAATGAAGTTTCCTCTTGGTTCAAGTTCATGCATTCTTTTCCAAAGTTCGTGAGCTTTTGAAGAGTCAAAATAACCCCAATATCCGTCTGGATCTTGATCTAAGATGGAAACAAATAGTTTTGATGTTTCATTTTTACTTTCAACATTTTTCTTTGCTTCATCAATATGATATTGTTGTTTTTCAGAGCCATCTAAAGACATTTCTGCAAGACAAACATGAGGTGCAAACATTGTCGGGTCATAGGAAATTGCCGCTTCAAAAAAAGCAAATGCTTTTTCTTGTTCAGCATTCATAAAATGGCGCATTCCTATCATGGCAAACTCGTTTGCAAAATCGTTATCTCCAAACCATTCTATATATTCCCCACCTTCAGGCACAGAATACTTTGATGCCGTTTTGGAAGCTTCTTTGCATGATAATAATGTGAAGCATGTAATTAAAAGCAATAGTGTTTGTTTCATTTTAAATTGATTTATGGTTAATACTTCTAAGATACAGATAATGAATAACATATCAAATCTTTACCCTTCATACCCCTACAAAGCACTCCTTTTTACTCCATCGCAAATACCCCTAAGACCGAAAACAATATAAGTTTCTAGTGGATTTCAATTGTGCCCAACCCAGCGAAAATGTTTTATGCTTAAAAACATGTAATTTATACGTTATACTTATAAAAGAAAAACCCTCCACTTGGGATAAGCTGTTCATGATTCTTAATTTAACAAAGAATCAAGTAAAGTAACAATTGAGTCAGGTAAATCATCTGGATATAAATAATACCATGCAAATGCTTCAGCTAAAAACTCAGCATAAGGAAATTGATCTAGCTCTACACCATTTGCATTTATTTCAGGAAGATTATCATAAACTGTTTCAGTAATAACGTTTCTATATCCTTTTGCAGGAGTGAAGTCAAAGTTATGCCCATTTTCGTGTAATAATGTTCGAGAATCAAATCCTGAGTTTCCAATTAGCATCTCTACTGGACCTTGAGCATACCCTTGGTTACCGTCTATATACTCTAGAACGGTAATTCTTCTGCACACCCAGTTTTCCCCTGAAAGATCCATAGCATTATCCAATTCAGCTAAATTCATTGGCTGGGATAGGTCTCTATAAATCTCAACTCCTCTATGAACTAAATATTCAAACTCTCTAATGACTACATCAAAGGAATATCCCGGAGGGAATCCTATTTCAGTTGTAAATGACCATGGATAAATCTCTGTTTCTGCAAGACCATTTTCATCTCTTACAGTTATTCTGGCTATTCGATATGGGTCACCATGAACTAATCGATAGATGTGTGATATATTTCCTTTCCCATCATCAGTTATAGTTATTAGCACCAATGATGCTTGACCAGATGGTACGTTTTCAATACTTCCTACAGTTTGTGAGGATGCACCTGTAGTAGTAGATTCTGTCTCAGAATCAGTTTCTGTCTCGGAATCAGTTTCTGTAATTTCCCTAAAAATTGCTTGAACAGAGGTATCCCCGTTTAATGTTATAGTTAAAATATTTGCATGACCATCACTACCTTCCCATCTAACAAATTCATACCCTTCATTTGGAGTAGCAGTTATGGTAACTTCGGTTCCCTCATCATATGTCCCTCCATCGTAAGAAACCGTTCCTCCCTCACCAGCAGAAACTGTAAGGGTATATTGTGTTGGTGTTGTAGGTTCAGGTAATAACCTTAACCTGCAATAAGCCGAAACAGATAAATTGTCTGACAATGCCAAAGCAGTTAATTTTTGTTTGTCAGAAGGTCTAATTCTCATATTAATTACTTCATCTAAATATTCCATCTATTGGGTTCTTATATATATATATAACAGTTAAAGCTAGGCCTTGTTATAGACTTATCGTAGAGAGTATTAAATACGGATGGATACTACTGTATATGTCTTACATAAATCTAGGGACAAAGTATCATTTTTTTAAAGTGCGTTTTTATCAATTAGAGGTCAAACATTAGAAAAGTCATTTACATTCAAGGTTAACTACAAAACATAATGTTTAATAAAACACTATATTTGTTAAACAATCAATGTTATGATGTCAAAATTTTCTCGATTACTACTGTTATTAAGTCTTCCTTTATTATCTAATGCTGACCCGGCGCAGCAAGATTTTCAAGGGAAAGCATTTTATTTTTCAAAGTCTACAATAGATTTTGGAAGCTGGGGAGCTCGTATGAGTGAAGCTCAGAAAAAGCAAATGAAAGCGCGATTAAAAAACAGGCTAGAAAAGACTTATGTATTGAGTTTTGATACAACATCATCTTTATTTATCGAAGAGGAAAAAGTAGACGCTATCTCTGGCGCGACAGACTCTTGGGGGAGTAATTTTGCCCGTGGCAAGCAGTATAAAAATGTTGCTGAAAACCAATTAGTTCAAGCCCAAGAGTTCTATGGGAAGCGTTTTTTAGTCAAAGATGAATTGCAAGCCATTGAATGGAAAATGGGGACAGAGGCTAAACAAATAGGTGCTTATACCTGTTTTAAGGCAACGGCGGTGTTACCCTCGACAGAATTATCTTGGTACAATTTTAACTGGAGTGATTTAAGAAGTAGCAATGCTTCTTCAACTGCAGAAGAAGAAATAAAGCTCACCTCAATTGAAGCTTGGTATACCTTACAGATTCCCGTAAAACACGGCCCAGCAGAATTCTGGGGTCTCCCGGGTTTGATTTTAGAGGTAAGCGCAGGAGATACTACCATACTGTGTTCAGAAATTGTGATGAATCCTAAAGAGCGCAAAGAAATCGTTGCACCAGATAAAGGGAAAGTCATCAATAAGGAAGATTATCGTGCCACCATAGTAGGTAAAATGATGGAAATGCGCAATAACCGCGGCAGAAGAAGAAGAGGATAATCATCACACTAGAACAGCTAATCTAACTGTATGAAAACACGCCTTTTCTTCCTTTTTATTGCGTTAGCTTTTTTTGCACAAGCGCAGCAAATCAAATTTTCTGGAATCGTTCAGGATAGTTTAGCGAAACCCATAGAAGCAGCTAGTCTAGTCGCCATCAATAAAGTATCGAACGCTTTAGACGCTTATGCTTTAACAGATGAAAAAGGAGCATTTTCTTTAAAACTGAAAACCAATACAGCCTATAAAATCCAAGTGAGTGCGCTTGGCTTACAAACCATAAATGACAGTCTCATTACAGCGCAATGCGACTTGAGTCGAGACTATGAACTGCGTGCAGATATTGTCTTAGATGAGGTGGTGGTTAAAATGCCTGTCTTGATTCGAGGGGACACTCTAATTTATGATGCAGATTCTTTTAAAAATGGTTCAGAAAGAAAACTTGAAGACATAATCGATAAACTTCCCGGGGTAGAAATTAATGATACTGGTCAGATTGAAGTAGAAGGAAAAGTGGTCAATAAATTAATGGTCAACGGAAAAGATTTTTTCGATGGTGACACTAAAATAGCGACAAAAAACATCCCTTCAAGTACAGTAGATAAAATTCAAGTCCTTAAAAACTATGGGGAAGTAGGCCAACTACGCGGAGTAGGAAACAATCAAGACAATGTAGCCATCAACATTAAACTCAAAAAAGGGAAAGAAAGTTTTTGGTTTGGGAATGTGACTACTGGGGCAGGAGATTCCCCTTCAGAAGAATTGTACCTAGTTCAACCCAAACTTTTTTATTACAGTCCGAAATACAGTATCAACTTTATTGGGGACATAAACAACATTGGCGAGGTGGCCTTATCAAGGCGAGATATTCGCGGTTTTGGAGGGGGCTTTAGGTCTCCAAGTAGACAAAGCGGAACCAGCATTAATTTAGGCGATAACAGTCTCAACTTTTTGACCAATCAAAGCAATGCTCAGCGAATAGAAAATAAGTTAGCCACAGCAAACTTTAGCTATTCTCCAAATGAGAAATTAGACCTTACCGGTTTTCTTATCTTTAATTATAGCATCATAGATGCCAAAGAAAATAGCTTTATTCAATACACAGATTCTCGTTTACAAATCCCAGATGAAGCCACCGAAGAAACTAGCGAGGAACGCTCTAATCAAGCTTTATTAAAATTAAGCGCTTCTTATAAACCCAACTTTAACAATCAATTAGATTATGATATTCTTGTAAGGGCATCAAATGACAGTCAACAACAAAATGTCTTGTCTTCGGTGATAGGAAGAACGGCACAGCTAGAAGAAGTCACTCCTTTTTCAATTAATCAAAACTTAAACTATTACTTTACCCTTGATGAGGATAATATCTTTGCTTTTGAAGCGCAGCATTTGCTTAAAAACGAAGATCCCTTCTATAATGCTACTCTAGTGAATGACCCAAACGGGAATGATGCCTTTGATACTACTGCAAATGCCTTGGGTCTTGATACGAGCTTGAACGCTTATGATTTAGGACAAAACCGAAAGATTTATTCCAATCAATTAGATGCGAAGCTCGATTACTACCATATTATCTCACCAAAGAGTAACCTTAATCTTACTCTTGGGACAATATTATCTCATCAAAATTTTGATTCCACTATTTTTCAGTTTTTAAGTGATGGAGGAACAAGGCAATTGACACCAAGTTTTAACAATGGATTAGCGTCAAATGATGTAGCATACAATTTTAGCGATCTTTATCTGGGGGCACATCTTCGCTTTAGAACGGGGAAGTTTACCTTTACTCCAGGCTTCTCAATCCATGCTTATGGGAACAAAAATAGGCAGAACAACACTTTGGTCGAAGACCATTTTATTCGTTTTCTCCCCGATTTTGAAACTCGTATTCAAATCAAAAAAGGAGAATCTCTTACCTTGAATTACCGCATGCAAAACCAGTTTACAGATGTGACCCGTCTTGCACAAGGTCTAGTCTTGAACAATTATAACAGCATACAATACGGGGAACCAGATTTACAAAATGCTTTATCCCATAACATTAGTTTGTTGTACAGTAGTTTTAACTTGTTTAATTACACCAATGTTTTTGCACGAGTGGCCTATACCAGTAATATCGATCAAATAAGAGGGTTAACCAATTTTGAGAGTATTATTCGAACCAGTACGTTTTTTAACTCTAATTTTGCCGACGAAAACTTAAATGCCTTTGGGCGCATACAGCGCACTTTTGGAAAGATTCGCGCCAGTTTAAACGCCTCTTTTAATTACAGTAAAATCAATCAGTTTATACAAGGGACACCTTCCTTAAACGAAGGCTTTACACAAACCCTGACTCCGGGAATTCGCACTAACTTTAAGGTAGCACCTAATGTGAGTTTACGTTATCGCTATAGTGTGATCAACAATAATCAAGGGAGTCGTTCGACTAAATTTATCGTGCAATCTCCCTCGATCGAATTTGACGCTTATATCTGGGAAAAAGTCACCCTAGTCTCAAATTATAGCTATACTCGTCAAGATCTAGGGACCCAAGTACAATCTTTTCAAAACTGGGATGCGGGGCTTTCTTACCGCAAGGATAAAGATGCCAAATGGGAGTTTGAATTAAAAGCTTCTAATATTTTAAATATCGACGCACAAGTGCGTAATAGCGCAAATAATTTATCGGTATTTAACGCCCAAACCTTTATTCAACCGCGCTTTATTACCCTTAGAGGGGTGTATAATTTATAAGGATTTCCATAAGTGTCTTCTACCGGTGCTATAAAGCCGCTACTATTTCTTCTTTAATTGACGCAGTATTTATAGCAATTTTTACAGCGTCATTATTTACAACATAGAGATAACAAGGTTAATTTCGTTTGTACCATAAATGATCTTGAAAAAGAGGAAAGATGGATTTAACTACCATTAAAACATATGTTTTACAAATAATAAACACAAGCTGAACTAAAGTCAAAAAACCAAATCATTTAAGGTTTTGTACCCTATTCTGTACCCTAAAAAACAAAAAAGCACCTACTTTTAATCGTAAGTGCTTCATAATAAGTGTGGAGAAGAGCGGATTCGAACCGCCGACCTCTTGACTGCCAGTCAAGCGCTCTAGCCAACATCAACCTTGTACAAACCCATTGGTATAGTTACTTCCCGAAGTTTTAGTGAAACTAAGTTTAACTAAAATGGAATATTTGTGGAAAGAAAACTGTCCTATCCTGTTGTTTACAGAAAACCTAATGGTGAATACTACATTCACTTCAATCTTAATGGAAAGAGAATCCGATTGACCAATGGTATGAAAATAAATATGCCACTCTATCCAAATGTTTACCCTAAAAATCAAAGAAAGAAGAAAGCGGATGAGTTAGCATCATTGGTTTACAATCACCTTTTGAAGAATGATTATTCATTCGCCATGAGAACTAAACCCGCATCCCTTGAACACTTTGATGAAGTGATCTCGTCTAAACTATCTGAACCTTTATCGCCTAAGTATAAAGCAACCCTGGAAAGCCTTTCTAAGCCCCTTAGAGAAGAGATTAGAATCAATGGAAGCATTGGCGTTAAATTCATAAGTAACTTCCTTAAATCGTATAAAAACCCAACTAGTTTTAACACCATTAGGAGACATTTAAACGTCCTTTTAAATCATTTGAAGGAGCATGGGTTTGATGTTAATCCTACGAGCTTAAAACCCCTCAAACAGACTGAAATACTCCATAAACCAATTGTTAACCTTGGCGAGATATTAGAGGATATTAGAGCCTATAATAGTAATCTTTATCTATGTGCCCTGTTTACTTATTGTTGTCTTTTAAGACCTCATAGGGAAATTCGATTACTTAGGTGGAAAGACTTTAGTGATGACATGAAATATGTTTCAATTGATGGATCAAGGGTAAAATCAAAACGCAATAGAATTGTTCCTGTTCCTGAGGTGATCAGAAAAAGAGTTATCCCATGGGAATCCAGAGCATTTCATCTTTACAGATACTCCTATTGAATTTAACCATGACTATTTTAAAACACTATGGAGTAGATATAAGAGACAGTCAAAAGTAATTGATCAAGGCGTTACACTTTATTCTTTTAGACATACCGGAGCTATAGATTTATTCAAAAGAACGGGTTCAATTACGAAACTACAATCCGCCATGGGGCATTCATCAATAAAAGTAAGTCTTACTTATTTAAGAGGACTAGAAGTACCTGAATTAACTGAAGAGGATATGCCTGTTATTGAACTGTAATTGTTCCATACATACCATTGTGAACAGAACATTGGTAGTAGTAAGTTCCTGCTGTTGTTGGCGTCCAATTTACTACTCCGCTTGTAGCTCCACTGTTCGTTACATCGCTAGCTAAGTTATCTGTTCCTGTGCCTTGGACTGTTTTAATGTAGAATGGATGACTAGCTGCATCTACTATAAAGTTAATCTCATCGCCAACATTGATAGTAATTGACGGGGCGTTTCCTGTTACTGCTCCATTTCTGTCAGAACCTGCTAAGGTGTAATCAGAATTGGAAGAAGCGGTAACATTTATATTGTAATCTGGACAAGTTCCCCAGATTGGACTTTTACCATTGTAATATAAATTTGTTCCAACCGCAAAATTTTCTTGTCCAGTGGGTTGGATACTAGAGACACACCAAGATCTCAAGTCTTGATCGAATGAAGATGCATCTCTTAACATTTCAAACATAGTATTTACATTTGAAACATTCCAATTACTAATATCTTGGTTAAATGATTCATTCCCTTTAAACATTTGATCCATATTTGTAACATTAGAAACATTCCATCCTCCGATAAATTGGTTAAAAACCGATGAATAGCTAGTTGAATTGGAAAACATACTTCTCATATTAGTTACGCTTGAAACATTCCAATCATTTATTTCTTGATTGAATGACAAGTTGTTTTCAAACATTTTGTCCATATTTTGAACATTAGAAACATTCCAATTTCCAATTGGTTGATTAAAATTATCTGCAGATTTAAACATCAAACTCATGTCAATAACATTTGATACATTCCATCTCGAAATATCCTTATTAAATACAGAAGCAAAGAACATGGCTGACATATTTGAAACATTTGAAGTATCCCAACTACCTATGTCTTGATTAAAACTCTGTGTCGCATGAAACATATAATTCATATCTGTTACACTTGAGGTATCCCAATTACTAATATCCTGATTAAACACACTTGCTACCGAAAACATTGAACTCATATTTGTAACATTACTTGTATCCCAAAAAGAAATATCCGAATTGAAATTTTGATTATTAAGGAATAATCCACTCATATCAGTAACAAGACTAGTACATAAATTTATATTCCCGTTATTCACTTCCCCTTGAATGGTAGAATTATCAACTACTGTATAAGTCACTCCATCAATAACTTCTGTATCTCCAACTGTCGCATTAGGGCACTTACATGTACCATTCTCGAAATAAACCAATGGTGCAGGATTTACAATTATTGTTCTAGTAGTTGAGACTGTATTACTCGCTGCATCAAAAACTGAATAAATCAAAGTATATGTACCAACGGTTGAAGTATCAATACTCCCTGTAACAGCAATAGAACTAGTCAAATCGCCATCAACGTCATCAGTAGCTGTAGCCCCAGGATCTGTCCATGTTTCGCCTTCTGTTAAATTGATTGTAGAAGATCCATTGAGACTTATTGTGGGTGGAGTTGTGTCATCTGAAGGACAAGTTCCCCAAATAGGGTAATAATCTTGATTAAGATTTGTTAAATAAGCAAATCCACTTTGCATAGAAGTAGTTGCTTGGATATTTGAAACACACCACATGGATAAATCTTGATTAAAACTAAAAGCTCTATCAAACATTCTTTCCATATCTGTAACATTAGAAACATCCCAATTATTTAGTGGTTGATTAAAATCATCCGCTTGAAAAAAAACCTCTTGCATGTTAATAATACTTGATGTATTCCAATTGTTTAATGGTTGATTGAATTTTTTTGCTACGGTAAACATCTCTTCAATGGTTGAAGCGCTTGTCATATCCCAGTCATTAAGTGGTTGGTTATATTCATCTGTAACTGCAAATGCTCTTCTAAAATTAGTCACATTTGACACATCCCATGAATTTATGTTTGAATTAAATTCTCTTGCACCCCAAAATATTCCATACATGTCAATAACTTGTGATGTATTCCAATCACCAAGATTTTGGTTGAACGATAGTGCTCTTTGAAATAATTGACGCATTGAATTAACACTAGAAGTGTCCCAATTACTAATGTCCTGATTAAACAAATCTGCACTTCTAAACATTTCATTCATGGTTGTGACATTTGAAATATCCCAGGATGATATGTTTTGATCAAAGCTTGTTTTTTGATAAAATAATGCATCCATATTTGTGACTAAAGATGTACAAACACAATCAAAATTATTAGCATCTTGAGAAACCATATTTCTAAGAGTTTCTTCGTTAACTGCAGTATAAATTTTGCCTTTTAAAAATGCGACTTCCCCATCTTGAGCATTAGGACATAATATTGTTAAATTATTACTATGAATAGAAAAGTTTGGATTATTAACATGTACAATAATTATTCTAGTGATTGAAGCTGAATTACTAGCTGCATCAGCAACAGTATATGTCAAGGTGTAAGTTCCCACAGTTGAAGCATCAACACTTCCAGAAACAGCGATAGAATTAGTGATATCTCCATCAACATCATCGGTAGCTGTAGCTCCTGGATCTGTCCAGGTATCTCCTTCTGTTAACTCTACTGTGGATGAACCGTTTAGACTTATTGTGGGTGGAGTTGTGTCGAGGGTATTTACAGTTAAGTTAAATGAAATTGTTGTAGAAGTTGTTCCGGGGGTAAACGGATTTACTCCATCAGCCGGTATTGCATTACTAACAGCAAGTTCTATGTTATATTATCCTTCAGTTCCTTCTTCTGCAGTTCCTGAAATTACCCCTGACCAATTTGGTGCAACTATGCCATCACCAGGGAAATAATTTAACTCAACAGTCAACCCACTAGGTAAGCCTGCAACATACTCCAAATAAGGGTCGTTATCTGTACATATTTCATCCAGAGTAAATACAGTATTACTTGGACTAAAGTTTTGAGTGGTCTCTGTTGTAGTAAATGAAGTGGCGTTTTGTGTGTAGGTAATTGTACAGTCAGCTTCGGCAACAATTACTGTTCTAGTGGTTGAGGCAGAATTACTAGCAGAATCAACTACTGAATAAACAAGAGTATAAGTACCAACTGTTGAGGCGTCAACACTTCCGCTAATAGCGATAGAATTAGTGATGTCACCATCAACATCGTCCATGGCGTTAGCCCCAGGATCTGTCCATGTTTCACCAACAGTTAGTTGTATTGTTGGTGAGCCATTTAAAGTTATAACTGGAAGAGTAATATCATCAGATGGACATGTTCCCCACACAGGTTTATTTGGGTTTAAAAGTGCTGAGTTTGTTGAAAATTCATAAGGCTCAGAAGTAATATTTGTTACACACCAATTAGATAAGTCCTGATCGAATGATTCAGACTGATCAAACATTTGAACCATATTTGTAACACTTGATACGTCCCAATTCCCTATATCAATATTAAATGACTGATTTATTTGAAACATCCCTTTCATGTTGGTTACATTAGATACATCCCAATTACTTATATCTTGATTGAAAGAATTAGCATATCTAAACAACCCACCCATGTTTACCACACTAGACACGTCCCAACCACTAATATCTTGATTGAAATTAATTGCGGATGCAAACATGTAATACATGTCTGTAACATTTGAAGTGTCCCAACCACCAATATTCTGATTAAAAGCCCTAGCGTTATCAAACATTCGATACATTGAAATAACATTAGAGGTATTCCATATACCAATATCTTGATTGAACGCTCTTGCCTCTTCAAACATCCATTCCATAGAGTTTACATTTTCAACGTCCCAAAAACTTATATCAGAATTAAAGTTTTGCTTATCAGAAAATAAATTATCCATGTTTGTCACACTAGTGGTACATAAATTTATGTTTCCATTATCAACCTCCCCTTTGATGGTTGAATTATCAACCACAGTATAAGTAGTCCCTGAAATAGTAGCAGTTTCTCCTACTGAAGCATCAGGACATTTACATGTTCCATTTTCAAAATAAATTCTGTCAGATTGTTCTGCATTAACTATTACAAACCTTGGAGTATTAACAGAATTACCAGCAGCATCCGCTACTGAGTAAGCTAAGGTGTATGTCCCAACTGAAGAGGTATCCACAACTCCATTGACAACAATAGAACTTGTTAAATCGCCATCAACATCGTCCATGGCGTTAGCACCTGGATCTGCCCATGTATCCCCTACTGTTAGTTCAACTGTCGATGATCCATTAAGTGTAATCACTGGTGGGGTGGTGTCTGCTATTGGCTGAACTATCACAGTCCTTGTTACAGAAGCTGAATATCCACTAAGAGCACTAGTAACTGAATAGGTTAGAATATAAGAACCGGCAGTGTCAGTATCAACTGAACCTGCAACGCTGACGTCACTAACATCACCATTTGATCCGGGAGTAGCTGTAGCACCCGGGTCAGTCCAGTTATCTCCTACTGTTAATTCGATGGTGGAAGATCCGTTTAGACTTATTGTTGGGGGAGTAGTATTTGTATTCGTTGTTGAACTTGCTGCAATGGTAAATTCCCCAGAAATAGTAACTGATGTAGTAGCTGCAACCATTGGTGATGGATCTTGAGGAGTTGCTGGTAAAAAGTAGCTATTATCAAAAATGTAGCCCCATGGATAACTTCCTAAAGCATCGCTTCTAATAGTTCCACTGAGCGTTAATGTTAGTTCACCATTTTGGTATTCAGTAGTATCCATATAAACGCCAGGTGGAAGCCCGTCTGCTCCAGGATTAACGCCTGAAGAATCTCCAGGGTTATATAACATTGCACTATTGGTTATCGTAGCACAATCGGATGTAATTCTTATCTCTATTGGAGACATTGTTTCTCCTGGTGAAAGTGATTGATTATAACTTCCACTTATTAGCGTGGTAGTAATATTACAGGCTATTTCAGTAACGATTATGACCCTAACAGCACTTGAGCTATTTCCTGCAGAATCTGTAACTGTATAGTTTATGTTATAAGTTCCAGCTATAGAGGGATTTACATTACCATTCACAATAATTGAGTTAGTAAGGTTACCATCTAAATTATCTGAAGCAGTAGCTCCAGGATCTGTCCAATTATCCCCTACAGAAATATTTATAGTAGTATCGCCATTTAACGATATCGTAGGTGGTGTGGTGTCAGGAGCTGATTGTACAATTACAGTTCTAATCACATTTGAGCTATTACCTCCTGCATCTACCGCTGTATAAGTAAGTGTATATGTACCAACTGTAGAGGTGTCCACCGTTCCACTAACTGTGATAGAGCTTGTCAAATCACCATCAAAGTTGTCAGTGGCTGTAGCACCAGGGTCTGTGAAGGTATCACCTATCGTTAAAACCATGGTAGAGTCTCCTGATAAAACAATATCTGGTGGTTGGTTATCTACAGGGGCATTCACATAGACTGTTCTATTTATTGATGATGAATTACCTGCAGTATCAAAAACGATATAGGAAACTGAATAAGTCCCAACAGAATTAACATCAACTGTTCCTGATACGGTAATTGAACTAGTCAAATCTCCATCTACATTATCTGTAGCGGTAGCTCCAGGGTCTGTCCACGTTTCACCAACGGTAAGTGATACGGTATCTGAACCATTAAGAGTAATTACTGGAGCTGAATTATCAACTACAACTATTATTCTATCTATAGTTGAGGTGTTTCCAGTAGAATCCTCAACTGTATAAGTAAGTGTGTATGTCCCAACTGAAGAGGTATCCACAGCTCCACTAACAGCAATAGAACTTGTTAAATCGCCATCAACATCATCCGTTGCTGTAGCTCCTAAATCAACATAATTATCCCCTATTGAAAGTATTATTGTAGATGTACCGTTTAAGGTTAAAACAGGGTTATCAGTATCAGGAACTTCAGTTATAGTTACTAATCTAATTACAGATGAGGTGTTACTTGAGGTGTCAGAGACAGAATAAATTAATTGATAATTACCTAGAGATGTTGTGTCAACTTCTCCATTTATTGAAATTGAATCGGTGAGGTTTCCATCTACATTATCTGATGCAGTCGCACCAGGATCTGTCCACGTTTCACCTATTGTAAGGGTCACAGTGGAAGCACCATTTAACTCAATAGTTGGATTCGTAATATCTACTACATAAATTGTTCTAGTCACAGATGCAGTATTACTAGATGAATCTGAAACGGAGTAATTAATTACATACTCACCCAAAGAATCTGAATCAACAAAACCTTGAGTTAAGATACTATTTGTTAAATCTCCATCGATTGTATCTGAGGCTGTTGCTCCTAATTCTTGATATGATTCGCCATAGGAAAGAGAAACTACAGCTGACCCATTTAACTTAATTATAGGAGCGTTATTATCAGGTAAAATAGTAATTAAGGTGTACATTATTGAAAACAAATCGTCACTAAATACATTGCCGAAATAGGAATCTAACCTATCGGTGACTAATATTCCTCCAAGGTCTGAACCAACAGAGATAGGTGTACCCGATATTTGGTACAAACCAGATTCTTCTATTTGTTCCACAATGACACCTTCGGGTAAGTAATCTCTTATATACAACTCATCCATGCTACAATTTGTTTCTATCTCAAATATGATTGGCTCAATGGATTCGCCAAGTGAAATTATTTGCTCTTTATCACCGTCTCGTAATATAACGCTTACCTCTGTACACTCAAATGACTCTGCACCAACTATAATTTTACCCCAAACAGAAATCTTAGCAATTGGATCTATACCAGGTGTTGTTTCTGTTGGAGCAACTCCATTATCTAAGTAAACTTCGTAAAGGAATGTACCTGAAACATTTTCATTGGGTGTCCCTCCAATTATTAATAAATTATTTACAAGACTTGCAGTAACTCCAGGAGGTAGTCTTCTAGTGCTTACATTTAGATCCTCATTACAGTCGGTGTTTATTTCATATACAATTGATTCTATTTCTTCGGTTGCAGACACAATTTGTGACTGTGCACCACTAAGTAGACTAACGCCAATACTGCATCTATTCGTTTCAGAATAAGGGTCTTCTGATTCTACATAGGTTTGATCTCTAACGGCTTCTGGCTCTGCATAACAATCATTAGAAATTATCGTAAATGATATTGTATTATAGGTTATTTGAAGGTTTTTCTATTCTTCCATAATTTTGCTCCCCTTCAGTAAATAAGAAAATGCTATACACTTCTGACTCTACTTCTCTAACGTCATAAGTTCCATGGACAATACCATCAGGATAAATAATTGTATAGGTACTATCAGCTCGAAGTATAATCTCATATACTTCACATGCCATGGTTGAAGTTCCTCCTTTTTGAACACCACTTGTACTTGAAGAATCTCTTTTTTGATTTTCCATTTTCCAACCCCTAAAAAGAATCATCAATGTTGCTAAATAACTGAGTTTGTACTTCTTCAAATGTAGCAGTTACTGTCTTAGGCTCATCCATGACTACATCGGTCTGGAGAAATGTTGAAGTTGCAGCTCCTGACCAACGATAGAATTTCCAATTTGTATTGGGTTGTCCTAAAAGTCTCACTGTTGTTGCAGAGTCATAATCTGTAGATGATTTCCCTGTATTAACTACTTGCTGTATTACCTCACCATTACCTTTAACATTAACAGTCAAAGCATACTTAGAGCGTACAAAGTTTGCTGTAATATTTTGATTCGAATTAACCTCAACTGTTAATGGATTGTCGTTTGACTCAATTGAACCTGTCCATCCAATAAAATCGAAACCTTCTTGTGGTGAAGCAGAGACTGTTAAACTGAAGTTCCCTTGTTCGTATTCGCCACCTGAGGAACTAATCGAACCTCCGTCAGAACTTTCAATTGTTATTGTGAATAGAGAGTCGGCTCTAACTCTAATATTTTATCTGCTTCTTTCGAACACGCTAAAAGGATAAGGAAAAAAAATGTTACTAAGTTTCTAATTTGCATTTATTTAAAGTTAAAAAAATAAAATTAATTATTTAATGAATTTTTTTTACAAAAAATACATGCATTGCATTGTTACTGTTTTTTCATGAACAAAACACTCCTGATATAAGCTGACAATGATATCCGGTAACTTTTTGCATGTTCAATTAGCAACTCTTTATCCTCCTTACTAACTAGAAATATTATTTTTTCCATGGCGAAATAATTTTTTTATGATTTACATATAAATAATCGCCACTAGCCTTTTGTGTTTTATATGATATTTATATGTCGCCAGAAAAAAAGATTCTGAAAATAATTTAAATAGCTTTAATTAAAATTATTTGGTTTGTAGCTGAGGTTTTGCAACTGTCCAAATGACAGTTCTATTATATATATAATTATATATAGGATAACTAAGGGATTATATATACCTCTATGTATAATTATATCTACTTATAATTTTATACTTAATTATTATGTACATAATTATAGTGTATTGATATGACATCTGGACATATGCAAAAGTAATAATGAAGTACATTATTAAACCATGACCAAAGGATGGAATTTAAGGCTATTTTAATGCGTTTTAAGAGGTTTTTTTCTGTGGCGAATATAAGTTTATATCTTGACCGGATTTAAGCTCTTAAACGGTCTTATTTTAGGCTAGAGAATAGATCTACAATTTATTCAGTAAAACCGGCTTAAAGTCCCGTCAATATTGACAGGTGCAAAATTAAACTCATATAAAAATCAACCTATTCTAAATAGCAAAAAAAAATGGAAAGAGGCAGAGTGTGTAGCTCAAAACCAATCCTTGATTGGTTTATGACTGAAAAGTGGAATATTTGTGGAAAATAAGTGGAAAAAATCGTATATTTAAATAACTAATTCTTCTAAAAGTTTTCATTCCACTTGGAGGGAATGTTGGGTAGAGCCTAATAAAAAAAGGGACTTAAGAAAGTCCCTAGTATGTGGAGAAGATGGGACTCGAACCGCCGACCTCTTGACTGCCAGTCAAGCGCTCTAGCCAACTGAGCTACATCCCCTTTGCAAATCGAGGTATTTCTATCTCTGATCGAAGGGCTAAATTAGTTGATTTTACCCTATTTTTTCCACAAATAGTTCACTTTTTCAACCAATCCTTTTTTAAAAGACTAACCGATCAATAAAGAGATTACTCTGACATAAAAAATAAAAAAAGGAAAGAACCCACCGAACCACATACAATTATCAGTACTTTTTAAATTTTCTTTACCTTTATATCAATGAAACAACTAATTCTACTTTTCCTTTTTATCCCTTTAATTTCTTTAGGACAATCATTTGAATTAACCAATGGCCAAAGCATGTGTATGACTGGTAAAGGTAAGGGGCAAGATGCTACTATAAATCCTTATGCAAATCAAGATTATTCATATGCTTTAATTGAAAATATTGGTGCTGTTGAGTTTCAAATTAGGATAGAATCGTCTGAAGAAGATCTAAGACAATTTTTAATAAAAGCCAACGATGTGGTTGTGGTTAAGCTAAACAGAGGTAATGTGTTATATTTTGATGCTTTAACATTAGAAAAAGCAGTGGCAAGAATAAAGTATACCATCGATGAAAACGAGCTTCCGCCCCCACCTCCCCCAATAAATTCGCTAGGTCATTAGTACCTGCTCTTAATGAAGCTCTTTCACTTCAAAACCTCATTTTATTTTTTCTAAGAGGGGCTTTATAATTCCCCTCAATTTCCATCTCAAAAAAGAATCTCTTATATTTGATAGCTAACACCTTAAAATGAAGAACGATGGCAGAGAAATATGTAGACCTAGAAACGCTTAAATACTTATTATACGACGTACATCAACTGGAAGACCTGCTTTCACGAGAGCGTTTTCAAGACCACGATATTGAGTCTTTGGATCTGTTTATCGAATCGGTGAAACAATTTGCCGATAAAGAAATGTTTCCCTACTTCCGCGAAATGGATGAAAAACCAGCCTACCACAAAGACGGCACCGTAATGGTACATCCACAGGTAAAAACAATGATGGAAAAAGGAGGGGAACTGGGCGTCATTTCAGCCCCATTCAATTATGAAGACGGAGGAATGCAAATTCCACTTCTTGCGCAAACTGCAGCCACTTACATTATGGATGCAGCCAACAACCACCTTCCTGGCTATACTGGACTCACCCAAGGGGCAGCAGAATTGATTATCCATTTTGCCAATCAAAGTTTAAAAGACACCTATGTAGAAAAAATGCTTACTGGGCAATGGGGCGGAACCATGTGTTTGACCGAACCCCAAGCGGGAAGCTCCCTTTCCGATATTGTAACCAAAGCAACACCTACAGATGAGGGACATTATCATATTTCTGGACAGAAAATATTCATCTCTGGAGGCGACCACCAATATGCCGAAAACATTGTGCACCTCCTTCTTGCGCGTATCGAAGGGGCCCCCAAAGGAACCAAAGGAATTTCCTTATTTGTCGTTCCAAAAAACCGCCCTAATGCCGATGGGAGTCTTACTCCCAACGATGTCACAACCGTTGCCGACTTCCAAAAAATGGGTCAAAAAGGATACTGCACCACCCACCTAGGTTTTGGCGATGCAGGCCACTGTGAGGGCTACTTGGTTGGGGAACCCAACAAAGGACTTCACTATATGTTTTTAATGATGAATGCCGCACGAATTGCCGTAGGAAGAGGAGCATCGGCCATCGCTTCTGCCGCTTATCACGCTTCCTTACAATATGCCAACGAGCGCCCACAAGGAAGAAAACTCACCCAAGACGGAACCAAAAACATCAACGACAAGCAGAGTTTAATCATTGAACATCCCGATGTTCGAAGAATGCTCTTCCTTCAAAAAGCAGTAGTAGAAGGCTCAATGAGCTTGTGCATGCTCGCTGCAAAATATTACGACCTTGAAAACACCGCTGAATCGGCCGAAGAAAAACGCAAATACAACACCCTCTTGGAAATGATTATCCCGGTAGTAAACCCCCACCCCTCCGAAGCGGGAATTTATGCGGTGAACAACGGTCTTCAAATTTTAGGCGGCTATGGCTTCTGCACCGATTTCGTTTTACAACAATACATCCGTGACATTCGTATTTCTGCTATTTATGAAGGAACAACAGGGATTCAATCGCAAGATTTGCTGGGAATAAAAATGACAATGGGCAACGGAGAAGGAGCCAAACTTCTTATGGATGAAATTATGGTGACCATACAAGCCGCATCACAAATCGATGCACTTCAACCCTATGCCACCATTTTAAATGAGAAGCTTCAGCTAACGGTGAAAATTTTTGAAAATCTAATGCCTTTCGCAATGAAAGGCGATTACGAACGCTTTCTGGCCGACGCCTCCATTTTTATGGAGTTCTTTAGTTTGGTCATTATCGGGTGGTCGTGGTTGGAAATTGGGTTAAATGCCAAACAAGCACAAATTACCGGTAAAGCCACCTACAGCGATGACTTCTACGAAAGCAAACTCGCTACGCTCGAATATTTCTATGCCTACGAAATTCCAAAAACTACTGGCCTTGCAGAAATTCTATTGAACCCGACAACGGTAACACTCAAAAAAGAAAATGAGCCGATATGTTAAGCCCTAAAAAATCCTTTTTCCTGCTATGGATTGCGGGTTTTTTCCTTTGGTTAGGGTTTGATTTATTGATGGAAGCGGTCGTGTTTGAATACCTAAAATGGAACGGAACCACTAAAAACGATCCATTCTTTATCTTTTGGTGGCTAGGGGTACTGGCGTGGGCAGGTTACGGGATACGCCGTTTGCTTAAAACCGAATCTTTACAATGAAAGCCTTTTTAAAAAACATTGGAATTACCTTCATAGGTCTTGGACTTGTTCTTGTGTTGTTTGATGTTTTACTAGAGAACAAAAATTGGATTCTTGGACTGGGAATTGTTGCGCTCATTGTTGGCTATTTGATTAAAGAATAGAAAACCGTTCAACCCCCTACTGCATGCGTCAAATCTTCTTTTTTTTTGTCTTTGGACTATTTTATTTTACTAACCTACACGCGCAGGGAGGAGAACTTTTGGTACAGCAATACAACCAATATCCTTACGACCACGAGTTCTACCGAACATGGAACTTTGATGTTTTTGTGCAACCGCACATTTCCAACGCGATGGAACGAAACACCAAAGCAAGAATCAATCTGTCTGTAGGTGGAAATGTGCACTACAAACTCGCCAAATCTTCTGGAATAAGCGCAGGAATACATTATCATCGAATCAGTTACCAATATCAATTGGCAAATGATACGTCCATCGATCGAATGCGTTTTTTACGTGTTCCTTTAGTGCTTAGTGTGTATCCGCTCAAGCGCATTCGCCTTTCTTTGGGAGGAACATATAATTTCTTAATCAAAGCAACAGGGCAAGCTCCCCCAGCTACAGAAAGGGTGTTTTATACCCAAAAGGAATTCAAAAACAGCATCGGTGTTTTGGCCGGTGTCAGCTACCGTGTTTGGAGAAAATGGTCGGTATCTGTCAACTATATGGTGCAGAAAAAAAGCCATGCGCGGTTTAGTCGGCAAACACAAAACTTTGACGGAATTGCCGTGGGATTTCACTACACCTTACTTCACCCTACCCAAAAAAACGCACAATGATTACCATAGAAAAACTTCAAAAAAAAGACCTTCCTAAAGTGGCGGAACTCTTCGAAGCCTACCGTGAATTTTATCGAATGCCTCCCTCACCAAACCAAGCCTTGCGTTTTTTAAGCAAAAGGTTTAAAAATAAAGAATCCGTCGCTTTTTTAGCAAAAAAAGGCGATCAAGTAATAGGGTTTACCCAACTCTATCCTTTGTTCTCTTCTACACAAATGGCGCGGATTTGGCTCTTAAACGATTTGTATGTTCTGCCCGAATACCGAAATCAAAATGGCGGAAAACGTTTACTTGAACAGGCAAAAAAACATGCGGAAGCGACCCAAGCCAAAGGGGTGATTTTAGAAACCGAAAAAACCAATGAAATAGGAAATGCGCTCTATCCAAAAATGGGGTTTATGCTCGATAAAGAGCACCATTTTTATGAATGGCAAAACCCTACTTTTTCTTCATCGTAATCTGAATAACGCCATTTGCGCCTTTTTCTCCGTATTTTTTGATGGCGGCTTCGCCTTTTAAAACATCGATACGTTCAATGCTATCAGGGTCTATTGATTCCATAACCGATTTGTCTTTGATTTCTCCATCGATTACAAGCAGCGGAGAACCATTGGAAGATTTGGATTTAAATACAAAAACATTTTCCCCCTTCTCGTCCTCTTTAGCTGTTTTCATTACACGGATTCTTTTTGTCATTTTCCCTTGGACAGGAGACAAAACAAGGGAATCCATTTCGCTAATATCGCCTTTCCACTGCAAGCTGTCTTTGGCAATAAAAAGCATTTTAGGAGCTTTTGAAGACTTGGCAGTCCAAGCCATAGAAGAAGCATCATCCGCATCAATGCGTACAACTACATTTTTTCCTGAAGAGATAGAGTCCGTAGTAATGATCAAATGATCGTCATGGATTTCCATCGGCTCAGGAATTTGATCGTCACCAAAAAACAAGATCTCCGTTTTTTCATTGGGAGAGGGAAACGTCATCCCCGAAGGAAGCAAATTGCTTTTTTTACGGATTAACTTTGGTTCTTCACCTTCTTTTGTAGGGGTTTCATATACTTTTATGACAATACAAGAGGTCATCAAAAAAGAGAAGGTAAGCAAGAATATGAATTGTTTCATGAAATAAAAATTTATTAAAATTAACCAAAAAATCGACTTAAGCTAAGCGTCATTACATGATGTCCTTTTTGGGGTTGAAGCAAGTTGTCGCGAGAACGGTGCTGGTACATGAATAAAAAACGCCAGCCTCGGGTACGCACTGCAATTCCTCCTTCGATTATTCTGCGGTAGGAAACGATTTCAGCGGTAAATGGTGCATCATCATTAAACAAGCTCCCCGAAACCATATAATCGTGAATAACATAGTCGTTACGTACGCCAAAATACAAACCATCTCCTTCGGAGTGGTTTTGCAATGGATTATCGCCTATTCCGATGGCATCCGACATCCCAACTGCAATTCCTATTCGGCTTCCCAGATGGCTTCGCTGTGTTCCAGCAAGGGCCGTCCACTCGGTCATTAGCTTCAGGTATTTTCCCCATTTTTTCTGGAAAAAATAGGAGGCAAATACATTCCCATGCACCGCTTCTGGCACCTGGTCTACCCATGCGTATTCAGGAAGGTTTAAAACATTTTTATGGTACTCATTTTGCATCCAACGTGCTAAAGACCAGTCTCCTGTAACCCCAAGTTGAAGTCCGATGTTAAATTGCTTATTTTCCGCTAAATCAGCTTGGCGCGTATATTGAACATAACTCCAACCTCCATAGGGATAATCATATTCTTGTGGGTCAGTAGAATAGCGATCAGAGGGGGTATACATTTCTTGCCCCAGTTCCCATTGGTGATAGGTACGAAGATGTTCGTTTTTAATCTTTTCACTTTGCTTGCCGTACTGCCAAAAGATGCCACTCGAATAATAATAGTCTGTGACAAAGAAAAGGTCGTTGTCGACCACCAAATTAGCGTATTGGGTTTGTGCCTGCAACGAAAGATAGGAGAAGAAACTGCACACTAATATTAGAGCAATCCTCAAATTATTTTCTGTTTTTTAATACCAATAATGGTTTTTTCGTAAAAAAGTCTTTTTTGTAAACGATGTCAGAAGCAATCAGTTTTTCGAAAAAGCCTCTTTTTCGAGCAAAAACAAATAGCAAATCGGGTTGTTTGGCACTAAAATGCTCCAAAACACCTTGGTATACGGTCGCGTTTTCTGTCGAGGTCATATCGTTTGAAAGCTCTACAATTTCATGATCAATTTGTTGATCGGCACGCGATTGCCCCGGAATTTTTACCAAAAGTAAATTCACATCTACTTCAAATTTCTTTTGGAAAAAATGAACAGGCTGAAGGGATTTTTCCCCTTCTATTTGTCCGTGTTTAAAAGCAAATAAAGCTCTATTAGGCACAGAAAACGATTCTTCTTCAGGAACAATAAGCACAGGGAGATTTGTTTTTTTGACCAAGCTCCCAGCTGTTGACCCAAGAAAAATGGTGGTGTCACTCGAGTTTGGCGTGGGTGCTGTGACAACCAAATCGATTCCAACCTCTTGGTTTAAAGCGGCTACACCTGAAAGAAAATCTCCATCATAAGCAACAAAACGAATAGAAACCTTTTTGGTGTCTATTCCTTGAATCATTTCTTTGATGCGCTTTTGATTGTTGCGCTCCACCGCTTCTTTGGCGTTGAGAATATGTGCGTTTTTAAAACTCGGATGATAAGAGTCCATCACAAACAAATCGGCATCTACATGATGAGCAAAATCAATAGCATAAGACAAGGTTTGTTTCGCATTGGTAGAAATACCAAGAGGGACAAAAATGTTTTTCATTGGGTAAAATTCTTTGGGCAAAGTTAATAAGAAAGTAAATGCCGATTCTTTTTAAAAAAAGATTTTCGCCGAGCCAATCAGTTTTCCTAAAAATTGTAGAACTTGCAACGGAAAATACTAACAACATGGCTACATCCACTGTTCGCATTACCAAGGAATTTACTTTTGAAACCGGCCACGCCCTGCACGGCTACGACGGTTTGTGTAAAAACGTACACGGGCATAGTTATCAACTTGGGGTTACTGTAAAGGGGCAACCCATCGACGATGACTCCCACACCAAAAACGGAATGGTTATCGATTTTAGCGACCTAAAAAAGATTGTAAAAGAAGAAATTGTGGATCCCTTCGACCATGCCACCGTATTGAACGAAAACACCCCACATCGCGAATTAGCCAAAGAAATGGAGATGCGAGGACACAAAGTTATCCGTGTCGATTATCAGCCGACCAGCGAAATGATGATCTTGGATTTTGCGAAGAAAATAAAAAATCGGCTTCCTAAAAATATTGAGCTTATTGCCCTTCGGCTAAGAGAAACAGGAAGTTCTTATGCTGAATGGCACGCAGAAGACCAGGTTTAAATTAAAACCCGAGCTCGTCTAAGTTTTCCCCCTCTTTGGTTTCTGGCATCAAGAGTTCTTGGTCAATTTCATCACAATCAATGGGAATCGTTACCTTTTCTGGGGCTTCAAAATCTTCTTGCGAAATGCCCAGGGTTTCGTCCGCATAAACGGATTTCATGTATAAGGCCCATATCGGTAAGGCCATAGATGCTCCCTGACCAAAAGCAATTTCTTCAAAATGAACCGCTCGGTCTTCGCCTCCTACCCAAACTCCAGTTACTAAATTGGGAACCATCCCCATAAACCAACCATCAGAGTGGTTTTGTGTCGTTCCTGTTTTTCCGGCAATGGGATTGTTAAATTCATAAGGATAACCTGTAACCACTTTTTGATAGGCGTAGTTTTCGGTGGCTACATTGTGGCGTAACCGTTGTCCGGAACCGCTTTCAGTTACTCCTTTCATCAGGTTTAAAGTAACATAAGCCGATTCTTCACTAAGCACATCCTGAGTTTCTGGAGCCACCTCGTACAAAACGGTTCCGTTTTTGTCTTCAATTCGCGTAATCGTTATGGGCTTCACATATATCCCTTTATTAGCAAAGGTGCTGTAGGCGCCCACCATTTCATATAAACTGATGTCGGGAGTTCCCAATGCAATGGAAGGGACTTTGGGTAAATAAGAAGTGATTCCCATTTTCTTTGCCAAATTTACAACGGGCGCAGGACCCACTTTGGCCATCAAACGAGCACTAACCGTGTTTATCGAATTCGCCAGGGCATTTTTTAAAGTGCGCATTCGCCCATATTTATCCCCCGAATTTTTAGGGCACCAAGCCTCCATGTTTCCGTGCTTTAAGGGTTCAATGCAGTAAAGCGCATCGGGCAATATATCGCAAGGTGATAAGCGAAGCTGATCAATGGCAGTGGCATAAAGAAAAGGTTTGAATGTAGAGCCTATTTGTCGTCGACCTTGTTTTACTTGATCGTATTGAAAATGAGTATAATCAAACCCACCTACCCATGTTTTTACATGGCCTGTTAACGGATCCATAGACATCATGGAAGCGCGTAAAAAACGTTTGTAATAACGAATAGAATCCAAGGGAGTCATTATCGTATCGATATCGCCTTGCCAACTGAATACCGTCATAGGGGTAGGTACCTTAAACTGCTCCCAAATGGCTTCTTCTTCTTTCCCCGATTGACGCATGGCTCGCCATCGTTCCGATCGTTTTGCTGTGCGTTGAAGTAAGGTGTCTATTTGCCCTTCCCGCAAATCCAAAAAAGGAGCGGTGGGATTTAAAGAAGGGGTGTTTTGAAGATCAAATTCTGCTTGCAGGTTTTTCATGTGCGCACTCACCGCCTTTTCACCTAAAGCTTGTAAACGCGAATCGATGGTTGTATAAATACGAAGACCATCTCGGTAAATATTGTAGTTTTCGCCATTGCCCTTTGGATTTTCTTTTACCCACTGCTGCATGAATTGCTTTACATAGGTTCGGAAATACGTTGCAAGTCCGTCCTTATACGAATCGGGAGTGAAATTGAGCTCGAGAGGAAGTTGTTGAAGTGAATCGCTTTCTTCTAAGGTAATAAAATCGTTGCGATACATTTGTTGGAAGACAACATTTCTTCGTTTGCGCGTGCGTTCGGGACGGCGTTTAGGGTTGAATAAAGAAGAATTCTTTAACATCCCAACGAGGGTGGCGCTTTCCTCAATTGACAAGGTTTTTGGGGTTTTATTAAAGTAAATTTTAGCAGCTGATTTTATTCCATCTGCCTGATAACCAAAGTCGTAAATGTTGAGATACATGGCGATAATTTCCTCTTTGGTATAGCGGCGTTCAAGTCGAACGGCCAAGACCCACTCTTTTGCTTTTTGCGTAATCGCTTGAAATTTATTCCGCGAGCGAACACCCACAAACAATTGGCGTGCCAACTGCTGGGTAATTGTACTTGCCCCTCCTCTTTTCCCTAAATAAGCAACTGCTCTAAACGTTCCCCTAAAATCAATCCCCGAATGATCTAAAAAACGTTCATCTTCTGTAGCAACGAGCGCTTCAATTAAATGAGAAGGCAATTCATCGTATTGCACAGGAGTTCGGTTGTCGTTGTAAAAAAACTTCCCCAAAGTTGCCCCATCTGAAGAAATAATTTGGGTCGCGAGATTGGTTTTTGGATTTTCCAATTGCTCTAAAGGGGGCATTGGCCCAAATAAACCTAATTCAGCACTTCCAAAAAAGACGGTAACTAACAGTATTCCAATAAAATATACTCCCCAAAATATTTTTTTATGGAAACTATAATTGGCTGTTTTATTTGCTTTTTTTCTTTTTTTCGCCATGGTTATTCCGTTTGAATAGAAAGGCCCACCGAGACAATTCCAGGTAAACTAGGAGCTGCTTTTTCTCGGCCATTTTTTCGATTGGCTTGTGCAATTTCAAAGGTGTATGGGGGAGATAATTGAGATTGCCAAGCCGTTTTCCACCACAATTTGCTTTCTTTCACCTGAGTAAAACCAGTTCCTTTCCAAGACCCATCTGGATTTGCCATTGCATACTCCAAAGTATCACGAAGGATTAGAGAGTCTTTTACTTTGATAGAAGCAATTAAAAAGATGTTGGAAAAAGGATAAGAAGCGTCGTTGCGCAAATGAATATAAAGTTGAGAAGGAGATTGAAGGCTGTCGTTTAACTGAAAAGAAATCGGCCTTTCTATTTCCCAGCCATTTGGTGTTTCAATGTCTTCTCTAAAATCTGCAGACGGCGCACATGAAACCAAGCATATTGCTAAAAGGAAAGCAAAGAAAAGCTGCTTTTTATCCATTCTTTTTCGTTGCATTTTTGTTTCGGTTCCGTGGGTTTCTTTTTTCCTTTTGTTGTTCGAACGTTTTGGTCGATCAAAACGGTTAAGACTATCTTGTCCCACCACATTTTCAAAAACTTTTTCTTCCGTTTTGGGCGAAAGGTCAAGCGCAAACTCTTCTAAACTAGCAACAGGCTCATTGGCCTTGTTCATTCGGATTATTTCGTTGGCTTGTTCATTGCTCAGTAAGTGCCAGTTCATCCACTCGCCTTTATAGGCGTACCACATATACCCTTTAAAAATGTCTACTTTCTGACAAACAGCAACTCCTTTTTCGGTATGCAGTTTGGTTTCTGTTCGAGGGAAATGCTTGAGCGCTCTTCGGTAGGCGTCCAATTCAAAATTGAGACAGCATTTTAACTTCCCACATTGCCCAGCCAGTTTTTGTGGGTTTAAAGACAATTGCTGGTAACGGGCTGCCGAGGTAGAGACCGATCGAAAATCGGTAAGCCAAGTGGAGCAACACAATTCCCTCCCACACGATCCGACACCCCCTAAACGGGAAGCTTCTTGGCGCAAACCAATTTGGCGCATTTCTATGCGAATGGTAAAGGCTTGTGCCATGTCTTTGATCAACTGTCGAAAATCGACTCGACTTTCAGCCGTGTAATAAAACGTGGCTTTGGTGCCATCGCCTTGAAACTCTACATCAGAAATCTTCATTTCTAACCGAAGGAAAATGGCCATTTCGCGAGCACGTTTTTGCACCTCCGCTTCACGATCTCGAGCGGCTTGCCATTGATCAATATCTTTTTGTGTTGCAATACGGTAGATTTTTTCTTTCTGTTCTGCCGTATCGATGTTTTTCTTTTTTAACTGAAAACGAACCAATTCCCCGGTGAGAGTAACTTGCCCTATGTCGTGCCCGCTTTGGGCTTCAGTGGCAACCAAGTCGCCTATTTTTAAGGGGAGATTGTCGGGGTTTTGGTAATATCCTTTTCGACTGTTTTTAAATCGTACTTCTACCAAACCAAAAGGCGTTTGCCCAGCGGGAAGTTGCATGTTGGCTAGCCAGTCAAACACAGTTAGCTTGTTGCAACTATCGGTTCCACAAGTACCGTTGTTTTTACACCCTCTTGGGGAGCCGTCTGCAGAACTACATGATGCGCAAGCCATTGATTGTGTGAATTAGTGAATCGTAAAGATAGGAGGATTTCCATTAAATCCCATCCCAAAAAAAGGTTAATGCCTTTTAAATTTTAATACTTCGGATCGGCCTTTTTTGAATATTTTATTACTGTTGTGTGTCCCTTTTCGCAAAGCTTTTTGTTCTTCTTCGGGCAAGAGAATGATCTCGTAACAGGCCGACGAACAGGTGGTTTGCATTTTGTTTTGGCAAGCTTCGCACTGTATAAAAAGCAAATGACAAGCTTCGTTGGCGCAATTGACATGGGTGTCGCAAGCGGCACCACACTGGTGACATTGTGCAATGACTTCGTCAGAAATTCTTTCAGCACGGCGTTCATCAAAAACAAAGTTCTTCCCAATAAATTGGTTTTCTAGGCCTTTCTCTTTTACCTGTCGGGTATATTCGATGATCCCGCCTTCGAGTTGAAAAACATTTTCAAAGCCCTTATGCTTAAAATAGGCCGATGCTTTCTCACAACGAATTCCGCCAGTGCAATACATCAAAAGGTTTTTATCGCTTTTGTGTTCGGAAAGATCTTCTTCAATGATAGGGAGAGATTCTCGGAAGGTATCTACGTCAGGGGTAATGGCTCCTTTAAAATGCCCTATTTCACTTTCGTAATGGTTGCGCATATCGACGCAAATGGTATTGGGGTCTGAAAGCAGGCTGTTAAACTTGGCGGCGTCGACGTGTTCTCCTTTTTGTGTAACATCAAATCGGTCGTCTTTTAACCCGTCGGCAACAATTTTTGCTTTCACTTTAATTGTCAGTTTTAAAAACGATTTTAAATCCTGTTCTACCGCAATATTTAAGCGAACCCCTTGCAAAAAACGGATACTGTCCAAGTGGGCTTTAAAGGCTTCAAATTGAGGCGCAGGAATAGACATTTGTGCATTGATTCCCTCATGAGCCACATAAATTCGCCCTAGCGCATCGAGCGCATTCCAATGTATAAAAAGATAATCGCGGAAAAGTTGAGGGCTGCCAATGTGCGCGTATTGGTAAAAAGAAAGGGTGAGACGTTCGGTACCTGCTTTTTCCAGGAGAATAGAACGTTCTTGCGCACTTAATTTGTTGTACAGTTGCATGCTATAAACGTTTTTAAGTGAGTCACAAAAGTATAAAATTTTGCCCGCTTTTCTTTAGAGCGCTAAGCGAGGTTTTTTAGTACCCCACTTTATGACGCACCCTGTGCAGCACCTCGTTGGCCAATTCGCGCGCTTTGTCAGCACCCTTTGCAAGGGCAATGGTTACTTCTTCTGGATGCTCTTGATAATAAGCAAAGCGCTTTCTCGGCTCGTCGAAAGTGTCGAGAATTAAATCAAATAAGGTTTGTTTTGCGTGGCCATAGCCCATTCCACCGGCAAGGTATTGTTCTCGTAGTTGAGCCGTTTGCGTAGCGGTTGCCAGCAAAGCGTACAGTTTAAAAACAGTACAATTATCTGGGTCTTTCGGGGCTTCTAAGGGCGTAGAATCCGTTTGAATCCCCATAATTTGCTTGCGTAATTTTTTTTCAGGGAGAAAAATATTGATGGTGTTGTTTTTCGACTTCGACATTTTTTCTCCGTCAGTTCCTGGCACATACTGCGTTTCTTCTTGAATTTTTGCTTGGGGTAAAACAAAGGTTTCTCCCATCTGAGCATTGAAACGCGAGGCCACATCACGGGTCATCTCCAAGTGTTGAAGTTGATCTTTTCCAACAGGAACAATATCGGCATCGTACAACAAAATGTCTGCCGCCATGAGCATAGGATAGCTAAACAAACCAGCGTTTACATCTTGTAGGCGATCGGCTTTATCTTTAAAAGAATGTGCGAGGGTTAGTCGTTGATAGGGATAAAAACAGTTTAAATACCACGCCAGTTCCGTCACCTGACTCACATCGCTTTGTTTGTAAAAAATTGTCTTGTCTGTATCCAACCCACAAGCAAGCCATGCTGCGGCCGTATTGAATGTGTGTTCGCGAAGGGTTTCTCCTTCCTTTATTTGGGTTAAAGAGTGTAAATCAGCGATAAATAAAAAGGATTCATTTGCAGGGTCATCTGCCATTGCAATGGCAGGGAGCACAGCCCCTAAAAGGTTTCCCAAATGAGGAGTGCCTGTACTTTGAACTCCGGTCAATATTCTTGCCATGAAAATTGTTTTTCACAAAGGTACTTTTTTTCATAGGAAATCATTCGGAATCATTATTTTTGAACTCGTGAAAAAAGTAGTTCTTCAGTTGTGGCGGATTTGGTTTTATGTTGTAGCCGCTATTCCCGTTCTCATTCTCTTCCCTTTTTTGGTTGTTATTCTTCTGTTTCCCAATAGCTACCCCGTTATTTTTTGGATTGCACGAAATATTTGGGCACCCATTATTCTTCATGGGTGTGGTTTTTACACCAAAATAAAATATGCAAAACCCCTTCCCACAGGCACCTCCTTTGTGCTGGTAGCCAACCACACAAGTTATATCGATCCTTTTGTGATGCTGCGCGTTTCAAAAAATCCTTTTGTGTTTGTAGGGAAAAAGAATTGGTCAATATTCCTTTGTTTGGCTACATCTACAAACGTGCCGCCATTATGGTTGATCGAAGCGACAAAAAAAGCCGTTGGAATGTCTACGGTCGCGCCAACGAAAAGTTAGACAGAGGGTATAGCATTTGTATTTTTCCAGAAGTGTCTTATGAAGACGATACTGTGTTTTTAAACCCTTTTAAAAGAGGAGCGTTTAAAATTGCTATCGATCATCAGCTCCCTGTAGTCCCAATGGTGTTTTACGATTGCAAACGCAAGCACCCTTGGTATCCTCGATTTGGATATCCAGGAGAATTACGTGTAGAAACCTATCCTGAAATTTACCCTCCAAAAACAATGGATGAAATTGAAGGGTTTCAAGAAAAAACGCGTAGCATCATCAACAAAGGGTTAGAAAGCGACCCTAAACAACGGCAGTTTGAAGCCGTTGATCTTGAGAAAAAGTGGAGCGTGCTCTAACGCTTTTGCCACTTGCCATCAGTAAAAAAATAGCTTTCCTGCGGAATCGAAATATTTAAGTAATTTGTAGCAAACAAAAAACATGGATTCCTCAGCTTCTATCATTCTTGCCATTGCGATCATGATTATCATGGTGGGAATGGGTATGAACCTCACCCTCGCTGATTTTCGTCGAATTGCGAAAAATATAAAACCGGTATTGATCGGACTGGTCAATCAAATTGTTCTTCTGCCTTTGGTTGCCCTTTGCTTAATTGCCTTCTTTCAGCCGCCTACTTTCATCGCCATTGGACTTATTTTATTGGCGGCGTGCCCTGGAGGCACCTCCTCCAATTTGGTCACCCTTTTGGCGCGCGGCGATTTGGCGTTGTCTGTCAGTTTAACTGCTATTAATAGTTTAATTACCATCATTACCATTCCATTTTGGGTCGGTTATGCCTATTCTTCTCAGCTGTTGGAAACAGCTGCTATGGCCTCCCCTACAGCAGATATTTTCAAAACACTTATTGTTGTTTTGGCGGTGCCTTTGGCGGTGGGAATGCTGATTAAAAACAAATTGCCCAACTTTGCCCTACGAATGGAACGCCCTGTTCGTATTGCCTCTTCTCTTTTTCTTGCAGTGGTTATTTTAGGATTGGTTGCACGAGAGTTTGAATTGCTTCAAGTGTACTTACCACAAACCTTAAGCATTGTTTTGGCTTTAAACATCATCACCATGAGTTTGGGATATTTTTTATCCAAAGGCTTTTCTTTAAACGCCAAGCAAGCGCTGACAATCGCTATTGAATCTGGAATTCAAAATGGAACATTGACCATCTCGCTAGCGGTGATTACCCTCAACGAACCCGATTATGCCGTTGTGGCCGCCATTTATTCCTTGGTGATGTACGCACTTTCGAGTGTGCCTATTGTACTGGGGATTCGTCATTCCAAAAAAACTAGCGGATAATCTGATTGATGGGAAATTCTATTTCCTCTGAAAAGGAACGCATAGCGTTGATTAATTTAAACCCTCTAAAATCGTTGAGCTGGTTTACATGAATCTCTTTTTCCACCAATTGCTTTGTTCTTATCAATGTGTGTCGCGCTGTTCCTTCCAACAAAGGGCGTTCAGGAGTAAACCATTTTTCACCATCTGTGAGGCAGATATTGGCGTAAGAGGTGTCGGTTATAACCCCTTTTTTGGTGATGAGAATGTCATCGCAATCGCCTCTTTGTTCAAAAAGCAGATTGATTTTACTTCGGTCAGAAAATTTAAATGAATAGTCCATTCCTGGGGCTTCTACGCATTGCAGCGTTTGAATAGGACGATAAGGATAGGCAGAAAAAGAAACAGACTGTTCGTTCTCGTTGTAGGCTACTTTTAACTTTACGCGTCCTGTTTTGAATTTTTCAGGAACAACAACTTGGTGTAATAACGAACTAGCAGGAGTCTTTCCAAAAGCAGCGCGATAAGTTTTTTCGTATCTTAATTCGTGGGCTTGAGGGTGTTGGATTTTTCCTTCAAGAACACAAATCGTTTCAAAAAATGGGTAGGTAGATTTTTTGGATAAGCTCATCGTATTCTTCTTTTGCGTTGCTTAAAGCAGTGATTCCTCCTCCGCTTCTAAAATAATGCGAATCGTTGTTCTTTTCAATAAAACGAATCATCACGCCTGTGTCTAAGGTAGTGCCTGTATAAACACCAAAAATGCCGGTATAAAAGCCTCTTTTATCTTTTTCTGCAGCACGAATAATGGACGTGGTTTTGTCTTTGGGGGCACCACTCACAGAGCCGGCTGGGAGCAGTTGAAAAAGCATTTCCCCAAGGGAAGAGCGCCAATCGTTGGGGAGCTTTCCACGGATCTCGGAACTGGTTTGGTAGAGAGGTCCTTCATTGGTGCTCACTTTTTCTAAAAAACGAAACTTGGTTACGCTAACCTCACGGGCAATTTGAGAAAGATCATTTCGCATTAAGTCCACAATAGTGTGGTGTTCTCGTTCCTCTTTTGTATTGCCTAAAAGCTTTTCTTTTGCGTTGGGAAGGGTGGCATCAATGGTCCCTTTCATCGGATAGGTGAAGATAAAATCGTCTTCTATCCGCACAAAACACTCAGGAGAAAAACAAGTAAACCGATTTTCCCAACACATTTTATATGGCGCTTTAGCGTGCAAAAAAACCGTCTTTAAACTTCCCTCTAACCTAATTTTTGAAGGAAAGGTAAGGTTGAGTAAAAAAGAGTTCCCATGATTGATTTCTCGGTGTACCTTTTCAAAAGCTGGGCGATATTCATCAAAAGGAATTCCCTTTTTTTCCAATAATTGAGGAGGTGCTTCTTCGGGAAAATTTAAGGCGTTGGTCTGCCCTTTGATATCGAAAAAGATTCCTTGTTCTTCAGCTTCTTCGAAGGAAAAAACCAGGGGGGTTTTCTTCTCAAAATCGACTAAAAAGAGAAAGGGTGTTTTTTGCTTTGCCCAATGATTGACGCGGTCAAAAAACTGTGCTTTTGTCATGCTATAAAACCCCTTATTCGTTTACCGCTTTTAGGGTATTCATGATTTTTTCTTCTAGCTCGTCCATCAAATCGGGGTTGTCTTTCAAGAGCGTTTTCACGGCATCTCGACCCTGCCCTAATTTGGTGTCGCCATAGCTGAACCAAGAACCCGATTTTTTGATGACTTCAAAGTTCACACCCAAGTCAATGATTTCTCCAATTTTAGAAATCCCTTCTCCATACATGATGTCGAATTCAGTGGTTTTAAATGGAGGAGCAACTTTATTTTTAACCACTTTCACTCGAGTTTTATTTCCTAAAACCTCGGCATCGGTGCTTTTAATTTGTGTCGATCTTCGTATATCCAAACGGACTGAAGCATAGAATTTCAGTGCGTTCCCACCCGTTGTTGTTTCTGGGTTTCCAAACATCACTCCAATTTTTTCGCGCAATTGGTTGATGAAAAACACGGTGCAATTGGTTTTTGAAATGGACCCTGTTAATTTTCTGAGCGCTTGGGACATCAAGCGGGCGTGCAAGCCCATTTTCGAATCTCCCATTTCCCCTTCGATTTCGCTTTTGGGTGTAAGGGCTGCTACTGAATCGATAACAACAAGATCAACTGCTCCTGAACGAATTAGGTTATCCGCAATTTCCAAGGCTTGTTCCCCGTGATCGGGCTGAGAGATGATGAGTTCTGAAATATCTACTCCTAGTTTTTCAGCATAAAAACGATCAAAAGCATGTTCTGCATCGATAAATGCGGCTATACCCCCTTGCTTTTGGCATTCGGCAATGGCATGGAGGGTAAGGGTTGTTTTACCCGAAGATTCTGGTCCATAAATCTCAATGACACGCCCCCGTGGATATCCTCCTACACCCAAGGCAATATCCAGGCCGATGGACCCAGAGGAAATGGCTTCTACTTCTTCTACGGCTTCATCGCCGAGCTTCATTACAGATCCTTTTCCGTAAGTCTTGTCGAGCTTGTCGAGTGTGAGTTGTAAGGCTTTTAATTTGGCTGCTTTATCGTCTGACATAATGATTTCTTTTTCGTTTGTATAAAAATAAAACTTTCTTAGGTTTTGATTAGGGTGTTTCCCTCAGAGGTTATGAACAAGTTTTTCTTTTGGATGAAAGCAAGCTTCCCGAAAATGAAAAAGTCCCCTTATGAAATTTGCCCCGTTGCAATTTTTGCAGAAAGCAAACACAAAGGAATTCCTCCACCAGGGTGCACGCTTCCTCCACAAAAAAACAGATTAGAGATGCTTGTCTTAAAATTTGGATGCCGTAAAAAGGCTGCCATTTTGTTATTGCTCGAAGCACCATAGAGCGCCCCCAAATGAGATTGGGTTTTCATTTGAATTTGAGGAGGCGTCATAATTTCTTCTTCTTCGATTAAAGAGGAAAAGTCTACGTCCAAAATGCGATTCAATTTTTTTATCACCCGTTGTTTTAATTGCTCCGTTAAGGCGGCCCAATCTTGTCCATAGTCGGCAGGAGTGTTGACCATAACAAACCAATTTTCTCCATAGGAAGGTGCGTCTTCAGGCACATCCTTTGACGTAATATTGACATAAACGGTGGGGTCGTCAGAAAGGCTGTGCTCTTGAAAAATGGCTTTGAACTCAGATTGGTAATCGTCGGAGAAGAAAATGTTGTGCAGGTCCAACGATGGGAACTTTTGAGCCATGCCCCAATAAAAAATTATAGCAGAACTAGAGCGTTCTTCTCGCTTTACGTTAAACGGCATTTTGTGCTTTGGGAGGAGTTTTTTATAGGTTGGAAAAATATCCATATTGGAAATGACCCAGTCTGAAAAATGAGGTTTTCCATGAACAATTACCCCCTTCGCTTTCTTTTTTTCCACCAGAATTTGTTCCACTTTTTGATTGAATTGAAAACGAACACCCTGCCGTTTGGCCAATTCGAAAAGCGATTGACTTATTTGGACCATTCCCCCTTTGGGAACAAAAGTTCCATAATGCGATTCGAGATGTTGAACCAAGGTCATAATTCCTGGAGTTTGGTAAGGAGATGAACCGTTATAGGTCGCATATCGGTTAAAATATTGTACCAAGTGAGGCGATTGAAGTTGGGCTTCGTTTATTTGATTGAGCGACCTATTGATTTCCATTGTATTGATTTGAAAAATGGCCTTAAGGGTATCAAAAGAAAGATAGGTCTTTAATCGATGAAGGGACTGTCGAAGAAAAAGATTTTCAGTGAGGTCGTATTTGCGTTTGGCACGATCCAAATATTTTTTTACCGAAGCAGAAGGCACCCCCAATTTTTTTTCGACTTCACCCAAAAACTGCTCTTTATCGCCGTAAGCGGTAAGGGTTGTTCCGTCTTCCCAAAAATAATTGCAGGCGATGTCTTTCTTTTTATAATTGAAATGTTCCTTTGGGTTTTCTCCACATAAATGAAACAATTCATCGACGAAATGCGGCATGGTAAAAAGCGAAGGGCCAGCGTCGAAACGGTACTCCCCAAGGGAAAAAGCGCTCAGTTTCCCTCCAGGATAAGCGTTGGCTTCAAAAACCTCAACGGCATATCCTTTTTTGGCCATTCTAATGGCTGCGGCAATGCCTGCTATACCGGCTCCTACAATAATTCCTTTTTTCATCACAAGAGCTTTTGATCTTCTAAAATAATAAATCGAGCAAATAGATCCTCTGCATACCACTGCTTGGTTCTTGTTTTTTTTACGATTTCTTTATGGGCTTTTTCCTTGTAGGCGTAGTGCATTACATCGTCTAGGGAATTCCATAAACTAATGGTCGCTTGCTGTATAAAAGGCCATTCGCCAATCCCTTTGAAAAAATAAACTCCTTTTGCATTTTCGATGGCGCGACTCGCTTTGGGTACGTTTTTCCAAAAAGACAAAAGCCGATTCCACCGCAAGGTAGCTCGCGTTATAATAGCTACAGCTTGTTCTTTTTGAGGAGAGGCCGCCGTCGATTCAAAAGGGTTGCTCCCACTCCATTTGCCATGACTTTGAAAATTTTCAAGGCTCAATTTTCGAATGGCTTGCGCTTTTTCGTTGTAAGCAGAAAAAAGAGGGTGGTTTTGAAAATTATTGGCCATGGCTTCATTTTCCCAAACCAACAATAAAGCATAGGTAGAAAAATCGGGCCACAGGCTGAACCCATTCCCTCCGCCCGTTCCGAGTAATTTAAAAAAATGAAGTCCGGGAAGTTCATGAAGATCTGGACCCGCAATTCCCATTTGTTTGAACGCCCAAAATCGATTTTGAGTAAAACGAAACAGGTAAAGCTGAGTGATGGATTTCTTTTTCATGTCCTACGAATTTACTGCACTTTTTGTCGAAAGCCCAATTTGTAGGGGTATTTCACTCCATATTCCCCAAACGCTCAAATCGTTTTGCGGGCAAGGAGCGGATAAGGTTTTTCATTTCCATTTGAAGGAGTTCCGCTGCAATCTCATATTGAGGCCTATTCAGTTCCTCGGCCAATTGATCGAGGTGTTTAGGATGGGTGAGGGCATGCAAAACCTCTTTTTCAGAAGGGGAAAGGGTAACAAATAATTGATGTTGCAAGGTTTTCTTTTTGGGTGCAGAATTTCCCCATCCCATCCATTGGGAGAGTTGATCGGCATCGATTAACAAACGTGCTTAGTCGCGCGCAATAAGATTCAGACACCCTTTGCTTTGCCTGTCTTCTATTCGTCCAGGGAAGGCAAACACCTCTCTTCCATAAGAAATGGCTTGTTGAGCGGTGACTAAACTTCCTCCTTTTTCTCCCGATTCAATAACCACTGTGAGATGCGCTAGTCCGGCAATGATACGGTTACGCTGCAAAAAATTGTGTCTTTCAAAAGGATCGTTGGACCAAAACTCGGATAGAAATCCACCCCCACCATTCAAAATAGGGTGCACATCCTGGGTGTGTTCCGCAGGGTAATACTGGCCAAAAGCATGGGCTAAAACGGCTACAGTAGGTAGGCCATTGTCCACCGCAGCACGGTGAGCCACTATGTCAATTCCTCGAGCAAAATCGCTGATAATTAATGGGTTGTATGGAGCAAGTTCTTTTATTAGTTTACGGCGTAACGCAACCCCTTGTGGGCTTGGGTTTCGGGTGCCTACAATGCTAATTATTCTTGGGTGGTTCCAATCTATTTTTCCTTGTTGAAAAAAAAACCATGGGCGGGTCGGCAATATCGGAGAGGGTTGTTGGAAAAGAAGCATTTCCGTAGCAAATAAGTGCCTGTTGGTTTTGAGTCCCTTTTATTTCTTCCTCAAAAATCGTTTTCAGTTGTTTTAGCCCTGCTTTAATGGTATTAATGTGAGTCATACCAATGCCTTCAATAGTTAGCAGTTGTTTTTCAGTTGCTTGAAAAATGTTTTGTAGGGAAGGGAAAGCATCGACGAGCTTTTTTGCCGTGATTGGGCCTATTTTTGGAAGCTTACAAAGCAATAAAGAGGCTTGTTGTGACGTTAGTTTCATAGATTTGGAGGTTATCCAAATATAAAAGAAATTTAATTTATTATCTTTAGTGTATGAATTTGATGCGTCATCTACAGGATTTGCTCTATTTACACGAATGTGTAACTGTTCCAGGCTTTGGATCTTTCTTGGTTCAAACCGAGAAAATTAGAGTAGATGCTGAGAAAGGAAATTTCTATCCTCCCAAGAGAAGCATTTCTTTTAACCGTTTGATTCAACAGAATGACGGTTTATTGGCAAAATATGTTGCCGAAAGAGAAAACCGTTCCTATTCTTCTACCTTGTTGTCCATCGAAAGTGAGGTTGCGGTTTGGAACCGTCGTTTAAAAGAAAATGTACTTGTTTTGCCCGCTATAGGTGAGCTTTCGCTAACGATTGAAAATAAATTATTGTTTCGTCCTTTTGGAAAAATCAATTTTGATTTAACGGCCACAGGCCTTCAATCTTTTCAACGAAAACCCTTGCATGCGCATTTACAAGCAGCGGCTGTGGTTCCGCCTGTCACTCCAAATTCACCCAATGAAAATCCAAACAAAATGGAAAATAACAAAGAACCCCTTTCCTTTACCCCAGAAAAAGAAGAAAGTAAATCTCCCCTTATGAAAAATATTATTATCGGTATTGTTGCTGTGGCTGTGCTTGGAGCAAGTTATTATTTCGGAAACCAATACATTGAAAGCGAACGCGAAAAATCAACCGCTTTAGCCGAAAAACAAATCGCGAAAAAAGCAGAAAGTACGACCTATGACCTTGGCGTTGCTACTCCTATTGCGGTTGACGTTGTTGCTGAAGTAGAGCCTGTTTCTGAAGAAACAAGCAGTGTCGCTATACAAGAAGGCAGTTTTTACAGTGTGATTGCAGGAAGTTTTAGAGAGCAATCCAATGCAGAAAAAAAACTGGATCAGTTAAAGTCGGAAGGCTTTGAAGCTGCTTTTGCAGAACAAAGTGCTGACGGTCTTATTCGTGTGGCCTATGGGCGTTATACTTCCAAAAGAGAAGCCTACCAAATGCTTTCTTTCATTACTGGGTCTTTAGGTGAAGAAGCGTGGTACCTTGTAGAGGGGAACTAATTTTTCCCACTTAAAATCAAATTTTTACTTACATCCGATAGACCCAACTTTTTGGATTCACGGGTTTTGTGGATTGAAAAACGGAAAACTTTAACTCGGTTTTGTTTTTTGTAGGGTGGGTAAACACTTTCCCAATCACCTGCTTAGCATCGACTTCTTGTCCTTTTTTTACATAAACGGCAGCCAGATTGGAATAGCTGGTTATGTAATTTCCATGTTGAATTAAAATCGCAGGATTACTCCCTTTAAAGCTAAAAACACGTATTACTTTTCCTTTAAAAACCGCTCTGACATCTGCGTTTTCAGGAGTGGCTATGGTTACTCCGTAGCTTTGAATTTTAGTGGTTTTTACCACGGGATGTGTTTGAGTTCCAAAACCTAAGGTAATTACTCCCTGTTGAACAGGCCATGGGAGTTTTCCTTTGTTGGCCAAAAAGTTTTCTCCAATTAGCTTGGCTTCGGGAGTCAATGCAAATTGAGCAGATTTCCCTTTTCCAGCGGCTTTATTTGAAGCGGCAATGGCTTCGCGAATTAAGCGCTGAATTTCTTTATCAAAGGCCGCTATTTGGGCTTGCTTTTTTTGAATTTGCTTTTCCAAAGAGCGTTCTCGTTTTTTTAAACTTTGAACCAACTCCTTCTGCTCTACCCTTTCAATTTCTAATTCCTGTTGCACAATTTGATTTTCTTTGATCAGTGCATTCTTCTTTTCTTTTTGGGCATACAAATCCTTATTAAGCTGTTGAAGAATCTGTGTTTTTTCAGCAATTTTTTGACCTTGCTTTTTTCTAAATCGGCTGTATTGCTTTAAATATTGAAAACGTTTATAGGCCTGTAAAAAACTTTCCGATGAAAATAAAAACATCAATCGGCTTTGTCCCGATTTGCTCACATAGGCATAGCGAATCATTTCGGCATAGTCGTTTTTTAATTCTTTTAGCTCTTCGCGTTGGCGGTCTATATTGCGTTGGTTGATGCTGATTTGCTGTATCAATCGATTAGCCTCTTCGTTAGTAACGCGAATTAGTCGCTGGCGCACATTGATTTTTACAGCTAAATCTTCGGCTTCGTCTATTGCTGATTTTCTTTTCTTTTTATTCGAAAACAGCACGCTGTTAATTTGCTTTATTTCTCTTTGAAGTTGCTGGCGCTGTTGCTCCAGTTCTTTATGCCTGGCTTGTTGCCCAAATACAAATTGGGTGCCCAGCAATACCAAAAAAAAGATGCGAGCCCTCAACTTCATTAAAGATCCAATTTAGTGTAACCCTCCGGAATGCGGAAAGGGGTGGTTAATTGTTTAGGGAAATCGGCCCTTAGAAAAGAAAGCGACAGTTGAACAAAGTCCGTTCCATTAAACGTAGAAATGGAAATGTTTTTAGGAACGCTTTTCCCATCTACTTTTTGGTATTGGGTATATTTAATACTCAAGGTTTGTGCCGTTCCTGCAACCAAAAAGCGCTGCTCTTTTAATCGAAAGGTTTTGGGATCAAAAAAATAGGTTGGACGAAAACGCATTTTTTTTGTTTTAGGAGTAAGCACATAGGCTGTGGGATGAGAAATGCGTTCCATCTTATCTTTGGAAAAATCATTGATTGGGTTGCCTAAAAAAATGTTTTGAAGGTCAGAAAAAGTAAAAGAAGAGCCCAGTTGTTCGTTGATGAAAGCGATGCTCCCTTTGTAATACGTTTTCTGGAATTTTTCGTAAAACTGAACCTCTTCTGGCGTTACCATTAGCTTCGCGATAGGGATCAGCATGGAAGCACTCATCCAAAGAATTTTGTCTTTTTCCAGTCTAAAATTGACATTGACTTGTTGCTTCTGCCGACTGTCGCTATACTCTGCTCGAATTCGTGCGCGAAAGGTTTTGATGTTTTCCTCAGCCTTTACTATTTCATTAGACAATACTTTTAGGTCTACCCGTTTTACTGGGGAGCTGTTGGGCAATACTTTGACCGACTTACAACCAACAGCAAACAGCGCAAGAAAAAAAAGGGAAAGTATGTAAGGGCTTTTTTTCATCATTAAATGAGTTCGCTATAATCTCCAAGGCTAATTTGGGTGTGACTACCGTTGTATCGGACATGATTGCCAATCATTGCGTGGTCTAAACTAGCGTTTTCGATAAACGTCTGGTTTTGAATTATGCTATTTTTAACATTTGAATTCGTGATTGTGCTGTTCTTTCCTATAGAAACCCCCGGACCAACCGTACTGTCTGTTAGGACGGTATTTTCCCCTATGCAACACGGAGGAATTATTTTACTGTTTTTCAACTGAACAGAAGGATGAATCATTTCTTTCCCTTCCTCGGCGAGAAAAGAAAGCATTTTAGAATTGGTTTTAACAGTTATGTTTTTATTCCCACAATCCATCCACTCGTCAACTTCTCCAGGAACAAAACGCTTCCCTTGCGCCATCATCGCTTTAATTCCGTCATTGATTTGGTATTCCCCTCCATGGGTTTGTTTTTCTGCGATTACCTTTTGGAGTTCTTGTTTCAATTGAGAAATGTTTTTGAAATAATAAATCCCAATTACTGCCAAGTCAGAAATCATCTCCTTCGGTTTTTCAACCAGCTCTACTATGGCCTTTGTCTCGTCTAACTTAACTACACCATAGGCTTCTGGGTTACTTACTTTTTTTACCCAAATTTGTGCGTCGGCATCAGCATCAATTTGAAAATCGGCTCGAATGAGGGTATCGGCATACGCCACTACTGCGGGGCCGTCCAAGGAAGGTTCTGCACACATAATGGCGTGTCCCGTTCCCAAGGGCTCCAGTTGGCGGTAAATGGATGCTTTTGCACCTAAATCTTCCGCAATTTTAGTTAAAAACTGAACCACTTCTTCACCAAAAAAAGCGGGATCTCCAATCACAAAAGCCACTTCTTCTATCGACTGATGGACTACTTTAGCAATGTCCTTAACCAGGTGTTCCACGATGGGTAGCCCTGCAACAGGCACTAAAGGTTTTGGAGTAGTGAGTGTATGTGGGCGAAGGCGAGAACCGCGTCCGGCCATGGGTACAATTATTTTCATGTGTTATTTTTTACCTGTGCTGCCAAATCCTCCTTCTCCCCGATCAGTGTCGTCGAGGGTTTCTGTCAATTGCCAGTCTACCTGAGTGTATTGTGCTACTACAAGTTGAGCAATGCGTTCTCCAGGAACAATTTCAAATGCTTCATTGGACAGGTTGACCAAAATTACTCCGATTTCCCCTCGATAATCCGCATCGATAGTTCCTGGTGCATTCAATACCGTAATGCCGTGTCTTGCGGCTAAGCCCGACCGTGGTCGTACTTGCGCTTCATAGCCCTCTGGCAAAGCAATTTTTAATCCTGTCCCTATGATTTTTCGTTCTAAAGGCTGTAAGATCAGCGGTTGATCGAGCACTGCTTTTAAATCGAGCCCAGCAGAAGAGATTGTTGCATAAGCGGGCAATTCGTAGGGACTGTTGTTAATAACAGGAAGTTGAATCATAATTCTATTTCTTGTTTAAAAATACAAAATGTGAAGGCAAGATGGAACGTCTTTAAAGGGAGATATCCTATAGGTTATTAACGGTTTATTTCATCTCTGATCATGGACTCAACCATGTTGACGGCACTCATGTATCCTCCAGAAAGAAGATAGGTTATCCAGCGCTCTTTTGCACCGATGCTTTTTGCTATTTGGTGAGGAGATTGGCCTTTCTGATGATAAAATACAACGGAAGCATAAAAGTCTTCTAAGTAAGTTATCTTTTGATTTAATTGGGCTTTCCCGCCTTTTATAATCGGGGTATGGCAACACAGTAATAGATCGAAATCCAATGCCACTAATTTTTTTAAAGAACGAATTTGTTCAGCCATCGATTCTGTTTTCAAAAAATATTTAATGATCGGACTTACAAAGGCATCTGCAGAAAAAAGCCACCCTTGTTGGGCTTCATACAAAGCAACTTGGTCGATGGAGTGCCCAGGGATGGAGATGATTTCAAAAGTATACTTATTGGTCAAAAGCTTTTTCTCCGAATAGGGTTTTACTTGATCCGTATAAACTGGAGTCCCCCAAAAAATTCTTTGGGGAATGCTTGTTTTTACTTTTCCCATGACCAACTCACTACAGGTTAAAGAGCCATAAATAGGAACCTTAGAATACTGGGAAACAGGGTTTACGTTTCCCGAATGATCTTCGTGATGATGGGTAATAAAAACCTGCTCTAAAGGCTTGTTTTGAAGCCAATAAAGCAGTTCGCTTTTCAATTTTGGAGGCCCTGTGTCAACCAGTAAACCGTCGATATAAAAACTATAGACCATTACAGGTGGTGGGCCCAAGTAACCTACTCCCATCTGAAGGCCTTCAATAGGGCCAAATTGACGTGTTTTTGTGTAATGCATCTACTTTTTGGGATAGCGCTTTTTTAGTTCTGCTTCGATCTGTAAAAGCATTATCACTGGACCTGCAACAATGATTGTTAAAGCTATTCCTATTCCCCAAAATGGGTTTAAATGAATCGCAAAAGAAAACAACCCAAATGCAGTAATGTAGCCGCCCATTCTAATCATTTTTCTTGCAGAAAACTGCTGTGCAAAATCCCAAACCTCTTGCGATTGCATGGATGTTGAGGTACGGTAGCCATATAAATGATTGATTTTCTTTGGCGGGAAACGCTGTTGAATATATCCTACCAATAAAAAAATAAGGCCCGTACTCGATAAAATGATTGCAAGTGGATTTTCCATAATCGATCATTAACGTTCTTCTAGGAAGGTAAGGATTTTTTGCCCTTGTAATCCATGTTTTTTAAAAAGCTGAAAAATATACTCGTTTTTCGGAAGGTGTTTTACTCCCTCTTCCCATTGGGATTTTTATAGGTTTCAATTTGAAAAAAGGCAAAAAAAAAGCCCCAAAAAGGGGCTAGAAATGATAATCTAAAAAATACTAGTTGTTAAGCGCTTCTGCTCCCCCAACAATTTCTAAAATTTCGTTGGTAATGGCAGCTTGACGTGCTTTGTTGTAGGTCAATTTAAGCTGATCTCGCAATTCTGTGGCATTATCGGTTGCTTTATGCATGGCAGTCATTCGTGCTCCGTGTTCACTGGCAAAAGAATCGCGCAAAGCTTTAAAGAGCTGCATTTTGATGCTTTTGGGAAGCAATTCATTGACAATTTCTTCTTGTGAAGGCTCAAAAATATAATCTGCCGAAACTTGTTGAGTTGCATTTTCTTCCGAACGAATCGGCAATAAGGTTTCGGTGGTTACCAGTTGAGTGGCTGCGTTTTTAAATCGATTGTAAATAACTTCTACTTTATCGTAGGTTTTGTTTGCAAAAGCCTCCATTGCGCTTTGTGCAATTTCACTTGAATTTGCAAAAGTCAATGAGTCAAAAATAGCATTGTTATTACTCACTACATTGTGCTTTTTTGTCAAAACATCATCTCCTTTTTTTCCTAAGGTGATTAAATCAATTTCACTGTTTTTGTTTTGAGCAATGTAATGATCAACCGCTTTGATGATGTTGGCATTGAATCCCCCACATAAACCACGATTGGAAGTAATGACAAGCAACAAAATTTTCTCCGTTGGGCGCACCTGAGTATACGGGTTGGGGGTATCGCCATCTAAGGCACCGCTTAAGTTTTGGATCAACTCGGTTAACTTGTCGGAATACGGTCGCATAGCGGTAATCGCATCTTGTGCTTTTTTGAGCTTTGCCGCCGAAACCATTTTCATGGCAGAGGTGATCTGCATGGTCGAGGAGACCGAGGCAATCCGATTACGTATTTCTTTTAAGTTCGCCATAGCGATTTATTCAAATTGAGCTGAAATACTTTTGGCCACTGCGTTGAGGGTGTCGAGTACTTCGTCGGTTAATTTTCCTGCTTTGATGGTGTCTAATATTCCACGATGCTTTGCATTAAGCTCTTCTAGGTACGCTTTTTCAAAAGCTTTTACCTGGTCAACAGGAACATTACGCAATAGGTTTTTAGAACCGGCATAGATGATGGCCGTCTGATCTTCTACGGTGTAAGGATCGTTTTGAGCTTGCTTTAAGATCTCTACGTTGCGTCGTCCTTTTTCGATTACGTTGAGCGTTGCCGCATCAAGATCGGATCCAAATTTAGCAAAGGCTTCAAGTTCACGGAACTGAGCTTGATCGAGCTTTAAGGTTCCTGAAACTTTTTTCATGGACTTAATTTGTGCTGACCCTCCTACACGAGAAACAGAAATACCTACGTTAATCGCGGGACGCACACCTGAGTTGAATAAATCGGACTCAAGGAAAATCTGTCCATCGGTGATCGAAATTACGTTGGTTGGAATATAAGCAGAAACGTCTCCTGCTTGTGTTTCAATAATAGGTAGTGCAGTAAGCGATCCTCCACCTTTTACTTTGTCTTTTAAAGAGGCTGGAAGGTCGTTCATTCCTTTGGCGATGTCATCATCGGCAATTACTTTTGCCGCGCGCTCTAATAAACGAGAGTGCAAGTAGAATACATCTCCAGGATACGCTTCACGTCCTGGGGGACGACGTAATAATAAGGATACCTCACGGTAAGCTACCGCTTGTTTAGATAAATCATCATAAATGATTAAGGCTGGACGACCCGTGTCGCGGAAATACTCCCCAATAGCAGCACCTGCCATAGGTGCATATACTTGCATTGGCGCTGGATCTGATGCATTGGCCGCCACAATAGTGGTGTAAGCTAATGCGCCTTTGTCTTCTAATATTTTTGCAATTCCTGCTACTGTAGAGGCTTTTTGGCCAATAGCAACATAGATACAATAAACGGGTTCGCCTGCATCATAAAATTCTTTTTGGTTAAGAATCGTATCAATACATACGGTTGTTTTTCCTGTTTGACGGTCACCAATAACCAACTCACGTTGTCCTCTTCCTACTGGAATCATGGCGTCGATTGACTTAATTCCCGTTTGTAAAGGTTCGTTCACCGGTTGACGATAAATTACTCCAGGGGCTTTGCGCTCAAGGGGCATTTCGTATAAATCGCCTTCAAGGGCTCCTTTTCCATCAATAGGGTTTCCTAGGGTGTCTACCACACGACCTACAATTCCTTCTCCAACATTAATCGAAGCAATGGTTTCTGTTCTTTTTACTGTATCTCCCTCTTTAATTTCTTTTGAAGGGCCCAACAAAACAACACCTACGTTGTCTTCTTCTAAGTTAAGAACCATTCCTTCGAGGCCAGAGTTGAAACGAACAAGTTCGCCATACTGAGCATTCGAGAGTCCGTATACACGTGCAATACCGTCTCCTACTTCTAGTACAGTCCCTTCTTCGTCTAAGGAAGAAGAAGTGTTCATCCCTGCCAATTGGTCTTTAAGAATTGCTGAAACTTCAGCGGGTTTAATTGCTGCCATCTTTTTTTATTTAAGCGCTATAATTCGTTTGTGTAAAATCTCTTTTCATCTGTTCCAGTTGGTAAGCCACACTGGCGTTGTATTGTAAATCCCCAATATGAAGAATAAAACCTCCTATGATGGAAGGATCGATTCGGTTTTCTAAGGTGATTTTTGACGAGGAAAGTTGCATGGCCTTGTCCAGAGCTAATTTCTCCAGTTCTGGTGTTAAGGCAACGGCAGTGGTTACCACTGCGGTTTGTTTTCCTTCGTGTTGTTTTAGTAATTCGAGGTAAGCCTTTGCTACTTCTTCCAACAAATTGATTCTGTTATTTTTTGACAATAATTCGATCAATTGTTGACTTGAAGCGTGAAGGCTAGGTAGTAATTTTTGAAGGGTTGCCTGTTTCACTGAATTGGCTAAAACAGGGTTATCTAAAAAGTCAGATAATTCATTCGATTCAAAAAGAGCGGTAACCTCTTGCATGTTTTCTGCAACAGCAATTTCTTGCTTTTGCTCGAGGGTAAGACTGAGCAAAGCTTTTGCGTATCGTAATGCAGCTCGGGTATTTTTCATGCTTATTTAATCGCTATCTCATTCATCAATTTTTCAACCAATTGCTGTTGCTTTTTATCATCAGCTAATTCGTTTTGCAGCACTTTTTGGGCGATGTCAACAGAAAGGGAAGCCACTTGATTTTTCAATCCGTTAATGGCTGCATTTTTTCTTGCTGAATCGCTTCTTGTGCAGCAGTAGCAATTTTCTCGGCTTCTGCCTGAGCCAATTCTTTTGCTTCATTAATCATTTGCGTGCTGGTCTTTTTCGCTTCTGCTAAAAGGGCATCACGTTCGGCTCTTGCTTCTTTTAGAATACGCTTGTTGTCGGCCTGAACCGCTTCCATGTCCGTTTTGGCTTTTTCAGCCGCTTCTAAAGAGTCTTTTATGGTTTGTTCGCGCTCTTCAACCGCACTTAAAATCGGTTTCCAGGCGTATTTACCTAATAATAAAAGGAGTCCTACAAACAAAAGGGTTTGCCAGACAAAAAGGCCGAACGAGAATTCTTCTATTAATTTTTCCATGTTGTTTTTTAAATTTTGAAAAATAAAGCTGCCGCCAATCGCGTGCAGCTTTATTTAACGGTTAGGCTTATACTGCAAATAAGGCAGCAAAACCAATTCCTTCAATCAATGCAGCGGCGATCAACATCGCTGTTTGAATTTTTCCGTAGGCTTCTGGTTGGCGAGCGATGGCGTCCATAGCAGATCCACCAATACGGCCGATCCCCATTCCTACACCAATTACTACTAAACCTGCTCCTACCATTACTGGAATTTCCATAGTGTTTGATTTAAATTAAACAATCATTATAACTACACACCTGTGTAGTATTTTGGTTAATGATGCTCGTGCTCCTCGGCCGCAAAGCCAAAGTATAAAGCAGAAAGCATCGTAAATATATAAGCCTGTAATAAGGCAACTAAAATTTCAATTAGCGAAATCGCAAAAGCAAGACCAAAAGACAAAGGGCTTCCTATCCAGCTTTTAAATAAAAACATCAAACCAATTAAACTCATCAATACAATGTGTCCCGCTTGCATGTTCGCATACAAACGAATCAATAGAGAAAAAGGTTTAATAAAAACTCCTAATACTTCTATAGGAATCAAAATAATGTATAAAGGGATTTTAGCATACCATGCCATGGTGCTCCCTAAAGGATCAAAGATATGTAACCAATAATCTTTTGTTCCCGTTAAATTTGTAATTAAAAAGGTCAGTAAGGCTAAACCAAAAGTGACAGCGATATTTCCTGTAACATTTACCCCTAGTGGCGTTAAGCCTAAGATATTGAGAAACCAAATAAAGAAGAAGATGGTCAACAAAAAGCTCATGTATTTTTTATACTTCTTCTCACCAATGTTAGGGCGAGCGATATCATCTCTTACATACAGTACTATGGGTTCAAAGAAACGACCAGCTCCAGCAGCAATGCCTCCATTTTTAGCATAGGACTCTGCCAAACTCTTGAACAAGAAAAACATCAACGCAAAAACAAGCATCATGCTTACTACACTTTTTGTGATCGAAAAGTCGAGCGGCTTATTGTTGGTAGGATGATGGGCTTCATCGTAATTGATGGTTCCTTGCGCATCAGTTTCATAAATCTTATTGTGATAAAGTGCGAAGTATTTATCTCCTACTTGCGCAACCGTTTCTCCATGATGAAATTTAGATGAAGAAAAAACGGTTAAGCCGTTGTCCCACAAAATAACGGGTAAAGGCAAGCCAATATAAACATGTTCGCCATTTTCTTTGGTGTAAGAAAACAGACTAAAATCATACGAATCTTGTAAGTGATGCGCAATGTAGGCTTTGATTTCTGATTTAAGATCTCCTTTTGGTGTGCTTTCTTTAGCGCTAGCAAGTGCTAAGGTTGAATAAAACAGCGTAATCACGAGTACGCCTTTTTTTAGGTAAGAATATTGTTTTGGTATTCGTTTCATTTCGAATTCAAATTCGAGTGCAAATGTAATACTTTCAAGTAGAAGGAAAAAAGATGTGCTTTATATTTTATTGAGTTTTTGAACCAAAAGATAGGTTTCGAGGCTTTGGGCCAAAATATAAGGAACTAGAAAGCTGCTTTTTTCAATGATTGTGAGGGTGCCGTCGGCTTTAAAAAGGGGCCAAAGCAACAGAAAAAACAAACCAAATTTGATTAAGCTCCCAAGCATATATAGCCAGGCAACTAAATGACTGTACTGCTTAAAGGCTTTCATCATACCCCACATGAGCAGGAGGCCGAAAAAGAAAATTCCAGCATAAGACTCCAAAAGCAATGCCTTTTGAATGGATATTTCTAAGAAATTCAACGTCCAATAATGAAGAATAAACACCGAAAAAAAAACAAGGCAAAACTTAAAGTAGCTCACAAGTGGTGCGTTAAAGTTTACGGGTTTGCTGAACAATTAAACGGAGAACAATCAGGAGCGCTAAAATACTTGAGCAAAGTGTTCCCCAAGGTTTTTCAAAAGTGAATTGCCGATCGAAAAAAGCCCCTGCTTTCACTGCCAAAAACATGAGAACCCCGATTTGTATCGCTAGGGAAGAAAAAATAAGCCAGGCTCTAGGCTGTTTTTTCACGTTTTTCGCTGATGGATTTAACGTCGTTGGAAGATTTCATCACACATTTTGCGTTGAAAACAGCGCCCGATTCTACAATGAATTTTCCAATAACGACTTCTCCTTCAACTACACTCGTCGATTTTAGAGAAAGGCTTTCTTTTACCTCAATTTTCCCGGAAAATTTTCCTTCAATATCAGCAAAAGTACAGTGCACACTTCCATTGATAAAACCTTCTTTTCCAATGACCACTTTACCCGTGGTGGTTATCGATCCTTCCAGCGTACCGTCGATTCGAAAATCGGCATCTGAAGTAATTTCACCCGTAATTTTAGTGCTTTTTTCTATTCGGTTGGGTTGTCCGTTAAGTTCGTTATTTTTCATTTGTATTTAAGTTCCAGCTTTTAAATCGTTGAATTTGTTCATATTGACCCCCCAAAAGTACAAAATTATTTGAGTATGTATTGAATTGTGGGATTTCATCCCATAAAACCAAATAGTAGGCTTTATTGGTGATTTTATAGGGCGAGTGAATCACAACAAACTGTATTTCTTCGTTGTATACGTCTCTCGATATTTTTAAAGCGCGTTTTTCACGATCAGAAAAAAGCATTTTCATTGCATTGGGAAGCTCTTCCAAGGCCTTATCTGTAGCATAGGCAAATATCCATTTGAACGACCCTTCTTCAGAGGAATCGAATTCTTTTTGGAGGGCCTCAGCATAGGCTTTTACCTTAGGAATAATCCTATCATTAGGATACTTTTCTGTCAGTGTTTTTAGTGACAGCAACAGGGAGTCCTGCCCATAAAGTCGCCCTTCTACACGTGCCAAAAGGAAATCTATTTTGGGTAAAAGAGGCGTTCCACTAGCGACAATTTTTAAGGTTTCAGCCTCTTCTTTTAGAAGTGAAAATTGTTGCTTGTCAAAGAGTGAAAGTAATTTTTGGTACAAGCGATCTGGGCTTTGGTTGTTCGCTAAAGCATAGTTTTCTGGGTCGCTTATAATTCGAGCAAAAGGCGATTCGGGGTGCTTTTGCAAGAGTTGATTTTTTATTTCCGTCGCTTCTTGTGGATTGCTTTTTTCTACTAATTTATAAGCGTGGTATAGCGCTGCCACTTCCTGCGCTTTAGAAGGGTTTTCTTGCAAAACGATTGAAAATCGATTTAACGCCAAATCAGAATTTTCAAATTTTTCTTTGTATAAAATCCCGACATCTAAAGTCGCTTGGAGGTAGGCCTGTTTTAAGCTATCAATTGCTTCTGAATCGGTTGGAATTTGAGAAAGAAAATAATCGGGGGTTTCAATAAAAAACTGTTGTTTTTCCTCTTCTTCAATTGTGTTAGTTTGACCCTGTTCTATGGTCGAATTAACAATGCTCAATCGATTCCACCGATCAATATTGGGACGGTTTCCCCAAGTCGATAAGAATTCTTGTCGGCCTGCAACCAACAAGCGGTCGTTGTAAAAATAAAAATTTGAAGAGGCTTTATTTCCAAAACCAAAGAGCGCTTTTTTTTCTGTTGCAACAGCCGCCAATTCCTTTTTCCTTTTCTTATCAATTTCTGCTTCAAAAAAGGCTTTTTGTTCTGTTTTCGACATTTTGGTAAGCATCACAATACTGTCGTTTCTCGATCTGCTGTTTTCTAACCGTATTACCTCATCCAGGCCATTTCGCTCCCTTTGGGTGCGTTGTTGGGTTCGGCCTTCGGGTAACTGAATAAGCAAACTGTCGAGGTATCCTCCCGCAGTAACATAAGCGCCTTCTAAGAAAAAATAATCGGCCAATTCTCGGTAATTCGCCGCTGCAGTAGTGGCGTCTACATATGGGCTTCGTAACGACTTGTTGTAGTAATCTAAGGCTAAGCTATCGTTTTGTTGCCCAATAAGATAACGCGCTTGCGCTTGTCGGATCAAATGTAAAAAAACTTCGTTTTCATATTGCCGCGACAAATACTCTAGCGCATCCATGGGACTGGTTCCGCTTTGAAGCGCAGCAAGGCGTTCAGCCTGAAGTTTGGCTTGCATCCAAAAAATACGTGGCACTTTTCTTTTTTTACTTACAATTGATTCGAAAGATTTTCGCGCCTCCTCTTCCATTCCAAGTTGTTCTTGCAGTTGAGCTTGGATGTAAGTATACCGTGCTTTTTTATCTTTTTTCTTTTCCGATTTAGCGGCTTGGGTAATATAAAGTAAGGCGGAATCAAAACGCTCCTCATCGAGGCATGCTTGTGCAATGGTGGCTTGTACTTCAGGATAAAGTGGGTTGTCTTCTTTGATGCGTTCGTTCAAAAGGAGTAAATTTTCTAAGGCTATGGCCGTGTTTCCCAAACGAAGGTTTGTTTTTTCGCGCCACAGTCGGCCTTGGTCATAAATTGCTTTTCCGCGATATTCGTCCATCAAAAACGTAAACGCTTCCAAAGCTGGAAAAAAACGCCGATCGTAATAGCGCGCTTTCCCCAAAAGGAAATAGGCCTGATCAATTTGCGGGTTTTATTGCTCCCCTTTGATGTTCATCGAATGCTTTTGAATGGCTTTGACCGCTTTCTCTTCTGCAATAGCAAAACTAGGGATGCTTCCCGATTCTTGAAGGTTTTCTCCTTTCAACACTAATGGCTCTACTGGGAGGACTGCTAAAAAATTGTCTTGATGGTTTTGGTTGAGAATGGCTTCCCCAAAGACAAAGCTTCTTTGCCGTTAAATAGGACATTAAACTTGGTGTTTAACGCATGGTATTCTCGATTGAGAACAGTGTCTTTTTGGGTAGTACAACCTAAGAGGCCGACCACAAAAAAGAGTAGGAAGAACAGGGGTGGTGCTTTTTTCAAGGCTATCGTTTGTTTAATAACAGAAAAAAAGGGTTTTAGTGTGCTAAAGCCCTGAAAAATACGCTTCCAGCTCGTGTAAGGTTTTCGACGTTGTGGGTGTGTCTTGAATCATTTGCCCTTTTTCTAAAAGCACAATGCGTTCACACACCTCCGTCACATGATTTAAATCATGGGAAGAAATTAAAAGGGTTTTGTCAGCATTGACATCACTCGAAAGAAAGGACTTCAATCGAATTTGAGAGCTGGGGTCGAGGTTGGCAAAAGGTTCGTCCAAGATAACTACTTTGGGATCGCCGATAAAAGCGGCGACTAAACCAATTTTTTTCTGATTCCCTTTTGAAAAATCGCGAATGTATTTTTTCTGATCCAAAACCTCATCGTTGAAAAACTCCCCAAATTGTGCCAAAAAAAGCGCTAAGTCCGCTTTATCGACTTTTCGCAATTGCGCAACAAAATCAAAATATTCTTCTGGGGTTAAATAATCGATCAAAAAGTGTTCGTCGATAAAGGCCGAGGTCCATGCTTTCCACGCTTCGCTTTTTGCGACTTCCACAGATTGATTGGTGATGCTTCCCGATGAAGGAACAATCAAATCGAGTAATAAAGAAAAGAGGGTGGTTTTTCCTGCTCCATTGTTCCCTACCAAACCAAAGTGCTCTCCCGCTTGAAGAGAGATTGGCAATAGAAAGCACCGTTTTGCCTTCATAGGTTTTTGAAATGTTTTGAATTGAAATCATAATCTATTGATTAAATGCCGCGAGGGTTTCGTGTTTTTGTTTTTTGTAAAGGCGTGTCACCCACTTTGCTATTTTGTTTTTAAAAAGAATCCCTATTACTCCCGATAAGCCTAAAACGAGGGTGCCCACCCAAGGAGAATAAACGCTTGCCGGAACAGCATAAAATAAAACGGGAAGGCCCATTTTTGGGAGTGTCAATGCAAACTGTGTGATTGAAAAGGCTTGGGTGTTTTCAAATGCTTTTGCCTTTACGTTTAGCTTCATTGGCGTTTTATTCAAAAGCCCCCCAAAAAGCGTAATCCATGTTCCTAAGCCAACTGTAAAAAGAGATCCTGCCCAAATCAGAAACAAAATTTCCCAACCGAAATAAAGGTAGGGAGTGGCCAAAACGGAAGAAAACAAAGTAACAAAAGCCATTAAATTCCATTTTGAAAGCAGGTATTCTTTATACGATATGTTTTGACTCATCAGAAGTTTGTAATAACTACTGTCCCAGGCTGGCACATAATTTCCAAAGGTCATGGTAAAACCACCCGTGACAAATAGCCCAGCAAAAGCCATAATGGCGGGTTGATTTCGATAAATTTCTTGTGGGAAAAAAACCAAACCATAAAAAAGGAAAAGAAAAGAAACAAGCACAATTTGTTTGGGGCGAGCATTTCTCCAAATCAAACGCAAATCGTTTTTTAAAAACAAAGCGTTTTTTCCAAAAACATCTATAAAACTTAAGCTGAAATTCGAAACCTTTTCGCGTTTTGGTGCTAGACCTTTGTCCAAATAAAATTGCTTTTTTAGAAAGAAAAATACAGCGCCATAGGTAATCAATAATGGAAACACAAAGAAGACAACTTTAGATGGGTGCAGTACCAAATCGTCGAAAATAGCGCCTACCCAAAGGGATAAATCGAACCATTCGAAATAAGATGACGCAACGATAGTCACCCCAAAAACAGCGGTAATACCAAAAAAAAGATTGCTTTTATTAATGAGAAAAATCAACCAATTGAGACAAAGCGTTATCATTGTCAAGCTGGCCCACCATGCGCCAACTTCTGCATGTAAATAATCGTCTTTGTACATGGAAATCGCAATAGGCAAGTAAACGATTAGAGGCGCTAAATTAAAACCAGAAAAAATGCTTTTTAAAAGCGTGTGATGAATGATTTGCGCTTTTCGAAATGGCAATAAAATAAGAGACTGAATATTGGTTACGGGAAGTTGTTGAAAGAAAAACCGAAAAAACAAGCCTAACAAAAAAACAAAAAGCAGTGCGCTGTTAATGACTTCCAAAGGCTCACGGGTTTTGACCAATTTAAACACCGCAGGATACGCCATACTGGCCATGAACGTAAATGCTCCAATAAAGTAAATGGAAACCAACGCAATAATAATTTTAATCGACAATTTTGTTTCCCACTGTGAAGCGCGAAAAGTCTCTTTCCATTGAAGCCAAACAAAATGCATAAAATTGATTTTATTAATTAGACGATACCGGTGGAATTTCGTTACAAGTTCGGAAATTTATTCCCTATTTTTACAAGAAAAAAAATGAGCGCTTCTTTTCCTCTTTCCATTCAACACATTGAACGATTGACTCCTTCTTCAGTAGCCATTTCTTTTGAGGTTCCTAGCGAACACGCGGCTGCATTTAGCTATGTTTCTGGACAATACCTCAGCCTAGAAACCAACATCGACGGAAAACAAGTTCGCAGGGCCTATTCATTATGTTCCTCCCCATCAGAACAAAGCCTCACGGTGGGCATTAAAAAAGTGAAAGAAGGTGTTTTTTCTACCTTCGCCAACGAGCGTTTATCGGTAGGCGACACCCTCAATGTTTTTCCTCCAGAAGGGCGATTTACATATACCCCACAAGAAAATGATCACCTCTTTTTGGTGGCTGCTGGAAGCGGAATTACCCCTATTTTTTCCATTCTAAAAACGGCTTTATCGGAAATCAACTCCACATCGATTGATTTGTTGTACGGAAATAAAAATCCTAACGAAACTCATTTTCTTGAAGAGCTAAAAGCACTCGAGCAAAAGCATGCCGAGCGGTTAAAAATTCATTGGGTTTATTCACAAAGCAACGAAAGTGAAGCCCTTTTTTGGTCGTATCGACTCGGGTGTGGTTCAATTTGCCTTGAACAAACTTCGTCGAACTCCTAATGATGTTTTTCTATGTGGGCCCGAAGGATTAATTGAAACGGCTAAAGAAAGCTTGCTCCAAAAAGGAATTCAAGAAGATAAAATTCACTTTGAACTTTTTACCTCGGCTCCTGCTTCAGCTCCTTCGGAAAGTTCATCCAAGGGTGAGGTTAAGCTTGAGCTTTTGTGTGATGATGAAACCTATTCTATAAAAACAACCCAAGCAAAAACACTTTTAGACGCTGCGCTACAAAATAAAATTGATGTCCCCTATTCTTGTCAGGGAGGGGTGTGCTGCAGTTGTATTGCCAAGGTAACTTCTGGAAGCGCAGAAATGGAAAACAATCAAATTCTTACTGACGATGAAATTGAAGAAGGACTGGTATTAACCTGTCAAGCCTTTCCTGCTTCGGAGCACGTAAAAATCGATTTTGATGATGTTTAAGTCAGTTGCGCCAACACGGCCTCAATTACTTTTTTGGGCGTAATGGTTCGAAAGGCCTTTTCATAGCCTTCGGGATATTTGTTGCCATAAATCGACGTCGGTATTTGCGGGTAGGTTCTCCGATCTGAAAGCAGGTTGTTTTCTTCGGGCTGCCCCCAAGCGGCAAAACCTGCGTAAGGGTGAGTGGTTCCCCAAAGAGTGATTACAGGAACCTTATAATTGGTGGCCAAATGCGCATTGGACGAATCCATAGAAAGTATTACATCGAGATGGGCAATAAAATCCAATTCTTCTTTCAACGATTGTTTTCCAACCAAAGAAACAACGCCTGGATAGGCTTTTTCCCAAATTTGAGTTTGTTCCGCCTCGGCTTTTCCTGCACCAAAAAGAAACACCTTGTGGTGCTGTTGTAAATAGCCCACAACCTGTTGCATTAAATCCAATGGGTATTTTTTTCCTTCAAAAGAAGCAAAGGGGGCAATGCCAATCCATTTTTTATTTTCTTTAGGAAGATGCTTTTCAAAAGCAGCTGGTAAAAGCGGTTGGGGAGGATATTCATGATGATTGAGATCCACAGGAAAGCCCATTTTTCGAAACACCTCAACATATCGGTGGATGGAAGGGGTGAGCGGTTTGAACACCTTATTTTTTGCACGCGTAAGTTTCTTTTTTTCTGATCTGCCTTTATCGATTTGTGCATAACGAATGGTGGTAAAGGCAAAGAAAAAACGCAGTATTTGCGTGCGAAGAACCGCATGAAGGTCAACAATACCCAAGGGGTTTGTTGCGCGTATTTCGGTAAAAAGACGAAAAAGACCTTTAACCCCTTTATGTTTGCCTTTTGGGTCGATTTCCAAAAGCTCGACTTGAGGGAGCTCATAAAAAACAGGAGCAAAAAGTTTTCGTGTCACCAGGGTAATACGAAGCTCGGGGTATTTTGCACAAACACAACGAAGGACTGGAAGCATAATCGCTACATCCCCAAAAGCGGAAAAGCGAAAAACGACCAAATGTGCGGGTTTCATATTATTTTTTTTGCTGATACAAGACGGGGTTCAACGACTCGTCGTTGTACATTTTCATTTGCTTGTAAACCTTCATGTATTTTTTCCCCTCGGCAATGTCTTCAATCAATTGATCTATCGCAGAGCTCAAATCTTGCTTTTGTTGAAGCAAAACCTCCAGTTTTTCTTGGCACGTTTTCCGGTGGGCTTCAGAGGCATCGGCCCGAGTGGCTTCTTCCTCCATATGGTAAATTTTAAGTGCTAAAATGGAGAGACGATCGATGGCCCATGCAGGACTTTCCGTGTTTATGGTCGCGTTGGCCGAAAGCTTAACCTCAGCATATTGGCTTAAGAAATAACTGTCGATGTATTCCACCATGTCGGTTCGGTCTTGGTTCGAAGCATCGATTTTTCTTTTTAATTCCAACGCCGATACAGGGTCGATTTGTGGGTCGCGAATAAGATCCTCATAATGCCATTGAACGGTATCGATCCAGTTTTTGCGATAGAGCAAAAAATCCAATTCCCCCTCCGAATAAGGATTGACAAAAGGCTGATCGACCCTGTCCTTTTTATGGTATTCGACAATGCTTTGTTCAAAAATGGTGAGGGCGTGATGGCTTTTCATAAACAACTATTGATTAGAATACAAATATAAGGCAAACCTTCACAAGGCAATCCTTAGAAGAAAAAATATGGCCCTACAAATGAGATTGAAAAAAATAAGCCCGCGAAAATTCTCTTTTTTATTCTACTTTTGAATCATGAGGAACGGATTTTTTTCTTTCGCTAAACAGCAGCTGTACAACCCCATTAGAAACCGAGTAAAAAGAGGGAAAGAGTGGGTGGCCTATGGCTATTTTCTTTTTAAAAAACAGCACGAAAACTATGTGTTGCCTTCACCCGAACGAAGAAACCAAACCAAAAAGCGAAAACTTTTGTTTGTAGGAAGCGGAAAATCGGCCTTAGAACACCTCAACCATGACCTTTCCAATGTAGAAGTGCTAACGGTCAACAATTCGATAAAAGCTTTTTCAAAAAAGGTTGCTTTTTATTTGTGTTCCACCGACTTTCCGAATGAACGAAAACCCAAACCCAGTCAATATGGAGAGTTAATCTTAAAGCCGAAATACTTTTATCATGTGCTTTCTCATGCTCAATACCACCGGCTTTCTTTTCGCCCTCATGTTGGAAAAACCATTTTTCTCGATGGCCTATATTGGGCCATGGCCAAGGGATTTGATGAAATTTACCTCCTAGGGTTTGATCATGATTACAATCCGAAACGAGTTGAAAAATGGGATGGAAAACACATTGGAAATGACGAAAAACTAAAGCAAATTTTTACAGGAAAAGACGAAGAGCCCGATGCTTTTTATGGTCAAAATACCCCCGACCCGCTTCGCCACGGAAAGCACAATCTGGCGAACATGTTTGTCGACGCAAAAACCCATGCTGAAGAATACGGATGTCGCATCATCAATATTTCTACTCGAAAAGGAGGCATCGAGGTTTTTGACCGGGAAAAAACAATTTTGTAAAAACAGCATTGTTTTCAATAAAACGTTTAAACCCTTATTGAAGCGTAAAACACGCAAAGGACAAAAACACCAAAAAGGGCTTCTCTCAACCAAGGAGAGGAAATTCTTTCGAGCGTTCTAGGAAAAAGGGTACTCGTACACATGGCCATCAAAACCCATGAAAAGCCACTGTTGTTGTCAATGAAAATTCCATACAGAAAAGCAAAAACAACTGAAAAAAATAGCGTGTTGAGTCCTGCTCCATATGCCGCATTTTTAGATGGCTTGTCTTGTGAATGACGCACTATAGAAAACAACAGCATTAAGAAAATTAAGCCCCACCAAAGATTGGGCTTAATGCCATTTTCTATAGGAAGACGCATTGTTAAATTGAGAGTTTCTAACGGAGGAAAAAGGAAATAAGCGGGTCGCCAAAAATGAACGATTACATCGAGAAGCACCAAAGACACTACAGAAACCAGAAGAAGAAAAAACGCCTTAAAAGAGAGATGATTTTTTAGGGCTAAAAAAACAAGCAGCAAAGGATAACACAACAAGGCGTTTGGAACAAAAAGAGCGCCAAAGCAATAAAGAAAACCGGCATTGAATACTTTCTTTTCAAAATGTTCCCCTTGGTTTAAGGTAACTACTTGAAGAAAAGAACTCCAAAAAAACAGAGAAAAGACAAGTAACCAATTGTTCCATATTTCCCAGGGCAGAGCGGCTACAAGAAGGGGGAAAAGCACCAAATGGTAAGAGCTGTTTTTCACCCATCCGTTTCGGTTGATGGATAAATCCACGCCCAGAAGACATAAAAACAGTAATCCAACAGTTATCAATTGTTCGCTGCCAAAAGTCAAATTCAACCGATAGGCCTGTGTCCAAACTGCAGCCGTTAATAGGGCTAGGGACAATAATTGTCCTGTGAGGCTTTTTTTTCGAAATAAGAATAAAATCATTCGGCGGGTTTGAATTTTTTAAGGAGCGAAAGTTTATGAAAATGGTCTTTCCTTCTGTCTTGTTTTTTCTACCTTTGCAATATAATTAAAAACAGATTTTGAGATGAAAGATTTTTTTGAAGCAATCGCGTGGTTATTCGAAAATGTTTTGTTCCTTCCCCACCAATTTTTATCCGATTTAGAATTGAGCAACTGGTGGATGGCCAATGGAGTAAACTTTTTATTCGTTTTGGTTGGCTTTGTCGCTTTGGTTTATTGGGTAAACCAGCTTAAAATCTTCAATGATAATGGAGAGGAAAACAAAGACACTTCCGCCCACTCTTTCCTATAAATCGAATCCTAAGTCTTTTCGGTAGTTCATTCCTTCAAAGGAGATTTGTTCAATGGTGTTATACGATTGTTTCAATGCCTCTTGAAAGTCTTCCCCGTAGGAGGTTACTGCAAGCACCCTTCCCCCAGGAGTAACAACCGTTTCTTCTTCTAAGCGCGTTCCTGCGTGAAACAATTCACTTTGGGTTGAGGTAGTTAAGCCTTGTATCGCTTTCCCTTTTTGATACGCTTCTGGATATCCTCCAGAAACCAACATTACCGTTGTGGCGGTTCGTTCGTCTACCTGAATGGTATGTTCGTTCAAAGTGCCTTCTGCGGTTGCTTTTAAGAGCGCAACTAAATCGGACTTTATACGAGGTAAAACCACTTCGGTTTCTGGATCGCCCATGCGCACATTGTACTCAATCACGTAAGGGTCATCGTTGACTTTGATAAGCCCAATAAAGACAAATCCTTTGTAAGGTAAATTGCTTTTTTGCAATCCGTCGATGGTGGGTTGTACAATTCTTTCGTGAATTTTCTGTTCAAATTCTGGAGTTACAAAGGGGACAGGAGAAATAGCGCCCATACCGCCTGTGTTTAGGCCAGTGTCACCTTCTCCAATTCGCTTGTAGTCTTTTGCCATGGGCAAAGTAATTGCGTTTTTGCCATCGGTTAACACAAAACAAGACAATTCAATTCCGCTTAAAAATTCTTCGATTACCACCTTTTGTGAAGCAGCACCAAACTTACTGTTGATTAGCATTTCTTTGAGTTGATGCTGAGCTTCCTCCAATTGGTCAAGAATTAAAACCCCTTTCCCGGCGGCAAGGCCATCGGCTTTAAGCACGTAAGGGGGAGTCATTTCGGTAAGATAAGCCAACCCTTCTTCAATGGTGTCTGGAGTAAAACTGGCATATTTTGCCGTAGGAATCTGATGTTCCTTCATAAAAGCTTTTGCAAACTCTTTGCTCCCTTCCAACTCGGCCGCTGCTTTTTGTGGACCAATTACTGGGATTTTGGCCAGGGTTTCATCTTCTAAGAAAAAATCGTGAATACCGTTGACTAATGGATCTTCTGGACCCACAACCACCATGTCAATCTGATGGGCAGTTACTGCTTTTTTTATCTCCTGAAAGTCATTTACGGCTATGGGTAAGTTGGTGGCTATTTGTGCTGTTCCTGCATTTCCTGGAGGTACAATAAGGCTTTTACATAATGGGCTTTGTGCCAATTTCCAAGCAAAGGTATGCTCTCGCCCTCCGCCTCCAATAATAAGTATGTTCATGACTATTTATTTGCTGGACAAAGATACACAGAAGGGGTTGGGAAATAAAACATTCCTAAACTCCTTTTCGGTTAAACATCTTTTTCCATCGCAAGCGGCGAAGAAATCGGCCTTCAAATTCATTGACAAACGGATTGGTTTTGCTTTTACGCGCGTTGAAGTATCCTTTTAAAATGCTAAAAAACAAGAGCGGATTGCTATGGGCAATGCTGTGTTTTAAAGCTGCTAAAACGCTCAAAAGGGCTCCGTACCTCATCTGATAGAATGCTTTTCCTTGAAGGCGAGCCGCGTTAATGCCATAGGCTTTCCCCAAGGGACGATGGTGCTTAACTTGCAATTCAGGAATGGGCTGAACCTTAAAACCGTGGTAGTGTGCAAGATGCTCATCAACCGTGTCCCACCCCATGCCAACTCGAAGCCCTCCCATGGCCTCGAAACACGCTCTTCGATACGCTTTTAGTGCACCCCGAACATGATCGTGGTGCATGGGATGATTTTTTTGCCATACCCCTTCTGGATCCTGTTCGAAAATATAACCCCCAGAAATACCGAGGTTTTTTTCTTGAAATGCAAGGGCAAGCGTTTCGAAATAATGAGTGGGGAGGGTTAAATCGGCATCTAATTTGACTAAAATATCCCAGGGACAAACTAATGCCGCTACCCCAGCATTGAATGCATTCACTACTTTTTCGCCTGGAGCGTGGAGCTCGGAAGAAGCATGGCGAACCAACCTAAGGAAAGGCAATTTCTGTGCTTGGCGAAGCACCAATTCTGTCGTATCGTCTGTTGAATGATCATCGACCACCACCACTTCTTCAGGTGGGTTGGTTTGCTGGGCAAGCGACGCTAAAAGTTGCGGCAAAAATGCAGCTTCATTATGCGCGGGTATGACAACGGCAATCTTCATTTGCTTGTTTTTTTTTCAGTTGCTAAAACAGAAAAAGACGGACGCTTTACCCCTTCTTTGGGTGAAGGAATTGGTTTTATATCCCGTTCAATCTGATTTTCAATCAAAATTTCCTCAGCAAAAGAATACCAGCTATGTGTTTTTTTTTCCAGCAAAATGATAAATTCCTGCGGCGGGCTCTTCTTGAATTAACGCCATTAAAAAATCGCTCAGTGCAACTGTGGAGGTAGGGCATCCATATTGATCGTTTACAACGGAAAGAGGGTCGCCGTTTGTTGCTTTTTTCAATATGGTTTTATAAAAATTATTTCCGTGTTTTTTTGAATAAAGCCAAGAGGTGCGAACGATATAAAAAGACATCAGCCTTTCTAAAATGGCTTCTTCCCCCAATCGTTTAGATTTTCCGTAGGCATTAATGGGGTTGGGGAAATCACTTTCTACATAGGGCGTTTTAGATTTTCCATCAAAAACAAAATCGGTAGACAGATGCAGTAATTTTATGTTAAAAAGGCGGCAAGTTTCGGCCAAATTTAGCACCGCTTTGTGGTTGATTTCAAAGGCCAATTCTGGGGTTTTTTCTGCTTGAGCGACATGGGTGAAAGCCGCGGTATTGATACAGTAATGTGGACGATACTTTGATAAAGCTGTTTTAAGGGCTTCTTTATTTGTAATGTCTAGTGCTTTTCTGCTTAAAAACACCCAAGAAAAATTGGGATATGCATTTGCCTTTTCTTGAAGTGTCCTCCCCAATTGTCCGTTCGATCCAGTAACAAGAATTAAAGGTTTCATTGGGTTGAAAAAGCGGGCCATTTTAAATCCCTCGCATGGATGATTTGTTGGTTTTCTTCGATTTCCCAATCGAAAAACGGGTGAATGGGGGAAAATCCTCCTTCTTTGTCTGGACGATAGGCTGCGTCTACTTTATAATGAATCAAGCATTTTTCAGAAAGTACGCTATATCCGTGAGCAAAGCCTTTTGGCACAAAAAGTTGTTTTCTGTTTTCAGCCGATAAAACCTCTGAATGCGTTTGTTTGTAAGTGGGAGAATCGGGGCGTAAATCAATAATGATGTCTTTTATTTTCCCTTCAAATACTTGAATGAGTTTTGCTTGCGCATAGTCCTCTTTTTGAAAGTGCATGCCTCGGATTACCCCGTATGTTGAACGTGCGAGGTTGTCCTGAATAAAATGAACGGGGGTAAGCTGTTGATCGAAAATTTCTTTCTTATAAGCTTCCATAAAAGTACCTCTTTCGTCCGTATGCCTTTCAGGAATAAGGACCATTGCTTCGAGAAGAGGAGTTGGGAGTACTTTCATTTTTTTTAAAATGGATAATAGGGCTTTTCCGTATTCTGAAGTGTTTATTTTCTCTGCCAATTGCATTGCCGTTTCCCGCGATATGGCTCCGCTATCTAGGGCGGCTAATTCGGGAGAACCTACCAAAATGCCTTGTCGAGATTGAATGGTTTCTACATATTGACTTGCTTCCGTTAAAGAAGAAATAGTGCCGGTGTCTAACCAAACTGCTCCGGAAGATAAAAAAGAAACCTGAAGGCTATTTTCATTTAAATAAGCCTGATTTATATCTGTTATTTCCAGCTCACCCCGAGCCGAAGGCTTTAGTTTTTTTGCTTTTTCAACCACTGTATTGTCATAGAAATACAAACCCGGAACAGCAAACGAAGAAGCAGGCTGTGTTGGTTTTTCGTGAAGAGCGATTACGTTGTTTTTTTCATCGACACTAACCACACCGTAGCGTTGTGGGTCTTTTACTCGATAAGCGAAAATCCCTGCTCCCTTTTGGTTTTCACCCCCCAAAGCATAGGGTTTTATTTGATGGCCATAAAATAAATTGTCGCCAAGAATAAGCGCAACTGGGCTATTATTGATAAAGTCTTCTGCAATAAGAAATGCTTCTGCAAGTCCATTGGGCTGCGCCTGTTCAGCATAAGAAAAAGAGCAACCCCACGCGCTTCCGTCTCCCAACAAGCGCTCAAAAAGGGGAAGGTCTTCCGGGGAAGATATAATTAAAACATCATGAATTCCCATGGCAATTAAAGTGCTCAAAGGATAATAAATCATGGGCTTATCATAAATGGGCATGAGCTGTTTGCTGATGGCCTGAGTCAATGGGTATAGCCGTGTTCCTTTCCCTCCTGCTAAAACAATGCCTTTCATAACGAGCGGTTGGTTTTTAATTGCTGTTCAATATAATGCTGAACCGTCTTTTTTAATGCACTTTCAAAGTTAAAAATCGGTTTCCAAGAGAGGTTTTTTTCTATTTTCTCGGTTGAAATGGCATAACGAAAATCGTGTCCAGGACGATCATCCACAAAATGAATTTGTTCCTGATAAGGCCGTCCGTCTTCTCTAGGCGCAATTTGATCCAAAAGATCCGTAATCGATAAACAAAGTTGATGATTGGTTATTTCATTATTTCCCCCAATGGTGTATGTTTCCCCAGGTTGTGCTTCCCTAAAAATGCGGTCAATGGCGTTGCAATGATCTTCTACATACAACCAATCTCTCACGTTTTTTCCATCGCCGTAAATGGGAATAGGTTGGTGTTCTAAAGCCGTTCTGATGATTGTAGGGATAAGCTTTTCTTGGTGTTGTAAAGGACCAAAATTTTTCGAACATTGTGAAATTAGCGTGGGAAGTCCATAAGTGTGGTGGTAACTTCTTACCCAATGATCGGCGGCTGCTTTTGAAGCGCTATAGGGGCTGTTGGGCGCATAAGGGGAGGTTTCTGAAAACTTGCCTGTTTTGCCTAAAGATCCAAAAACTTCGTCGGTAGAAATTTGATAAAACCGTGCATGTTTATAATTGGCTTTGATTTGGTGAGCTGCGGTAAGCCACAATTCCCGTGCTGCTTCAAGCAAGTTAATTGTCCCGCGAACATTGCTCTCCAGAAAAAGGAGGGGTGTCGCAATAGAGTTGTCAACATGGCTTTCTGCAGCAAAATTAATGACCCCGTCCGGAGCATAGTGCGAGAATAATCTTTGAACCTTCTCCTTTTCTGCAAGGTCTATTTTTTCAAGAATGACGTTTTCATTGTCTAATATTCCTTCCAAACGCGTGATGTCTGCAGCATAGGTCATTTTGTCTAAAATGACCCATTTTGTGTCGGGGTATTGCGGCGTAAATTGAGCGATAAAATGAGCGCCAATAAAGCCTAATCCTCCCGTGACAAAAAGCGTTTTATTTTCCATCTTTTGAGGTTTGCATTAAAGCTTCCGCGATTTTACGGTCGTTGGACAAACGAGGCACTTTGTTTTGTCCCCCCAATTTTCCTATGGATTTCATATACAATTGAAATCCATTTTTAACCACTGGGCTAACCACCAATCTGCGAAGCACATTTCCGGTGATTAAATCCTCATAATATACATTTTGTTTTACCATGGCCGCATCAAGATCCACCTCGAATTGTTCCCAATCCGTGGGGGGAACATCAAACTCGATGAACCATTCGTGATAGGGAAGCCCCTCCTTTGGATTGACTTGCGGCGCTACTGTAAATTCATTAATGCGTATGGGGGTGTTTTGAGTGGCATCTTTTATCGCTGTTTCCACTTCTTTCCCAATGACATGCTCTCCAAAAGCAGAAATAAAATGTTTTATTCTCCCAGTAACGACCAATCGATAGGGCGCTTTTGATACAAAGCGAACGGTATCGCCAATATTATAACTCCACAAGCCCGCTGAGGTAGAAAGAATAAGCACATAATTGACGCCTAACTTGACATCCGCTAACGAAATTCTAGTGGGGTTTTCACTCGAAAACTCATCTGTAGGAATGAATTCATAAAAAATGTCATTATTCAATAACAGTAAAAGCCCTTCTTCTTCCTGCTTATCTTGGTAAGCAAAAAAACCTTCCGAGGCTGGGAAAAGCTCTATGGAGTCTACTTTTCGACCAATTAGATTTTTAAATACCGAACGGTAGGGTTCAAAATTTACCCCTCCATAAACGTAGAGCGAAAAATTGGAGAAGACCTCTCCTACAGTCTTTCCGGTTTTTTGGGTTATTTTTTCGAAATACATCTGTACCCAAGAAGGTATTCCTCCAATTAAGGTCATTTTTTCTTTTATCGTTTCTTCAACTACCGCATCCACTTTTTCTTCCCAGTCATCGATGCAATTGGTTTCCCAACTTGGCATTCGTCCCCTTTGTAAATAACTTGGTACATAATGGGCCACAATACCCGAGAGTCGCCCAAGGGCAATTCCCGATTTTTCTTCTAAAGTAGGGTTGCCTTGTAAAAACATTTGTTTCCCGTCGAGAAAATCTGTTTTTCCTGTTTCAGCAATGTAGGTCAAAAGGGCATCCCGCGCCGAATTAATATGGGTGGGCATGGATGCTTTGGTGATTGGGATGTACTTTGCGCCCGAAGTAGTGCCGCTTGTTTTTGACAAATAAATGGGTTTGCCTGGCCAGAGCACGTTTTCTTTTTCTGCTAAAATAAGGTCGATATAAGAACGTATTCCCTCATAATCCCGCACAGGAATATGTGTTTTAAAATCTTCGTAAGTGGAAATTTGATCAAAGTTATGATCGATGCCAAATTGTGTGTTTTTAGCCTGCTGAATAAGGAACCGAAGAGTGTTTTCTTGCGCTTGAATGGGCTTGTTTTTCCAACGGGCGTTTTTGGCCATTATATAACGTGCAAACCATTTTGCAGCAAATTTTTTCATCATTTAATCAACTTAAAATTCAATAAAGTTTTGTGGATCCATTGGGAAGCCATCACTCCAAAGTTCAAAGTGGAGGTGATAACCTGTGGTAAGTTCGCCTGTGTTTCCTGCAGTGGCAATTACCTCCCCTGCCTTTACAGAATCGCCCTGGCCTTTGGTTAAAGAAGCATTGTGCTTGTAAGCCGTAAGCAGTCCGTATGCGTGTTCAATAATAATAACATAGCCCGTTTCAGCAGTCCACTCTGCAAAAATTACGGTTCCATCAGCAGCCGATTTTATGGGATCATTTTCATTCAACACAATGTCTACAGCATAGTGTTTTAATGATGGATCGAAAGCTTGAGAAACATTTCCATTGGCGGGAGGAAAGAGCACAAAGTCTACTTTTGTTTGCGCACTTCCTACTACTGCATACTTGTCTTCATTTTCAACCAAAGTTCTCAGTAAAGAATCTTCTTTGCTCCGTTTTGAAAGCGGCTTGTTCAAGGTTGCTAAACTGTCTAATGAAAAGGATTTTTCTGCAAGTTCTTTGACGGGAATTTTCCCTGTAATTGCTCTTTTGATATAGTTCAATTGAAGATCTGACTGTTGGTATGCAAGCAACAAAGAGTCTAAACGATAAGCATTTTGTGCGGCTTGCTTTCTCATTTTGGTGGCTGCGTAGCCTGGTATAAACTCTTTTATGGGGGTGAAAGCAACCAAGGCAACGGTGCCCGTAAAAAAGAGACCCACAAAAAAGGTGAGTGCAATAATGACATTCAACCGGCTTAAACGGAAATACAATTGTTCCTCAAACGTTTCTTCATTGAGAATTACCAAGCGATAGCGACTCAGTAGTTTTTTCTTTATCCGTTGGCTCTTGCTTATCTTTTTTTCCATTTAAACAAATATAACCAATATCCCTAAGGGAATTACTTTTCAAACACTTTCTAAGGCTATAAAAATATTGATTACATTTGTCTAAAATCAAATCAATGATCGCAGCTACGCTTTTTTTTGGCGCTATAGGCCCACAACAAGTTATTCTAATTCTTGTGATTGTTTTACTTCTTTTTGGCGGAAGAAAAATTCCAGAGCTCATGCGTGGGCTTGGCAGTGGAATTAAAGAATTTAAAAAAGCCACAAAAGAAGAGGAAGAACAGGCAAATAAAGAAGAATAGTTTCCTGTTTACTCCTTTATTTTCAACGTAGATAATATACTGTTCAACTCAAACATATAATCGCGTTTTGAGACGGAAGGAGCGAAGGCAAACCCTTCAACCACCAACCAATTTTTTCTCAACGTATCTTCAACGATATAATTGACAAAAGGACCTGCCATAAAGTCTCTTTTTACTTCCCACATCCCTTTGGTCAAATAAGCCGTCTGGTTAGAAAGTGTTGTTTTATAAAAATAGGGTAAATAGGCCTGTTCCGTTATCATGTGAGACTTAGGTAAACGTTCAGGAATAAAGCTTTTTCCTATAGAATCGCGGAGCTTTGTGAGTCGTTTTAAAGAAGGTTTTGAAAACGAGGCAGCGGGTAAACGATAGGCAATCAAATTCATGGTCCCCTTTTGAACGGGTTTTTCGATCCAAATAAAATTGGTGGTGTCTTTCACAATTTTATAGGCAGACGGATAGGTGATATCGGCTTGAAATTTTTCTGAAAAAACATCTTTTTTAGCCGGCGATTTTCTAATTCTTCTCACTTTTTCAGCCCGTTCTGCTTCTTGAAAAGTCCGTACAATGAGGTCTGCATTTTGACGAATGTATTCGCCCATTACTTCATCATCTTCTCCCAAAATTTGAGCGACTACTTGAGGCCGAGCAAATTGATTTTGCGCCATTTGAAAAGTGTTTTGATCGCTTTTCACTAACCACAGAATGTTTCGTGCGTGGCGACCAAAGCCGGTAAATGCTTCGGGTTCCATATAGCGCAGAGTAAAGGTGGGTTCGTCAAGAGGCAAGCCTTCATAAACGGGAGCAATCTGTTCTCTGATCACCTCCCCTAACGCACCTTCCCAGCTCGATTTTTTGAGGACTACAGTCACGTGATTTATATTCCCGCTTGAATCGGGAACAAAGGCACTTTCTTTTTTTGAAGAACAAGAAAGTAAAATTGTACATACTCCTAAAAAAGAAAGTGCTTTTTTCATGTATTTGTGTTTTGTTTATAACGCGGCAATCCCAGGAAGTGTCTTTCCTTCAAGACTTTCAAGCATTGCGCCTCCTCCTGTGGAAACATAGCTCACTTTATCGTCGAAACCAAATTGCTTTACGGCTGCGACAGAATCTCCTCCGCCAACGAGAGAAAATGCGCCCTGATTTGTGCTTTCTGCAATGGCTTCTCCAAGGGAAATGGTTCCTTTAGCAAAATTGCTAAATTCAAAAACTCCTAGGGGGCCGTTCCACAAAATCGTTTTTGATTCTAAAACTACTTTTTCAAAATAGACTAAAGACTCTGGGCCGGCGTCTAAACCTTCCCACCCGTTAGGTATTTCATTGATTTTAAATGTTTTACGTTCTGTGTCGTTTGAAAAATCGGTCGTGCCAATGACATCAATTGGAAGGTGAATTTGAACGTTTTTGTCTTTCGCTTTTTGTAAAAGTTCGAGGGTATAATCCAAATAATCGTCTTCACAAATGGAATTTCCTACAGTACCTCCCTGAGCCTTAATAAAGGTATAGGCCATTCCACCACCGATGATAAGATGATCAACTTTATCTAATATGTTTTTGATGATGGTAATTTTTGAAGAAACTTTAGATCCCCCTAAAATGGCTAACACGGGTTGCTCTCCGCTTTTTAATACTTTATCAATGGCTTCGATTTCTTTTTGTAACAATAAACCAACGGCTTTTTGGTCTTTAAAATAGTCCGCTACAATTGTTGTTGAGGCATGTGCTCGGTGTGCCGTTCCAAAAGCGTCGTTAATGTATACCTCTGCAAGATCTGCCAAACGTGCAGAAAAATCTTGATCTCCCGCTGTTTCCTCCTTGTGAAAACGTAAATTTTCCAAGAGTAAAATTTCTCCAGGTTGTAAATTTTTGGCTTTCTCTTGTGCATCTTCACCTACTACATCTGAAGCAAACAAAATGCTTTTTCCTAAAATGGCTTCCGCTTCTGAGACAATGTGCTCTAAAGATAAATCAGGGGTAATCCCTTTTGGACGGCCCAAATGAGACATTAAAATACAACTTCCTCCTTCATCCAAAACAGCGTCAATTGTCGGTTTTGCAGCATGAATTCTAGTGGCGTCTGTCACGTTTTTTTGTTCATCTAAAGGAACGTTAAAATCCACCCGAATAAGGGCTTTTTTGTTCTTTAATTCAAGGTTTTGTAGGGTTTTCATTGTTTTGTTTTTGCAAATTTACCTTTTTTTTTATCCAAATTGGTAGGCTTTTTATCAAGAATATTCGAAATGGAAATTTTACCTTTATCGCATGGCTTTTCACAATTCTCTTGGACAAACGCAAATTTCGCGCCATTTCTTGCACATGCTTGAAAAGAAGCAAATGCCACACGCTTTTTGTTTAGTGGACGAGGAGGGTCGAGGTGGTTTAATATTAGCAATAGATCTCTCTTTTCAACTGTTGTACAGCCAACTTCCAGCGTCCTTAGAATTAGGGTTGCAACATCCCGATTTACACTTTGTTTTTCCCGTAGCCACCAATGGAAGCGTTAAGTCAAATCCATTATGTCAATTATTCTCATCCGAATGGCGTACGTTTGTAGAGCAGAACCATTTTGGAAATCTAAGGGATTGGTTGAATGCCATCGGAGCAGGAAACAAACAAGGAAATATTCCTGTAAATGAAATCAGCGAACTGCATAAAAAAATGCATTTAAAACCCTATTTAGGGGAAAATAAAGTCTGCATCTTTTGGGGGGCAGAGCGATTAAACGAGGAATCGTCCAACAAACTTTTAAAACTGATTGAAGAGCCTCCTGCCAACACCTATTTTATTCTCGTAGTGACAAAAGAGAATACTTTGCTGCCAACCGTTAAATCGCGTTGCCAAGTCATCACACTGCCCCCACTAAAACCGGTGGATATAGCAGAAAAATTAATTGAAAGTGGGATAGATAAAAAGCAAGCCTTAAGGATTTCAGAAAGAGCAGAAGGCAACTACAGAACAGCGTTGGATTTGAGTAAGTCCGATCATGAACAAGGGCATTTGGAAGAGCATTTGGTTGCTTGTCTACGGCTTTCTTTCCAAGTAAAGAAAAAGAAGACCATTGGCATTGATCTAATGGAATGGACCAATGCTTCCTCACAGATGAGCCGACCCAATCAAAAGGCATTTTTTTCCTACGGATTATACTTTATGCGTCAGGCGTATTTACACGTTTACCAAGCGAAAGAATTGGTGTCTTTTGAATCAGAAACAGGTTTTTTAATGTCCAATTTCGGGCCCTATGTGCATGGCGGGAATATTGTGGATCTTATTTCTCTTTTTGAAAAAAGCCTTTATGCGGTGGAACGCAATGCCAATGCAAAAGCTTTATTTGCCGATTTTTCTTTGGAACTTGCCCGCCTATTGCATCGAAAAGAAAATTAGTCCCTTCTAAAAACAAAAACGTTCGACGAGAATTCTTTTGTGCGAACAGCAACGGCGTTGGAAAGCAGTCCTACTAAAACCCCTCGTAATAGCGAAAATAAAGTTCCTTTTTGTTTTTCGGAAAGATAACTTACATAGAGTGCATCAAACCACATGGGGTAGGTGGCTTCAAAAGAATACCCCTGTTTTTCTATCATTTGAATCAGCCCTTTTTTCGAAAAATGCCATAGATGTCGAGGCACATCATAACCCGCCCAAGCATCTTTATAATAACGCGCGTCAAAAGAATTGAAATTAGGAACCGCAATGACAAGAATACCCTTGTGAGCCAGCTTGGCTTTTAAGGCATTCAATAAGTCTTCCGGTTGATGCACATGTTCCAAAACATGCCATAATGCAATTACTTCAAGCTTAGAAGCGTTAAGTACGTTTAGGTTCGCAAAGACATTTTGCCCGCCTTGCTGTCGCGCTTTTTCGTTGGGCTCTACTCCAAAAACCTCCCAGTTTTTTTGTTCTAAATAGGTTAAAAATGCACCTGTTCCACATCCGTAATCCAAATAGGAGGAAGGAGAAGAACAATGCTTGCTGATCCATTTTTGTTTTTGTGCAAACATTCGTTTTTGGACCCATGCGTATAAAAAGTCGACAATGCCTTTTTTATTATTTCCGTGCGAAATATAAGCGTCAGAGGCGTAATAATAATCCATCTCCGCTGGCTTTGGGCTGGGTTGCGTTTGTGCCACCTGAAGTTCATGGTCCAAAAAGACACTAAAAATCTTCTTGGAAACCAGATGGTCTTTAGGGGTGGCAAGAAGATACTTTTTTTGTTCCACGTGAAACATTTAACGACCCAACTTAACCAATAAAACGGAAATATCGCTTGGATTTATCCCACTGATGCGGGAGGCTTGTGCGATCGTAGTTGGTTTTACTTTGTTCAACTTTTCCTTGGCTTCATGGGAAAGCGAAGCCAAAATGTCATAATCGAAGGAGGAAGGAATTTTAACATGTTCTAAGCGATGCAATTTGTCGGCGTTGTTTTTTTCCTTCTCGATATAACCCGCATATTTAATTTGAACTTCGGCCTGCTCAATGGCATCGGGAGATATGTTCTTGTCAGCAACAAAAGAACGTACTGAAGCAACTTCACTCAATTCATTAAAAGTGATGTTAGGGCGAGAATAGATTTTCGCGAGTTTATCCGATTGCTTAATGGGAGCAGACTTTTTAGCTTCAAGAAGAGGATTTGCTTCCTCAGGCAAGATACTTGTTTTGTTATAAAAAGAAAGCAACGCCTCGGTTTGTGCTTTTTTGGCCTGAACGGCAAGAAGTCGATCGTCTTTCGCAAGACCTAAAGCATGGCTTTTTTCTGTGAGACGAAAATCGGCATTATCTTGGCGTAAGAGCGTGCGGTATTCCGCTCGACTGGTAAACATGCGGTAGGGCTCTTCTGTTCCTTTTGTAATTAATTCATCTATGAGAACTGCAATGTAGGCTTCATCACGACGAAGAATAAAGGGAGCATCCCCTTTGTGGTAAAGATGTGCATTGATCCCCGCCATAAGCCCTTGCGCAGCAGCTTCCTCATAACCGGTGGTACCGTTAATTTGTCCAGCAAAGAACAAGCCTTTAACTAGTTTGGTTTCTAAACTGTGTTTTAACTGAAGTGGCGGGAAATAATCATATTCAATAGCGTAACCCGGACGGAAGAACTTGACGTTTTCGAACCCCTTAACTTTGGACAGGGCATTGAATTGAACATCTTGTGGAAGGGAAGTAGAAAATCCATTGATATAATACTCAACTGTTTTCCAGCCCTCAGGCTCAACAAAAATTTGGTGTCGGTTTTTATCAGCAAAACGATTTATTTTATCCTCAATAGAAGGACAATAACGCGGACCTGTACTTTTGATGGCCCCATTAAACATTGGGGAACGATCGAAGCCTGTACGCAAAGTATCATGAACTTCCTCACTGGTGTAGGTCATATGACAAGAACGCTGCTGAGATAGGGGAGAAGTGGCATCGCTATAAGAAAATTTAGCAGGGAGCTCGTCACCCGCCTGTTCTTCCATAAGATCAAAATTTAGCGATCTACCATCAACCCGTGGAGGCGTTCCTGTTTTCATTCGCCCACTCACAAAGCCCCTGTCAATTAACGACTGTGTAATTCCTACGGCTGCTAATTCTCCCGCTCGGCCTCCGCCAAAGTTTGTTTCCCCAATATGAATTAGTCCATTGAGGAAAGTGCCATTGGTGAGAATAACTGATTTTGCGCGTATTTCTAAACCTGTGCTACTTACAACACCAGTAATACTATCGTCGTCGTACAAGAGACCCGTAATCATTTCTTGGTAAAAATCTAGGTTGTGTGTTTGCTCTAACATGTCTCTCCATGTTTGCGCAAAAAGCATTCGGTCGGATTGGACACGCGGACTCCACATGGCGGGACCTTTAGAGCGATTAAGCATCTTGAATTGAATCGCAGACTTATCGGAAACAATACCGCTGTATCCTCCCAAGGCATCTATCTCACAAATGATTTGTCCTTTGGCAATTCCTCCCATGGCAGGGTTGCAGGACATTTGAGCAATGTTTTGAAGGTTCATTGTAATCAGAAGGGTGCTACTGCCCATGTTTGCAGCAGCCGCTGCCGCCTCGGCACCAGCATGACCTCCTCCAACCACAATTACATCATATTCTTTTCTAAACATAATTAGTGTTTCACGTGGAACAAATTAATACATAAATCTTCTTGTTCCGTCATTATTTGTTTTTCGTTCTCTGTCTTGTCATTAAATCCAATTGCATGAAGAAAACCATGTGATAAAAGCCTAAAGAGCTCTTTTTCAGTTGTTTGTGAAAATTTAAGGGCGTTTTCTTTCAGCGCATCTACAGAAATATAAACTTCTGTGTTAATCTCGTTCTCACTATAAGAAAAAGTCAAAATATCAGTGTGGGTATCATGATTCAAGAAATTTTGATTCATTACCAGCATTTGATTTTTGTCAATGAAATTGTAAACAAGACGATTGATTTCAACTTGATAATGCTGGGCAAGGTCAATTAACCAAACGGTAAGTTGAGCTTCACTCGTGTTCACTTCTGGCAAATCATGAAAATTAATCTGATTTTTCATAGTGCAAATATACTAACGAAGGGCTTCGCATTTAATGGATTGAGGGTATATTTGCAAAAATGAGAAAATGGAAAGAGTAAGATTTGCTCCCAGTCCAACAGGACCATTACATATCGGAGGGCTAAGAACGGCTTTGTTCAACTATTTGTTTGCCAAGAAAAAGAGGGAGTATTTATTGTTAGGATTGAGGATACGGACCAAAAAAGGAAGGTGGCAGGTAGTGAAGATTATATCTTCAATGCATTAGCGTGGACAGGTATTCAATCGGATGAAAGTCCTAAACACGGTGGTGCCTTTGGACCCTATCGTCAAAGTGAAAGAAAGGAGATCTATCAAAAATACGTAAGCGAACTCATTGAAACAGGGAAAGCATACTATGCTTTTGATCTGCCTGAGGAGTTGGATAGCGAAAGAAAACAAGCAGAAGCAAAAGAAGAAAGGTTTAAATATGGCGCTTCCAACAGAGACCGACTTAGAAATAGTCTTAGCTTAAATAAGGAAGAAACAGAAAGAGAGATAGATAAGGGCAACTATGTTATTCGTCTAAAAGTAGCATCTGAAGGAACCGTAAACACTTTTGACGAAATAAGGGGGAATGTGAGTGTTAACAAAAAAGAAGTGGAGGACAAGGTGATATTGAAAGCCGATGGCTTACCCACCTATCATTTTGCTAATGTCGTAGATGATCATCTCATGGAAATAACCACTGTTATCCGGGGAGAGGAATGGTTGCCATCACTTTCATTTCATCAGTTATTGTATGATGCATTCGGATGGAAAGCACCAAAATTTATGCACCTGCCTTTGATTTTAAATCCTTCAGGAAATGGGAAGTTAAGCAAAAGAGACGGTGACAAAAATGGGTACCCTGTTTTTCCCTTGTCATGGGAAGGGGGCCAATCTTATAAAGAAGAAGGCTTTTTGCCTGAGGCACATCTAAATTACATTGCACAGTTAGGTTGGAGTCCCGAAGAGGGAAACGAAATTTTGAGCTTGAAAGAGCTTGTCACGTCCTTTAGTGTTGTTTCTATTCAAAAAGGAGGAGCACGTTTCGATTATGAAAAAGCGCGGTGGATCAACCAACAGCATATCCATCTTCTTAAAACAAACCAATTTATAGAGGTTGCAGAGTAGGAATTAGCGCCGCTCTATAGCCATTTCAACCCAGAGCAAGTGGAAAAAATTGTGGGGATGATAAAAGAACGTGTAGTAGTAATCAAAGACATTCCGGGTGAAATCAACGTATTTCTTAATTCTCCTTCAGAATATGTAGAAAAGGATAGAAAAAGGATTCAAAAATTCATAGACAAAAACATTATTGATCTACTAATTGGCATTGTTGATAAAGAAGAGATTGCTGTGTGGAAAGAAAAATTTATTGAGGTCGGCGGAGCAAATGAGATCGGGCTAGGTGGATTTATGCAAACCCTTCGAATTGCTATCGTTGGGGGACTTTCAGGGCCTGATTTATTTGAATTGGCAGATATTCTTGGAAAAGATGTAACTTTAGATAGATTAAACCAACTTAAAAACCAATAAACTCCTTGACCATGAGCATCCTAACTTACATTATCCTATTTATTACCTTCATCGCTATCATAAGCGGACTTTTTATCGTAAAACAACAAACAGCAGCCATCGTCGAACGATTTGGACGATTCTTGGTCATTCGTAAACCTGGGCTGCACATCAAAATACCATTGATTGATCGTATTGCTGGGAGGTTGAGCTTAAAAATTTTGCAGTTGGATGTTATCGTAGAAACGAAAACCAAAGACGATGTATTTGTAAAATTAAAAGTGTCGGTTCAATACAAAGTGCTTCCCGAAAAAGTATATGAAGCATTTTATAAATTGGACTATCCCCAAGACCAAATTACCTCTTATGTGTTTGATGTAGTGCGTGCTGAAGTTCCAAAAATGAAACTGGACGATGTTTTTGAAAAGAAAGACGATATCGCCATTGCTGTAAAAAGCGAACTTAATGACGCCATGATCAATTACGGATATGACATCATTAAAGCCCTGGTGACAGATATCGATCCCGATGGGCAGGTAAAAGAAGCCATGAACCGAATCAATGCTGCGGAAAGAGAAAAAGTAGCCGCGCAATACGAAGGGGATGCCGCTCGTATACTTATTGTTGAAAAAGCAAAAGCCGAAGCAGAGAGCAAACGCTTACAAGGGCAAGGTATTGCCGATCAAAGAAGAGAAATTGCACGAGGACTTGAAGAGTCTGTTGATGTACTGAATAATGTGGGAATTAATTCACAGGAAGCCTCTGCTCTTATTGTAGTTACCCAACATTACGATACGCTGCAATCCATTGGAGAAGAAACAAATTCCAATTTGATTTTGCTCCCTAACTCCCCACAAGCTGGCAGCGATATGCTAAACAATATGGTGGCTTCTTTTACAGCAAGCAATCAAATAGGGGAAGCGATGAAACAGCAAAATCAGCAAAAGAAAAAAGGAGGAACGAAACCTACTTCTTAGACCAATTGTCTCTTAAGCCCACTGTTTTATTAAAAACAAGCTGTTCTGAACTTGAATCAGTATCAAGGGTATAATAACCCAAACGTTGAAATTGTACTGTTTCTTCTAAAGCGCTGTTCCGCAACGAAGGTTCAGCTTTGGCTGTTATTTTAGAATAGGAGGAAGGATTGATATGTGTAAGAAAAGAAACTGATTTATCTCCATCCGGGTTTTCGTGGTTGAATAAACGATCGTAGTTGTTTACTTGCACATCTATGGCGTGGGCAGCACTTACCCAATGGATGGTCCCTTTTACTTTTCGTTGACTAGCTTCGGTGCCTGAACCACTTTTACTTTCAGGGTCGTAGGTGCAATGGATTTCTATAATATTGCCTTCTGCATCTTTCACTACATCTTCTCCTTTAATGATATAAGCGTTTTTTAAACGCACCTCTTTCCCAAGCGTTAAGCGGAAAAATTTGCGATTGGCAGACTCTTTAAAATCTTCACGTTCAATAAATAAGGTTTTAGAAAAATGAAGGGTGCGGGTTCCTCTAGAAGCGTCTTCTGGATTGTTTTCCGCAACCAATTCCTCTTCTTTATTTTCAGGGTAATTCGTTATTATCAATTTAACCGGATTAACCACTGCCATAACCCGATCTGCCGTTTGGTTTAATTCTTCACGCACACAGTATTCCAACAATGACACATCAATGACATTTTCGCGTTTAGAAATTCCTGCTGTGGTAACAAACTTAATCAGTGCTTTGGGTGGGTAGCCTTTTCGTTTCATTCCTGCAATGGTGGGCATCCTTGGATCATCCCATCCATTAACATGACCCTCTTCTATAAGTTGCGCCAATTTACGTTTGCTCGTGATGGTGTAAGAAAGATTTAAACGGGCAAATTCACGCTGGTAAGGCATTCTTTTGTCAGAGGCAGGCAATTGCGCCAAGAACCATTCGTAAAGGGCTCTGTGGGGCTCAAATTCCAATGTACAAAGGGAATGCGATATTTGTTCTATATAATCTGACTCCCCATGCGTCCAATCGTACATCGGGTAGATACACCAATCGTTACCCGTTCGGTGGTGCGGTTGGTGGAGAATACGGTACATAATTGGGTCGCGCATCAGCATATTGCTATGCGCCATATCAATTTTTGCGCGTAATACGTGGGCACCTTCTTTATGTTTTCCATCACGCATTTCCATGAATAAATTAAGATTTTCTTCTACGGAACGATCGCGAAAAGGACTGTTTTTCCCCTCGGAGGTGGGTGTTCCTTTTTGATCGGCGATACTGGAGGAATCTTGAGAATCAACATAAGCCTTCCCCTCTTTAATTAAAAAGACAGCCCAGTCAAACAGCTGTTCAAAATAATCGGAAGCATAACATTCTTTGTCCCATGTGTAGCCTAGCCAAGAGATATTGTCCTTAATCGCATCCACAAAAACTTGGTTTTCCTTCACTGGGTTGGTGTCGTCAAAACGAAGATTAACAGGAGCATTATACCGTTTTCCTAAATTAAAATTGAGTGCTATGGCTTTTAAATGACCTACATGTAAAAAACCATTGGGCTCTGGGGGAAAACGAAAACGAAGGCTTTCGGGCTTAGTGCCTTTGGAAAAATCTTCTTCGATAATCTGTTCTATAAAATGCAAGGATGAATTTTCTTCCGACATAATTACTTTTTGGCAAAGATATTAAATAAGCACAAGTAGTAGGTTTCCAAGTGAGTTTATATATTTACGCTCTTATGGGAAAAATACGTGTTCATAATATTCGCATACATACCAATCACGGGTGTATGGAAGAAGAAAAAAAAATAGGAAGCGATTATATCGTAAATGTAGAAGTAGAGGCCGATTTAACGCTGTCTTCAAAAACCGACGAATTGAAAGACACTGTGGATTATGTGGCCATTCATCAAATCGTATATCAGCAAATGAAACAACGTTCAAAATTACTGGAGCATGTGGTTAAGCGTATACTCGACCAGATCATGAAAGATCATCCTGAGGTGAATAGCGCAAAGGTTGAAGTTGCAAAAGTGAATCCTCCTATAGGCGGAGATGTAGGCTATGTTAGCGTGGAACGAAAAGTAACACGAGGCTGAGAAAAAAAGAATAAAAAGCGTATTTTTGCCTCTCAAGGCACCATGGCCGAGTGGCTAGGCAGAGCTCTGCAAAAGCTTGTACAGCGGTTCGAATCCGCTTGGTGCCTCTACAAAGACCTGATTCTAAATTGAATCAGGTTTTTTTAATTCATTTCAATGATATTACCTCCCAAGGCTTTCTTCTTGACTAATTTGGTTGGCTTTCCATAAACCCTAACCGTACCTCCGATACTTACAGAGGCTTCTAACAATTCGCTTGCATGCACATAGGCAACCCCACCACCGGTAAGTTTTACATCGGTTTGTTGTGTAAGCAGTTTTTCTCCTTCAAAAATACCTCCTCCTAACAGGGAAAGATCGTGCATTGTGGTGTTTCCATCAATGTTAACAGTAGCAGCAGAATTGATGCGGCTTTTTATCTTTTCTGAAATTAAATTTAAACGCTGTTGAGATCCCTCACTGGCTTTGATTTCAATACTGGTGGTTTTGAGTTCCGCCATGGATTCTACTGTTGTGCCTTGAAAAGTAGAAATTGCATCGAGATCTTCGGTAAAATATAATTCGACATAAGTGTTTGATGGGTTGAGCAACTGATCTAAAGAATGGCGAATTTTTAACACATCCTTTTTTAAAGTAAAAACAACCGTTTCAATATTCTCTCCAGAAATAACCATTTTGTTTTCTTCCGAAGGGATCAATTTAACATGGATACCTGAATAGACACTTACTCCAAGAAAAGGGAAATAGAAATGGTTTTAGACTCTTGTGCAAAAACATTTACTACAAAAAAACAGAGTAAAAAAAAGAAAGATTTCTTCATCACAATAAGATTTACTTAGTTAAAGGTAGGGTTATTTTTCTTCTATCAAAAGATGAAAGTCCAAATGACGTTTTAAAAGGTCTGCTTTAGCAACCTCAAAGGTTACCTCATCACCCAATTGATAAACCGTTTTCGTTCGGTCGCCTACCAAAGAATAATTGCGTTCGTCGAAATAAAAATAATCGCCAGGGATGTCTTTAATACGCACCATTCCTTCGCATTTATTTTCTATAATTTCAACATAAATACCTCGCTCTGTAACTCCAGAAATTACCCCTAAAAAGTGCTCTCCTACTTTATGTTCCATAAATTTTATTTGCATAAACTTGATGGAATCGCGCTCTGCTTTGGTCGCAATTTGTTCTCTTAAGGAAGCGTATTTGGCCGTTTCTTCTAAACGTTCCAACGCTGTCTCTTTTTCTTGTGCTAAATGTTTTTCCAACAAACGGTGCACCATTACATCAGGATAGCGTCGAATGGGAGATGTGAAGTGCGCATAAAAATCGAACGACAAACCGTAATGGCCGATATTAAAAAGAGTGTATTCCGCCTTGCTCATACAACGAATCGCTAATGTATCAATCATATTCTGCTCTTGTTTTCCATTCGAATCTTTCAATAATTGATTGATGGAATGATTGATGTTTTTAGCTTTTAAATTGAGTTGATAGCCAAAGCCTGCAACCACATTTTGTAGGTTAAAAAGTTTATCTGGATCGGGTTCATCGTGCACACGATACACCATTGGAAGTGCTTTTTCACGTTTTCCAGCAAAACGAGCAACTTGTTTATTGGCAAGTAACATGAATTCTTCAATAAGTTTATGCGCATCTTTGGAGGTTTTGAAAAAAACGCTACTGGGTGTATTGTCTTCATTCAACTCAAAATTAACCTCTACACGATCAAATGAAATGGCGCCATTGTCCATCCGTTTTTGACGAAGTATTTTAGCAAGGGTATTCAATGTTGAAACGGCATCGTATACTTCGTTTTCTACTGTATAAGGCGCTCCGGATAAAGAATTGGCTTGGGACACATGAGGCGATTCTGATGCCAACATATCCTGCACTTCTTCGTAAGCAAAACGGTGGTCTGAATAAATCACTGTTTTACCAAACCACTCTTTTTTAATTTTACCAGAGTGATCCATTTGAAAAACAGCAGAGAAAGTATACTTCTCTTCTTTCGGGCGAAGTGAACACACCCCGTTAGAAAGCACCTCTGGTAGCATCGGCACCACACGATCTACAAGATAAACCGAAGTTGCACGTTCAATAGCTTCTTTATCTAGTAAAGAACCGGGACGAACATAGTGCGAAACATCCGCGATATGAATCCCTATTTCATAGGTGTCTTTATCGATAATTTCAAAAGACAATGCATCGTCAAAATCTTTGGCGGTTTTTGGATCGATAGTAAAAGTGAGTACGTCTCTAAAATCGCGACGTTTTTTTATTTCTTCAGGTAAAATGCGTTGGTCAATAGCTGCAGCAGCTTCTTCAACTTCCTCAGGAAAACGAAGTGGCAACCCATAGTCCGATAAAATGGCATGCATCTCTGTTGCGGTTTCTCCAGGAGGACCTAAACTTTCGACTAGTGTACCAAAAGGACTATCCGCATTTTTTGGCCAATCCGACAAACTAACAATAACCTTGTCTCCATCCTTAAATTCAGGAGTCAATTGTTTTTTATCGATATAAAAATCGGTGTACATTCTGGGATTGGAAGAAACAACAAAAGCATGGTTTTTTGCCTTTTCTAAACGACCTACAAATTCGGTTTTCTTTCGCTTTTTTATATTGACAATCTCGCCTTCTAAACTTCCGTTTTTCTTTCTTTTATAAGCATGAACATCTACGGTATCGCCATCAAATGCCCGATTCAATCCTTTTCTAGGAATAAAAATATCTTTTTCTAATCCTTCACAAATTACATATCCTTGACCGGAAGTTGTCAATTCAAGAATACCCGAAAAAAGTTGCGCTTTGGCAGGAGAAAAAGAAAATTTTCCTCTTCCTTGCTGCTGGAGTATTTCTTTGGCGGCATTGAGGTTTAAATATTTGATTAATTCATTTCGCCCTCGAGTATCTCGCAATTCAAGAGCAGCGGCAACTTGTTTATAATTGAATGTTTTATCGGGATGTGCTCTAAAAAAAACGAGCATTTTTTTCTCAATATAACGGTACTTGTTTTTTGCTTTTCCCATGTTGAAACAAAACTACTCTTTTAAAACGGAGTAGGCTTTCTATTTATAAACAACTCTATTCATATTTAACTTTTTCTTTTTTTAAAATTTTAATAAATATTGATGTCTATTATTGGTTGTGAATAGCGGTATTACTTTTCTTCATTTTATTTTTTTGATTCTATTTCTTTGTTTCGTACACGGCTTATTAACACATGAAATGGCAGTAAATTATTGGAATTTAATTGATTAATGAACATATCAAATACTGTTAATAACCTATTTTCTGTATAAAAGAAGGGGTTAAACCAATCAAAAAATTGTTTAATGTTGCCTTTTATTTGTGAATAACATCCCCATTAAAAAAGATAACTTTTTTTTTATGATTACCTACTTTTTTTAGGTAGGTAAATCTTCTAATTTCGATAGCAACACTATCATTAGTTATTAACATTTTATTCATTCCCCCATTCACTTTTTAAGAACACTTATCCACATTGATTACCTTTACAAAAAATTAAATTATGACCTTTTCCATTGGCAACGATCACGCAGGAGTAGCATACAAAGAAGCAATTATCGATTTTCTTGAAAAAAACGGGCATCAAGTCACCAATCACGGAACAAACTCTGAAGCCAGTGTAGATTATCCCGATTTTATTCACCCTGTGGCTTTAGACATTGAAAACGAGAAAGTAGACTTAGGGATCATTATATGTGGAAGCGGAAATGGCGCGGCCATGACAGCCAATAAGCATCAAAAAGTTCGTGCAGCATTGTGTTGGACAAAAGAAATTGTTGCTTTAGCACGCGAGCACAATAATGCCAACATATTGAGTCTGCCTGCTCGTTTTATTTCTATTCCTCAAGCTATTGCGATGGTAGCAACGTATATCAACACCGATTTTGAGGGCGGTCGCCACCAAGGCCGAATCGATAAAATGCCCTGCCAATAATGCTTTCCTTTTTCAGTAAAAAATTTAAAGCATTAACCACACATGAATTGTACCAACTACTGGCGCTTCGCGCAGAAGTTTTTGTGGTGGAACAAAATTGCCCCTATCAAGATGTCGATGGAAAAGACATAGACGCCTTGCACATTTTAGGATTTAAAGAGGATCAATTGGTTGCCTATGCGCGGGTTTTAGAAAAAGGAATTTCTTATCCCAATTATGCTTCCATTGGGCGCATTGTTACTTCCCCTTCTCTACGTGGCCAAAAACAAGGGCATGCACTTGTTGAATACTCCATAGCCACATGTCAAAATAATTTTCCCGGACAATCAATTAAAATTTCAGCACAAGCCCATTTAGAAGCATTTTATAATCAGCATGCTTTTGAAGCCACTGGAGAGGCTTATTTGGAAGACGGTATTCCCCATATCGGGATGCTATTAAAGGGGTAATCGCTTTCTATTTTTCTTTTTTCAAAACCCGAATATCTTGGATCAGTTGATGCACAGACGCCGCATTCAGCCCGTTGTAAATGCCACGTAAATGGCCGTTGTAATCGACCAAAACAAAATTTTCTGTATGAATAAAATCGCTGTCTTTTTTTTCTTCCCCTAGGTCTTCTTCAATAAAATAAGCCGATCTTCCTAAGGCATAAATTTCGTCGCGATCCCCTGTAACCAAATGCCATTTTCCACTTATTACACCTTTCTCCTCTGCGTATTTTTTTAGTACCTCAACACTATCAATTTTGGGAGTTACAGAGTGAGACAACAAAAGCACTTCCGTGTCATTGATAAAAGCTTCTTGAATAAGCCCCATGTTTTTGGTCATTTTGGGACAAATGCCAGGGCAAGAGGTAAAAAAGAAATCGGCTACATAAATTGTGTTGGAAAAAGTAGAGGTGTTTACGGTATCTCCCTCTTGGTTGATTAATTCAAACGAGGGAATTTTGTGAAAACGTGCACGCTTTTCTTTATTATTTGCAATCCAATGGGGTGTAAATGAGGCGTCTTTGTAATAGGGCAGTGTTGTTTTAATATCGGCCTCACAAGCCAACATAACAACAAAAAGGAACATCCAATTAATTCGGTGAAATCTGCTCATTTTTTAATTCAAAACAAAGATTAGCACGTTTAAGCCCAAAAATACGCCCATTTTTCGCTTCATAATTATTAAATAGTTTTCCGTTTTCTCTCCAGGCTTGTTGCATCCCCTTTTCTACTCCTTTGGTTAATTGGAGTTTTTTAAACAATTGTCCGCTTTTGTACCATTCCATCTGAATGCCCTCTGCTTTTCCTTTTTTGTAGTTTGAAAGAGAGCGAAGTCGACCGTTGTTCCACCAACTTTTAACCTCTCCTTCGCGAAGGTTTTTGTTGTAATTGGCACTAAAAGCAAGGGATCCGTCTGGGAACCATTTGGTCATTTTTCCGTGTTTAATTCCTTTTTTATAATCGATTTCTTCAGCCAAAACACAATTTGAATAAAAACGTTGTGCTTTTCCGGAAAACGGCTTCGAACCATACCACAAAACACCGGTTGTCATCGATCGCTCTAAATCGGATTTTTCGATAGTCAAAACAGAAATTTCTTTGGGATTTTCTAGACAGCTGGTTAAACCATAAACTAAAACGAAAAGACTAACGAATTGCCGCCGCATTACCTTGATAATTTCCAGGGAATAACACATAATACGCATTCAAATAAAGCTCATTTCCAATATGATAATGATATTCCTCAGTAGTGTTGTATTGGGTAGAAGAAGTGTGTCCTCCCGATGCATCAAGATCCGTTGGGTAGTCCCCCGTGGAAGCGCATTTTCTTCCGTAAATAAAAAAGCCATCAGCGATAATTCCAACCAAGGCATCATCATTGTTTGAAAAGGCCTTGGGTTCTAGGTGATAATGATAGCTTTGCGGTCCTGTGTGTGCTGCTGTATAATCAAAGGAACCAATAGCATTGTCCAACGGAACATTGGGCCCCTCTTGGTCGTTATAAATTACGGCGCCACTTACCGCCATTCCGATTGGTCCTAAGCCGGTAGCGGAAGATCGATTTGCCTTTGTTGGATTTGCAGCAACTGTTAGGCTATAAGATCCATTAAAGTCATCAATATTTCCAGGAGACATTCGCTCATAATCGGTAGCAGTAGGTTCAACAAACAAAGGATGGTTTTGCGCTGCTGCAGTCGTAACAAGTGCTCCTCCGTTCGGCCCTTCCAAGTTTCGCTCGGTTACATTCGACCAATAGGGTGAAGTGTGATTGGGCAAACCGTTGGTTTCTATGGTTACTTGATTTCCATTCAACACAATATCAAAATGCGCCGAATCAAAAGCGGCAAAGGCCGCGTGTAGGGTTGAATTGACCGGGGGGGGTTCATCTTGTGGCTCTGTTAGAGGTTCTGTTGTGTCGTTTCCGCAAGAGGCGATTAAAAAAAGGAACAAAAAAGCGAAAGCGTGGCAAAGTGATTTCATAATGGTAAATAAAACGCAGATTGGTTTCCCCTCAAAATGTTTAACATTTTATTTTTAATAGGTAAAAGCAAAACAGGCTTTTTATCCATTTATTTTTTTAAAAAGAATTTTCGTTTCTTTTATCAAGTCAAAGGTATTGATTTGTCGAGAACCTTTAAAAACAAGCATCCCATTCCCAGAAAAAGCGATGGCAGATGCATTTGCTTTTATTGCTTCCCTCATTTGTCTTTTTATCCGGTTTCGACTGACCGCTTTTTTAAAGTTTCTTTTAGAAACAGAAACCCCTGCATAAAAGTGATTGCCATCGGCTTGTTTTGCATAGCGAAACAGCAAATGCTTTGTATTCACCACTGCGCCTTCCAAAAAAAGCGCCTCTATGGCATATTTGCTTTTTAGCCTTTTTAAGTCAATATCATTTTTCTTCTGCCGCATAAAAATTATTACTCTTATCGATATCGGCCATCAGATTTCCTGGGTCTATAACAATTGCCTCAATCTCCCTTTTTGCTCGGTTTAGTTCCAGGGTATAGTTGAGGTGTGCATATTTCCAATCGGGCTGAATCGTCCACGGCATAGTGTACGAGTTTTCTTTTTCACCACGCATCAAGGAAATGGGAATGTAGTGTAACTCTGCTTCTCCGCTTTTGTATTGCACAAGGATTTCAAGCGGCATAGGCATCAGTTGCTTCCGTTCTAAGCTCACACTTGTTTTTCCGTTGTTTTCTTCCACCGCACTGATGGCATAATCGATGGTATTTGTCGTTTGTGTCCAGTCGGTTAAATACCATTGCAATTGTATGCCCGATACACGCTCAGCAATTACCCGTAAATCGTTGGGGAGAGGGTGTTTGAATTTCCACTCTTTATAATAGGTTTGAAGGGTTTCGTAAAGTTTTTCTTTCCCAATTATATAACCGAGTTGACTTAGAAAAACAGCTCCTTTGTTGTAGGCTGTGCTTTCGTAAGCATAGTTGTGCGCATAACGATTGGCATTTGTGGCTTGTGGCATTTCCGCTCCAGAAGTGGCAAGATTGATGTATCCGCGATATGACCGTTCCAATGGAAATTCCTTATTTTCTTTTAGCACAGCATCTTTGGCGAGGGTGGAAATAAAGGTAGTAAAACCTTCGTCCATCCATTCGTGTTTGGTTTCATTGGTTGCTAACACATGCTGAAACCACGAGTGTGCAAGTTCATGGGCAGTAACTCCCACTAAAGAGCCAAACTTTCTATTGCCAGTAATCAACGTCAGCATGGCGTATTCCATTCCCCCGTCTCCTCCGTGCACCACGGAATATTGTTTGTAGGGATAGGGCCCTATTTTTTCGTTGAAATAGGTCATTAACTCTGCCGTTAGAGGCTGTAGTTTTTTCCAGTTTTCAATGATTTCGGGGTTGTCTTTATAGAAAAAATGCAAGGTAACATCGTTGGGCCCAGGGTAGGTGTCGTGGATATAATCCGTGTCGGCTGCCCAAGTAAAATCGTGCACATTAGGGGCCACATAATGCCAGGTTATTTTCCCTTTTTTACTTTTTGCTTTTTTACGATCACTGTAGCCTCGTCCAATTTTATCAGCATTTTGCAAGTATCCACTTGCCGCTACCGTATAGCTTTTGTCCAAGGTAATTTTTACATCAAAATCTCCCCAAACACCGTGAAATTCTCTTCCTGTGTAGGGGTCAGCATTCCACCCTTCATAATCGTATTCAGCCATTTTAGGGTACCATTGGGCCATCGAAAAGGCAATTCCCTCCGAAGAATTTTTCCCCGCTCTACGCACCACATCGGGAACTTGTCCTTCAAACGCCATTTCAAATGTGGTTTGCTCCCCCGGGTTTAAGGGCTGGGCAAGTGTAACCTCCAAAATGGTTTCGCTATCCACGGTTTGCAAAAGCACCCCATTTTGTTTTAGGCCTTTTACTTTTAAATAACCTTGCTGAGCAGGAGATAAACTGTCAATATTCACTTTAAAGCGGTAGTTTTTATCTGCCGTAGATTGTAAACGAACAGCCATTTCACTTCCCGGTTGAAAGGCATTAAAATATTGATGAAAAAATACTTTGTGTAGCGTTTCTGGAGAGTTGTTGGTATAGACAACTTTTTCTTTCCCCTCATACTGAGCCGTTTCAGGATTGAGTTCTACCTCGATGGTATAGTCTACGGCCTGCTGCCAATATTGTGCAGACAGCAAACTTGTTGTAAACAGAGCAAGGGTAAATAATAACTTTTTCATGTGTGAATAATTTAAAGCTTTTAAAGGTAAGGAAGTTCCTTAGGAATGAAAATAAGAATCTAAGGTAAATGTATTTTCTAGGCGTACGCCTTTTTCTGTGTTTTTAAGCGAAATAAGCTCGTGGTGTGCATCGTGCTCCAAAAATAGCAAATAATTTTTCTCCACCGCTGTTTTAAGAAATTCCTCTTTCTCACTTAGGGTTAACAAAGGGCGTGTATCATATCCCATTACATAGGGTATGGGAAGGTGCCCCGCTGTAGGAATAAGATCGGCTGCAAAAACGATGGTTTTTCCTTTGTAGTGAATCACGGGCAGCATTTGTTTTTCGGTGTGTCCGTCCATCAACAAAACGTCAAACCCCAAAGGAATTGTGTTGTGGTCTAATAAATTCAATTGTCCGCTTTCTTGAATCGGAAGAATATTTTCTGGAAGAAAAGATGCTTTTTCTCTCACATTGGGTGTTGTGGCCCATTGCCAATGGTCTTTGTGCGACCAAAAACGTGCGTTTTTAAAGGCGGGTTCAAAAATCCCTTTTTTGTTTTTTATAATGGCACCACCGCAGTGGTCAAAATGCAGGTGCGTAAAAACCACATCCGTAATATCGTCTGGATGAAACCCCACTTTCGCCAAAGAACTATTCAGGTCAAAGTCCCCCCATAAAGCATAATGCGAAAAGAACTTATCACTTTGTTTGTTCCCTAAGCCCGTATCGATTAGAATCAACCGATTTCCGTCTTCAATCAATAAAGAACGCGCGGCCATATCGATCCGGTTATGTGCATCGGCAGGATTTGTACGCTCCCAAAGTGCTTTGGGAACAACACCAAACATGGCTCCTCCGTCGAGCTTAAAGTGTCCCGTTTCTATGGCATACAAACGCATTACTTTTTCAATTTTATTCGAGTGAGGTAGCGGTCAGAAGTCATATAAAGCACAGATTCATCTTCGTTAAAGGCGCAGTTTGCTGTGCGCTCTTCAGTGAGAATTGTACCGAGGTGTTTTCCCTTGGAATTAAAGACGAGTACGCCCCCAGGGCCAGTAGCAAAAACATAGCCTTTTGAATTGACTTTCATCCCATCGGCTAGTCCCGCAAGGTTCATCGAAGTGGCATCAAAAAAAACACGTTCGTTGAGGAGTTTCCCATCAACTACATCAAAAGCCATCCAAAGGTTGCGTTTGGCATCTGAATTGGCTATATACAAGGTTTTTTCGTCTGGTGAAAAGGCCAATCCGTTGGGGCGATTGAGTTGGGAGTACACCAAACTAATTTTTCCATCGCCATCTAAGCGGTAAACACCATTGGTTTTTAATTCTCTTAAGGGATCGTTGTCTCCGTTTAAGCCATAAGGAGGGTCGGTAAAATACAAATCTCCACTAGAGTGTAAAACAAGGTCATTAGGAGAATGAAAACGTTTCCCTTCAAAACTATCAACGATAGTCTCAAAGCTCCCCGGGTTTTTTAAAGGAGCGTTTACACGCGCTATTCTTCGGTCTCCGTGTTGTGCAATCAGTAAGTTACCTTCTCCATCGAGGATAAGTCCATTCCCACCCGATTTTTTTTCATTTGGAGCATAACCGGTATAGCCACTAGGATTTAAAAAAACACTTAAGCCCTTTGTTTCCTCCCATCGGTACAATTTATTTTCGGGCACATCTGTGAATAAAACACTATTCAGCTCAGCTACCCAAACCGGCCCTTCTGCCCAATTAAACCCATCGGCAAGAATTTCAATCGAAGCGTCTTCTGCGATTAATTGGTTGATTTCCTCATCGAGGCGCGCTATGCTCCCTAGGGTTTTTTGTGCAAAACCAAAGGATACAAAAAGACTAAATAAAAGAAAAAGGTTGCGTTTCATGGAGCGTTGTATTTAGGCTAAAAGCTGGGCCAATTCTTCGGTAAAGTCAACCATCGCTATGGTTTCATCCGTGCGGGCCAATTTGATTTTATTAAAAATAATTAAGGCTTCACCGTTGCTTTCAATATGGTAAATCTGATGGTTTTCAAAAAAGCGAATCAGCTCATCGTTAAAAAATGTTCGAATTTCCGCTTCCTCTCGCCCAGTGATCAGAAACCGCTTTTGGAAAAATCAGGATACATCTCAAAATCGATGTCTTTAAATCCTGTAAAAGCCATAACACGGTCAAATATCTTTTCAAAAAGCCCTTCTTTTTCCATAGTAAAAACAGGGATTTCTTTGTTGATTTTCAACACCATCAAAGTGGTGTTAAAGGTCTCAGCAGAAAAAGCATCTCCCTCATTGAAGGTAACGTCTGAAATTTCCCAAGACATATTGATTTCTTTAAAAGTACCTTTTAGTGTGTTTGATTTTCGTTCTATAGGACGAATTTCAAAGAAGTGGAATTTTTTGAGGTAGTTGGTGTTCCATTCCACTTTATAGTTAAAGGAATAATCCCTTTCGTTGGCCAAGTTTTGCAAACGAACTTGTCGGGGCGATAACTTGGGTGCGGCATTATTGAGCGACACTTTTAGCGCTCTGTTGTGTGTAGAATAGGAAACATGCGAATTCAATCCTTTGATAACGACATTCCCCCCAGTGTCTTTTTGCATTCTTAAATAATCGACCAAATATTCCATGTAGGTCATTCCCACCAATCGCGTTTCCGACAAATCAATGGTGACGTCGACACCGGCAGGAATTTCCTGAATGAGCTTATCAATTTTAAGGATTCCCAAGAAATTGGCAATCCCTTTTATTTTTAAATCGTAACTCCCGTCTTGATTTTGTGCTACGCTCGAGCCCGAGCGATAGGTCATTTTAAAAAACTGACCGATGGTTTCTTTGGCCAACAGCATATGGGTGGCCAATACCAATAGCAAACCGCCAACCAATCCGATTAATAGATTGGTGTACAGGGTTAAAATCATGGTGAAAACAAAGAAAATCAATTGTTCAGGGCCTTGATTATAAACCTGTTTAAAAACGGCAGGAGAGGCCAGTTTAAACCCGGTATAAACAAGTAAAATGGCAAAGGCACACAAGGGCACTTGTTTCATGATCGGACTCAACACCACAATTAAAACCAAAAGGAAAACCCCTTGATACAAGTTGGACCATTTTGTTTTAGCGCCATTGTGAATATTTACCGTACTGCGAATTATTACCGCAATAATGGGCAAGCCACCAATAAATCCAGAAGCCATGGTGCTTAAGCCAATTCCTGTTAAATCTTTATTTAAATCTGTTTTTCGTTTGTAGGGGTCAATTTTATCAACGGCTTTGGCAATGGCCAAAGATTCAATGCTGGTAATGATGAGAAGAGAAAAAACGGTGGTCCAAAATTCCAGTGTGCCTATTTTACCAAAATTGGGATGCAAAATAGAATCTGTAAAATTATCGGGGATATCGAGTAACAGCGTTGGGCCTACCTCATAGGTTTTGCCTAAAAAAGTCAGGCTGTGTTGATCGAAGAAATTAAAGAAATAGACGAACGGGATGGAAAATAAAATGACCCAGATGGGTGCTGGGAAAAATTGAAAAACCCGAAAGCTTATTTTGGAATGAAAAAGTGAAAGCAGCAAACCAATCAAGGAAATAACAACGACAAAAGGATTGGCTTGGGGTAAATAAAGAACCGCATCCACAAGGTTTTGAATGATGTTTGGACTCTCGGAATGTGTGCCCAAAGCAACGTGAATTTGCTTTGCAAAAATAATAATTCCAATGGCCGCCAATAGCCCGTGAATTACGGAAGAGTGAAAAATATCAGCCAAGCGACCTAATTTTAAAACGCCTAAAAGGGCTTGTATTGCTCCGGATACCACAATGGCCGCCAAGACATAATTAAAGGCCTGTCCCGATCCGTCGTCCATCACAGCTATTCCAAACAGAATTACAGCAATTACCCCTTTTGCAGGTCCATTAACTGAAACGTGCCCTCCTCTGTAGAGTGTAGTGACCACCCCACCCACAACAGCCGACCAAATTCCAGCCATTGCCGGGGCACCCGCCGCCAAGGCAATTCCTAGCGATAGCGGGAGGGCAATTAGCGCAACGCTAATGGCAGCGATGACATCGCTACGCCAATTTTCAATCAGCCCTTTCAATCCTGTTTTGGGTACAAATTCCATCTTACTGTATAATAAGTGAAGATAATGACCATTTTTTATTTATTTCATTCCGAAGACAAAAACTTGTAAGTCGATCAATTTTAGCGCGCCTTTTTCCCTTAGAAGTTAGAGAATTCTTTCAAACGGAAGAAGATTTAAACAAGTCGTTTTTTAAAACAAACAGAGTTTTCAATGCCCTCATAGGGGGCAAAATTTGAGATGACAACAAAACCGTGTTTAGGATAAAAAGAAAGCGCCTCTACTTGCGCTTTTCCTGTTTCTAGGATGACTTCTTCAAAACCGATTTCTGCCGCCCACTTTTCTAAATTTGTTAAAACAGCACTCGCAAATCCTTTTTTTCGCTCAGCTGGAAGAACAAACATCCGCTTGATTTCGACTTGAAGCGGATTGCGCTTTTTGAATGCCCCACAACCCACAGCTTTGTTTTCAAAATAAACCACCACCACATGATTGAGCTTATCAATGCCATTGAACTGATGATAAAAAGCATGGTCCTCTCCATCGCGAATAGCGAGTTCTGCGTCTAAAAGCGGTACGAGTTTTTGAAAATCTTCGGAGGTATGATTTGTTCGAACGACTTTCATATTATTTGCTTTGTGAAAACAGCCAAGGAAGAAAATCAGGGTCTGCAAAAACGTTATCCCAACTGTTGTGATTCACTTTGGGGTAGGTGTTAAAGATTACCTTTGCCCCTTTATCTTCAAGGGCTTCTACCATTTTTTTGGAAAGGGAAACGTCCACGACTTCATCTTCTTCTCCATGATCGATTCGCCAGGCGGGCCTTCGAATTCGCCGTGCAATTTTTGGATGAGCGCCTCCACAAATGGCAAAAGCAGCAGCAAAGCGTTTGGGCTGTTGATACACCAACTCAAAAGTTCCCATTCCCCCCATCGATAATCCGCCGACATAAACGCGTTTGTTGTCAATTGAATACTGCTTTTCGAGGGTGTTGATTAAACCCACCAGTAGTTTTTGTTGTGGGTTTTTTCGAGGGCGTTTGCTATACACAAATTTAGGAGGCTTGCGCTCAACCACGGTGGCCCAATAGCCTTCTTTTTTACATTGTGGAAAAACAACAATTGCCGAATATTTTTTTCGAAACAAAGGGTCTTGAAACAGTCCACTTCCGTGAGTCAGCTGCAGTTGGTTATCATTCCCTCGTTCCCCAGCGCCATGCAGAAAAATGATCAATGGGTAGGAGCGTGTTGGGGTATAACCATCGGGCAATAAAATCCGATAGGGCAGCGTGCCTTTTTTCCCTGTGTAAAGCCCTGCGGTATATTCTGCCTGTGCAAAACTAACTTGAGCGAATAGCATTATCCCCAAAAAGAGGAGGCGAGTTGTGAGTTTAGTCTTCATCAAAATCAATCACATTGGGCTCTATGGAAGGAGGAAGCTCTGGGCGGTTTTTTTCTTCTAAAGAGCTTACACTTTTTAACTTTCTTTCAATGGCTCGAGTGCGCACTCCCATCACATCATCCAATTGATTTAATCCGGTTTGAATGTTTTTCTGCGCCTTTTGCATGATGCCTCCAAAGTTTTGGAATTCCTTTTTTACTTCGCTTAACACAGACCATACTTCGCTGCTTCGTTTTTGAATAGCCAAGGTTTTAAAGCCCATTTGAAGGCTGTTTAAAATGGCGGCGAGGGTAGTAGGGCCAGTCACGATAATTTTATATTCTTTTTGAAGAACTTCTAAAAGCGCGGCATTGCGAACCACCTCAGCGTAAATGCCTTCAAAAGGAAGGAAAAGAATCCCGAAATCGGTTGTTTGTGGTGGATCTAGGTATTTGTCGCGAATGTCTTTGGCCATTTTTTTCAGTGTTCCTTCAAGGGTTTTTTGTGCCTTTTCTACCTCCAAGGGATTGCCCTGTTCGTAAGCATCTTGCAAGTGCTGATAAACATCTTTCGGGAATTTTGCATCTATCGGAATCCATACTTTGCTATTCACATCGTCTTTACCGGGAAGTTTAATAGCAAATTCTACATTGGCATCGCTCCCTTTTTTGGTTTTTACATTGGCTTCGTATTGATCGGGAGCCAAAATGTTTTCCAAGAGCATAGCGAGTTGAACCTCTCCTAAGCTCCCGCGCATTTTCACATTGCTAAGCACTTTTTTTAGCCCTCCCACATCGTTGGCAAGGGTTTTCATTTCTCCCAAACCTTCTTGTACCGATTGGAGTTGCTTTCCGACGGTTTCAAAGGATTGACTCAAGCGATCGTTGAGGGTTTTTTGGAGTTTTTCGTGCACCGTTTTGTTCACCTCTGCCAACTGCTTGCTGTTGTCTTCGCGAAGTTCTTTCAATTGTTTTTCCACCACATCACGCACTTCTTTGATTCTCTTTTCGGCGTCAAGGTTCAATTGAGATTGCTTTTCATTAAGCGCGGTAAAACGCTCTTTGAGAATTTCGTTTAGTCTCCTCGAATTGTTTTCAAAACGTTCCTCGAATTGGGTCAGCGATTTTGTAAGTTCTTCGCGTTGGCGTTTAAAAGCGCCCTGACTCTCTTCTCGATTTCGTTGTGCATCGTCTTTAAAAAGTTTTTCGATTTGACCAAGTTGTTGTTCCAAACGAACAAGAGCATCAAGGTCAGAAGTTTTGTCTCCCGCTTTTTTCTGCTGGAAGACAAGAAAGAGGGTAGTCCCTACCAAAAGGGCAATAAAGCCGAGTAAAATAAGTTCCATTGGGTTGTTTGCGCTTTCGGACTAAGGTAGGAAAAGTTCGTTTATTTTTTTACTCTCAAAGCACGATTTCCCTCTTGTTTTTAAAACAAGAACAGCGATAGGAATCTAAATGGCAGAGCTAAACAATCCCTCAATTAAGAGGACTAGTCGTTCAGTTTTAACACGGCCATAAAGGCTTGTTGTGGAATTTCGACATTCCCCACTTGCTTCATTTTTTCTTCCCTTTTTTCTGCTTTTCCAAAAGTTTTCGTTTTCGTGTAATGTCTCCACCATAACATTTTGCCGTAACATCCTTACGCAAGGCTTTGATGGTTTCCCTGGAAATAATCTTGGCGCCAATAGCCGCTTGAATCGGAATATCAAATTGTTGACGCGGAATTAATTCTCGGAGTTTTTCACACATTTTCTTCCCAATGGTATAGGCATTGTCCGCATGAATAAGAGCGGAAAGCGCATCTACTTGGTTTCCATTAAGAAGGATGTCTACTTTTACTAATTTGGATTCTCGCAATCCCATGGGCGAATAATCAAAGGAGGCATAGCCTTTTGAAACGGTTTTTAGTCGGTCGTAAAAATCAAACACAATTTCTGCCAACGGAAGGTCAAAAGTCAACTCCACCCGCTCGGGGGTAAGGTAGGTTTGATTGGTGATTTGCCCTCTTTTCTCGATACACAACGACATTACGTTTCCAACAAAATCAGATTTTGTAATAATGCTTGCTCGAATATAAGGTTCTTCTACACGGTCTAAAGCCGAAGGCTCGGGTAAATCGGAAGGGTTGTTGACCAACAGAATTTCGTCAGCTGCTTTTTTGGTGTAGGCATGGTAGGACACGTTAGGAACGGTTGTAATTACGGTCATGTTGAATTCTCGTTCCAAGCGTTCTTGAATAATTTCTAGGTGAAGCATTCCAAGAAAGCCGCAACGAAAACCAAAGCCTAATGCGGCAGAACTTTCGGGCTGAAACACCAGCGAGGCATCATTCAATTGAAGCTTTTCCATGGAAGCACGAAGTTCTTCGTAGTCTTCTGTGTCTACGGGATAAATCCCTGCAAACACCATGGGTTTTACTTCTTCAAATCCTTCAATGGCATTTTGGGTCGGCTTTTCGGGATTGGTAATGGTATCTCCTACTTTGACTTCTTTTGCTTCTTTAATTCCGGTGATGAGGTAGCCCACATCCCCAGCAAAGATTTCTTTTCTGGGTACTTGGTTCAGTTTGAGCGTCCCAATTTCATCTGCGAAATAGGTGTTTTGGGTGGCCATAAACTGAATTTTTTGCCCCTTTTTTATGCTTCCATTAATGACGCGGAAGTAGGTTTCTACCCCACGAAAAGGATTGTAAACGGAATCAAAGATTAATGCTTGCAGGGGTTCGTCGATGTTTCCGGTTGGGGGAGGCACACGGTCAATAATGGCCGTTAATATATCTTGTATTCCCAGGCCTGTTTTTGCAGAAGCAGGAATCACTTCTTCGGCCTTACACCCTAAAAGGTCGACAATATCGTCTGTTACTTCTTCCGGATTTGCAGAAGGCAAATCGACCTTGTTCAATATCGGTATGATTTCCAAATCATTATCCAAGGCCAAATAGAGGTTGGAAATGGTTTGTGCTTGAATGCTTTGTGCGGCATCAACAATCAACAAGGCGCCTTCACAAGCGGCAATGGATCGAGATACTTCATAAGAAAAATCGACATGGCCGGGAGTGTCGATGAGGTTGAGCACATAGGTTTCTCCTTCATGCACATATTCCATTTGAATGGCATGCGATTTAATCGTAATCCCACGTTCACGCTCAAGATCCATGTTGTCTAAAAGTTGATCTTGTTTTTCACGTTCATTTACTGCCCCAGTAAAATCGAGTAAACGATCGGCCAAGGTGCTTTTTCCGTGATCTATATGAGCAATGATGCAAAAGTTTCTAATGTGTTTCATACAGCGCCGTCTTTCATAGCGATACAAATATACAGTTTTGTGGAGTGGCTTTTCATCTGCTCACCAAGTTTTGTGCTTTTGCCAAGAGATTTTTTCAACCTCCCTTCTCACAATCTAAATCCACAGGAAACAATCTTTTATGTATTTTTGCACAAAGACAAATGCTGTGCCGAAAATAGGTAATATTGAGCTTGATGATTTCCCTTTGCTTCTAGCCCCCATGGAAGATGTAAGCGACCCCCCATTTAGAACTTTATGCAAAGAGAATGGAGCAGATGTCGTTTATACCGAATTTATTTCGAGTGAGGGATTAATTCGCGACGCAGCGAAGAGTGTCCAAAAGCTAGATATTTACGAAAAAGAACGCCCTGTAGGGATTCAAATTTTTGGCGCGAATATGGATTCTATGCTGAGAAGTGTGGAAATTGTTGAAGCGACAAAACCCGATATTATCGACATCAATTTTGGATGCCCGGTGAAGAAAGTGGTTTGCAAAGGAGCTGGTGCAGGAATTTTAAAAGACATTCCTTTGATGGTGAAACTTACCGAAGCCATGGTGAAGCACACCCAACTTCCAATCACCGTAAAAACACGTTTGGGCTGGGACCACGACTCCATCAAAATTGTAGAAGTTGCCGAACGCCTTCAAGACGTAGGCATTGCCGCTATTTCCATTCATGGGCGAACCCGCGCACAAATGTATAAAGGCGATGCCGACTGGAAACCCATTGCCGAGGTAAAAAACAACCCACGCATGCACATTCCTGTTTTTGGAAACGGAGATGTAAACACCCCAGAACGCGCCGTGGAAATGCGAGATCAATATGGCCTCGATGGTGCCATGATTGGAAGAGCAAGCATCGGAAACCCTTGGTTTTTTAACCAAGTCAAGCACTATTTTAAAACGGGAACACATATGCCTTCGCCTTCTATTTTAGAACGCGTAGAAGCGGCAAAACGGCATTTAGAAATGGCCATTGCCTGGAAAGGCGAAACCTTGGGAGTGTTGGAAACCAGAAGACATTATACCAATTATTTTAAGGGCATTCCCCACTTTAAAGAATACAGAACCCGCATGGTAACCTCCAATGCTTCGGAAGACGTTTTTGAAGCCTTGAACGATGTTGCTAAGGAATGGGGAGATTATGTGATGGCTTAAAGATCCACCTTGCGATGAATTCCTCGGGTAGCCCAAAAAGCGGTTAACACGCCCAACAACCCAATCGTTCCCAATACAATAAGTACGTTTTCTAACCGTAATTCAACGGGATAAGCGAGGGAGGTTCCTGGCACATATAAAAAGGGAAAAAACTGTTGAACAAACACCAACACTCCTCCTAAAACAATTCCTAGAACCCCACCAAACCAACTGATCATTCCCCCTAGGAAAAAGAAAATAGATTGAATTTCTTTAGGAAGTACCCCCATGGTGAGGAGAATATGCATTTGCCCTTTTTTGTCTAAAAAAATCATGCTGATTGCTCCTACAACAGTAAATAATGCAATGACAATGATCAGGCTAAAGATGAGGTAAACCGCAATGTTTTCAGCTTTCAACATTTTGTAGAGGGCGGCATTCAGCTGCGATCGATTACGAACGATAATGTCTTGCTCAAAAAGAGGCTGAAGAAAGGCAGTAGCCTCTTGGGATGAAAGGTCTCCCCGGGTTTTAATTTCGATTACACTGTATTCGTTTTCTTTTCTTTCTAAAAGCGTTCGGGCCAAATCCATTCGAGCCAGCAAGTATTTTTTATCGATGTCTTCACTTGCAAAATAAATACCAGAAACAATTGCTTTTTCTTCGCGAAAAGGAGATTTACCGAGCGAAAGCCCGCTGTTTCTTCGTGTCACACTTAGGGTTAAAAAGGAGGAGTAGTCGTAAATTCCTAAGCTGAGGTTATTGGCAATGCTTCCTCCAATAATGACTTCATTGAATTCGTTTTTAAACCAATTTCCTCTGGAAATGAGCGCATCAATTTCAATAACCGATCGGATGCTTTCTTCCACTCCTTTGAGAAAAGCAACCTGGGTTTTCTCTTCAAACCGCAAAAAGATTTTTTCTTCTAAAACAGGAGAAAACGCCTCGATAAATTCGAGTTGCTTCATTTTTTCGCGTTGTGCTTCCGTGAGCACAAGTGTTTTTCCCGAGGCAGGAGAAATACGCAAATCGGGATCAAAATTATTGCTGAAAGAAAGCCCAAAAGTTTTGAGTCCGCTAAAAGCACTTAAAACAATAAAAAGGGCTGCCGTGGCCACTAAAACAACCGCAAGGGAAATGCGGTTAATGATGTTGACAATGGTTTGTTTGCTCGATGAAAAAAAATAGCGAAAAGCAACAAAAAGGGAAAATCGCACAGCCTTATTTTTTTTGGCGCTTATCGAGCTGATCAGGTGCCGCTATAGGGTTTTCTGGAGAACGAAGCGCGTCGTCAATTTTTTCAATATAATCGAGCGAATCGTCTAAATAGAACACAATTTCTGGAATACGACGAAGTTCGTTTTTTAACAGTTGAGAAAGGTCGTGTTTTACTTGAAAAGCGTTGGATTGAATCCCTTCCAACCACTGTTTCGCCTCTTTTGGAGGAAAAAGGCTGAGGTAAACCTTGGCCAAAGACAAATCCACAGTTACCGATACTTTGGTAACGGAAATCAAGAGGTTAGACACCCCTTCTTTACGCACGGCGCCTTGAAGCAGCTGAGCGATTTCTTGTTGCAATAAAGCAGCGATTTTTTTTTGTCGAGGACTTTCCATAGTTTCTGAGGTAAAATTAAACATATTTGTTGGACAAACCTTTATTTTATGAAATTCAACCGATGCCTTGTTTTTTTCTTTTGTCTTTCCCTTTTTTCTATGAAGGGTTTTTCTCAACAAAACAAAGCGGAAATTCGCACTCTCATTTTTCAAAAAACAAATGCTCTTAGGGAAGAAAAAGGATTACACCCTTTGGTGTTTCTTGACAGCCTTCAACACTTAGCGCAATACCACAGTAAAAACATGGTGGAAAAACAGTTTTATAGCCATGTGGATCCAGCAGGGAAATCCCCAATGGACCGGGCGGAACAATTGGGGATTTTCCCCTGGCGAAAAAAAGGAAATCGATGGATTGGTATTGGAGAAAACATTGCTAAAGTGCCTTGGTTTGAAAATGTTTTGGGTTGCGGCAATACACAAAGTTCAGAGGCCTTTGCCGAGTGCATGGTGCAAGGATGGAAAAACAGTCCGCAGCATTATAAAAACATCATAGGCGACTATCTTCACTTTGGAATTGGAATTGAATTTGATAAAGAAGGAACCGGTTTTGGAACTCAAGTTTTTCGTTAGCCGACGCGTTCCCACTTGTACTCTCCGTTTAATCGAAAAGTACCCAAATGTTCTTTGTTCCAGTTTTCTGGGGCGATCAACGACAGGAAATTTTCTCCCGCATCGTTGGCATATAAATGATAGCTTTCTCCCACAATGGGTTCAAATTTGAATTTCGCAGAATACACTTTTTGGGTGTCTGAAGCGAGGGTAACGAATTTTTTAATGCTGTTTTGAAGGTCTTCTAGCTCGGCTTGAAACTGCTTCGACACTTTGTCTACCCCCTTTTTTTTGAAGGCATCCACATTAGGAATTTGGATAACAGGACCACTTGTGCTTGTAGCATAAGGAAGGAGTTTGGAAATGTATTCTTGACTTTCCTCATTCCAGGCCACCCCATCGGGTTTTTTGGACGATTTCATTTTTCTAGCTTTTACAGCAAAAGTACGCACTTCCTACTGAAAAACAAGCATTAGCGCAAAGCTAATCTTTGTTACGCATGTTTCTAATCGCATTGTAACCAAGCACAAAAAGGGCAAACAAAATGCCGTAAATAACGATGTTGTATAAAAAATATCCCATGCATTGAAAGTACGAAAAAAACGAAAAGGGACGGGATTTTAAAAAAGTGGATATCCCAAAATTAAACTGTATTTTTGGGTTGAAAATTAAACACCCATTCATGCTCACCCTTTCTGCTTTGTTCGCCATCATACTCGCTATGCTCATCATTTGGAGGTCTAGCGATGGGTTTGAAGTGGCTTCAGAATATTTAGGAAGAAATTTAACCGACGGAGTGCGTGGCGCCACCATCAATGCGGTGGGGAGTTCCATTCCCGAGCTATTTACAACTTTGTTTAGTCTAATGCTCCTGGGGATGTTGACAATTTTGCCTTTGGAATAGGAACCACAGCAGGGAGCGCTATTTTTAACGGTATGATTATTCCGGCGGTTGTTATTTTGGCCGTTATAGGATACGGGATTGCGTTAAGGGTAGAAGTGTCGAAAAAAGTAATTCTTCGCGACGGAATTGGACTGATTTTAGCCGAACTGATTTTGATTTACATGGTTTCTGGGAATCATCTCGATTGGTATCATGGCCTCATATTGATGATGACTTATGTGATGTACGTTGTTTTTATGTTTGCAAACATGAAGAAAAACAGCCTCCAGTCTTCTAACGAAACGACAGAAGAAGTAACGGAAAAAGCCTATCCCGTTGGAAGAAAGCCATCGGTTATAAAAGCACTGATTTTACTGGATTTTGAGCATGTTTTTGTTCGAAAAAAAATCAACACGGTTAACGCATGGACGCTGTTGTTGTTTTCCATGCTGGTGATAGGGCTCGCGTGTATTGTATTGATTCAGTCCTGCGAAATGCTTTCAGAAGAACTGGGGATTGCACCCTATTTTATCGCTGTTGTTTTGGCTTCTGCGGCCACTTCTGTTCCTGACACCATTCTCTCGTATCGCGATGCGGTTGCAGGAAACTATGACGATGCGGTAGCCAATGCCCTAGGGAGTAATATTTTTGATATTTGCTTTGCGTTAGGGTTTCCGCTATTTGCATTTACCCTGTTCAATGGGCCTATTTCTATGACTCCAGAAACGGTTGTCAATGTAGCCGAACTTCAAGCGAGCTTGGTGCTTTTAACTCTTGCAGCATTTTTTATCTACTACTTCAACAAAGGGCTTCGCAGAATTCACGCTTACGCGCTTTTGTTTCTCTATGTCCTTTTTACAGGCTTTATTTTTGCAAAAGCTTACGCTTTCCCCTGGGCTATACGCGCCGGGGAAATTTTATCAAGTTGGATTCCTACAGCTGCTTAATGCGGAAGTTTTTTCTGCATTAATCCGTAAACGAAGGTGCCGAAAGTGGCCGAAACGATGACAATGAGGATAGGTACAAACCCAGCCCCTAGGGTAGTGAACATCGGTCCGGGACAAGCGCCTGAAATGGCCCATCCAAAACCAAAAAAGAGCCCACCAAACAAATAGCGTTTCCAGCCTTTTTCTTTGTCTTTGATTGAAATGGTTTCCCCATCCAAGATCGATTTTACTTGGAACCTTTTTAGGAGATAGGTTATGATTGCCCCACAAGCCAAAGCAGAACCTATAATGCCATACATATGAAAAGATTGAAATTGGAACATTTCGTAAATTCTAAACCACGATGCGGCCTCGGATTTAAACATGGTGATACCAAAAAGAATTCCGATTGAAAAATAGATGATCGTTCGCATTAGAGTAAGAATTTTAATAAGAAATGATTTACAAGAAGTCCGCCCGCAAAAAACCCAATCACAGCAATGAGGGAAGGAAGTTGGAAGTTGCTTAATCCAGAAATGGCGTGACCTGAAGTACATCCGCCAGCATAGCGCGCACCAAAACCAACCAAAAACCCACCGAGACTAAGAACAAGAATCGATTTTGTATTCGTGAAGGCAGAGAGCCCATATAGTTTTTCCGGCATATAAGCGGCTCCTGCATCGGCAATTCCCATTTGTTGCAATTGAGATACGGTTTCTAAAGAAATATCCACTGCAGAAGAAGTACTTAAAAAATGTGCTGCAATAAATCCGCCTACCACTGCACCAGCTGCAACGGTTAAATTCCATCGTTGTGCTTTCCAGTCAAATTCAAAAAAAGAAATGTTTTTTCCTAGTCCAGAAACGGCGCAAAGGGTTCTTAAGTTGGAAGACATTCCAAAAGTTTTTCCCGTCCATAACAATAAAAACATCACTAGGGCGATCATAGGGCCACTGAAATACCAAGGCCAAGGTTGCATTAAAAATTCTATCATTTTTATTTATTTATAAAGTTGAAGGACAAACATAGGCTGTTTTTTCCAGTTCGGTTTCTCGGATGGCTTTGAACCCCCCATGTACATCGATCAAACTGTGGATGCCTCTTTTCTTTAGAATGGAAGCTGCAATGACAGAGCGGTAACCCCCTGCACAATGGACAAAAAAGGATCCTTTAGTAGGGAAGCGATTTATATAATCGTTAATAAAATCGAGCGGCGTATTGTGTGCTTTTTCTAGGCGTTCAGAAGCATATTCACTGTCTTTACGCACATCAAAAATTGGCGTGTTTTCCCGGTTTACCTGTTCTTCGAATTCGCTTGCAGAAACACTGCTAATGGTGTCGTAGTCTTTTCCAGCATTTTTCCACGCTTCAAAACTCCCTTTGAGGTAGCCCAGGGTTTGGTCGAATCCAACGCGGGAGAGACGTGTTACTGTTTCTTCTTCTCGGCCGGGCTCGCAAATCAAAAATAAAGGTTGTTTTACATCGCCCACCAAGGCGCCTACCCAAGGGGCAAAAGAGCCATCGATTCCGATGAAAATAGACTGAGGCACATGCCCCTTGACAAAGTCGTTTTGATGCCGCACATCTAATATGAGTGCATTTTCTGCATTAGCAACCGCTTCGAACTATTCGGGAGAAAAGGCATGGGTGCCTCTATCGAGTACAGTATCGATGTCTTCATAGCCCGATTTGTTCATTTTTACATTCATTGGGAAATAGCTGGGAGGAGGAAGGAGGCCGTCGGTTACTTCTTCGATAAACTCCTCTCGGGTCATGTCTTCCCTAAGGGCATAATTTATCTTTTTTTGATTCCCAAGGGTGTCCACGGTTTCTTTCATCATGTTCTTTCCACAGGCAGAACCAGCACCGTGTCCGGGGTAAACGATCACTTCGTTTTCTAGCGGCATAATTTTGTTGCGCAGGCTATCGAAGAGCATTCCTGCGAGGTCTTCTGGAGTAATTTCATTGGTTTTTTGGGCCAAATCGGGGCGCCCAACGTCGCCCAAAAAGAGGGTGTCGCCACTAAAAATGGCTTTGTTTTTTCCGTTTTTATCGCGCAGTAAATAAGTGGTACTCTCCAGTGTGTGTCCAGGGGTGTGGATCACTATAATGGTGAGTTCTCCGATTTTAAATTCTTGTTCATCTTTGGCTACAATAACCTCATAGTTGGGGTTTGCATTTGGACCATACACAATGGGAGCACCAGTTTCTTTCGAAAGGGTAAGGTGCCCACTCACAAAGTCTGCATGGAAATGGGTTTCAAAAACGTATTTGATTTTTGCGTTGTTTTTTTTCGCTTTTTTTATGTAAGGTTCTACTTCTCGAAGCGGATCAATGATGGCCGCTTCACCTTTGCTTTCGATGTAATAAGCGCCCTGTGCAAGGCAACCTGTGTAAATCTGTTCTATAAGCATATCAATTTATTTTAAATGTTTGTTGTGTGATTTTGTGTTGAATTTCTCCCATTTTTTCACCTTCAATGTGGGCTAAACAAGCATCGATATTGGGGAAAAAAGTATCGGGGCCAAGATAGTCAGAGAATCCGCTAATTAAAAATCGGTCGCGAATCGGGCCAATTACCCTTGCCCAGCAGAGTTGTATGTTTTGTTTTTTGATTTCCTCTGCCCATTGAAATAACATATGCAACGAGGTCGCATCTAAATCGTGAATAGGGATGGCATCGATGATGAGGTACTTTACAGGTTCTTTTTGTTCTTCAATCAATCGGTTCATTTCCTGTTTAAAAAAGGACTGATTTCCAAAAAAGAGAGGCCCATCAAAGCGAACAATCAAAACACCTGGATAGGTTTCTATATCGTTCGGAAAACGGAGAATATTTTTAAAATAGGGGGTGTTTTTAATTCTTCCTAAAACCGCAATATGGGGGCTTGAGTTGGTGTAGATCATGTAAAGCAAGGCCACCAAAACCCCGAGTAAAATCCCTTGGGTGATTCCGACAAACAAGGTGGTTATAAATGTAAAAAGAAGGATATAAAATTCACTTCGGTTGGTTTTCCACAAGGAAAGCGGGTAGTTAAAATCGATGAGATTAAAAACCGCTACCATGATTATGGAAGCCAAAAGGGTTTTTGGTAGGGCGTAAAAGAAAGAGGTAAAAAATGCAAGTGTAAGTCCAACAACCAAGGCACTCATTAAGGAAGCGATTCCACTTTTTGCCCCAGCTTGTTCGTTTACCGCGGTTCTTGAAAAGCCTCCTGTAGTGGGGTAGGATTGGAAAAAAGCCCCAACAATATTGGCCATTCCTAGCGCTACAAGTTCTTGATTGGGATTCAGTTCTTGGGTGTTCTTTTTTTCTTCAACGGCCTTTGCCACGGCAATAGCCTCCATAAAAGCCACCAGCGCAAGTGTGAGGGCTAGGGGCGTTATGGCCATTAAATCTTCCAATGAAAATGCGGGTAAAGTAAATGAAGGTAATCCTCCTGGAATGTTTTCTACGACTTTAATTCCTTTTTCTTGCCAGTTAAAGCTTTCCGAAAGGAACACACCGCCCAAAACGAGGACCAATGCAGCCGGGAAATTTTTTATGCTCTTTTTTAAAATGAGCAATAACACCACCCCGCTTATTCCAATCATAAAGGTTAGCGGATGGAGTAAAACATCGAGTTGCAACAAGCCGCTGACAAGGCGATGCATTTGATTGGTTCTTGGCAAAGAAACCCCCAAGAGGTGGTTGAGCTGACTTAAACCGATAATGATTGCTGTAGCAGAAGTAAACCCACTAATGACCGGCTTTGATAAAAATTGAACAACAAATCCCAGTTTTAATTTTCCTAAAACCAATTGGATGACACCCATATAGAGGGCTAAAACAATGGCCAAGGCGATGTATTTTTCTTCGCTGAGGTTGGCAATGGCGCCAAGTCCAGAAGCAACTAGAAGCGAGTCCATGGCCACAGGCCCCACGGCCAACTGGCGGGAAGTGCCCAGAAAAGCATATACTATTTGTGGCACTAAGGCGGCATAAAGGCCATATACTGGGGGAAGTCCCGCAATCATGGCATAAGCCATTCCTTGCGGGATAAGCATTATTCCTACCGTTACCCCTGCGTTAAAATCCCCTTTGAGATAAGCGGTTTTGTAAGATTTAATCCAAGAAAAAAAAGGGAATGTCTTTTCCATCATGCCGTAAAGGTAAAACAGCAAAACCAATTTGGAAGTAACTTAGGTTACATTTGGGGAAGAACTTCTATGGCTTGGCGATGGAGTTTTATTTTTTGCTCGTTTTCCATTCTTTTTAACAAACGGGAAACCACAACCCGTGAGCTGTGCAAATCCAAGGCGATGGAATGGTGGGTAATGGGCAAAGTGTTTTGCTCAGTAATTCGCTTTTTTCTAGTAGATAATCCCAAAGGCGTTTTTCGAGCTGATCAAAAGCGATGCTGTCCAAGGTATCTAAAAGTTCGTCCAAGCGGTTTTGATAGCTCTTGATAATGAAGTTTCGCCAAGAGGGAAAATCTTCAGCCCATTGTTTTGTGTTGGCCAGCGGTAGCATTACTAAAGTGGAAGGCAGTTCAGCCACTGCTCTAATTTTGCTTTTTCGTTCGTTAAAATCAACTGAAAAAGTTAAGGAGCACGAGTCTCCTTCTTCGAGGTAATACAACAGCAATTCATCGCCATTGGCGTCTTCTCTTGAAATTTTAATGGCGCCAGACAACATCAAAGGAACGCCTTTTATGGTTTGGCCAATATCAATCATTTCTGTGCTTGCAGGGATGGAGCGCAAAGTGCCCACACGCGCAATTTATTGTAAGAACATCGGTTGCAAATCAAAAGTTAGATATTGAAGGAGAACACCCTGCTCCTTTCCCTGAAGAAATAATTACCTTACCGATTCTTCAAACATCCAAAGAGTTTGAATTAGTATTAGATCCTTTTATGGGTAGTGGAACTACTGGAAGAGTTTGTGATAGGTTAGAAAGGAGTTTTGTAGGGTATGATTTGAAGGGGTATTAAAAACCGATACACTATAATAGAATAACGGTTTTGTCATTTTACTTGCTCCCCCTGTTGTCAGAAGTTGCAGCACAACTAAACAGAATTATGAATTTAGTTTTTACTCAGGCTAAGAATCCTGAAAGCTCCTTTAGAGACAATAAAGAATACAATTGTACCGATAATCAGGTCAGGCATGTTGGAGTTTAGCCAATATACCAGTATTCCCGCTAAAATCACCCCTAAATTAATTACGACATCATTTGAGGTGAAAATGAGACTTGCTTTCATATGTGCTTCTTCCTTGTCTCTTGACTTTTGGAGGAGATATAGGCAAATTCCATTTCCGATTAATGCAAAAATTGAGATTATGATCATTGTTAGATAATTTGGAAACTCTACGGGATAAATAATTCTTCTAATTACCTCGCCAAGTCCAATTAAAGATAAAACGATTTGAAAATAACCAGCAATTTTGGCTACTGTTTTTTTATAGATCAAAGATTTTCCTACAGCGATTAAGCTGATTGCGTAAACAAAACTATCTGCGAGCATATCCAAGCTATCGGCTATTAAACCCATCGACTTTGATACAAGCCCATAACTCATTTCGAGAATGAAAAAAACAAGATTAATTATAAGAACTGACCAAAGTACCTTTTTCTGATTAGTCTTGTGGTCTTGATCAAAAGATTTTCGGTCAGTTATTTCCGTGTAAAGTTTTTTATGACCGAGATTTAGCGACCTTAGACTTTCCTCAATTTCCTCGATATTGTTATCGTGAAAAATAGTTAGCTCTCGTTGGTTTAAATCAAACTTCAAGTGTTTTATTTGAGATAATACTTCAAACTTCATACGAATGAGATTCTCCTCTGAAGGACAATCCATTTTGTCAATTTTGAAGCGCGTTTGATTCATAATACTTTTTATAGTGCCTGAAATGGGAAGGGCTATTAACCAACCAACCAGTATTTCCTTCCCATATCAGGGCATTATTTTAATGTTTCTTTTAGGTTCTTCATATAATCAATAATCAAGGTCTTTTCAGAATTGGACAACTTAGCATCCTTGTGAATCAAGGTGTAAGATGCTAGTGGCATCTCATCATCTTTAACCTGACTAATTATTGACTTTAGTTTGCTGTTTTTTCTTCGGTTGGAATACGCATCCCATTCATTGAAATTCAATTCTTCCTTTCCTTCATTAATGTGGTCTTCTAAAAACCAAGCAACAGGTTGTACCTTATTGTACCAAGGGTATTCTGTGTTATTACTATGACAATCATAGCAGGACTCTTGTAATAATGCGCTTATGTTTTCTTGGGTGTTGTTTACCAACAAGAAGTCAGTTTTTGGCACAGTATCACTTTGATTGAGGTCTGTGGGCACAAACTGTATGCCCACAAATCCAACCAATAAAATCAGTGCTATGATTTTTACAATTTTCATTTAGTTAATTTCTCGCTGTACTTTACCACATTTCAACATCTGGCTTCCATAATATGGATTGCGTATTTCTTCCTTTGTACTCAACCAAGCTGTACCGCCATCATACATTGGACAAAATTGCTCGTATAGTTTCACTTGTGTTCCCGTAATAGCTACCATATCAGTAACATCTTTGCTCAAAACTTTAAAATGTTCGCGTTGGTGTTTAATATCACTTTCACTGATATGTTCTGCGTGCTCGATAGCATCTTCCATAATGTCCTTTAATTCTGATTGCTGAGCATCCGTATATTTTGAAATGTCAAGCTTTCCTAATGATGTTGCGAGGGTTGCACCCAATTCTTTAGCTTTGGCATTATCATCTGCCACTAAGGCATCCTTTAAGTTGAAATAGTCATTTAATATTGTTTGGGAATTTCCATCTCCGTTCATTGCCATTTCCTTTTTATCCACATCGTGGTGACCATCGGAATTATCGTGGTTCATTTTTGAATGGTCTTCCTCAGTAATCATTTCAGAATTGGTACTGTTTTCTGTTTTCGCATCTTTACAAGACATTGCTGATAAGCTTATAAATGTTATTACCATAATTGTTGTTAATCTTACTTTTTTCATTGTTTAAAATTTAATTGTTATTACTTGATTTATTATTCTATTACTTGTTTTACTTCTCCACAGGTTAGCATTGCGCTGCCAAAATATGGATTGATTACTTTTTCTTCTTTGCTCAACCAATATGCACCATTGTTGTTATCTGCCATAGGGCAAAATTCCACATAGACCTTTTCATTAACACCAAACAATTGAACAGCATTGATTAGATGTGATGATAAATATTTAAAATGGTCTCTTTGTGCTTTTATATCGGATGTTTCAGAAATTGAGGTCGCTGAAGGTTTTATTTCCTTTTCTAATGACATCCAATGGTTATGCGCCTTATTGTTTGATAACAATTTCATATCTACTCTGGTTAAATTGTTTAGTAAACTTATTACACTTTCAGAAGCGCCTTTTGAGTCTTCTTTCACTAAAGCATCTTTTAAATTGATATACGCATTGAAAACAGCTTTTAACTGCTCTTGAAATTTCGCTGATACTTTCAGACGCTCATTCATAATAGTGTGGTCACTTTCTGTGTTGGGTGAATTGTTATCCATACCTAAATGACCCTCGTGACCTGTCATTACTTTACCACCATCTTTATTCATCAAAGACTTTTTGCCTTGTAATTGTGCTGCTGCATCAACCGTAAATGTACCGTTAGTCACTATTTCATTTCCAACAAATAATCCTTCTAAAACTTCATATTCATTACCAATTTGATTGCCTAATTTAATTTCACGCATTTCAAAAATAGTTTGGTCTGGATTTGTTTTAAGGTACACCACAGAACGTTCACCTGTCCATAACACAGAAGATGAAGGAATTGTTAATACTTCGTCATTTTTAGCTGTACTGTCTTCAATATTTGCGATTACAAACATTCCTGGTTTAAATACATCGTCCTTATTGTTTAAAACAACACGCAAGGTAACAGTTCTTGTTTTGGTGTTTAAAACTGGGTCAATGAAATCAACTTTACCTTTAAATTCTTTATTAGGATAGGCATTGGTTGTTATCATCACTTCCTGTCCTTTTTTAAAGCGGTTAATCTGATTTTCATACACATCAAAATTTCCCCAAACTGTGTTGAGATTGGCAATTTTTAATATGGGTTGACCTTGTTTAATGTAATCGCCTTGCTCTACTAATTTTTCTGTAACAGTACCCGAAAAGGTTGCATACACAGGAAAGTTTTCTTTCACTTTTCCTGTTTCTTCAATCTTATTAATTTGATTTTCAGAGAGCTTCCATAATTTCAATTTATTACGGACTGCTTTGTATAAAGCAGGTTGTGATTCTTTTAAAGATGCTGCTGTAATTAATTCTTGTTGTGCTGCATAGAGTTCTGGCGAATAAATGGTTGCCAATAATTGACCTTTACGAACTTCTTCGCCTGTAAAACTCACATTCAAACGTTCAATTCTTCCAGCGAAATAACTTACCTGTACTGCATTTGCTTCTTCGTTTTCAGCAATTTTACCAGATAATTTGATAGTATTGCCTTCAACATTGCCTTTACCAACAATAGATGTTTGAATATTAGCTAAAGCAATTGCGTTTTCAGTCAATTTGAATTGGTCTGCTAATAAACCATCACTTACACCATCAGCAGGAATTAAATCCATACCACAAATAGGGCAATCTCCTGCTTCTGGTTGCATAATCTGTGGATGCATTGAACAGGTCCACATTTGATTGGTTTCTGTAACTGCATCGTGATTATGGTCTGTTTCTTCTTTTGGTGAGCCACCAAACAGTATCCACCCTAAAAGTAGACCAACAGCTAATATTCCGAGATAAACTATATACTTTTTCATTTCTTTATTTTTTTTCGTTTTAATAATTTCCTAATTGAAGGTGACGAGGTGTACCACAACAAAAACCCACTTAAAACGGTTATCAATCCTAAAAGTGAAAAGGCTCTCAAAACAATGGTATTAAAATTGTCTCTGCCTTCATAGTCCATGGTATGTGTCATCCATAAAAAATCAAACCAACGCCAAGAACGATGTCTTACGGTTTGAAATTTTCCGTCGCTTACAGAAACGTATGCTTTTAGTGCTTCATCTGTTTTATATGAGATAACATAAGCAGGTAGTAGTTTTTCTCGATACTCGTGGTGTTTTCCAGTTTCCGTAATTTGCTCAACAGATTCTACCTCTAAACCACTTTTCATATGGTTTTTGGCAATATAGAGTGCCTCTTTCTGCGTAATACTATTTTTTGGCATTCCATCTAAAGCATTATACAATTGCTCTTTATTTATCCAATAGTACGGTGCATTATCAATATCTCTTAATTCAATAGTCTTTATACCATTTGGAACATCCATTTCTGAAGGACTTATTAAACTATTAAATGCTTTGGGTTGATACTTCAAGTTTTTAAATTGGTCTCCGTGTATTTCATCGATGTTCGTCCAACTAAAGTATAAACCACTAATAGTCCAAAACAGGAATTGAATCCCTAAAAAGAGACCCAAATACCTGTGGGTTTTTCTAATTTTTTACGCAGTATGCCTATTTACCATAACAATTTAATTTATAAGCATTAATGTCGCCATTACAATCATAATAGCATTTTCAATAAAAGTGGCTTCTGTCATAGGTAATTTTAAAGCAGTACCTAAACACGCACATCGTATTGATTTTTTGTCCAATAATGTTTTTGTTACTCCAATTGTTGTTATCCCTAATACTATAAGTGTAATTATTAAAGCTATATTAATTTCAAACCGCAATAAAAACATCAGTCCTAAAGCTGTTTCAATAAATGGATAAACTTTCCCATAAAAAGGAACACGTTTAGCTAAAGGGTCGTACATACGAAAGGATTCAGGAAAGCCTTTTAAATCTAACATCTTGAAAAAACTAAACACGATGTAAAATAACCCCATAAAGTCGAGCATAAAAGCGCTCCAAGTCCAATTTTTATAATGTAATAATACACTTGCAGTTGCTATATAAAAAATGATAAGCAATAAAGGTTTTAGCTGTTGTAATTTACTTTTTTCTTCTTCCATAGGCATTGCCGACATACTTGAAGATGCAAACACATTCTTCTCTTTCTTTTCAGATAAAGTATACTTTTCTGGTAATGCTTTTTGTAGTATATCAGTTGAAATATGTTTATTCATTTTCACTTCTGCCTCACCTTTTTCAAGATTAACAGACACCTCTGATACGTGGTCTATTTTACTTAAATATTTCTCGACGGAAGCCTTACAGTTATTGCAAGTCATTCCCGCAATCTTATATGTGTGTTTCATTATTGCTGTGTTAAATAATTAATAATCGTTGATTGAACATAATAAGTTCTAATTGATTCTATTTGGTTCATTTGAAACTTTAGTTGTAGTTCTTGAATATCCAAAACATCATTAAAATCTATCGTTCCTGTTTCGTAGCTTTTGATTAAAATGTCTTCTGCATCTTTAGCTTGCTTTAAGTTTTTTGTTTGAGTAGCATAACTTATTCTTGCAGAAATGCGTTCGTTATTTGCTTTGTCTAAAAGCGTTTCCAATGCATTTAAACGTTCCTGTTTTTGAGCAGTAATTTCCTGCTGCTGCAAATCATTTTGTTTGGTTTGGGATTTATATTTCTTATTGAAAATTGGGATAGATACCGAAACCATTGGCATTACAATATCCTTTCCGTTATCGCTGAAATCCATATTTGGTCTTTCAGCAACATTGATATAATCTAATCCAAAACCAATCATTGGACTGCTTTCTTTTTGATTTAATAATTCTGATTGCTCTATGGATTTATAAAGTTTATCATATTTTAGTAATTCGGGATGTAATGCTAAATTTTCAGAAGTAATATCAAAGTCTTCAGAAGGTATCAGTAAACTATCTACCACATTCACGGTAACATCATTATCTCTATTCAATAGATTATTGAAGTTAGTTTGTTCTGCTAAAAATTGTTGTTGCAATACGTCTTTTAATTGTTGCATTTCGTTCTGACGCATTTGCAATCGCAACACATCTACTGCGGATGCTTTACCAACCTCAACAGATGTTAGTGCTAATGTTTCGTAAGTTTCTAATAGTTTGATGTTTTCAGTTAACACCTCTTGCTTTGCTTTGTTGGCGTATAGATTAAAATAGGATTGTGATACCGAAGCCATTAGTTTTCGCTTTGCGATAACAATGTCCTCGTATTTAGCATCTGCCAATGAACTTACATAGTTTTCTCTCGATGTAATGGTTCCGAACCACGGTAACATTTGTTTAGCAGATACTTTAAAGCGTTGTGCACCTGTTCTGGTTTCCGGTTCACTTACAAAGTAACCAACACCAAATTCGGTATTAGGAATGGTGTTAACCTCGTTTACTTTTTCAGAAGCTCTTTTGTATTGTAACTCAAACTTTTGAATTTCTGGATTTTTTGTTAAAGCTTCATCAATAAATATTTCTAATTGTTGAGCGTTTGTAAAGAGACTCAAGAAGCAAGAAACAAGAATCAAGACGAGTTTAATATTTATTATTTTATTTTTCATTTGATGTTCTTTTAAGTTGAACTTCTGCCTTCCAGCTATACAATACTGGTACAACAAACAAAGTGATTAAGGCAATGAGCATTCCGCCAAAACTTGGAATTGCCATCGGAATCATTATGTCGCTTCCTCGACCTGCAGAGGTTAATACTGGTAATAATGCTAAAATGGTTGTAGCTGTAGTCATTAAACACGGTCTGATTCTTTTTTCACCAGCTTCTACAATAGATGCTCTAATTTCCTTTTTATTCTCTGGTGTATTTCTATCAAAAGTTTGCGTTAAATAGGTTGCCATTACTACACCATCGTCTGTTGCTATACCGAAGAGTGCAATAAACCCAACCCAAACTGCTACACTTAAATTACGTACCAACCGAACGGAACTGAAAATACAGAATTAAGAAAATGATTGCCAATGCTAACGGTACAACAACCGATAAGGTTTTTTCTGCTCGTAACTGATTTTCATACGTTCCTGTGAATGCATAGTTGATTCCTTTTGGAACTATCAATTCACCAGAATCTATCTTTTCTTGAATTAATGCTTGTGCATTTTTAACAACGCTTACTTCTGCAAAGCCATCTAATTTATCAAACAATACATAGCCAACTAAAAAAGTATCTTCACTTTTAATGACTTGTGGACCTTGTTCGTATCTTATCGTTGCTAATTCGCTTAATGGCAAAGGACTGCCTTTTTCAACTGGCACATAAATCTGTTGTAAGTCTGTTGGGTTTGCTCGTAATTCTCTTGGGTATCGTACTCGAACACCATAGCGTTCTCGACCTTCAACGGTTTGGGTTAATACCATTCCGCCAACTGCTACTTTTAATACATCTTGAACATCTTGTATCGATGCAATCTCTCTGTCAATATCAATGAGCAGATAAGGCTTACCAACAGGTCTGCAAAAACAGCTTCTTGTTTCACACCTTCAGCTTCCTTGATGACGTTTTCTAATTGCACACCAAACGCTTCAATCTTCTTTAAGTCTTGACCTTTTACTTTAATTCCCATTGGTGCTCGCATTCCTGTTTGAAGCATTACCAATCGGGTTTCAATAGGTTGCAGCTTTGGTGCAGAGGTTACGCCTGGCAATTTGGTCACTCTTACGATTTCATTCCAAATATCGTCTGGTGATTGTATTTCTGTTCGCCAATTACGATAATACTCGCCATTGTTATCTGGAATGAGTTGAGACCTTTCGACTGCGCTCAAGGTGACATTTTCGGAATTATTTGGATTTGCGATGAATCGTCCATCTTTCAATTCAAACAAATCATTATAATTTACTTTATAGCGTTGACGTTGTCCATTTTCATTCAGCATATATTCTGGTTTGTACTGAATGATATTTTCATACATTGATAAGGGTGCTGGGTCTAAAGCTGATTCTGTACG
>JAYQLP010000001.1:0-661904 GCA_038143215.1 Candidatus Arcticimaribacter sp. | reverse complement strand
GGTCCCTGGTTCGAGCCCAGGTGGGACCACCAACAAAAAACCTCAACTTGTTGATTTACAACTTGTTGAGGTTTTGTTTTTATACAAAACACTCCTTGGGGTACTATATAGGGTACTAAAATTCAGGAATTTTTCGTATATTAGAAAGAGTTAATTGACTGATTAATGGGACTTTATTACAGGTTGGACTATAAAAATAATAAGAATCACCTTAATCAAAAGGATTCTGTTCCTGTCATTATTGATTATTACTACAAGGGAAAGAGAACAAAGGTTAGTACAGGGGTTGTTTGTCAAATTAAAGATTGGGACGATAATTGGAGAAAGAAAACTTCTAAAGACCCGATAAAATCTTCTGATAAGGATTATAGAGATAAAAATCTACTCATCAAAAACAAACTTGATGAAATCAATGGAATAGTTCTTACCATTAAAAAACAAGACAAAGAACCCTTAGTAGAACTTGTAAGAAGTTATCTAAGAAAGGATAAAAGAACGAAGGAAGTTGTTAGTAGAAAGGAGATTCATTTTTTACCCATGCTTACAGAATATGAAAAGTGGATTAATTCAACTTCCTACAATAACAGAACCTCAACTAAGAGAAGTACAAATACAAGTATCAAACAAATACGAGAATATACCTCAGAGTATCAAACCAAAAACAATGTATTATTATTTCCTGAGGACTTGGATAGTGACTGGGTATATGGATTTTGTAGATGGAGTTATGATAGAAAAGGTTTAAGACCCTCCACGATTAGAAAAAGAATGAAAGCTCTTACAAGATTTTCAAACTGGAGTAATGAAAAGTATGGAACCAATTTTAGTATAAAGAAACCAGATGGTATTGTACTTAGTGATGGAGGAGGAGAAGTAATCTTTTTCAAAAGGGATGAGGTACTCAAACTATACAATTATGATAAGTACTCTATTCAAAACCCGAATCACACAGAAGTACTTCAAAAGGAAAGGAGACTAACCTATATTGATGATTCTTGGGTTGATACTGATAACAAAAGATGGTCTTCTACTTATACCTCTTTTGAGGTGTATAAAGACATGTTGATTTTTCTCTGTAATGTAGGGTGTAGGTTCGGAGATATGGTTAAAATGAAGATTGGAGATTTTGATTACGATACAGAAGAAATCAATGGAAAAAGATTAGGGTATTTTTCATTTTTTATGGAAAAGATTAAAATTCAAAAGGAACCTGTACGAGTTAGGATTAACAGAATGACTTTTGAGATTTGGAAGAAGTACTCAAAGAATAAAAATGCTCATAATTACCTTTTTCCAAGAACAAAGTTCGGTAATGCAATATCCAATCAGAAATACAACAGTTACATAAAAGAAATCTGTAAACATATTGGTCTTGATAGAGGGGTAAGAGTTAGGGATTGGGATTTAAACGGAAAAGAGGAGAACACAAGTTTTATTCCACTTTATTCAATCGTTTCATCACATATCGGGAGAAGAACTTTTATTAGAGAACATATAGAATTAGGAACACCGATTAGGAGTATAATGAAAATGACAGGACATACTACTCAAAAGGTCTTTGATGGATATTACAATGTTTTGGATAAGGATATTATGAAAGTAAATGATGGACTATTCAATCAAGAACTTGACCAGAAAAAGGAAAAGAAATCAAAATCAATTACTTCAGAAACAGAGGAACAATTAAAAACGTTGTTGAGGTTAAAAGAAATGGGAACACTTCCTGAAGATATTTGGAAGGAGAAAGTAAAACAGTTGATCTCCTGATTACTTGCATACCACAAAATTCTTCGCTACCTTCACCCTATGAAGGTTAAAGTATCCTCTCTCAAACACCATCCTAAAAACAAAGAAATCTATACCCTATCCTCTATTGAGGAACTAATGGAAAGTATTTCAGAGGTTGGATTGTTACAACCTCTAATAATTGATTCTCAAAATCAAATCATCAGTGGAAATAGAAGATTTGAATCCATCAAACGATTGGGATGGAAAGAAGTCCAGGTTGAGGTTAAAGAAATCAAAGAAGGAGAAGAAGAATTACTTCTTATCCACTTCAATAAACAGAGAATAAAGAGCTTTAAGGAACTTATTAATGAATACTTAATTCTTGATAGGTATTACAGAAAAGGACAGGGGAGAAGAACGGATTTAACTTCTGTTAAATCTAACAGAAGTTCTTCGAGAGATATCGTTTCCAAAGAAATGGGAATCTCTTCTTCTCAATTACAGAGATTAATTTTTATCCATAAACATCACCCTGACCATATTGAACTTTTAGATAAAGGAATTCTAACGGTTAACCAATCTTATCTTCAAATTCAACGAGAACTTAAAGAAAAAGAAAGTAGAGAAAGTAAACCCAACAATAAATCAAAATCAACTAAGAACTCATCGTGGAGGTTTTATCAGAAATCATCCCATGATATGAGTGAATTAAAAGATGGTGAGGTTCAAACTATCTTTACTTCTCCACCCTATTGGAATAAAAGAAAGTATTCTGAGGAAGAAGGTTTAGGTAATGAGAAAACCTCTGAGGAGTTTGTAATTAATCTTTCTGAACATCTCAGAGATTGTAAAAGAGTATTGAATGATAGAGGAAGTTTCTTTCTAAACCTTGGAGATACATTCCACAATGGAAACCTTCAAAATGTACCTCATAGAGTTATAATCAAACTTCAAGAACAAGGATGGATACTAAGAAATACCATTATTTGGTCTAAAACTAATCCTAAACCCTCATCATCAAAATCAAATCTTACTCCCTCTTATGAGTTTATTTTTCATCTTACCAAATCAATGGAGTATGATTATTATCCTACACTCACCAAACTCTCAGATAAAACAAAACCTTCTCTTCCACCTCGACATAGAAGTATAAATGGTGAGTATTCCAATTCTATATCACCCTACCTACCCAACATTAAAGGAAAGAATATGGGAGATTATTGGAATGAGGATATTGTAAGAACATCGGTAGCAAATCAAAAATTAGATATTGAAGGAGAACATCCCGCTCCTTTCCCTGAAGAAATAATAACCTTACCCATTCTTCAAACTTCAAAAGAGTTTGAATTAGTATTAGACCCCTTTATGGGAAGTGGAACTACTGGAAGAGTTTGTGATATGTTGGGGAGGAGTTTTGTGGGGTATGATTTGAAGGGGTATTATTAATTATTCCCAGATTGCTTCTTTCTATGTGTTCTCTTGAACAATAACCCTCTCCTTTTTGAGGCTCCCATTGGTCTACAAGGAATTCCTTTACATAAACTCGAACTTGGTGGGTCATTGGTCCATCCAATTCCTTCTCTTTCACAACCGTCTAAATCACACTCAGGACTGTCACATGCCCTTATAATCCAACCTAAAAGAATTAAAACAAGAATCCACTTATACCACTTCATATTGATTAAAACATATTATTGAGACTATTATATTTTTCAAAAATAATTTTTTTATTACCAAAAAGAAACTTTATCAAATAATTGTAATTTTTCTGACGATCACAATTATTTCTTTATTTTCTTGATGTAATATCTATCCAATTCACCTGATTTGAAGGATTATTAATCCTTTAATTAGTTACCTAAAAGAAATGGGAACACTCCCAGAAGATATTTGGAAAGAGAAAGTAAATGAATTAAATAACTTACCGTTATATAGTACCATGAAAAATCGAAATTAGTAGTTGTTTCATAATGGAATTAAACAATTACATTTTTCAAATATTTTCTTTATTTTTCAAGTAATTTTAAAACATGTATATGAGATTTTCTTTAATTCTGTTATTTTTTGTTACAAGTTGTTCAAGTTTTCCACCAAAAGGAGATAATTCAAAAATTTTTCTTGATAAAAATAATGTTACTGTAAAATGTCCTGACGCAAAAGTAGGATACTTATATGAACTTAATGGTGTAGAGTACCTTGTAGTAAATGATGATTTATTAAGAGGCATCTATGAAAAAGGACCCTCCCACATTGAGGATATATGTTGTGAAGAATTAGATATTTGGTTTCAAAATTATAGAACCCTACAAGGAATGGGTGAAAGAAAACTCAACTGAAAATATTTGTTTGAGTAAAGTTGAAAATTTAGATAATTTTTTTTCAGGAGGTTACGGTCTCCATGAGAAAAAAATAAGCAATTGGGATGTTTCCAATGTAAAATCAATGGAACTAATGTTTAATAAATATAACCCTAACCAAAGTGGGGATGAATTTGATATTGATCTTTCCTATTGGGATGTGAGTAATGTGATAAACATGTCAGGAATGTTTGCATGGACAGATAATAATTTTAATATTTCAACGTGGGATGTTTCAAGTGTAAAAACAATGGATTATATGTTTTATTTATCAGAATTCAATGAAGATATATCATCTTGGGATGTAGGAAATGTTGAAAACATGGAAGAGATGTTTAAAAATACCGAATCTTTTGAAAAGGGAGGTAAATTCAATCAAGACATTTCAGGATGGAATGTAAGTAAGGTCACAAACATGAGAGAAATGTTCAAAAATTCAGAGTTTAATCAAGATATTTCAAGATGGGATGTAAGTAATGTAACAAACATGAGAGGAATGTTTGAGCAATCCTCATTTAATCAAAACTTAAGTAACTGGGATGTAAGTAATGTAACAAATATGAGATTGATGTTTAGCGACACAAATTTATCAAAGGATATAGATTTATCAAAATGGGATGTAGAAAAAGTATCCGACTGTCACAGTTTTTTAGTCTGAAGAGAGACCCGAAACGATCTGTTTTTTCTAAGAGACCAATTTTACCAAATTTTAATTGTCACCTTAGATAATTTTGAAAAACAAAAATTTATTTTGGCCAATTTATCTTCAATATGAAAGGAGAACACCCTGTCTCTTTTCCTGAAGAAATATGAAGGGAAAGATTCAATTTATAGAGGTAAGATATATAAATAAAGATAAGATATTATAATAACCCAGTATTTTAATTTATTATCACACTAATTGAATCTCTTACAAATTTTGAGTCTTCACCACAATCAAAGAAAGTCTCAGAGTAAATCTTTATTGTATCACCTATCATTTCTCTTATTAAAGGACCTACAATTCTTTTTGAATATAATGTACAATTATCTGTTTGTAAAGGTGTATTTCCACTGGTAGGATTAGTCCAACCAAAAGCATTCCATTTTATCTTTCACATCGTGATAAATCGAAGTTTCTTGTACAATTGGTTGTATTTGTCCTTGAAAATAGTCAAGAGTAACAGTAGTATCTCTAACTTTAATTATATCACCTTGTTGGGTGTAAAAACTCTCAAAGGGATTGTATAACCCAAAAGTAAATGATAATCCACTTTCAATTTCCCAATACGAATCTGAATCAAATCTCGAACTTACAACTGTAACACCTCCATATTGACATCTGTAATTTGTAGGTGATGATTCAATATGAATATTAAATCTGCTGAGTTTTCTGAATACCATTCGGGTTCTACCGTATGGTATCCATTTGAATCCTCTTCAAAATCAGTATAAAGTCTTACCCAACAATCACCGTCATGACAGATTGAACTATCTATTTCTTCCTCTTCAAAAAGGGAACAACCAACAAAAAAAACTACAACAATTAATGTATAAATGTTTTTCACATTGTAAAGTTAAGATTATTAACTACATCAAGATTACATCATCAATATCATATGAGAAAAAACTAACCCCGATATAAAAACCACTCAGAATAGGGTTTAGGAAAAAAGTATTTTCTCAGTTACAAGAAACCTCATCCTGGAAATACTGATACACTAATCAAATAATCCTATTTTAAGAAAGTATATAAAATCTTCTTACTTCTTTCATTCTGATACACTTTGATTATTTAACCTCTTAACTAAACATCTTCCTTTCAAACCCTCTTCCCACTCTAATAAATCCTTTTCTGTTATGTATTTTGAATGGGTAGATACTTCTATCATTTTTAATCCTCTATTTCTTCTCCAATCTTCTATTGTTACTCTATCTACTCCGTAGAGTTTCATTAAATCCTTTTTACTCAATCTTCTTTCCATATACTTTTATCTCTTCTTTCTCTAATAATTCTTTGAACTTCTTACTATAGGTTTCTCTATCTCCACTTATTCTGTACTTCTCAATCTTATGAGAAAAGTTTTTAATCAATTCTGACTTCTTTATTAATAGTTCTACCATATGTCTTGCTTGTTCATCTGTTAATTCTATCATATTATTTCCTTTCAGAGTATTTTAAAAAATAGTAATAACCTCGTACTCTAAATACTTAATCAGTTCAAGGTTGATACTCTTTATTTTAAACTTTTATAATATTTAAAACTCATCTAATACTTCACAATTAGATATAGTGAGTCCATTAAGGGAAATTCCCTTTTAAAAAACTGTTTCCATTTTTCAGTTGAATCTAACAGACACTCAAACAAGAATTCAACCTATCTGCATTTTTACGAGTTCAGACCTTTCTTCTTTACCTCTCGGAACACTAATGACTGGTTTTACCTATCGGTGAGTGTTGGTCATTATTGGGTACTTCCCCCATGTGTCAGGTGTAGTATCTCGGTAGATTAAGTATTTCTTAGAGTAATCTACAACTCAGTAGAACAATTGGTTCTATATATAAGTATTAGAAACTTTAGAAAACGTAAAAAAATGTGAGAAAAAGGATGAAATTAACTTCTGATAAACCTAACAGAAGTTGTTAGTACCCAAAACATAAAGCTTAGACTACCCAAGAGGTACTAAATAGTTTACCCAGATGAGACGATTAGGTACTATGTTATAATATATCGATCGTACGTTAAAAAACAACTCCTTTTATTAAGGCCGAAAAAACAAGATGGAAGACCAAATGTTTTTGTGTAAATAATTCCCATTTCCTTTATCGATGGTGTTGCGTTGAAAACCAGAAAGCAATACCCCTTTGGAAAATATTTTTTGCTTAAAACCAATAAAGGTCCAATTTTGATTGTAGTGGTAAGGGAAGTTTTTATTTGTGATTAAAAACACTTCATTGAAGACCACAAATTTTGGAACTTCCTTTTTTTCTTTTAACGCAAGGGGAAATTCAAAGCCTGTTCTAAATCGGATTCTCGCCCCATAGTCCAAAGCGATATCCCCCAATTTTTGCCAACGTTGTTCCAGCCGAATCCATCCAAAATACTGGCTTCGTTTTAGCGGAAGACGAAAACTGAACTGCTGCCAAAGGTTTTGTTCCTTCAATCGGTTTTCACCTTTGTTGGTAGAAAGCAATGTAAACCCTGCCGTTAAACTGGCAAAACGATTGATTTTATAACTGAAACCAGGACGGAAAAGATACTGGTCATTTTCGGCCATAAAATCTTTGGTACGCAAGTGGGTTTCTATCCTTAAAGTAGAGCTATTGCTCAAACTAAAATCTGTAAAAAGCGCCTTCCAAGCATTGTCTTGTCGCTCTTGTGCCAGCAAGGAAGAAAAGGCACATAAAAAAAATGCTGCGAGGAGATAAAAAGGGGTGTTGTTCTTTTTCATTTCAGAATCAATCGTATTCATTTTTCAAGTTCATTTTTCTGTGGTCGGGCAAGCTACGCTTTTCTTTCCAAATGGCCTCTTTACTTAGCGTAATTGCCAAATTTCGTGCATCGGTTTTCCTTTGCTGCTATATCCTTTGTGGTACCAATCGCGGTTTTTTTGAACATAGGTAAAAGGTAAGACCGCTCCTACTTTCGAATCGTCTCTGGAGAAAAACTGAATCGTTTCTATATAGTTCCCTTCCGAAGCGGTGTATTTTCCACCTCCACTGCCTTTAAACTGCAAGCCTTTGGTGTCGAAGGCAATCCACTGAAAATAACCGTTCAATAAAAACTTCATCGTTTTTCGCGAGCGGGTCAAATCCCTTCTTTGCTCTCCTTCTTCTTGTACTCTCCCGGCCATAAGCCATTTCCCGTCGAGTTGTTGTCGCTCGGTTTTTTGAAGCTCACAAGCCGGTGTTTTTTTCAAAACAACAGAAGAAAGGCTGTCTTTTTTAAAGTTAGAATTGAATTCAAATTCCACGGCATACCCGTTTTCGTTTTGGGTGTAAAAACCGCCACGTGTCCATTTAAATTGTCCTTGTTTTTTTTCAAAAACGGTTTCCACCACATATTCTTCATCCATCAATATCCGATGGATAGCAGTCCCGTCGGGGGAGGAAAATTCAAATACTTGTGCCCAACCCAAAAAAGGGAAAAGCAGGAAGAGGAGAGCATATTTTTTCATAAGGGTGTTATTTTACGGTATAGGTTTTTTTGTCTACGCCCACCCCTTTAAGGGTCAACGATTTCCAGGCTTTGGGGAGTTGCGTTTCCAATTGTTGTATGCCTGTGTTGGTAAGGTCTAGTCCACCGGTTCCAAACAACACGGCTTGTAGCATTCCCCCGGCGCCAGTAGCAAAATAGGGGTTGGTTCCTCCGGCTGTTTCTGCAATTACATTAAAGGGCGGAAGCTCATTGGGCTGATAACTTTTATTGAACATTTTATAGGCCCTTTCCGGATCTCCCAATCGCGCAGCCAATACCGATAAAATGGCTCCTCCCATTGCAGGGCCATCTTTTGAGAGTCGGGGTTCGTAGTAATTTAAATCCTTAATGATATTTTCTTTGTCAGTCACAACCTTCAAGGGATAAGAAAGTAAATTGACATCCGCTTGTTTAATGATTTGCCCGGCATAGGTTTCGTTTTCTTTGGTCGTGCCATCAGGAAATTGAAGGATAGGAATGTTGTTGGCCACATGCCTCCAATCGGGGTTTGCTTCTTCGCCCAGTGCTTCTGCGGCCAGACTGGCGTATTCCATCACGGTTTTTACCATGCCATTGGTAAAGGCATTGTTGTCGATGTTTTCTTCCCATTCATTAGCTCCAATTACGTTTTTAATTTCATAACGCCCAGGGCCATTTCGTTCTACTCGACTCGACCAAAACGCAGCCACTTCTTTCAACACCGGATACCCGCGAGAGGCCAACCACGCTTTGTCTTGGGTCACTGCATAGTACTGCCAAAAAGCCCATCCTACAGTGGCGGTAATGTGCTGTTGAAAAGGCCCTGTAAGGGCCCAAATGGGGGTGTCTTCAGATCCGTCTTCGGCCGATTCCCAAGGGAACATTGCCCCGTCATAGCCATGTGCAAAGGCGTTTTCTTTTGCAGCGTCTAGGCGTTGGAAACGGTACTCGAGTAGGGATTTGGCAATTTCGGGTTGCATCACCAAAAGCGGAGGATACATCCAAAGCTCGGTGTCCCAAAACACATGTCCATTGTATCCCAAACCAGAGAGGCCCATGGGGGAAAGGGAATAAGAAGTTCCTTTTCGACCAAAAGAATACAAATGGTATAGCGCAGAACGCACTGCTCGTTGTGCACCTAAGTCCCCTTCGATAACGATGTCGCTTTCCCAAAGGGCACTCCATGCTTTTCGATGCGATTGGTACAAACGATCGATTCCTTCAAGTTTGGCAAAAAGAGTGAGCCGTTCGGCTTCATTATGCGGATCGTTGTTTTGAACAGAAGAAAGGGTAGAGCCCACCAAGGCAAAGCGGTAAGTTTCTCCTTTTTTTAGCTCTTTTTTGAATTTCATTAAGTGCATGTTGTAGTCCCAATCTTCATGAATAATTTTGGGTTCATGACCGTGTTTTTCAGGAAAAATAAAGGAAGTAGAAGCCGCCACTTTTTTGTCTCCAGGACTAAACCCTACCGAGCTCATTAAGGGAATAAGCACATGGGGGCGATCAATTTCTGCATATAAATTCCGCACATCGGAAATGTGGTTTGGCGTTTCGATATAATTGATGGGAATAATTTCAACATCACTCAAAGCGGTAATTTCCACCACCCCCATCGCCGTGTAGGGCAGGTTGCGAAGCGCCAACAAACGATGGGTAACTTTTACCTTTTTGGCCACTTCAAAAGTGGTAATCAGTTCGGCATTTTTCATGTCCAAGGTTTGGGCATAATTTTGAACTTGATCTTTTCCAATCCGCCTTTTGTCGACCTCCAAGTGCATGTTCATATGACTAAAGGTTTTTAGAATGTTGCTTACCCTTCCTCGCTGGTAGTAGTCGTAAACGCCGTTGAGTACAACGTCTTTTATTTTTAAAGGCTCTGGAGAAGAAACCATTCCGATGACTCCATTGGCTAGGGTTATTCCGTAATAATCGTTGAGGTTGATGTTTTGGGCTACAATATGCCATGGAGAATTTTTGTGGTTTTGCGCTTGAGAAGAAAAAGCAAACAAACCAATAATGTAAGAGAGTAAGATGCGAGTCATTTTTTCGGATTTAATAAAATAAAAATATAAAAAAATTACATTCTAGATTGGTAGGTGTAGAGGTCGTAATAGCGGCCTTTTTTTGCCAGCAGTTCTTGATGCTTTCCTTGTTCAACAATGTTCCCGTCTTCTACCACTAAAATTTGATCTGCTTTTTGGATGGTGCTCAATCGGTGTGCAATTACCAAAGTGGTACGTCCTTGCATTAAAACGGCTAAACTATCTTGTATATAGCGTTCGCTTTCAGTATCGAGATTGGAAGTTGCTTCGTCGAGAATAACCAGTTTGGGTTGTGCCAGAAGGGCCCTGGCAATGGAGATGCGTTGGCGCTGCCCTCCCGAGAGTTTTACGCCGCGCTCCCCAATAACGGTATCCAATCCTTTTTCAAACCGATCAGTAAACTCGGTTACATACGCCCCTTTTGCGGCAGTAAGAAGTTCTTTTTCGGTGGCATCGGGTCGAGGGAACAGGATGTTTTCCCGAATGGTGCCCTCGTATAAAAAGTCGTCTTGAAGCACTACCCCTAAATGTTGGCGATAGCTTTGCAGGTTAATCTGATCCAAATCCTGTTGATCGATCCAGACTTTTCCTGAAGAGGGTGATAAAAAACCAGCGGCTAGGCCAGCGATGGTCGATTTTCCCGAACCAGAAGAACCCACCAAGGCAATTACACTCCCCTTTTTGGCTTCAAAAGAAATACGGTGTAAAACCGGTTTGTTTTCTTCGTATGCAAAAGAAACGTTGTCAAAAAAGAGTTCGCCATTGATGTTTTTGAGGTGCTGGGTACGCACCTCAGGATCGTCCTCCTCTTTCATTCGCATCAATTCTTGGGTGCGGTCCAAACCAGCAAAAGCATCAGTAAGTTGACTCCCAATATTACTCATCTGAACAATGGGTGCAATCATAAACCCTAAAAAGAGGGTAAAGGATACAAACTCGCCATAGGTCATTTTTCCTTCCATAATAAAGTACCCCCAATTCCCATGATTCCTGCTGAAGCAATCCCCAGCAAAAAGGTAGAGGCGCTGGTCATAAACGCCGTTGCCGTTAAGCTCTTTTTTACGTTTAAAAAAAGACGTTCAACTCCTTTTTCAAAAGTTTTCTGTTCTTGTTTTTCAGCATTAAACCCTTTGATGACACGTATCCCGTTGAGGGTTTCGGTGAGTCTGCCAGTAACTTCAGCGTTGATTTTTCCTCTTTCCCTAAACACAGGACGAATGTATCCAAATGCTTTCAGTGCAATGACTGCAAAAACACCTACGGGCAACAGAACAAAAAGCGTCATCCACGCATTAATTTCAATTAAAATAAAAAGGGAAATGATTGCTGTAATAGTTCCTCCGATGAGCTGTACCAAACCGGTTCCGATGAGGTTTCTTACGCCCTCAACATCGGTCATTACACGAGAAACAAGCGCCCCGGATTTGTTGTTGTCAAAAAATCCGATGGGAAGTTTTAGTAGTTTTTTCTGCACATTGGCCCGCAATACGGAAATCAGATGTTGCGCTTCCACACTCAATAAGCGGGTCAATGAAAAAGAACTCAACGACTGAAGTAAAAGCGCAATCCCAACCCCAATCAACAAATAGCTTAATGTTTCTGTGTTTTTTGAAGGAATTACTTCATCGATTAACGACTTACTTGCATAGGGAAGCACCAGACCGGCAAAACTTCGAACAAGGATAAGTACCAGCCCAATAAAAACCATTTTTCTCCGTGGCCAAATGTATTCTTTGAAGGCCCACCGAAAGCTTACTTTTTCTTTTTTATCCATAGCCGACAAGGTACAATTTTTAGCGCTGTGCGAAAGATTTCGCTAATCTTAGAAAATGCGTACTTTAGCCTTATTAATTCCATGTTTTGAATTCATTCAAATCGCTTATTGCTGTTCTTTTGGTTGGTGCCTTATGGTTTCCAACAAGCATGCAATGGGTGCATTTGTCTGAGGGGCATGCAGAGGAAAAACAATGTTCTGAAAATCAAATCCATTTTCATGAAAGTGAACCTTCTTGTTTTCTAACCTCTTCTTTTGTTTTACCTTTTCATCACACTGCTTTTTTTTGGAAGCCAAACCTTCCATCAGAACATAAAGAAACGATCATTCCTGCCTACGAATCGGTCGTACTTTCTCAAAAAAAACAAAGCCATTTTCTTCGGGGTCCGCCTGTATTTATTGTTATCTAAATGGCCTTTTTTTACTTATAACAATAAATAATACATACAATGAAACAGTTACAATTTACAACTAACCGTACCCTTTTTTATACCCTATTTTTAATCGCGATTTCTCTCGTTTTTGTCCAATGTAAAAAAGACGACCCTGAAGAAATCAACGAAGAAGAAGTGATTAACCGCGTTACTTTGACGCTTACGGACGACAGCAACAACAGCACTACGTTTACTTGGAATGAAGGCGCAACGATTCCTACACTAACGATTGCCGAAAATGCAATTTATACCACGAGCGTTTCTTTTTACGATGCGTCTAACCCTTCAGACATTGAAGACATAACGGAAGAAGTTATTGAAGAAGCAGACGAGCACTTGGTGTTTTATGAAGTTACCTCTGCAAATGTGGATATTCTTTCTGCACCCAACGACATCAATGATACCGAAGGTTTACCTACCAATCTAAAAACCGTTTGGACGGTAGGCGGGGCAAGCAGCGGAACTGTTCGTTTATACCTCATTCACGAGCCTACTTCAAAAAGTGGAAATTCAAGAGCGGCATTGGGCGGAGCTACCGATGTTGAACTGAATTTTCCTGTGCAAGTAGAATAGATTGATAAAAATCTCGCTTTGATGATGAAAAGCCGTCTCTTTTTTTTCGCGTTTGCGTTGGGTTGTCTTTTTCTCAACGCGCAAGAATGCTTGGAGACGCTTTTTGGTCAAGTAAGAGATTTACATAACAACCTTCCTTTGTCGAATGCAAAAGTTGTTTTGGTTGAAACCAACCAACACCTTTTAACGGACGAAAAAGGAAGGTTTGTTTTTACCGGCTTGTGCCAGCAAGCGTACACGGTTGCTATTGCCCACCCCGATTGTAAACTACTTGAACGAAAAATCAATTGGTCGTTTGTAAGCGTAAAAAAGAATTATTTAGAACACCACATCAACGAGTTGGATGAAATTGGGGTTACCGATCAGAAGCAAAAACAAAGCACCAGAGTAGGAAATGAGGCGCTTCTGAAAAAAGAGGTTTTAGCCCGCTATAAAAGTCAAAACCTTGGCGATGCTCTGGCAGAAATTACAGGGGTTCGGAAACAAAAAACGGGGAATGCAATTGTAAAACCTGTGATTCAAGGGTTTTCAGGAACACGCATTGCAATTGTGCAAGAAGGCATCCGTTTGCAAGACCACGAGTGGGGCGCCGACCATGCCCCGAGTATTGATCTCAATGGAATTGAACAAATTCAAGTCATTAAAGGCGCTAATGCTTTGCGTTATGGAGGCGACATTGTTGGAGGGGTTGTGGCTATTCAGCCTGCTCGAATGAAACCCAATGACAGCCTTTTTGGGTCGCTTTCTTCTGGCTATCATCAACAAGGGAAAGGAACTTTTTTATTGGCCGAGGTAACTAAAACAGCGCATTCAGGAATGTTTTATGGCGCTAATTTTTCATTAAAAAACAGTGGCGATTTAAAGGCTCCAAACTATGTGCTTTCCAACACGGGGAACAACGAACAACATGGAAAATTCTTTTTTGGAAGAAATACTTTTTCAAAACAGTGGCGAGTACAATATCAGTTTTTTAGAAAAGAAACAGGGATTCTTTCGGCAGCACACTTAGGCACTACGGGAGATCTAGCAAGGGCAATAGAAGCAAACCAGCCGCTAATTGTTTTGCCGTGGTCGCGACAAATTAATAATCCACGACAGCTGACCCAACACCAAAACATCAACCTTAAGTACGAACAAATAAAAAGTGATTCCCGTTGGGATTTGCAATACAACTTTCAAACCAACAATCGACAAGAATACGACATTAGAAGAGGCGATGCCAATTTGCGCCCTGCTTTAGATTTACGATTAATGACGAACGATATTCAGTTTAATTTCACCCAAAAACCCTCTTTTGCGGTACAATTAAAATCGGGTCTTTCGGCGCAATTGCAAGATAATTATTCCGATCCAAGCACAGGAGTACGTCGTTTAATACCTGACTATATTCGATTTAGATCGGGGGTTTATTTTATTGGGGAATATGCTCCTTCTAACACCATTGCTGCTGAAATAGGTCTTCGTTATGATTACGACCATATCGATGCAAAAAAATATTATAAAACCAGCGATTGGAAAACCAGAGGATATGACATCGATTTTGTTCAAACCATTATTGCAATGGGCAATGCGGGGAATTATCTGACGGAACAAAAAAAGAATTACAACAATTTTTCAGCCAGCGCAGGCATGCAAATTTCCTTAGAAAAGTGGGGCGATTTAAAATGGACAAGTGCCTTCACGAGTCGTTCGCCCAACCCTGCAGAATTATTCAGTGATGGCCTACACCATGCCCTGTCGACGATTGAACGAGGCGACTTGCGCCTTCGACAAGAAAAAGCATTTAAAACAGTGGTTTCCCTAGAAAAGGTGGCTGCAAAATGGAATTATGTTGTGAGCGCTCACCACACTCGGTTTACCGATTTTATTCAATTGGTTCCTACCGAAAAAGGGCTCGACCAAACCCGAAACAGCGCCTATTTAGAACGCCAATACACTCAACTGCCACAGGCTGCTTTTACTGGAGTTGATGTTGACTTGAATGTGCAATTAAAACCGCAATGGCACTATGCCTCTTCGTTGAGCTATTTGCACGCTGAAGCCGATGGTTCTCCCATGATCGACCTTCCGCCTTTGCGTATTTCAAACGCCCTCCTTTTTACCTCAAAAAAGCATTCTGCATTTCGTTTAAAAATCCAAAATGAATATGTGGCACAACAAACCCGCTACCCAAATGTAAATTTCAATTATGCGTTTATTGAGGAAGGTCAGTTGAATGAGCGAACCATCGACATCAGTAGCCCTCCTGAAGCATATTCTCTCTGGGGATTAGAAGCAAGTCATCAACTGAGTAAACGTTTTTTCTTAAGTTTGACGTTCGATAACATAGCCAACACATCCTATCGTGATTATTTAAATCGATTGCGGTTTTTCTCGGCGGAAACAGGAAGAAATGTCCGCTTAAGCGCGAATTATACTTTTTAGAAATGGGTTTATACTTAGCTTTAGCGGTTGCAGTTGCCTTTGGAGGACTAGGGGCTTTTATGGCTGAAAAAAGAAATCGGAGTCACTTTTTAGGATTCTCGTTGGGGTTCTTTTTTGGATTAATTGGTCTTTTTACCCTGCATCTCTTTTTTCCAAAAAAAGAAGATTAGCCGTTTTTTTTCCCTCTTTTCCGTGTAATCCAAGCCAAATAAAATCCACTTAAAACTGTGATTAATCCGAGCAATGAAAACACACGCAAAACGATGGTGTTAAAGTTATCGCGCCCTTGATAATCCATCGTGTGTGTCATCCACAAAAAATCGAACCAGCGCCATTGTTGGTGTCTAATTCGCTGAAATTGACCGCTTTTAATGGCTACATAGGCGGTAGGCTTCCTTCTCCGCTGAGATTAATTTTGTAGGCGGGGAGCGGTCTCCCTCTGTATTCGTGATGGGGCCCTACTTCTTCGATACGTTCAATATTTAGCGGGGAATAGGAAGGAAGAAGGTATTCTTGAACCACTTCTAAAGCTTCTGTTGAAGAAATTTCTTTTTTGATTTTCCCTGTTGAAGGGTGAATTAAAACCGAATCGTTGACCCAAAAAAGGGGTTTTTTCCCACCCGAACCAAGCGCAATTGGTGGACATCAAAAGCGAGGCTGTCTAAGGAAGAAGGAAGTAAAGCAGACGAATCAAAGGCAAGGGGTTCCGTCTCTTTTTTGTAGTGATCTCCATGAATTTTATCGATATCCGTCCAGCTAAAATACAAACCCGAAATCGTCCAAAACAAAAATTGAATTCCAATAAACAGGCCTAAAAAGCGATGGATTTTACGAAAGCGTTTAATCTTAGCGTACTTCATTTTTATTTTTTAATTCGTGTAACCAGCGTATAAAGTAATATTCCTACAGGTCCAAGCATAAAGGTGCACAACAGCGGAAGTACTATCCAAAGGTGAGGAATTTTGCGTTCTTGCGCATCGCGGAGCACCCAGCATCCGACCCAATAATCGAAGGCCAAGTAATGCATCCAGCCGGCAGCTGCAGCTGCAGGAGACGTGTTTTTAAACAGTAGAATGATTCCGTCCAGTTGAGAGAAATCCGCCTCTGCCAAGCCTTCGCTTTGCACCAAAAAGAAGAGATAGAAAAAACTTAAAACAAAGGGAACATAGGGGAAAGCAACTATTTTTTGAGTGAGGGAAGCTTTGGGCGCAACCAAAAGCGGAAGCCAACACAAGAGTATAATCGTATTGGCTATGTTAAACAAGGTGTAAGTAATTTCCATAAGGCTATTTTTTTAGTCCAAGCTCTTTTAGGCGTTCCTCTAGAAATTCCCCAGCCGTGCAATCTTCATATGCTTTGGGGTGGTTTTGGCTGATACAATCTTCCAAGCAATTTAGTGGCATTGTGGAACTTGGATGCATAAAAAAGGGAATCGAATAACGGGAACTTCCCCAAAGCGCTTTGGGCGGGTTGATGACTTGATGCACCGTTGATTTTAGTTTGTTGTTGGTTAGCCTTGCCATCATATCTCCCATGTTGATGATGAGTTCATCGGGCTCGGCTATGGCATCTATCCATTCATCGTCTTTGGTGAGCACTTGCAAGCCCCTTCCTTGAGCTCCCATAAGGAGTGTAATCAAGTTGATGTCTCCGTGGGCTGCAGCTCTAACCGCAGATTTGGGTTCTTCGGTAATTGGAGGATAATGAATGGGGCGTAAAATGGAATTTCCATAGTTGACAAAATCATCAAAATAAAATTCATCTAACTTCAAATGGAGGGCAATGGCACGTAGCACATATTTCCCTGTTTCTTCTAAAAGCTGGTAGCATTTTTTGCCAATTTCATTGAATGCCTCCAATTCTTTGACATTGATATTGGAAGGAAATTCTTCCACTGGAGAAGTTCGGTATTGACCAAAATGCCAAAACTCTTTAAGGTCACCTACATTTCGTCCTTTAGCACTTTCTTTCCCAAAAGAAGTATATCCTCTTTGTCCGGCCAGGCCTTCTATTTCGTACTGCTGTTTGGTGGTTAATGGTAGGTTAAAAAAAGCTTTAATTTCCTTGTAGAGCTCTTTTTGAATTTTGCTTGAAAGCGGATGTCCTTTTAAAATGACAAAACCAATGTTTTCGAAAGCATTACCCAAATCACCTACAAAGGCTTTTTTTGACGCTTCATCTTCTGTTAAAAAGGCGTTGAGATCAACGCGAGGGATTTCTTCCATGGAGTATAATCTTAAGTCTAAAAATACAAAAAAAGCAGGCCCATCGCCCTGCTTTTATCCGAATAGATAAGGAGTTTGGTTTTAAAACGCACCTATAAAAGGCACCTTTTGTCCAAAACTCCCTAAATGTTGTTCATTTGACATAAGACACCTCCTTTCTATATTTAATTCTACATCGCTGTTGTCACAGCGCTCATAACTCATCTCAAAAATAGGGTAAAAAGCCTTATTTGACAATTTTTTTCAGCGTAAGTCCTTGGACAAGGATGGTGAATAAAACCACAGCGTAAGTGAGAATAAGGATCAATCCTTTTCCATCGCCCATACTGTCGGGTAAGTTAAGCGCAAGCGCTATACTCAATCCTCCGCGCAATCCTCCCCATGTAATGATTAGAGCGGTGCGTTTTTCAAATTGTTTTTTAATGGATAAAACAAGAATAGGGAGACTTACTCCAACCCAGCGAGCAGCAACCACCAGGAGAATGACTAAGCCAATAATTAAGAGATAACTGGCTTTGAAATCCGCAAAAAGCGGAATGACCTCTAAACCAACCAGGATGAATAAAATGGCGTTTAGCGTTTCGTCGAGTAAATGCCAAAACTTGTACACATAGTCGCCCATGGCTTTTTGTATTCCTTCTTCCTCTTTGTCGGTATCGATATTTTGGTTGATAAAAAGGCCCATGACAACAACACCTAAAACAGCAGAAAAATGATAGTGGTGCGCAATAACGGGTAAAAGGAGTACCATGGAAAGGGTAACCAGGACTTCAATTTCGGTATGTTCGTTTTCGATGTATTTTAAAAGCTTGAGACCAAAATAGCCCATGATTGCTCCTAAAGCGACTCCTCCGACTACTTCGGTTAAAAACAGCCCGCCTATACTTGCTGCAGTTACATTTTCGACCCCTCCTATTTTTATGCTTAAAAGAGAAAGAAAAACCACGACACCAATGCCATCATTAAAAAGCGATTCCCCAGCAATGCGTGTTTCTGTGATGGAAGGCAAGTTCATTTTTTTTACCATAGCCAAAACAGCAATGGGATCGGTAGGGGCAATAAGTGCTCCAAAAAGCAAACAATCAACATAGCTAAGTCCAAGTGAATCTAACCCAAAAAACGGTTGTTGCACTAACCAATGCACTCCTGTGCCCACCACAAATGTCGAAAAAATGACCCCAAAACTTGCGAGAAATAAAATAGTGAGACGGTCTTTTAGAAGTTCGTGTACATTTACATTTATTGCTCCTGCGAAAAGCAGAAAAGGAAGCATCACATTCACGAGCAGTTCACTAAAATCAAATTGCTTGGATAATGAGGTGGCCGCAATCATAAAGTCTGGAACAATCAATCCGATAACTAAAACGGAGACCGATAAAAAAATGGCTAAAATCATTAACCCAATGGTCATGGGTAATTTTAAAACACGAAGATTAATAATGGAAAAAACAGAGGCTAAGCTTAGCAACATAGCGGTTAATTCGAGTACGTCCATGATGTATAGAAATATAGTTCTTGAAAGATAGGCATTTCTTTTTACCTATAAAGCTGATGCATTTTCGTGATGTATTTTCCAACTACATCAAATTCTAAATTCACACGGGTGCCCACTTCAAAAGTGTGAAAGTTGGTGTGTTCATAGGTGTAAGGAATGATGGCCACAGAAAAAGTATGCTCAGCAGAATTGATTACCGTAAGGCTTGTTCCATTGATGGTAATGGATCCTTTTTCAATGGTGATATTATTGTTTTTAGGGGCGTATGAAAAATCGAAATCCCTACTTCCGTTTTCTTCTTTTATACCCGTGCATTGCCCCACTTGGTCCACATGCCCTTGAACGATATGCCCGTCCAAACGATCGCCCAGCTGCATGGCGCGTTCTAAATTAACCTTGTCACCAATTTTCCAATCTGCCACATTGGTTTTTTCTAGGGTTTCTTTAATGGCGGTAACGGTATATTGATTGTCTTTTATGTCTACTACAGTAAGGCAAACCCCATTATGGGCAACACTCTGATCGATTTTCAATGCTTTTGTTAAAGCACACTCAACGGTGATATGGACATTTTCGCCTTCTTTTTCATAGCCTTTAATCGTTCCAAATGTTTCGATAATTCCTGTAAACATAAGCTCAATGATAATGTGTAACTTTGTCATTAAAAGTAGCAAATAATTAACGCAATGAAGGGTAAAGAAAGAAAAATAAAACTGGGGATATCAATAGGAGATCCCAACGGAGTTGGTATTGAGATTATTCTTCGATTATTTCAAGACAAACGGCTTTTTGATTTTTTTACACCTATTGTTTTTGGAAGCACAAAACTGTTGAGTTTCCAACGCAAACATTTTCAGTTAAAAACCCCTTTTGCTCCTTTTCAATTGAATGGAAAACCCAGCCCCAATCAACTCAATGTGGCGGAAGTGTTTTCGGAACCTTTTGAAACCCAGTTTGGTGAAGCAACCTCAGAGGCAGGTAAAATTGCTTTTCAATCGCTTGAGGCGGCAACAAAGGCACTAAAAAAAGGGGAAATCGATGCGTTGGTTACTGCTCCCATCAACAAACAAAATATTCAAAGTGATGCTTTTCGTTTTCCGGGGCATACCGATTATTTAGCCCAACAACTGGAAGGTGAAAGCCTCATGTTTATGGTAAGTGATGCTTTAAAAGTAGGCCTGCTCACAGATCATATTCCTGTAAGTGAAGTAGGAAAAAACATTACGGAAGAAAGCATCATAACCAAGGTGCAGAAAATGGCGCAATCGTTAAAAGAAGATTTTCAAATCAATAAACCGCGGATTGCCGTTTTGGGCATCAATCCCCATACGGGAGATAATGGTGTTATTGGAAGTGAAGACGACGAATTGCTCCGCCCCACCCTTAAAAAATGTTTCGATGAAGGGCAGTTGGTCTTTGGCCCCTATTCTGCAGACAGCTTTTTTGGCACTTCCCTTCCCCATCAATTCGATGCCGTTTTGGCCAGTTACCACGATCAAGGTCTAATTCCGTTTAAAACACTCACTTTTGGTCAAGGAGTAAATTTCACTGCAGGACTCTCAAAAGTAAGAACCTCTCCCGACCACGGCACAGCTTACGATATTGCAGGAAAAGGAAAGGCCGACTTGCAGTCCTTTTCCAATGCCATGTACTTAGCCCGAAAAATTGTGCTCAATAGGCAGTTAAACAGCGAATTATCTCAAGAATAATCCACAAAAAAAAGAACAACTTTAATTTTATTTAATTAAATTTGCAGGCTCATTGACAAGTATATGGAAACGCTGACCGAATTTGTCATCCCATTTGTAGGATTAAAAGAAGGAAGCACGACTTTACATTTGACCTTGACACAACGTTCTTTAACGCTTTTGAATTCAATGATTTTCATCATGTATCCCTTTCGGTTGATTTGATTTTCGAAAAAACCCCAAGGCACATGGAGCTTCATTTTTCTACCCGTGGAACCGTAGGATTGCTTTGCGATTTAACCAACGAAAAATTCGATTTTCCACTGGACACCGCTTTGGATTGGATCATCAAATTTGGAGATGAATACAACGATGACAACGATGAATGTTTGATTCTTCCTCATGGAAGTTTTAAAGTCAATGTGGCCCAACCCATATACGAAATGATTGTATTAGCGGTGCCACTTAAAAATGTTCATCCTGGAGTAGCGGATGGAACATTGGATTCAGAACTATTAAAACGACTAGAAGAGTTACAACCCCAAGCGGAAAAAACAACAGATAATGATCCGCGTTGGGACAAATTAAAAGATTTACTATAAACCAAAATAAGGAGTAATTATGGCACATCCTAAACGGAAAATATCGAAAACTAGAAGAGACAAAAGAAGAACGCACTTTAAAGCGGCACCTTCACAAATTGCTACAGACAAAACTACGGGAGAGTCTCACCTGTACCATCGTGCACACTGGCACGAAGGAAAACTTTACTACAAAGGGAAAGTTCTTATTGACAGCGTTGAAGAGGCAACTGCCTAAGCAACCAAAAAAAACTTAAAAATGCTCTTCTATTCTAGAGGAGCATTTTTTTTTGTAAATTGTTTTTGTTGTCAAAAAAACAATTATCTTCACTTGGCAAATCGTTCGGGGAAAAGAGAAAGAATCAATGAATATTGAACACTTACAGCCAACGAAAGCAGCCATAACAGCTGTTGGAAGTTACCTTCCAGAAGAAAGGTTAACTAACCTTGACTTGGAAAAAATCGTGGACACCAACGACGCTTGGATCCTTTCTAGAACGGGAATCTCAGAACGTCGTATTGCTAAAAACCCAGAGCACAGCACAGGATTTATGGCCATTAAAGCGGCCCAAAATCTAATCGAGAAAACAGGCATTGATCCAGCGACGATTGATGTTGTATTGCTGGCAACGATTACCCCCGACTATCAGGTATCTGCAACGGCGCCCTATGTGGCGACAGAAATTGGAGCTTCCCACGCTTTGGCGTACGATATTCAAGCGGCATGCTCAGGGTTTTTGTACGGAATGTCTACGGCCGCCGCCTTTATTTCTTCCAATCAAAGCAAGAGAGTCCTTTTAATTGGCGCAGATAAGATGTCGTCCATAATCAATTATCAAGATCGAAAAACCTGCATCATTTTTGGCGATGGCGCTGCTGCCGTTTTAATAGAACCTTCTGTAAATGCTTTTGGTTTTGAAGGGGCTACTTACGGCAATAATGGAATTGGGCGCGACTTTTTGAATATCCCAGAAGGAGGCTCACGACATCCTTTTAGCGCTACATCGTTTGAAAACGGAAAACAGTACATTCAACAAGAGGGAAGAACGGTATTCAAATATGCTGTAAACCACATGACCGAAGCCAGTAAAAAAATCATTAATCAATTCAATTTATCCCCTGAATCCATTGATTTTGTGCTTCCACACCAAGCCAATAAACGCATTATCGATGCCACTGCAACAGCCATTGGGGTGTCGGAAAATAAAGTGTTGTCAAACATTCATTATTATGGCAATACCACGGCAGCAACGCTACCGTTGTTATTGTCGGATTATGAAGAGAAATTTAAAGTAGGCGATAAATTGCTATTCACTGCTTTTGGAGGAGGTTTCACTTGGGGATCTGCCTACCTCACCTGGAATTATGAAAACAAAAAATAAAACCAAACATATGGATATTAAAGAAATTCAAAATCTAATCAAGTTTGTAGCCAAATCGGGCGCTTCTGAAGTCAGCCTTGAAATGGACGATGTGAAAATTACTATTAAAACAGGATCCAGCGAAAAATTGGTTCCAGAGACAACCATTGTACAACAGTTGCCTCCCGTGGTTGCTCCTGAACAAATCAATCCACCTGTAGCTCCTGTGGCTCCTGCAGCGCCCGTTGCTGAGACTCCTGTAGCACAAAAAGAGGAAGCAAACAACTACATTACTGTTAAATCTCCAATCATTGGAACGTTTTACCGCAAGCCATCTCCAGACAAGCCAATGTTTGCTGAAGTAGGACAGCAAATCAAAGAAGGAGATGTTTTATGCGTCATCGAGGCAATGAAACTTTTAACGAAATTGAATCGGAAGTAAGCGGAAAAATTGTCAAAATATTGGTAGACGATTCCTCTCCAGTAGAATTTGATCAGCCTTTATTTTTGGTCGATCCAGCTTAACATAGCAAAACACAGTATTATGTTTAAAAAAATATTGATTGCCAATCGGGGCGAAATCGCCATGCGCGTTATACGTACCTGTAAAGAAATGGGAATTAAATCCATAGCCGTTTATTCTACCGCAGATGCAGAAAGTTTGCATGTTAAGTTTGCTGATGAGGCGGTTTGTATAGGCCCTCCGTCAAGCACGGATTCTTATTTAAAAATGGCCAACATTATTGCCGCTGCGGAAATCACAAATGCAGACGCCATTCACCCGGGATATGGATTTTTATCGGAGAATGCGAAGTTTTCAAAAATGTGTGCAGAGCACGACATTAAATTCATTGGGGCTTCTAGTGAAATGATTCAGAAAATGGGTGACAAGGCAACGGCGAAAGCAACCATGAAAGAAGCGGGAGTTCCCACAATTCCTGGGTCTGAAGGATTGCTGGACAGCTTTGAGCAAACCCAAGAATTGGCAAAAGAAATCGGGTATCCAGTAATGTTGAAAGCTACCGCTGGAGGAGGCGGAAAAGGAATGCGAGCCGTTTGGAAAGAAGATGAACTCGAAAAAGCATGGGAAAGTGCACGCCAAGAAGCAGCCGCTTCTTTCGGAAACGATGGAATGTACATGGAGAAATTAATTGAAGAGCCGCGTCATATTGAAATTCAAGTCGTTGGTGATTCTTTTGGAAAAGCATGTCACCTCTCTGAACGCGATTGCTCTGTGCAACGACGCCATCAAAAATTAACAGAGGAAACACCCTCTCCTTTTATGACCGACGAGCTTCGTGAACGCATGGGAGAAGCGGCAGTAAAGGCATCAGAATACATCAAATACGAAGGGGCGGGAACGGTAGAGTTTTTGGTCGATAAACACCGCAACTTTTACTTTATGGAAATGAATACACGTATTCAGGTAGAACATCCTGTAACGGAACAGGTCATTGATTTCGATTTGATACGTGAACAAATTACAGTGGCTGCAGGGATTCCGATCTCGGGTAAAAATTACTTGCCTAAAATGCATTCTATCGAGTGTCGAATCAATGCTGAAGATCCCTACAATGATTTTCGTCCTTCCCCAGGGAAGATTACCAATTTGCACATTCCAGGAGGCCACGGGGTACGTTTAGACACTCACGTTTATTCGGGCTACATTATTCCTCCTTTTTATGACTCCATGATTGCCAAGCTAATTACAACTGCGCAAACAAGAGAAGAAGCCATAAACAAAATGAAGCGCGCCTTAGATGAGTTTATAATTGAAGGTGTAAAAACCACCATTCCTTTTCATCGCCAATTGATGGATGATCCTGCTTATGTGAGCGGCGATTACACCACCAAGTTTATGGAATCTTTTGAAATGGAAGATTAGTTTTAAAAAAAACCTGCTGATTAAAGCAGGTTTTTTTCTATCAGATATTCGGCAATTTGTACCGTGTTGGTTGCCGCTCCTTTTCTAAGATTATCGGCTACAATCCAAAAGTTGAAGGTGTTTTCTTGAGAGTAATCTTTTCGAATGCGTCCCACAAAAACCTCATCTTTCCCCTCTGCATAAATGGGCATAGGGTAAGTGTTGGTGTCCGGGTTGTCTTGTACAATTAGTCCGGCACTGTTGTGAAGTAAAGTTCGAATTTCTTCTTCTGAAGCCGCTTTTTTAAGTTCGACATTTACAGCTTCGCTGTGGCCACCTACCACAGGAATTCGTATGGCTGTGGCCGTAATACCAATGGAATTATCCCCTAAAATTTTATGGGTTTCATTGACCAACTTCATCTCTTCTTTGGTATATCCATTTTCTTGAAACACATCGCAATGGGGAAGAGCATTTCTGTGGATAGGGTAAGGATAGGCCATTTCCCCTTTTTTATTTTCATATTCATTTTCCAACTGCTGAACAGCAGCTACCCCAGTTCCTGTTATGGATTGATAGGTTGAAATAACCAAACGATTGATTCCGTAAGTTGCTTGCAGGGGTGCTAAAGCAACGAGCATTTGAATGGTGGAACAATTTGGGTTGGCAATGATTTTGTCTTCTTTCGTCAACAAATGTGCGTTTACCTCAGGGACAATTAGTTTTTTGGTTTCATCCATGCGCCAAGCTGAAGAATTATCGATTACCGTTGTTCCTGCTTCAGCAAATTTGGGAGCCCATTCTAAAGAAGTAGTCCCTCCAGCAGAAAATAAAGCCAAGTCAGGTTTCATTGCCAATGCATCTTCTAAGCCAACAACAGTGTATTCTTTTCCTTCAAAAGGAACTTTTTTCCCTACCGATCTTTGTGAGGCAACAGGAATTAATTCCGTTAAAGGAAACTTTCTTTCAGCAAGAACGGATAACATAACGTGGCCAACCATTCCGGTGGCGCCTACAACAGCTACTTTCATGAGCGAATAATTTGCAGCAAAAGTAGTTATAAAAACAACGAGGCCAACTAACTTTTGCAGAATAATCAAAAATAAAACAAAATGTTATATTTTAACTTTTGTAGTTTCTTGGAATTCGAACCGACAGTCCTGTAAGGAGTTCATATGAAATGGTATTTGCGGGTTTCGCAAATTCGGAAGCGCTGTGCTCGGCATCAAAAATAATTGCGGTATCGTTGACTTTGCAATCTACTCCCGATACGTCTACCATTACCATATCCATACACACATTGCCAACAATTGGACGGATTTTTTTATTGATGACTACTTTCCCTTTTCCGTGGCCATATTGACGACCGATTCCATCGGCGTGCCCTAGGGGAAGTACTGCGATTACACTAGGTTTTTCTGCTACCCAACCCAAGTTGTATCCTACACTTTCGCCTTTGTTGAGGTGGTGAATTTGTACAATTGAACTCGCTAGTTGGGCAATCGGAACAAGGGTTTTGTTCCATTCTTCTTGGTTGGCAAAACCGTATAACCCGATGCCTGTTCGAACCGCATCAAATTGGTATTCGGGATAGTTGAACACCCCTGAAGTGTTGAGTAAGTGAAACAATGGAGGCGAGGTAAAGCGAGACTGCATTTTTTCTTTTAGGTCGACAAAAAGTTGAATTTGTTGTTGGGTAAAAGCGCAAGGTTTTTCATTTTCCGAAGCTCCTAAATGCGAATAAACAGATTGAATTTTGAAGGGTCGGTTTTTTAGCTCCTCCCCCAATTCAATTGTCTCCTGAGGGGAAAGGCCAATACGATTTAAACCCGTATTGCACTTGAGATGGATGGGGTAGTGGGTTCTCTTTTTTTCTAGCACAACTTTTTCGAAAGCCGATAGTATTTCGCGGGAATACATCGCTGGCTCGAGTTCATGTTCAACCAAAAGCGGAAGATTTTCATATTGGGGGTAGAAGACCAAAATAGGATGTTGAATTCCTGCTTCTCGAAGGGCAATACCTTCTTGGGCGTAAGCAACAGCAAGCCAATCTACACCTAAATCGCATAATTTTTTAGCAATCGGAACCGCTCCTAGTCCGTAGGCGTTGGCTTTAACCACCCCAATGATTTTTGTCGCCTTGTTCAGTTGCTTTTTAATGCTCCTAAAATTATGCGTCAAATGGTTGAAATCGATTGTTAACTCCGTCACTGATCCTTATTTTTTGTAGGAAGCTTTTGGCTTTTTTCCTTTTTTTGGTTGAGGTATTCATTTACAAAAGCAGCGCGACTCAGGGGCTCATAACTTTCCTTTTCTCCAAGAACAACCAAATTATTGTCTTGTGAAGTTCGAAAACTGTAGTGTGCTAGGTTTCCAGTTCGGGTACATACCGCATGCACCTTTGTAACGTATTCTGCCGTGGCCATAAGCGAAGGCATTGGTCCAAAAGGGTTTCCTTTAAAATCCATATCGAGCCCTGCTACAATAACGCGAATGCCACGATTGGCCAAGTCGTTGCAGACCTGAACAATTTCTACATCAAAAAACTGAGCCTCATCAATTCCTACAACATCACAATTATCTGCAAGAAGCGGAATGTTTGCTGCGGCAGGGACAGGTGTAGAGGGAATCTGATTTTGGTCGTGAGAAACCACCAATTCTTCGTCGTACCGCTTGTCGAGTAAGGGCTTAAAGATTTCAACACGTTGTTGTGCAATTTGAGCTCGTTTTAAACGGCGAATAAGCTCTTCTGTTTTTCCAGAAAACATAGATCCACAAATGACCTCTATCCAGCCAAATTGTTCGTTTTGATTTACCGTATTTTCTAAAAACATTTTTGTAATTTCACCGATAAGCGCAATCTACTTACGTCAAAACAAAGGTATCAAAACAATTTGTTCTTAAGAATCAAACCATGCTTAATCACACAAAAAAAGAACTTCAACGCTTAGCCCATCAAATTTTAGCTCAAAAAGACACATGGTCGACTACAGAAATGATTGACCAAGTGCAACAAATTTACAAGCAATTGATCATTCTTGAACATCTGGAAAATCATCCCCAAGGAGAACATTTACAAGAAGAAATTTCTCCGGTTATGAACACCATTAATGAGTTGGTTACGGAACTTCCTATTGAAGAAGAAAATGCCGCTGTTGAAGAATTATTTAATGAAATCGTAAGCCCTGAGTTTGTCAAAAAAGAAACACCATCTGCAACCTCTACGCTAGAAAAGAAAGAAGAAACGCTTTCTAGAAGCCTTAATGATGTGTTGGGGAAAGGCATTCAAATTGGCTTGAATGACCGCTTGGCCTTCATCAAAAACCTTTTTGATGAAAACCAAGAAGATTACCAGCGTGTCATTGCTCAGCTTCATACTTTTCCAAATTGGGAAGAAGCACAACGCTTTATCGAAGAAATGGTAAAACCAGATTATAATCATTGGGAGGGACAAGAAGAATTTGAAGTGCGTTTTTTAAAATGCATCGAAGCCAATTTCTAACCTCTTTACTGTTTACTTAAGGAGTTCTTTTTAAAAAAAAGACCTGCATAAAATTCATTTCACATGGGTCATTTATACCTCGTACCAACGCCAATAGGAAACCTCAAAGACATCACCTTTCGAGCTGTTGAAGTGCTTAAAGCCGCCGATATGATATTAGCGGAAGATACGCGAACCAGTATCCGTTTACTGAAAGCCTATGACATTGACACCCCCATGCAAAGTCATCATATGCATAATGAACACAGCACCGTAGCGAAAATTATCGAGGCTTTGAATAACGGAATGACTTATGCATTGATTTCCGATGCTGGGACTCCAGCCATTTCCGATCCTGGATTTTTATTGGTTAGAGAAGCGTTGAAAGCAAATGTTGCTGTCGAATGTTTGCCTGGAGCAACAGCTTTTGTTCCTGCTTTGGTTCAAAGTGGTTTTCCAAACGATCGGTTTATTTTTGAAGGATTTTTACCCCCAAAAAAAGGACGGCAGTCACGATTACAAAAAATTGCTGAAGAAGAAAAAACGGTTATTCTTTACGAATCTCCGCACAAACTGGGGAAAACCCTAACGCAACTCATCGCACTTTGTGGGGAAGACCGCCAAATATCCGTTTCTCGAGAATTAACCAAATTACACGAAGAAACCTTTCGGGGCACTTTGAGCGACGCTCTTGCTTATTTTTCCCTCAAAAAACCGAAAGGGGAATTCGTTTTATGCCTTCAAGGAAAAGGACAATCAAAATAGAAAAAAATGCATTGGAAACCCCTCCCTATTCCAGAAGCGACTACTGTTGCGGTGCTACAGAAAGAGCTTGGCGTCTCTAAAGTGGTTGCTGCCCTATTGGCTCAAAGAGGGATTGCCAATTTTGAAAGTGCAAAAGCCTATTTTAGACCGCAATGGGAAGATTTGCACGATCCTTTTTTAATGCGAGACATGCAAAAAGCAGTCCATCGCATTACAACAGCGATTGCCCAAAATGAAAAAATAATGGTCTATGGCGATTATGATGTGGACGGCACCACTTCTGTGGCCTTAATGACCTCTTTCTTGCAATCGAAAAGCCAAGCAATACACCCCTATATTCCCGATCGGTATACCGAGGGATATGGAATTTCACTCCAAGGAATCGATGTGGCCGCCTCCCAAGAGGTAAGCTTAATTATTGCTTTAGACTGTGGAATTAAAGCAAAAAAACAAATCGCTTATGCCCAAGAAAAAGGCATCGATTTTATCATCTGCGATCACCATTTACCAGGTGACGAAATGCCTGCCGCGCACGCCATATTGAATCCAAAACGCAGCGATTGTAATTACCCCTTTGATGAACTTTGTGGTTGCGGAATTGGATTTAAACTGATTCAGGCCCTAGCAACAACATGGGAAACACCCACGAAAGCTCTTTTCCCATATTTGGATTTAGTGGCCACTGCAATTGCAGCAGACATTGTGCCAATGGAAGGAGAAAATAGGGTGTTGGCTGCTTTAGGGTTAAAGCAAATTCAAACGGCTCCTCGTTTAGGCATTCAATCCCTTTTGGGCGATTTAAAAAAACCAGTTACGGTTTCTGACCTTGTGTTTAAGGTGGCCCCAAGAATAAATGCGGCAGGGCGAATGAAACACGCGCTTCTGGCAGCCGAATTGCTTTGCGCTTCCGACGATGCAGAGGTGCAACAATTGAGTAAGGAAATAGAAATCTATAATGCGCAAAGAAGAGCAACAGACGAACAAATAACAAAAGAAGCCTTAAATCAAATCGAAGTAAAGCAAAACGAAAATGCTTTTACCACGGTGGTGCATCATGAAGATTGGCACAAAGGCGTGGTGGGTATTGTTGCCTCTCGATTGATTGAAACGCACTATCGCCCTACGATAGTGCTTACCAAATCGGGGCAGAATTATGTAGGTTCTGCGCGCTCGGTAAAGGGGTTTGATGTCTATAAAGCCATCGACGCCTGTAAAATGCATTTAGAGCAATTTGGAGGACACAAATACGCAGCAGGGCTAACCCTTTCAGAAACTGATCTAGAAGCCTTTAAAGCGGCTTTTGAGCAACAGGTGGCAAAAACAATTTTGCCCGAACAACAGCAGCCGAGTTTAACCTATGATTTGCCATTAGAAAAGGAGGAAATTACATCCAAACTCTATCGGATAATTGCGCAAATGGCACCCTTTGGTCCCAAAAATATGCGCCCTGTTTTTTGTACAACAAATTGCAGAGATGCGGGAGGTACACGCTTGGTTGGGAAAGAAAAAAACCACCTTCGTCTTGAAATTAAACACCATGAAAAAACACTAGTGGGAATCGCTTTTCAGCAGGCGAGTGCTTTTGAAGAAATTAAAAAAGGAACCGCATTCGATCTCCTTTACACACTGAGCGAAAACGAATGGAATGGGCAAAGCTCGCTTCAACTTCAAATCAAAGCAATTCGATTTCATTCATAAAAAAACCCTGCTTGAATAAGCAGGGCTTTTCCTTTTTTATTGTCGATTCTGATTTAGAAACGGTAACGTAAACTTAAGTTCCACGTTGTTCCAAATCCAAACCATACGTAGTTGCGTGTGTCTACTCCGTTGTAGGTAGTAGAGGTAGCATCAGCATGGATGTTTGAATTAGATTCTGCAATGTACTCTTCGTTGAAAAGGTTGTTTACATTCAAACGGGCCGACATTGCCTCTCCAAGAATAGAGAAACGTACTGTGGCTCCTAGGTCAACAAGGTTGTATGCTGGAAGTTTGTAGGCTCCTTTGTTGCCAGGATTTAAGAAATCACTGTCTGTAATACTGAAATCGGCATAAAGGTTATCTACACTTCTCCATCCAAGGTCTAAGCTAAACTCGTCGCTGATGCGGTAATCGGCTTCTAAGTAAGAAACAAACTGTGCAGCATCACCCACTTTAGCATCTTTGGTGTAAAGCGTTCCATCTCCAATTTGGTTTTGGTTGTCATCAAACAAAGTCGCTGTAAAGTCTTTGGTGTATCTCCAGTCACCGATAGAAAGCATTCCGCGTAAACGCAAGTTTCCAGTTGGGCGGTAGGTTGCTTCTAACTCAAGACCTGTATGCGTTTGGTCGATGTTTCTAAATTGAGCTGTGCCTTCTGCCCCTTGAGAATTGGTAAATCCTCTAGAAATAAAACGATTCCCCCAGTTGGAGTAATAAGCGTTTACGTTTACTTTTAAAGCGTTGCTTACGTATCCGTATCCTAATTCAAAAGAAGTAATTTTTTCTGTCTGTAAATCAGGATTAACAGCGTTTGCATAGTTAGGGAATACAGCATCAAAATTAGGTTGACGCTCAATTACCCCAGCGTTAAAGAATACGTTGCTGTTTTCGTTGAAGTTGTAGTTAGCACCTCCTTTGATGTAACCCCCACCTACATTTTTCTTTTCGGATAATGGGTTGCCCACTTGGTCAAACAAATCTTCACGTTGGAATGATTGATTTGAAAGTCCCATTTGCAATACAGCAGTCAAGTTGCTGCCGTTGTTGTACTCAATCATGGTGTTGGCACCTTGCCAGCCTACATAACCGATGTTGTAATAATCAATTTTTGGGCCTTTCAGACCTGTATTTCCAAATGGAGAAGCATCCACTAGAGTTTCGATGATTTGACCTGCACTGTTTTTGTTTCCAGTACTGTAGTAGCCATCTAAACCAAGAAGGTCGTTCAACACTCGGTAGTGATACCCAGTGTAGTCACGTAAATCTACTCCAAAGCTGTAAGTAAATTTATCGGCTTCAATTTTTAAATTCATGATTCCACCAAACCAGTCATGCGAATTCATAGAAGCTCTACGAACAAGAACTTCACGGCTTACACCGTCATTTCTAAATCCGTTCGATCCGATACGCAATCCTTCGTATCCAGAAATAGCGCCACTATAAGGTTGTGCATTTTCACGGTTGGTTGTTAAAGCGGCATCGTAGTTAATGAATCCATCAGCATCACGAGTTCCTCTTCCGTTTTCAATGTAGTGCTCCGTTAAGTCTTTGCGGAAAGGCAAGAAGTCGATGGCACTGTTGCGGAAGTTGTTTCCACGTGGCCCAGTTCCTCCACCACGTCCTGAAGAGCCGTAAAGTGAAGTAGCCAAGGTGATGTTATCTTTAATTTTCCAATCCCAGTTAAGGGTAGCTAAAGGCTTGTTGTAGAAGTTTCTACGTAAGTTGTATTCGCTTCCACGAAGAGTTCCTCCATTGGAATTCCAACGTTGGTCGATTCCACTATCTCCAAAGTTTTGAAAGTCGCGAATAGACACCCAAACATCGCGTTGGTGGTGCCACTGTCCTGCTCCCAACAAAGAGAAGTTTACGCTGTGCGCTGAACCTTCAGGGTTATAACCTAAAGCAAAGAAATAAGTGGTTCCTTCACCACTTGTGTTATACACATAACCGTCTCCAGCCCACTTTGAAAGTAAGTAGCTTGAAGACCATCCTTTTCGTTTCTTCCTGTGTTGTAGCTCACCGTTGTTTTCATGTAGTTGTCGTTACCAATCATTTGCGAAACAACACCTCCGCGCTGCTTATCCGCTGTTTTGGTAAAAATGGATACAGTACCCCCAACAGAAGGAACAGCAAGTTGAGAAGCTCCCAATCCACGTTGTACCTGAATTCCACTTGCTACGTCTACAAGACCTTGCCAGTTCGACCAGTATACCCAACCGTTTTCCATGTCGTTTACAGGCTGACCGTTAATAAGGAAAGAAGTGTTTCTTTGTGTAAATCCACGAAGACTTAAACGAGAATCTCCATAACCTCCACCTTGTTTGGTAGCATATACCCCAGGGGTATTGTTCATGATTTCTGGAAATTCCATGTTTCCGACACGTTCTTGAATTTCTTGTGCCTTAATGGTACTTACAGCAATCGGTGTTTCTCTTTCTTTAGCAATGTCAATTACTCCAGAAGAGATAACAACCTCAGTAAGGTTAACCTCTAACAAAAGAGAGTCTTGAACTTGCTCATTTGCTTCTTGGGCTTGCAGTGAGGCACCAATGAAAGCAACTACAATTAAAATTTTTTTCATGAGTTTTTAGTTTTGAATGGCACAAATTTAAAAAAACTTTTAAGGCTCAATTTTAACAAATTGCTAACAAATATTTTCTTTATCAACAAAAATGCTTTTAAAAAAAAGGATTATCTTATAGAGAAATACATTCCCTAAACCATGTTAATAAATACCACCTATGATCAATTTAGAAAACGTCATTAAAGAGTTTGAAGCGGCAAAAAAAATGATGCAAAACACGGGTCCTTCCGTTTCTATTTTCGGTTCAGCTCGAACAGCACCTTCCCACCCACATTACAAAGCCACCATAGCAATTGCCAAAGGCCTTTCAGAAGCTGGCTACGGAATCATTTCTGGAGGCGGAAAAGGATTGATGGAGGCTGCGAACAAAGGGGCGTCTATGGGGCCGAGTTCTTCTGTTGGCTTGTCCATTTATTTGCCTTTTGAAACATGCTCGAACGATTTTTTAGACAATCAGGTAGGGTTTAATTATTTTTTTGCACGCAAAGTCATTTTTGTCAACTACAGTGCCGCCTTTGTCATTGCTCCAGGAGGAGTGGGCACGCTCGACGAATTTTTTGAAGTGTTTACCTTAATTCAAACGGGAAAAATTAAAAAACGCCCTATCGTTTTATTCGATTCTGTTTATTGGAATAAACTTATTGAACAGTTGCACCAAATGGTCGGTTATACCATTAGCGCTAAGGACATGGACTTCATTAAAGTACTCGACAACCCTAACGAAGTAGTTGCCTATTTAAAGGAAAACATCACACTGTAACAAAACCAAATAATACCAAAAAGCTTAACCTAAATGGTTTAGTAAGCCTGTTGTAGAAGCATCGTGTGGGTTTTTAGTTTCTCCTTTGATATCGGTTAAAATTGTATTGGCCAATTGTTTTCCGAGTTCCACTCCCCATTGGTCATAACTATAGATGTTCCAAAGCACCCCTTGCACAAATATTTTTTGTTCGTACATAGCAATCAATTTTCCAATGCTTTCGGGCGTCAAGGCATCAATAAGCAAGGTGTTTGTGGGTTTGTTTCCTTCAAATACTTTAAAAGGAGCCAAAAGGGCAATCTCTTCTTGCGACAAGCCTTTGGCGTTCAATTCCTTTTCTGCTTCTTCTTGTGTTTTTCCACGCATTAGCGCCTCGGTTTGCGCTATAAAATTCGCCATCAATTTTTGTTGATGCTCTGTTTCGTTGTAAAGGCTTTTTTTAAACCCAATAAAATCGGCAGGAATCAATTTTGTTCCTTGGTGAATGTGTTGAAAAAAGGCGTGTTGGGCGTTGGTTCCCGAGCCTCCCCAAATAATGGTTCCTGTTTGGTAGTCTATTTTTTCACCATTGCGATCGACCCCTTTTCCATTACTTTCCATAATTCCTTGTTGCAAATAAGCAGGGAGGTTTCTCAAGTATTGGGTGTAAGGAATGATGGCTTCGCTTTCGGCTTGGTAAAAATTATTGTACCACACACTCAAAAGGGCAAGCACAACGGGGATGTTCTCTTGAAAAGGAGCGGTTTTAAAATGCTGATCCATTTTATGTGCTCCTTGGAGAAGTTGGTCAAAATTTTCAAAACCTACAGCCAGAGAAATGCTTAATCCCACAGTGCTCCACAGGGAAAAACGACCGCCTACCCAGTCTTTCATGGGGAACACATGATCGGGGTGAATTCCAAATTCAGCAATTTTTTCTAGGTTGGTGGACACCGCAACAAAATGATTGGCAATGGCCGCTTCTGAGGCATGGGTTAAAAACCATTTTCTTATCGTGGTGGCATTGCTCAGGGTTTCTTGTGTGGTGAAGGTTTTTGAAACGATGACAAAAAGTGTGGTTTCCGGGTCCAAGGTTTTGATTACCTCTCGAACATGATCCCCTTCCACATTGGAAACAAATTGAACGTTTAAATGATTGGCATAGAACTGAAGCGCTTCGGTCACCATAGCGGGTCCGAGGTCGGAGCCTCCAATACCGATATTGACGATGTTCTCAATTGCTTTACCAGTATATCCTTTATGTTTTCCAGAAATGACATCATCACAAAACGATTTCATTTTTTCTTTTACCGCAACCACTTCAGGCATCACATCCAAATCGTCTACATAAATTTGTGCTTCATCAGGAGCACGCAGTGCCGTGTGAAGCACCGCTCTGTTTTCGGTTTGGTTTATTTTTTCTCCCCCAAAATAGGCTTCCATGGCTGTTGATAAACCAACCTCTTGAGCGAGCTCTTCGAGTAAGGATAGGGTTTCTTGAGTGATTTTATTCTTAGAAAAATCGACAAGAAAATCTTCCCACACAATGGTAAAATCGTTGAACCGGGTGGGGTGGGTTTCAAATAAAGAGGAAATAGAAGTGTGCTGAGTAGCTTCAAAATGGGCTTGAAGCTTTTTCCAAGCGTCTGTTTGGGTTGGGTTTATTTTTGGGAGGCTCATAATTAGTTTTGCATTGCTAGGGAAGTGTTTATTTCCTCATGAAAAGAAAGACACTCCAGTTGTTTTTTAGTGGATTCGATATGCTGGAAATAGGTGGTTTTTAGTTTTCTTGAAATGGGTTTTGCTTCGGGAAGTTTTTGTTTGTAGGGGTCTACCTGTCGGCCGTTTTTCCAAAAACGATAGCAAACGTGCGGCCCAGAAGTATTTCCAGTCATTCCTACCCATCCAATAACATCACCTTGGTTCACGTATTGCCCCACGCGGACTTTGCGCCTTTTCATGTGTAGGTACTGGGTAGAATAGGTGTTGTTGTGTTTAATTTTTACATAGTTCCCATTTCCTTTCGTGTAACTTGCCTTGGTTACCCTCCCTTTTGCGGTGGCCATAATGGGGGTGCCAACAGGAGCGGCATAGTCGGTTCCTTTGTGTGGTTTTACGCGACCATAATATGCAATTCTCCGTTTGAGATTATACCGGCTAGAGATGCGACTAAATTTTACGGGAGCTTTTAAAAAGGCACGGCGAAGGTTTTTTGCATTTTCATCAAAATAATCGACAATCCCTTTTTCTTTATCCGTTTCAAATTCATAGGCATAATATCCTTTTCCGCGGTGTTCAAAGAACGCGGCTTTTATTTTTTCAATGCCTACGGAAGTGCTGTCGTCTACAAATTTTTCGGTGTAAATGACTTTAAAACGATCGCCTTTTGCCAATCGCGTAAAATCGATGGTCCACGCATATACATCGGCCAAGTAATAGGTGAGCATGCTGTTGTAACCGCTGTTTTGCATGGTTTCATAAAGCGAACTGTAGATTACTCCAGTGGCCTCAAGTTCAACCGTACGGATTTCTTTTTTCACTTGTTTTCCATAAATGCTATCGCGCAGCTGAATGATATTGTACCCCAAATTATCGGGATGATAAATAAATACTTTCGGTGTCGGAACACTGTCTTTGGTGTATAACAGAGTATAGGGTTTACCAATTTGCAGTTTTCGCACATTGACTTTTCCCTTTATTTTTTGAAGAATGTTGTACACCTCAGGGTAGTCAATTCCATTGTTTTCTAGAATTGCCCCAAAGGTGTCTCCTCGTTGTATTTTACTTTTTTTTGCTTCAAACTGATTAAAATCAAAACCATAGCGCATGTCGGGAGGAAGCGTTGTTTCTTCGGTTGTGCTTTCGGAAGTGGCTGCAGGAGCGGATTTGTTTTTACATCCTAAGAAAAGGAAAAGGACGAGTAAGGCAATTCCGGTTTGATAAAATCCTTTTGTCATGTGTGCAAATTTCGGAAAGTTTCTTTTTTTGACCCCTAGTGCAGGAAGTTTTATTCAAAAAGTTAACAACAATTTAATCCACTTGAATAACAAAGGGATTTTTTAAATTTTTAAAGTTTTCCAAATCACAATCGATGGCCCCTACCCGAAGGTCGGCTCGCATACGAACGGGGATTTTATTGGCATCGTCGCTCACCCAAAGGGTAACGCTTTCCTGTGCTTTAAATACTCGTCCGCTTTGAACGTAGGGCTGCATTTTCACACATTTTACTTTTCCAAATTTGGTTTCTAAGGTTTCCCTTCCAAGACATACAAGTTTAAAGGGATAATTTTCTTGATCAAAAAACATGTTTAGTAAAATGACATCTCCTTTTTTTAAATCCTTTGTGTCGTAAAAATTTCTTAAGTAATAAAAAGCAGAAATTAAATCTTGTGCCTTCGGATTGATTTCGTGGGTTGATTTTTTCTTTCGCTTTTTGTCTTCAACAAGCGCATTACTGTTCTCATGATCGAAACGAATTTCAACATTTTTTTTGTAGCCTCCTTCGTTTATGTTTCGAATAAACCATTGCGGGAGGCCGTCGTTTTGGCTAAAATAAGATTCATAATAATCTTCAACTTTAAAGAAAAGACGCGCCAATCCAGTGGTTTTACCATATCCTTTTGCATGAAAAACGGGGACTTGATCGAGGGTGTCTGCTGTTATACCCAGCGTTACCTGACTGGCGTTAAACACCCCATAATGAATGCGAAATTCAAACCATTCTCCTTGGTCAAAAGCCTGAAGAGACATCGGTGAGAGGGACAATGTTTTTTCTTGGCCCCAGGCCAGGGCGAAAATGAAAAGGGAGCAAAACAGGAGAATTTTCCTAAGCATAATGATTTTTCTTGTTGCAAATTATAAAATGCTTTGCTTTAAAAAAGGGATTTTACGATTATTTAACGCGTTGCTCCTGTTTGAAAAAAGCGAAACAATTGTTCTCCTTTTTTCTTACCAATTACTTTTTGAATGTCTTCTGAAGAAGCGGCTTTCATGCGTTTTATTGACTTAAAATGACGCATAAGTTGCTCTTTGGTTTTTGGACCAATACCCGGTGCTTGGTCCAATTCAGATTGAATTGCACCCTTACTTCTTTTATTGCGATGAAAAGTTATTCCGAAGCGATGCGCTTCGTTTCTTAAGTGCTGTATGACTTTTAAACTTTCCGATTTTTTATCCAAATACAACGGAATAGAATCTCCAGGAAAATAGATTTCTTCCAATCGTTTTGCAATGCCTACAATGGCAATTTTCCCTCTAAGGCCTAAACGGTCTAAGCTTTTTAGGGCCGAAGAAAGCTGTCCTTTTCCTCCATCGATAATGATGAGTTGTGGCAACAACATTTTTCTTCTTCTTGTAGGCGTTTGTATCTTCGGAAAACCACCTCTTCCATGGAAGCAAAATCGTCGGGCCCCTCAACGGTTTTGATGTTGTAATGGCGATAATCTTTTTTAAAGGCTTTTCCATTTCGAAAAACAACACAGGCAGCTACAGGGTTTGAGCCTTGCAAATTCGAATTGTCAAAACATTCAATATGACGAGGTTCTTCCGACAGGCGTAAATCGGCTTTCATTTGCTGCATCAACCGGTTGGTGTGCCGATCGGGATCTACGATTTGCATTTGTTTAAACCGCTCCATTCGGAAGTATTTTGCATTGCGTTCCGAAAGATCGACCAAGTGTTTTTTGTCTCCCAATAGCGGCACGGTGACTTTAAGGTCTTTCCCTAAATCGATTGGGAAAGGGACATATACTTCTGGGGATTGAGAATGAAAGCGTTGCCGAATTTCGACAATAGCCAATACCAGGAGTTCGGCTGCCGACTCGTCTAACTTTTTCTTAATCTCGATGGTGTGCGACCGGATAATAGAACCGTAGGAAAGTTGCAAGAAATTGACATATCCATAGGCTTCGTCGGTGATGATGGAAAATACATCGACATTGCTAATCTTTGGGTTAACAATGGTTGATTTGGCCTGGTAGTTTTGAAGCACATCCAGTTTGTCTTTGATTTTCTGGGCTTCTTCAAATTCCATTTCCTCGGCATGGGTTTTCATTTGGGCAGAAAACTGCTGAAGGGAATCTTTAAAATTGCCTTTAATGATGGCGCGGATGGCCTTGATGTTGTCGTCGTATTTTGCTTGATCGATTTTTGAAACACAGGGAGCCAAGCAATTGCCCAAATGATATTCGAGGCATACTTTGTACTTTTCTGCTTCTATTTTTTCTTCTGAGAGATCAAAATTACAAGTGCGTAAAGGATAAAGGCCTTTGATTAAATCCAATAAAGTCCGCACCGTTTTCATACTGGTGTAGGGGCCGTAATATTCGGAACCGTCACGGATTATTTTTCGGGTAGCAAAAATGCGAGGAAAGCGTTCTTTTTTGATACAAATCCAAGGGTACGATTTGTCATCTTTCAACAAGACATTGTAGCGCGGCTGGTATTTTTTTATCAGATTATTTTCCAATAAAAGCGCATCCATTTCGCTATTGACCACAATATGTTCGATTCGAACAATATTTTTTACCAGTAGGCGTGTTCGGTTGTTATCGTGGGTTTTGGTAAAATAAGAATTGACCCTTTTGCGGAGGTTTTTGGCTTTTCCAACATAGATGACCACATCTTTCTGATCGAAGTATTGGTAAACACCAGGATCGTTAGGGAGGGTTTTTAATTGAATGCTGAGTTCTGGATAGTCCATTTGCGCAAAAGGTTCAACCCAAAAATAATGCTTTTCTTTGTCTGAACAATTGCTATTCATGGACAAAACCCAACTTTGCGAAGTTTATAAAAAACGGCGAAAAGAATTATCGCTCGCCGAACAAGAAAAGGCCAGCTTGGCCATTGCCAATCGTTCGCTAGATCTTCCCATATGGAACAAAGCACATTTTCATTTGTTTTTAACCAGTGCAAAGCACAATGAAATTGACACCCATCCCTTATTAACCTTGTTACAAGGCCGAGAAAAAAACATTGCAGTGCCTAAAATGAACCCAAAAGCAAACACTTTAGAACATATTCTACTTAATGAAACAACTTCGCTTCGAATCAATTCATGGGGAATTCCCGAGCCGGTGAACGGAGAAGCGATGGCCTCCACGGATTTTGATGTGGTGTTTACCCCCTTGTTGGCTTTCGATAAAAAAGGAAATCGTTTGGGCTATGGAAAAGGATATTACGATCGTTTTTTTGCTGAAAGCCGAACGGATTGCATTAAAGTTGGGTTGGCTTTTTTTCCGCCAGAGGAATCGATTCCAACAACAGCTACCGATGTGCCGTTGGATTTTTGCCTAACACCCAATGAAGTCTACCGGTTTTAGCTTCCGAAAATACGCTTATTAAAAAAGATGAGAATGCCCACACCAGTACTGATGGCTGCATCGGCAAGGTTAAACACATAAGCAAAAAAGGTGTAGGGTTCTCCGCCTACTCCAGGCACCCATGTTGGCCAAGTCCAACTTACTAAAGGAAATTGAAGCATGTCTACTACATGACCATAAAACAAAGGCGCATAGCCTTCTTCGGGTAAAAAAGTGGCCACTTGTCCATAACTGTGGCTGAACAGAACGCCATAAAAAAGTGAATCGATGAGGTTACCAATGGCGCCAGCGAAAATAAAACACAAGGCAATTCGGAGCAAAGTCGGACTGTTTTTTTTGAACAACCCATAGCCCCAGTACCCCAAATATCCAATGGCGACCAATCGAAACAGGGTGAGAAAAAGTTTGGCCACATCCTCGCTTAAAAAAGGGAGTATGTCATTGATGGTTGTTCCCCATGCCATTCCTTTGTTTTCAATAAAAAGAAGCTTGAAAAACACCCAATCGACGATTGCCGCTTGTCCAAAAACCGATAATGGATAGTTTAATTTGATGTAAATTTTAAGAGCTTGATCTGCGAAAACCAAAAGAAAGATCAAAAAAAGTGCGCGTTGTAAGTTGATTTTCGGCATAGGAAAAGAAATGTGTTTCTAAGCATTCAAATGTACTTATTTTCTGTTGGAATTGGTAGAAATTTTCCCGTGCAGGCTTTTTAAGACCAACGTTTTTTCTAAAAGCCCTTTTTCTTCCTTTAAAGAGGGGTTAACGATGGCTTTTGATTTGAGGGCTTCCCCATTTATAGCAGCGAATTTGGTTTCAATTTTCCCCACTAATGATGGGCTATTGATGATGACTTCTCCTTCCTTTAACGACAAATAAAAATTTTGAAATGCTCCAGAAATCACCACTTTGGCATTTTCAAGAGTTAAATCGATAGGAAGCGAAACAGGAAGGTGCAAAGTAAGGCTAGTGGCTATGACTTTGTGGGCGCTGAGCTTGTCGTGAAAAAACGGAAATTCCAGGCCTCTTTGTTCATTGAGAAGCAAGTGCCGATTCAAAAGCACTTTGTTCAATTGAATTTGCCCTTGGTATTCTCCTTCCGATTGGTAGCTTTCGCTTATTTCATTTTCCACGGTGGAAGAAACGACTAGTGCGTGAACAAAAGGAAGAATTCCTTCCAATGAGGAAAGGTCTTCAATAGGGTATTTGGTAAGGGATTGATTTTGGGCAACACCAAAGCTAGCCCAGCAAAGACAGTAAATTAAAATTCGACAGCGAATTATTTTTGCATGTTTTTGGCCTCGATGCTCAAGGTGGCATGGGGCACTAAAATAAGCCGCTCTTTTTGAATTAATTTGCCCGTTACACGGCAAACACCATAGGTCTTATTTTCGATGCGGATAAGCGCATTTTTAAGATCTCGAATGAATTTTTCTTGACGTAAAGCGAGTTGGGTATTTGCTTCTTTGGACATGGTTTCAGAGCCTTCTTCAAACGCTTTGAATGTTGGAGAAGTATCTTCCGTTCCATTGTTCCCATCATTCATATAGGAACTTTTTAGAAGCTTTAAATCTTCATTGGCTTTAACGATTTTTTCTTCAATGAGTGTTTTAAACTCTTGTAAGTCTTTGTCTGGATATCTGTTTTTTACAACGGTGGCCATAGTTTATCGTTTTTCGAGTTTAATAATTGTTTCAATTTGATCGAAAGCTACGGATTCTCCCTCTTCAATCTGGCTTTGAAAAACAAGATCTTCCGATAGGGTTTCTTGTTTTATATAGCCTGCGTGTTCGGCGAAAACTTTTTTTAGAGATTCATCTTCTTTCAAATATAAAATAATTTTATCAGTCACGTCCAATCCGCTATCTTTCCTTAAGTTTTGGATGCGATTAATCATCTCTCTGGCAATTCCTTCATCGATAAGTTCCTCGGTGAGTTGTATATCCAGCGCTACGGTGAGCCCGTTTCCATTGGCCACTAACCAGCCTTCGATGTCTTTGGATTGAATGATGACATCATCTTGATGGAGTTCAATCGATTCTCCTTGAACTTCTACAACCACTTCGTTTCCACTTTCCAGGGTTTTGATTTGCTCATCGTTCAGCCCTTGAATGGCTTGGACAGCCAGCTTCATGTTTTTCCCAAATCGAGGGCCCAATTGTTTAAAATTGGGTTTTATTTCTTTCACTAATATTTCGCTAGCATCGTCAATCAACTCAATGGTTTTAACATTGATTTCAGACTTAATTAACTCTGCTACTCGTTCAATGGCGTTTTTTTCCTCTTCGTTCCGCACAGGAACCATGATTTTTTGAAGGGGTTGGCGTACTTTAATTTGCTCTTTTTTACGCAGCGAAAGTGCAAGAGAAGCAATGGTGCGTGCCTTGCTCATTTGGCTTTCTAAGGCGGTGTTTCGAAGGGCTAAATTTGCCGTTGGGAAAACCGATAGGTGAACAGATTCAAACTGCTCGCTTTGAGTGGTAGCGGTGAGGTCTTTATAGAGTTGCTCGGCATAAAAGGGAGCCACAGGAGCCATTAATTTACTAACGCATAAAAGGCATTCGTACAGGGTTTGGTAGGCTGCAATTTTATCGTTTTGATAATCTCCTTTCCAAAACCTTCTTCTTGAAAGACGTACATACCAATTGCTCAGAATTTCTTGTACAAACTCTGAAATTGCACGGGTGGCTTTTGTGGGTTCATAGTCATTGTAGGCGTCGTCTACAACAGCAATAAGTTGGTTGAGTTCTGAAAGAATCCATTGATCTAGCTCGGTTCTATCTTCCACAGCAATGGTGTCCTCTTTGTATGCAAACCCATCGATGTTGGCGTACAAACTAAAGAAAGAATAGGTGTTGTGAAGCGTACCAAAGAACTTTCTAGAAACTTCTGCAATTCCTTCTAAATCAAATTTTAAATTATCCCATGGATTTGCATTGGAAATCATATACCAACGCGTGGCATCTGCTCCGTACTTTTCTAAGGTTTCAAAAGGGTCTGCGGCATTGCCCAATCGCTTGGACATTTTTTGTCCATTTTTGTCTAATACCAGTCCGTTCGAAACGACATTTTTATAGGCAGGAGAATCAAAAACAAGTGTAGCAATGGCATGAAGGGTGTAAAACCATCCTCGGGTTTGATCGACTCCTTCCGCAATGTAATCGGCAGGGAAGGATTCGTTCTGATCGATTTTCTCTTTGTTTTCGAAAGGATAATGCCACTGTGCATAGGGCATAGATCCAGAATCAAACCAAACATCGATGAGGTCACTTTCGCGGTGCATTGCTTTGCCTTTTGGGCTAACTAAAACGATTCCATCCACAATGTTTTTGTGCAAATCGATTTTGTTATAGTTCTCCTCAGACATGTCATTTATAACAAACCCTTCGAGAGGATTTTTTTTCATTATTCCTTCTTGAATGGCCTTTTCGATTTCATTGTAGAGTTCTTCTACAGAACCGATCATCAAAGATTCGTTTCCGTCTTCGGTTCGCCAAATGGGAAGGGGAATTCCCCAAAAACGGGAGCGCGATAAGTTCCAATCGTTAGCATTTGCTAACCAGTTTCCAAAACGCCCTTCTCCTGTTGAAGCCGGTTTCCAATTAATGCTTTGGTTGTGCTTCACCATTTTGTCTCTCACCTTTGTGACTTGAATAAACCACGAGTCTAAAGGGTAATACAAAATGGGTTTGTCGGTGCGCCAGCAATTGGGATAAGAGTGAACGTATTTTTCAACTTTAAAGGCTCTGTTTTCTTCTTTTAAACCGATGGCAATATCTACATCCACCGATTCTTCAGGCGCTTCTCCCTCTTTGTAGTAATCGTTTTTCACATATTTCCCTCCAATGTTTGGAAGACTATGATGGAATTTTCCTTGTAAATCAACCAGGGGGACTTCATTCTCATTTTCATCCAAAACCAAAAGAGGAGGCACCGGAGGAGTAGCTTCTTTGGCTACTTGCGCATCGTCGGCCCCAAAAGTAGGAGCGGTGTGCACAATTCCTGTTCCGTCTTCGGTGGTTACAAAATCTCCAGCAATCACTCGAAATGCATTTTCAGAGTTCCTTAAAGGTAATGGTGCTTCTTGCCAAAGTTGCTCGTAGCGAATATCAATGAGTTGTTCTCCTTTTATTGTTGTACCTAAGAAGTAGGGTATTTTTTTTGCGCCTTTTTCATAAGTGTCTAGCTCCTCTTTGGAGGCGACTGCGGTGTATTTCCCAGAAAATTGTTTTCCAACTAAGGCCGCCGCTAAAAGCACTTGAATGGGCTGGTGGGTATATTGGTTGTAGGTATGTACAACCACATAGTCGATTTTCTTTCCTACAGTCAACGCTGTATTGGAGGGCAGGGTCCAAGGGGTAGTTGTCCAGGCAAGAATAAAAAAGTCTTCCTTGCTTTTTAGTTCTTCGGGTAAACTCTCGGGAATGCATTTGAACATCGCAGTTACCGTAGTGTCTGTCACATCGCGATAAGTCCCAGGCTGATTGAGCTCATGTGAACTTAAACCTGTTCCTGCTTTGGGAGAATAGGGCTGAATGGTATACCCTTTGTAGAGCAACCCTTGATCATAAATTTGTTTTAATAACCACCAAACCGATTCGATGTACTTGGGTGTATAGGTCACATAGGGGTCTTCCATATCGACCCAATAACCCATTTGACGCGTAAGCTCGTTCCAAACATCGGTGTAGCGCATGACTGCTTTTTTACAAGCTTGGTTGTATTCATCTACCGAAATGCTTTTTCCAATGGCATCTTTTGTGATTCCGAGTTCTTTTTCTACCCCAAGTTCTACAGGTAGACCATGGGTGTCCCAACCCGCTTTTCGTTTAACCTGATATCCTTTTTGGGTTTTAAAACGACAAAAAATATCTTTAATCGCACGGGCCATTACGTGGTGAATTCCAGGCATTCCGTTGGCGGAAGGAGGACCTTCAAAAAAAACAAAAGGGGGTTTCCCGATCGCGTTTTTACACTTTTCTCAAAAATGGAAGATGCCTCCCAAAAGGAAAGTATTTCCTTAGCGACTGTTGCCAATTGAAGTTGCTTATGTTCCTTAAAGCCCATAGGGTAGTGTTCTAGAGCTGCGAAATTAAGGAATTTTATACATTTACTCTTGAACCAAACAGCAACTTGCTACTTTGCCCATGACATTTAATTTTAAAAAGGATTTAATTCTTGAAAATAAAAGGATTCAATTGCGTCCTTTGTCGCTATCGGACCATGCTTTTTTACTTCCTTTTTCTTTAAAAGAACCCGATTTGTGGACCTATGCACTTACCTCTGCTGCTGGAGAAGAGCAGTTGGGAAAATACCTTCGATTGGCCCTTCAATTTAGAGAAGAGCAAACCGCTTATCCATTCCTTGTTTTTGATAAAAAAGGGGGAAAAGTTGCGGGTTGTACTCGTTTTTACAACATCGATTTTCATCACCATTCGATAAGCATTGGGCATACTTGGTATGGGAAAGCATTCCAGCGAACGGGCTTAAACCGCCATTGTAAGTTGTTGTTATTGACATATGCCTTTGACGATTTAAAAATGGAACGAGTAGAGTTTAGGGCAGATGCCAAAAATGAGAAAAGCATAGCTGCAATGAAGGCAATAGGTTGCACCTATGAAGGCACTTTACGCAACAATTGTACGGCTGAAAAAGGAAGTAGAGACAGTGTTGTTCTAAGCATAATAAAAAAGGAATGGAAAGAAGTAAAAAGAAACTTGGAAGCCATTACTTTTTAAAAATTGGCATGAGCCCCTACAAGAAAACTTCTCCCTGGAGCACTCACCCCTGAGGCAAAAGTTCTGTAATGCACATCGGTGATGTTTTCAATGCCAATGTTAACCTCCACCTGCTCATTTACTTCATACTGTCCATAAAGTGAAAAAGTAGACCATCTAGGACTCCCAGCAAAACGAGTAAGATCGTTGGGAAGATTAATTACAGGGGTTTCTTCCAAGCCATCTTCTCCTCCTAAGCTGAAGTCCTCCGCTTTCTTTTTTCCCGCAAATTCATGCCGGAATTGAAACGAAAAATTTCGATCATCAAACGTAATTTCGTTGCGCCCGAAGAAAGGTAAAATAGAAGGCAAGGGCCCCAGCACGTTATTTTCAGAAGCGTGGGTGTAGGTTGTGTAATGGGCAAGGGCTAAGGCTTGTGTCATTTTCCATTTTCCTTCCAAAGAAAGACCGCTAATGCGGGCGTTTCCAATGTTGGTGTTGGCCTGGGTAAGCACCATTTCTTCACTGAACATAATGGCATTTACATCGCTTGCTGAAACTTCGCTTGCAAGGTTGTGAATCATTCGTCCGATATAGTCTTTTATTCCAGTGGTATAAAAACGCAAATTCAAATTTATTTTTTTGGAATAAGGAATGAAACGAACTCCTCCATCTATGGAATAAACATACTCGGGTTTTAACTCAGGATTGGGAACCAAAAGCATTCCTTTATTTTCCCTTATTTTCCCTAAATCGTCGATGTTGGGGGCTCTAAAACCACTTGAAAAAAGCAAATACACCTGCCAAGGTTCCTCGGGGCGGTAAGAAACAGAAAAGCTTCCTGTTAGGGCGTTGTTTTTGACATTGACTTCATCAAAATCGGAAAGCAAAAGACCGTTGTCCTTCCAACGTGCTTTGAGGGTGGTAGCGGTAAAACGCCCTCCAAGGCTCAAACTCGTTTTGGGATTTAGATCATATCTAAAATTGGAATAAAGCGCTTGCGATGCATAGCTGCTTCCGTCGCTTGGATAGCGGGTAGGAATTGGTAGGGCAGCGGATAAGCTCGAAACTTGGTTTTCAATAACCCTCAATTCTTGAGCAAATGCTTCCGATTTAATTTCGTTGTGAATGACTTCAAAGCCATAGGAAAGGCTATTTGAAGGGGTTTTTTTCACCTCAAAATCGCCATTTAAACTCCATACTTGTACATTTTCTTTTTGTGTTTCGCGATTTAAAGAAGTGAATTTGCGTTGAATTCTTGATTCTTCAATAGTTTGAAAAGCGGCGGTAATAGTTCCTTTGTACAGTCCTTTTTTCTTGGGGAATAATTTGAGCTGAGGAGAAACGAGGAGGCGTTTTTGAGGCCCGTAGTTCCATTCTGCAAAACGTAGCGCATTGTCTCTGTATTCGTTGAGTTTGTCGAAACGAGGCACATCCGAAGAACGAGAGTATTGAAGGTTGAGCAAGAGTTGAGAATCGGCCCCTAGATTAAAAATAGATTTTTGTAAAAAATCGAATTGAGTATAGCCTGTGTTTTTCTGAACATGAGGATTTTCGTTAAGGGTTGGAGCAGCAAAATAATCATTGCTAGTATTGTTGGAATAAAAAGGAACAAGCCCCCAATCTGCATAGCCATGGGTTCTGTTTTTTCCATACGAATATCGCCAAACGAGGCATAAGAAAAGCTAGTAAAAGTGGCCCATTTCGCAAAGCTCATTTCATTTTCGAAATGATAAGTGTTTGCATTGAGTGCACTATTATATTGGGTTGAAATACGATTATTTAATTTTTGGGTATTGTTTATTTTCGGGGTTTTGGTGTAATAATGCACCACTCCTCCAAGGGCGTCGGACCCATAGCCAACGGCTGAAGATCCATAGATAACTTCAATTCGTTCAATACTGTTTGGGTCAATGGTCATCGCGTTTTGTAAATGACCCGAACGGTAAATGGCATTGTTGAGCCGAACCCCATCAACGACCAACAACACACGATTGGCTTCAAACCCTCTTAGCACAGGACTTCCGCCACCACCTTGTGATTTTTGTACCCGAATGCTTGGGGCGGCATTTAGTATTTCAGCCCCGTTGAGAGGAAAAGCCGCTTTGGTTTTGTCGGGACTAATTACGGTTACTTTTTCAGCAATTTTCTCCGATTGTTCTGCCGTTCGTGCAACAGATAAAACAATTTCTGAAAGTTGTTTTTCGTCCAGATTAAGGGCAATAACAAAGCTTCTTTTTTTAATTTCTTCGAGGGTAAGGGACTGCGTTTCGTAGCCCATTTGTTGGACTTGCAGTTTTTCTGATGAACGAAAAACAGCCCCGTCAAAAACCCCTTTTTCGTTGGTGATTGCAAAAGAAGACCGATCGGGATTTGTAATGACAACTTCTTGCAGGGGAGCCTGCGTTAGTGCGTCGATAACACGGATTTGTTGCCCCCAAGAAAATGTGACAAGGAAAAGAAAGACCCAAGGGAGCTTCTTTGTCGGATTAAGCAAAAACGCTGTGGAGTACTGCAAGGGATTTGGGAGTTGAAAATCCTTCCAAATGAAAAGAATAATATTGAATAAGCACTTCGAGTAATTCACGTCTTGCTTTCTGATTTAATTTTGGTAAAGAGGGATTATCAAATTTCATGCCCAAACATTCTTTTAAAAGCAAGGCGGTTTGCCCTTTGATGCATTGTTGCGAAGAAAGCAGGTGGGTAAAGCACCCACTTTCTAGGTTAAAGTAAGGAGAATCTGGATGTTCAACATGAGGGAAAAAGCCTAAATACTTGCTTAATTGCAACATAAAAATCAAATGAAAATTGGCGATTTCTTCGTGGGTGTCTAACCATAAAAGGGCGTGTTCTAGGTAGGAATACAGCAGTTTATCTTCATCTTCTTCTTTTAAACTTTTATGCAAGATTTCAGCAATAAACAAAACCAATGCATTTTTTGAAAGATGGGTATAAAGGGACTGATAAGGGTTGCGCACTTTGGCGTCTTTTAAATAATTTAATCCGCCTTTGTTCTTGATTTGAAATTCAATTTCCAAAGCGGTTAGGGGCTGGAAAAGGGCTTTTCTAAATTTTCCTTTTTTAGCAGAAAGAATGCCTTTGAGCAGAAACGATTGCCTTCCATTGGTTTCTGTGTAACAGTGTACAATAAGACTGCTGTCGTTGTATTTAATTGAATGAAGGACAAGCGCTTTGCTTTTTATATACATGTTGGGACTAAACGACGCCTTGCGCCAACATGGCGTCTGCTACTTTTACAAAACCTGCGATATTGGCTCCTTTAACATAATTGATTCCGTTTTTTTCTTCCCCATACTGCGAGCAAGAACGATGAATATCAATCATAATGTCTTTTAATCGCTGATCTACCTCTTGGCGAGTCCAGCTGTAGCGTAAAGAATTTTGGGCCATTTCTAATCCAGAAACGGCTACTCCGCCTGCATTGGACGCCTTGCCTGGGGCAAATAAAACCTTGTTTTTTTGAAAATAATGAATGGCCGCTGGCGTTGTGGGCATATTGGCTCCTTCTCCAACACAGAAACAGTTGTTTTTTACCAGCATTTTGGCGTGTTCCAAATCGAGTTCGTTTTGTGTAGCACAAGGGAGAGCTACATCGCAAGGAACACCCCATGGTTTTTTACCCGCATGAAATTCTGCTGATGGATATTGATCGGCATAGGCTTTTATTCGGCCTCGCTCTACGTTTTTAAGTTGCATAACATAAGCGAACTTTTCTTCATCGATCCCTTCTTTATCGTAGATAAAACCAGAAGAATCGGAAAGCGTAACCACCTTTCCTCCGAGTTGAATTACTTTTTCAGCAGCATATTGAGCTACATTTCCAGCACCAGAAATAGCGACTTTTTTTCCAGTAAATCCATCTCCTTTGGTGGCTAGCATTTGCTCTGTAAAATAGACCACGCCATAGCCTGTTGCTTCAGGGCGAATGAGCGAGCCTCCCCAACTGACGCCTTTACCTGTTAATACACCTGTAAACTCATTTTTTAAACGTTTGTATTGCCCAAAGAGATAACCGATTTCTCGGCTGCCAACGCCAATATCGCCCGCTGGGATATCGCGGTTTGGACCAATATGTCGAAAGAGTTCGGTCATGAAACTTTGGCAAAAACGCATCACTTCGGTGTCGGTTCTTCCTTTGGGATTAAAGTCTGAACCTCCTTTTCCTCCTCCCATTGGAAGGGTGGTAAGGCGATTTTTAAAGATTTGCTCAAAAGCTAAAAATTTCAACACACTTAGGTTTACGGAAGGATGAAAACGCAAGCCCCCTTTGTAGGGTCCAATGGCCGAATTCATTTCAATTCGATAGCCTCTATTGACTTGAATTTCTTCTTGATCGTCGATCCAGGCCACTCGAAAAGAAACCACGCGTTCGGGTTCTACCATGCGCATCAAAATATTTTGGCCATAATAGATGTCGTGTTGAACAATATAGGGGATAACCGTTTCTGCAACCTCGGTTACGGCCTGCATAAATTCAGGTTCGTTTTGATTTCGTTGGCTAACTTGTTGAAGAAAGGATTGAATAACTTTATCCATTGGTGATCTATTTTATACGAACTAAGGTAGTTTTTTTAACCAAATAATTGTTCTACAACAGCTTCAATTTTGTCAATTACAAGGATTTGTAAACTTGTTTTTGGCAAGTTTTTTTGTTTCACTTGAGCGGTAATAAATGTTTCGAACCCTAATTTTTCTGCGGCTTGGATGCGTTGGTCTATTTTGGCCACTGGGCGAAGTTCTCCCGAGAGACCAATTTCTGCAGCAAAACAGGTGTTTTTGGGAAGGGCAATATCATGATGGCTCGATAGAATGGCCGCAACAACAGCCAAATCCAACGCTGGGTCTTCGCTGCTGATTCCTCCGGTGATGTTTAAAAACACATCCTTTGCTCCCAATTGAAAACCGGCTCTTTTTTCCAAGACCGCCAAAAGCATATTGAGGCGTTTTGCGTTATAGCCTGTGGTGCTTCTTTGTGGGGTTCCATAAACGGCGGAACTAACCAATGCCTGCACTTCTAACAAAAGCGGCCGAATTCCTTCTACTGTACACGCAATGGCGTGCCCGCTCATGTTGGCGTTGCTTTGACTGATTAAAAGTTCGCTGGGGTTGTTTACTGGGCGCAATCCTGAAGACAACATTTCATAAATTCCTATTTCGGAAGTAGAGCCAAATCGATTTTTTTGAGCGCGAAGAATGCGGTACACATGGTTTCTGTCGCCTTCAAAATGCAGTACCGTATCGACCATGTGTTCCAAAACTTTGGGCCCAGCAATGGCCCCCTCTTTAGTAATATGCCCCACCAACAAAACCGGAATATGGGTTTTTTTGGCAAATTGAATCATTTCTGCAGCGCAGGTTTTGATTTGCGATACACTTCCGGGGCTGCTTTCGATGAATTTCGTTTGAAGGGTTTGAATGGAATCGATGATGACAAGATCGGGTTCGACCTCTTCGATTTGCTGAAATATTTTTTGCGTTTGTGTTTCGCTTAACACATAGCAGTTTGGGTTTTCCGCAGGAATACGGTCTGCTCTTAATTTAATTTGACGTTGACTTTCTTCCCCTGACACATAAAGTATTTTGTGTTGCATGAGTAAAGAAATTTGGAGCAATAATGTGGATTTTCCTACCCCGGGTTCCCCTCCTAATAAAATGACTGCTCCAGGGACAATTCCTCCGCCCAAAACCCGATTGAGTTCTGCGTCGGAGCAGGCCATTCGTTGTTCCGATTGAATAGAAATTTCGGAGATAGGAATGGGTTTGCTGTTTTTTGGGCTTCCTTCTTTGCTGGGTGTCCATCCTTGTTGAACTTGCTTTTCAACAATTTCCTCGACCAGGGTGTTCCACGCTTTGCAATGATGGCATTGCCCCTGCCATTGCGGATAGTTGGCGCCGCATTTTTGACAATAAAAGGCATTTTTAACTTTATTCATTGTTTAAATGTAAGGAAGCCTAGGAAGCTGTCAAAACCAAAAAGCCTTACTTTTTTCGGTTTACCCAAGGCAGCAAGAAAAACGAAAGGCTTCCAAAAAGGATGACCATAACGGTTTGTGCAGTCCACATGATCCAACCAAAAGCCAAACTGGCTTCTTTTGAAATGCCATAGCTGATAAGTACTAGGGAAACGGAAAAGGGATAAATCCCAATCCCACCATTTGTAGCGGAAATGGCTAGCGCACCTACAATAAAGCCCACCAATAGAGCTTCAAAAGGCAAATCGGAAGTTTCGGGAACGGAAAATTTTATGATGTAAAACATAAAAACATACATGCCCCAAATAAAAAGGGTATGCAGCAGGTAGGCCCATTTTTTTTCCATCCGAATAAGGGTCAAAAAACCCTCGGAAAGTCCTTGGGTAAGGCCAAGGAGTTTTTTCGCCAATGGATGGTTGCTTTTCTTAAGTTGATAAAATATAAAGAAAGCACCGATGCCCCCAAACCCAAGCCCTAAAAGAATGTTCCATGGATTGATGGCTTGTTTTTTTAGAAAGGAAAAAATGAGGTCAAATTCCAACAAAAGTGCAATTCCGATGCTGAGAAGTAACATGAGTAAATCTACCGCTCGTTCGGCAATAATGGTTCCAAAAGATTTCTCAAAAGGGATGTCTTCGTAGGTTTGCATTACTGTTGCTCGAAAAATCTCTCCCGATCTTGGAACACCCAAGTTGGCAATGTAAGTGATAAAAATAGCTAAGGTATTGTTGATCAGTCGGGGGCGATAGCCCATTGGGTTCAACATAAAATTCCATCGGTATGCTCTTGAAAAATGACTCAAAAGCCCCATGACCAAGGAAATTAAAATAAACCGATAATCGGCTGCTTTAATGGCGTTGTAAATGTTAGTGCGGTCTTCTTCGGTAGTTCCTTGTACCGACAGGTAAATAAAAAACACACCAATAAGTAAAGGGATAATTGTTTTTAGTAGGGAAGATTTTTTCTGTTCCACAACTATTCGAGTAAGTTGTTGGACGCATTAGGAAAAATTAAAAGCGGCTTCATTTTTTTAGCCTCTTCAAAAGGAAGGGTACAATAGCTGATGATGATGATAATATCCCCTTTTTGAACTTTTCTTGCTGCAGGCCCATTCAAGGTAATTTCCCCAGAATTGGAGGGGCCTTCAATCACGTAGGTTTCTAATCGTTCTCCATTGTTGATGTTTACAATTTGAACTTTTTCACCCGCAATAAGGTTTGCGGCATCCATAAGATTTTTATCAATGGTTATGCTGCCGATATAATTCAGCTCTGCTCCGGTTACAGTAACACGATGAATTTTAGACTTTAATACTTCGATTTGCATCCGACAAAGATATTAAAATTTGATGTTGTCTATCAAGCGAACCTCTCCCAATTTTACGGCAATGAATGCCCGCGCTTCTTTTCCCTTTTGGAGTTGCTTTAGTGGGGTTAGGGTTTGGGCATCGGTAATTGAAAAATAATCGAGTTTTAAATGGGAGTGGTTATGAAAAAACTGTTCTACATCAGCGGTAATTTTCTCCAAAGAATGGGTGTTTTTTTTTGTTTTAGCCTTTTGCAATTGTTTAAAAATTTCTGGAGCTAAAAAGCGTTCGCTTTCCGATAAGCGGGTGTTGCGTGAACTCATGGCCAAACCGTCTTCTTCTCGAATGATAGGGCAGGGAACAATAGTGATGTTTAATTGGTGCAACTCGACCAAGCGTTGTATAATTTGCAGTTGCTGAAAATCCTTTTCCCCAAAATAGGCATGGGTTGGCGAAATGCATGCAAACAATTTATGGACCACAGTAGCCACTCCTTGAAAATGTCCTTTTCGTGAAGCGCCTTCCATCACTGTTTCCAAATCGCCCAAAGCATAGCTTAGCCGTGTATCGTGAGCAGGGTAAAGGTCGGAAACCTCAGGGGCATAAATAATGACTTGGTCTGTGAAGGGGAGCAGTTTTTTAAGATCGTTATCAAAGGTTTTGGGATAGTTTTCTAAATCGTTTTGATCGTCGAACTGTGTAGGATTTACGAAAATAGAAACCACTACCACAGGGTTTTTTTACATGCGATTTCCACCAATTTTAGGTGTCCTCTGTGCAAGGCCCCCATGGTTGGAACCAAACCCAAGGAGGAGGGTTTTAATTCGCGCAAGTGTTTTTTTAGTGTTGAATGTGTTCTAAAAACATTCATTTAGGAAAAGATTAACAGCGTTAAAAGTACTGTTTTTTCTTATGATAGGAAGAAATTTTGTAATTTTGCTAAACTTTCGGATCTACAGGCAAATACGACTTTATGCAAAACAAAAAAGTACTCATCATTTCTTCGGAGGTTATCCCTTATCTTCCACAGACCCCCAGGTCAATTAATTCCTTTAAAACACCAAAGAAAATTAACGATGCCGGTGGGCAAACAAGAATATTTATGCCGCGCTATGGGCTCATCAACGAGCGACGCCATCAATTGCATGAAGTGATCCGCCTTTCTGGGATGAATTTGGTCATCAATGACATGGATATGCCTTTGATCATTAAGGTTGCCTCGATTCCTAAAGAGCGTATGCAGGTTTATTTTATTGACAATGACGAATATTTTAAACGCAAAGAAATACTTCACGACGCTAAAGGAAATTTGTTTAAGGACAACGATGAGCGCATGATTTTCTTTACAAAAGGCGTCATCGAAACGGTAAAAAAACTGAACTGGTCACCTGATATTATTCACTTGCACGGTTGGTTTACTTCGCTTTTTCCGTTGTATATGAAAACGTATTTTGCCCAAGACCCTATTTTTGAACAAAGTAAAATTGTGACCTCCATTTATGGAAACGACATGAATGGTGATCTCAATTCAGCCTTAAAAGATAAAATTGCTTTTGATCAAGTAGAAACGAATTTAGAAACTCCCCATTATGAGGCGCTGATGGATTTAGCCCTTGAGCACTCCGATGGATTTGTCATCGAAAGTGACCAGGTTCCTGAGGGAGTTGTTCAAAAAGCGGAAGAAACTGGAAAACCCCTTTTATCGTTTGAAGCAAGTCAAACCGATGAGGGACATGTCGATTTTTTTAACGCCAATTTCCTATAAAATTTTCATGCGACATTTTTTAAATCAAGCTAGCTTTCTAGGGATTTGTTCCTTTCTTTTATTGGCCTGTAACACAGAATACAACACCATTGGAGTAGATCTTATTGCCAGTGAACAGTTTACCAACCAGACTCAAGAATTTCCGGTTTATGTGAGCGTAGATTCTCTTAGTGAGATTCAATCCAACCAGGTTGCTGTTGCCCACTTTGGAAAATATACCTTTCCGCATTTTGGAAGAAGTTCGGCGAGCATTACGTCTCAACTTGCCATTTCGTTCAATCCTACTTTTGGATTGTATTCCCAAGAAAAAGAAGAGGAGGGAGACGAAGACAACATTGCCATTATTCCTGAAAACGAACAGGTAACGGAGGTTTATTTAGAACTCCCTTTTCTATACAATCAAGAAGATGCCGATGGCGATGGCCTTGTCGATGCCTTTGACGTTGACCCTACCAGTACCGATAGCGATTCTGATGGCGATGGCGTTACCGATTTAGAAGAATTTCAAGCCAATACCAATCCCCTTGACGAGGATAGCGATGGGGATGGAATTCTCGACGGAGAAGACGATGAGAATGAAGGCTATAACGCAGGAGATAATGTCTATGAAATTGATAACATTTATGGAAACACAGCCAATTCAATTGCGTTAAAAGTAGTTGAACTCACCCATTATTTTTCCCCTTTAGATCCTGACAATAATTTTGAAACGGCATCCATTTATTATTCTGGCCGCGACTATTATGAAGAGGGTTACTTAGGAAGAACGCTTTTTGACGATACCTACGCACTTGATCTAGAAGAGCAGCTGTTTTACTATGAAGAAGATGACGAAGAAACGACCGAAATAGACGAAACCACACAGGTAGAAAGTCGACTTACCCCGCGGTTGAGAGTGCCGTTAGACCCTACTTTTTTTCAAGAAAAATTGATTGATCAAGAAGGGCAGGACCCATTAGCTAATCAGAACAATTTCAACAACTTTGTCAAAGCAATTCATGTCCGTTTGGACGATGCTTCTGATGATTTATACATGCTGCTTAACTTAGAACAAGCCAACATTAAGGTATTCTATGAATACGATGATTATAACGATGCTGGAACTACTGAAGACACCAGCGACGATGTGATTGATCGTGTAGAAAAATCCTATACCCTTCGCTTTAGTGGGGTGACTATAAATCATGTAGAGAATGAAAACTCGGCTTTACTGGCACCGACTTCTACGTCTGACATAGCCATTAAAGGAGGTGTGGGGAACCGCGCTATAATTCAATTATTCGATGAAGACGAAACCTCTGCTTTGCTCGATGAATTTAGAAGCACCGAAAAGCTCATTAACGAAGCCAATTTGATTTTTTATGTGGACCCTAGCATCAGAGAGAATTGGACCGATGATGGGTTGATTGCAGACCGTCTTTTCCTTTATGATATTGAAACCAATACGCCTTTAGTGGATTATTTTTCTGACCCAACCAACGACCAAGAAAATGGATACAAGTTTATTCATGGAGGAATGTTGGAATACAAAGACGGAAAACCCTATCGTTATAAATTTAGAATTACCGAACACATCTCAACTTTGGTAAGACAAACTGAAGAAAACCCTGTTGAAAATATAGCATTAGGCTTAGTGGTTTCTTCCGATATTTCGAACTTGGCGTTTAGAAAAGCCATTGGCCTTTCTCAAGACGAAATGGATTATCCTTATGCTAGTTTTACTCAGCCCTTGGGTACGGTGCTCGTAGGCCCTAATCCATCTCCCGAAAACGAAGGATTACATCTTCGATTGGAAATAATTTACACGGATTTTTCAAATTAAATTGACGCAGCTATGTGTGGAATTGTAGCGTATATCGGTAATAAACAAGCTCAGCCTATTGTTATTAAAGGATTAAAACGACTAGAATACCGTGGTTACGATTCTACAGGAATATCCTTTTATAACGGCAGTGAACTCCACACCACAAAAACCAAAGGGAAGGTAAGCGACTTGGAAGCCCTTCTTGGGCAACACCCAGCACAAGAAGCCAATTTGGCTTTAGGCCACACCCGATGGGCCACCCACGGAATTCCGAATGACACTAATGCGCATCCACAAGCCTCTAATTCTGGTAACCTGGTTATAGTTCACAATGGAATCATTGAAAATTATGCGTCTTTAAAAGAAGAATTGAAGCATAGAGGGTTTCATTTTTCGTCTGACACCGATACCGAGGTATTGGTCAATTTAATTGAAGATGTTCAACAACAACAAGATGTTAAACTAGGAAAGGCCGTTCAAATTGCCCTTTCGCAAGTAATCGGTGCTTACGCCATTGTGGTTTTCGATCGAAGAAAACCCAACGAATTGGTAGCTGCCCGTTTGGGAAGCCCTTTGGCTATTGGAATTGGCGAAGAAGAATTTTTTGTTGCCTCCGATGCTACCCCTTTTATCGAATACACCAAAGAGGCCATTTATTTGGAAGAAGAACATTTGGCCATTATTCGTGTTGGAAAAGAAATTAAGATTCGAAAAATTGAAGACGATAGTTTGACCGAGCCCTATGTTGAAAAACTTCAAATGAGTTTAGAAAATATTCAAAAAGGGGGTTACGACCATTTTATGCTCAAAGAAATTTTTGAACAACCTAAAGCCATTCATGATACCCTACGCGGAAGATTATTGAGCGACGAAGGGGTGATTACCCTCTCAAGCCTTCGCGAGCATGAGAACAAGTTTTTAAATGCCAAGCGTATTCTTGTGGTGGCTTGTGGAACATCTTGGCATGCAGGTTTGGTGGCAGAATACCTTTTTGAAGATTTTACACGCATCCCCGTTGAGGTAGAATATGCCTCAGAGTTTCGTTACCGTAACCCCATTATTTACCCCGACGATGTGGTTATTGCCATTTCACAATCGGGAGAAACCGCCGATACCATTGCGGCCATTAATATTGCCAAAGAAAAAGGCGCCTTTGTTTATGGAATTTGTAATGTGGTAGGTTCCACCATCTCTAGAATTACAGATACGGGGTGTTATACGCACGCCGGACCAGAAATTGGTGTGGCCTCGACCAAAGCGTTTACTACACAAATCACCGTGATCTCGTTAATAGGATTATACCTTGGAAAGGCCAACGGAACCCTTTCAAGATCCCAATACCAAGAATACGTGACGGAGCTATCTTCTTTACCTAATAAAGTGGAGCAAATTTTAGCCTCTCAACCCTTTATAGAAGAAGTTGCTAGTTCTTTTAAAACCGCACAAAATTGCATTTATCTAGGAAGAGGATATAATTTCCCAGTAGCCTTAGAAGGTGCTTTAAAACTAAAAGAAATATCGTATATCCACGCCGAAGGCTACCCTGCGGCAGAAATGAAGCACGGTCCCATAGCATTAATCGATAAAGAAATGCCTGTGGTGGTGATTGCAACTAAAAAAGGATATTACGAAAAGGTAGTGAGCAATATCCAAGAGATAAAATCGCGGGAAGGGCGCATTATCGCTATTGTAAGCGAAGGCGACACCCAAGTGAAAGCACTGGCCGATTTTTGCTTAGAAATTCCAGACGCAGCAGAAGCATTTGTTCCTATTTTGTCTACGATTCCTTTACAGCTTCTATCTTATTATATTGCCGTTCAACGCGGTTGTAATGTAGACCAACCTCGTAATTTAGCGAAGTCGGTTACGGTGGAGCAATTACTACTACCAAACTTTGGGAATCCAATTACTCGGAATATCAAGAGTATTTATTCAACCGTATTTGTGAATATAAAGAGAAATCTTTAACCTCTATTGGGTATAGAAAGATTTCTCAAATCTTCAACGAGGAGGGGTTAAAAACACCCCGTGGAAGTATCTTTAAGAACAACCATGTTCATTCCATTTATAAGAAAGGAAAGATTAGAGAAGAACGAATCAATCGTGAAGATATCGTTGAGGTTTCCCAACCTACAATTGAGTTAATTAAGTAAATATTTTCTCCATTTTCTTACGTTTTCCAAATTCTTCTATATGTATATACAGAAGGTAAGGGAAATCCACACTTATCCGTTCCTATGAGAGTAGGTGAAGAAGGTAAAATCAATCAGTTTTAATAATGTATAACATCAATTTGATGTAATGGGTATCCTATATGAAGTTACTAGGTATAATGATAAGAAGAAGGAAGAGAACTAATAAGAAAATATTAGATAAAGAAATTACAACCCTTCACTCAAAACTTAAAAAGAAAGATACTATAATCACTCATTACACCACAGAAAAGGATTATTCAAAAGGAAACTACCACACCCACCTCCTCATTGAATATAACAACGATGAGAACCTCAACAATCAACTAAATAATTTCATAGGTGGAAACACTTGGGAAGTAGATAAAAGTGGATTAGATGAGGTTAGAATCAATCAAGGTAAATGGGGTGAGATTCATACTCATCAGATATGGAATGAGAATGGATTCAAAGGGTATATGAATAAACACGAATTAAGTAAAACATTATACTAATGATTAAAAAATATAAAGGAAAACTAAGAAGGAATCTTAAATCTACTGAACAAACCTTATCCAACTTTATCAATTGTAAAGGAGGTTATTTCAACAAAGGAAAACATAAAGGAAAAATGATAACCAATGTTCCAATCAAATACCTCTTATGGGTGTATGAGAACATTACTAACCTCAACCAATCAGAGATAAGGGTGTTATCATCTTCAATCAATAAGAAACTAAAGAAAATGGAATCTAAAAACTAAGAACTATGGAATCATACTACGATAACTCTCACCGATGGGTATATGATACAGATGGAAACTATCTCCACTCTAAAAGAAGAACTCTAAATCCAAATATTGAAAGAGAAGGAATGTTCATCTCAGATACCAAAAAAGAACAAGAAGAGTATTTTGAATATTTATATAGAAAGGAAAACAAATTATGAAAAGAGTAAAACCAACTTGTAAAAACATATCTCACCCAACCAGAGAAGGTTGAGGTTGATGGAACTTAGTGGAATCCCACTTACAGAAATTCAAAAGAAAAGATTATTGAGTGAATCAGTTTCAATGGTTCTTCCTCCACTCAAACATGAAAGAGATAGAGTTCAAAGTTCAATGATATGGAATGGAAATGATATCTCAGATATTGAAGATGAGGTTGAAGAAGATGAGGTTGATTTGGAAGAAATTCTTCATGAACTCGGATACTACGATGAGGAGGAAGATGAATCAGATGAAGAAGATATCAGAGAGATGATTAGAGGTATGGTAAAGGAGAGATTTCATGAGAACATGAGTGATATACCAAACTTAACAGAAGAGGAGTTAGAATCCATTATAAATGGTTTAGAGGATGATACTGTGAATGAATTCAACTTCAATTCCAAAGGATACAAAGAAGGAAGAAAACTGGTAGATAAACTCAGAAGAGATTTGTTCAAAAAACTATCTGATGATGATTTAGATGAGTTTATGAACGTTCTATCTAACTCATTTGATTTGGTTAGAAAATAACTGAAAACCTTAGAAGTATATATTTATATATGTGAGAAAACAAAAGAAAGATTACTATATCAAAAAGGAAAAGAAAACACCTTCTAAATGGAAACAAAGTGGAGGAACAAGTTGTGATGATATAACTTTTACAAATGGTGAAGTTGAAATTGATTTTGATACTTGGATAAACAAAGAATACAAATAACACTTAAAAAGGAACAACACTATGTCAGAAAGAATCTCATCAGATGAATTATGTAACATCTACGGAGTTACAAAAAGAACACTTTACAATTGGAGGAAACAGAAGAACCTTCCAATGTTAGAAATATCACCTCAACATCAATATATCTATAAAGAGGATTTGATTAGTTGGGAGAAATCGTTTATCCACTCGTAATAATTAGTTTTCATCACGGTAGAAATAGGATTATCATTTAGTTGGTAATCCTTTTTTTATTCAATGAGAAAATCCATTCCTTTTATCTTTTTCTCCTTATAAAGTTTACACCACTCTTCAAATCCATTAAAAGATTTATTTAGTTCAACTAATTTCTTAATGATGTTAGGTTCTATATAAGATTTCAAAACCTTTTCTAATTCCTTCTTATCAGTTTTATTAGATGTAAGTTGGTTATCGTATTCATTCCAATAATCATCTGAATCAGTTAGTTTATTCAATCTTAATCTAACATTCTTATCCGTTCCTATGTATGGAGAGAATAACCTACCCTTCAATCTCATTGTTATACTCCAACTATTATTTTTAATACCCCAATCTTTAGGTTTACCACTAAAAGAAAGAGATATAGTAGGAACTAAATCAGAATGTAATTCAATGATGGAATTAAACATTTCTGTTTGTTCTTTCTTCCAATCATTCAATTCAATTCTTTTTCTATCATAAGTTTCTTTAAGAGATTTAAGATGTTTCTCTCTTTTTTTGATTTTAGAATATAGTTTTTGATAATCTAACTTATCCTTTTTAAGTTGATGAGGTAGTTGATTGAAACTATTCTCATTCAAATAAATCAACTCCTTTACCCTTTTTTCTTTCATAAATCAAATATACAAATAATACCATACAATAAAGTAATATTATATGTAGGGTATGTTGATTCGTATATTAGTATTGTTGTGAGGGGATGAGATTTGAACCCTCAATAAAGAAAAGAGAATCAACTAATTATTGAAAAACCGAAGAGTGAAATGGGATAACCTCACAAAATAGATTATGAGTAAAAAAGTAGAAAAACAGAAAAATCCACAATTATTCTTTGTGAGTTACCTTATCTCTTGTGATGATGAGGTTATGAAACATTGTGAATTTTTAAGAACAAGATGGGTAAGAAGATTAAACATAACCCACTCTGAACTATGTGAAGAATTAAAATTCATAGAGGAATGGAATCATCTTAAGAATTCCGATGGAACTCAATGTGTTGGAGATAGATTAACAATTCTACCATCAGAAACGATGGATGAGAAAATGGATGTAAGTGATTCGGTTGAAATAAAAGATAACCACTTAACAATTGATGGTAAACCAATGAAAATTTGGAATTATCTATTTGGTGGAGATAGATTCATCAATATGTGTTGGAATTCTACTCAAGTTAAAAAACAAATTGAGTTAGGAATGGATGTAGATAACCACCCTTATTTTGAAAATTATAATGATGAAAGTAAAAGAAGGTTCATTGATGTACAAAAGAAGAAAAAACAAACAATTAAAAAGTAAAGATTATGGGAGGAACAAGAAATTATGGTTACAAAGTTAATAACGGAATAACCGATAAAAGAAAAAGAATAAAAGGATTGAGTAAAAAAATAAAACTATTAACAGAGTTTATTCTTAAAATGGATAAACATACCAAGGTTGATTTTGGTTGGAAATCTCCAAATGGAGGTTTTGAATCAGATGATAGGTTAGTAAGAACTATGGAGAACTTACAAAGTTTATGTAGTGTATATGAGGAAGAAGAAATGTTCCTAACCAGTTTAGTTGATGGAGATTTAACTTCACTTGAAACAATGGAAGTTGAAATGGGATTACAATACGTAAAAACAATAAACGAATGTGGAGTTATAAATTATGAAGATAGTATGATACACGATGAACTTCATCAAAAATATTGTAAAAGAAAGGATGAGTTTGAACAAATGGAAATATTAAAAGAAGAAGAAAATTAAAGATTATCAAAGAACAATTAGAAGTATTAGAAAAGAAAAATATGAGGTTAAGAAAGAAGTTAGAACAAAAACCAACCTCTCTTAAAAAGTTAGAAAAACTATTAAAAGAAAGAATGGATGATATGAATGAGGAACTTGGAGAAATACAACTATTAAAAGGGAAATATGGAAGAGTAAGAAACTGTGTAAATAAAAAGTGGAAAGAATACCCAATTAGAATAAAGGAATTAAAAGAAGTAATAGAACTAATAAACAATTAAAGATTATGAAAAAAATAAGATAAAAGAGTTTAACAAAACAATTAGAAACAATTAAAAACTAAAATTATGAGTAAAACAGTAGAACAAGAAATAAAAGAGATTGAGGACACTATGGATTGGTTAAAAGAAACTTTTGGACAACAAAATATAGATGGTTCTTACTCAGACGACTACAAAAGGGACATTGAGTATTGGAGAAATGAAATAAAGAAATTAAAAGAAACAATTAAAAATTAAAGATTATGAAAGAATACAAAAATTCAACAGGAATGACAATCTCATTGAAACAATACGTTATAAATCACTTAAAAAATGGTGAATTAAATGATTGGGATGAAGATATCATATGGGATGAGATTGAAAATGATGATACACTAAGAATTTCAGAAAAGGAATGGTGTTTTGAGAATTATTATGAAATAGAAAATGAATGGGTATTTGGTGGGGTGTTAAATTAAGATAGAGAACTCCTAAGAATCAATAAGATTTAAGATGATGGATTGATATATTATTCAGATAAACTAAGGGAGAAACACTCTGTAACCATTCAGATGAGGTGTTTATCCCTTTATCTGATTAAACCAAATTATTTCAGATGAAAATGATAGGTTAATCACCCCTCATTATATCAACGAACTCCATTGGAGATACTGAGGGTTGGTTCTCCAACTCCTTAACATACTCCTTACCGATTTTCTCGTCATAGATTCTTAGGAGTTCCTTTTTTCTTTCTTTACTTAACATTCTACAAGTTTTCTAACCTTAGTAATAGTTTTAGGAGAACAATTCAACCTCCCAATGATATCTCTATTTGTCTTGAGTTTATTAGATAATTTTAATTAAACATTTCTTTTTTCTTGATATATAAAAATCATTATATAATTCATTTACTTCTTCAACGTTATATTTACTGAATCTTGATTTAACTGATTTTATATGTTTGTTAGGATTTATTATTTCTCCGTTAACTATTATTTCCTCGATAAGTAATATTGAATTGTTTGAACATACAATAAAAATCCCCTCATCTTCAATTTTAAAAATTTGTCCCGGAGTCCCAAAACATCTGTCATTTATTAATCTTGACTTCTGAAAAATTATCTTTTCCCCATTCAAAAAAGAATAGGACCCAGGATAAGGATGTGATTGTGAACGAATGAAATTATGGATTTGGAGGTTTTCCTGATTCCAGTTAATAAACCCATCAATTGGTAACCTTTGTGAACAATATGAAACTCCATATTTAACTTGTTCTGTAGGTTTAACGTTATTTTTTAAATCACTTACAAGATTCCCTAATTCAAAAATGAAAGACTCTTCAATAATATCCATACAATCTTTAATACTCATTTCACTTTCAAGTTTAAATTCTTTCTGAGAATATAACCTCCCCTCATCCATACCATTAGAAATTTCAAAAACTGAATAACCAAATACTTTTTCTCCACAAAGTATAGTCCACACTAATGGAGAACCACCTCTAAATTTTGGAAGAATTGAGTTGTGTATACCAATTATTGGTTTTTTTAATTTATTTAATGTTTCGGAAAGTATTAATTGATACCAACAAACAACTAATGTTATGTTGTTGTTTCTTTCAACTAAAAAATCATGTGTGTCTTTTTTTGAGGAGGAAATTGAAAGATTAATATTTTTTTCTTCACAAATGATTTTAATTTCTTTTAGTTTACTTCTACTATCATCATCGTCATTAATAGTGAGAACATTAATATAATTATTTTCGAAATGTTTAGTGATTTCCTTCAATGTATTTAATCCTAAATCTTTACTTACTAAGATGTTAATCATGTTTTTTTTAAAAATTACAATTATTATTAATCAATATAAATGGTTTGGTATCTTTTAAAGATAAACCAAATATTTTCAGTAGAATTTGATAGGTTAATCACCCACCATTATATCTACGAACTCCATTGGAGATACAACTGGTTGTTCCTCCAATCCTTTAACGAATTCCTCCTCTTGTTTCTTATTCATCTTTTGAATACCAATCATCTTTCTAACTTTAACAATGGTTTTAGTTGAAACACCCAATCTACCAGAGATATCTCTAACTGATTTTCCTTTCTCCAAAAGAGAGATGATTTTCTTGGTTCTCTCCTTTTAAGAAAATCTCTACCCTCAACTGAACCAACCTTTCTTCCCAACTTTCCACCATTCATCACATACATCTTTCTACCCATTTCAGTTCTCTCTAATATATTCTCTCTTTCTAACTCATAAAGAGAACTCATTACTGATGTGATTAAGTTCCAAATAGGATTCTTCTTTCCATCAATCATAGATTGAAGATTACCCATACCCCTAACAACCACATTGATTCCCTTTTCCTCAAACGATTTAAGAGTAGTTAATGTATCAATAGTATTTCTTCCTAATCTTGAAAGTTCTTCAACTACAACCTCTTTAACCTTACCCTCATCAACTAATTTGTTTAGTTTGATTCCACCTTCTCTTTCAGAAAAGGGAATCTTACCACTTACACCTTTATCAAAGATTGTTAAATCGTAATTATCCTTATCTAATTTGAATCTCTCACCTTCTTGTTGAATCGTTGAAGTCCTGTTGTATTTTACTTTCATAGTGTTTCCTTTTATATATCAATCTAAATATACAACAAATACCGGATAATCACAAACTTATTGGGGTATATAGTGTGTTCCTTTTTATTGTAAATTAAATGAAAACGACTGGGAGGTTTCTTGTAACTGAGAAAGAACTTTTCCCTAAAACCCCAATCGGAGTGGTTTTTATATCGAGATTAATTTTTTTCCCTATGGAAAAATGATAGTATTATACTTAAAACACTTTTATATAATTTAGTTATCTAGATATTCAGTAACAGGTCAGAATTTATTTTTCTAATTTAAAATCAAATTATTTAATTTACCTCAAATAAAATAGTTATAACTTTATTTTTGATTTTAAAATTCAGGAACAGAAAAAAATCGATAACTCATTAAAATACTATGAAAAATATAATTTTCTTTGACGGGGTTTGTAATATATGTGACCATACGGTAGAATTTGTATTAAAATATGACGGGGAGAAAAATTTTTATTTTTCATCACTACAGTCACCGTTCTCCTCTCAATTTTTCAGAAAAAAAAATATCGAGACTAATTTAGATACTCTTGTCCTTTACTTTGAAGGGGAAATTTACTACCGTTCTGATGCGATGATTTTGATTTTGAAGCATTTGAAAGGATTCCCAAAGATAATTGGATACACCTTAAGTATTTTCCCTCGTTTTTTTAGAGATTTTTACTATTCAACTTTTGCTAAATACCGCTACTCGCTATTTGGAAAAAAAGAGTATGTAAAATTCCCAAAAAAAGAACATTTAAACCTTTTTCTAGAGTAATATGATTAGAAATAAATATGATATTATCTCTACGGTACTTAATGTAGTAGGTTAATACCCTTTTCTACCTCTACTATTTATTTTTCTACAAAACTCCCCTCAACAACGGAATTAATGAACTACTAGAAAACAATTTAGACATTGTTAAAAGCAATAACTTGTGGTTTTCAGAATCATTACTCCTTGGGTATAGTATAAATTATCCTCTTCACTTTATCTCTTATCTCCTATTTGTTGGAGTTGTTTGTTTTTTTATCTCGTAATTCATATTCATGGAAAACACTAAATGTTTCTAAACCATTTATATGGGTTGTTTTCATTGTTTCGATAATTTTCACCTACAACAACAGTCTGTCAGATTTTAATTTTTTTACAGAAAAATGGTACTACTTTGACCGAGTACTATTGTTGGTTAGTTCGGTGCTTTCTTCTGTTCACTCCCCTAGCCTTTCTAATTTATTTTCCTCTTCTGTTTTTATTTTTTTCTTCATTTAATTTTCCTATTGACTCTTATTCAATGGCAGATAAAACACTCCCCATATTAATACTTTTTTTACACCATGTCGTTGTATCTATATCTTTTCACCATTAGGGTAATTAAGAAAAACATACGGTTTGAGTCTTTGTGGTTAGTTGGGGTATTAATAACAATATGTTGTTCTTACTTAGCACCATTATTGATTAAGGTCTCTATTTCTCAGAATATTATAGACTGGTTTATAATAGAAGATTTTGCACTTTGCCTTCGAACAATATTTAGACAGGGGATGGCTTTTAGACTATCCTGCTAGCTTAATTGACGGGATTAGAAATGTACTGGTTGAGTATGACAATCTATTCTTATTTATAGCCGTCATACTAGAGTGCCTAGGAGTTTTTCTTTTCTTTAATTGGAGGTACTCCATTGGAATAATTGTTTTTCTTATTATTCTTAATACAAACATTTATTTACTGTCTGCTATATTTTTTTGGAAATGGATAATATCTAATATCCTAATAATTTATTATTTGTATGTTACAAAACCAGAACTAAAAATAAATTCTAAACACATGATTGCATAATTTTATCATGTGTTATGTTCCTATTTCTTACCCTTCTTTCCTAAATTAGGATGGTACACAATTCCTTATAAAGTATACTATTTACTAGAAGTGACTGATGTAAACGGAGACACAAAAAATGTTAAAGGAAAAGACATGGCTCCTTTTGACATGTATTTCACCTTCAGTCGTTGGGATATACTAAATAAGAAACAGTTAAACAGTTCAGTCTTAGACCCAAACGAAACTATCCGATTAAATTCTATGTCAATAGAAGAAGTAAAAGATGAAATAAAACAAAGAGGAATCAATAAGTATAACCCAAAAAAAGAAAAAATATTATCACTATTTCTGAAAGAATATTTCACCAACTACAATAAAGTTGGATACAAGAAAAAACCAATTTTATCTCCTCCTGCACATTTCAATACAATCAGAGAAATCACTTTAAATTTGACACCCCCATTCGAAATGTGAAAATTGTTGCTAAAGAATTTTTCTATGAAAATCATTCAGAAAAAGAGGTGTTCCATCATGTTTTAAAAACAATTTATATAAAATAACTATCATTTTAGAACTAAAGGAAACTAGGGGTTGTAGAATTTAGTAAAATTCTCTACTCATTCAGATAAGAAAATCCTCTTTATAAAATATAAATCTCAATCTGGTTCGAGAAATAATTCGAAAAAACACCTTCTCTATTAATACCCCTTCAAATCATACCCCACAAAACTTCTTTCCAACTTATCACAAACTCTTCCGGTAGTTCCACTACCCATAAATGGGTCTAACACTAATTCAAACTCTTTAGATGTTTGAAGAATAGGTAAAGTTATTATTTCTTCAGGGAATGGAGCAGGGTGTTCACCTTCAATATCCAACTTTTGATTTGCAACTGATGTTCTCACAATATCCTCATTCCAATAATCTCCCATATTCTTTCCTTTGATGTTGGGTAGGTAGGGTGATATGGAATTTGAGTATTCTCCATTTAAACTTCTATGTCGAGGTGGAAGAGATGGTTTCGTTTTATCTGAGAGTTTGGTTAGTGTTGGGTAATAATCATACTCCATTGATTTGGTTAGATGAAAGATAAACTCATAAGAAGGAGTAAGATTGGATTTTGATGATGAGGGTTTGGGATTTGTTTTAGACCAAATAATGGTATTTCTAAGTATCCATCCTTGTTCTTGAAGTTTGAGTATTACTCTATGAGGTACATTCTGAAGGTTTCTATTGTAAAATGTATCCCCAAGGTTAAGAAAGAAACTTCCTCTTTCATTTAATACTCTTTTACAATCTCTAAGATGTTCTGATAGGTTAATAATAAACTCTTCGGAGGTTTTCTCATTACCTAGTCCTTCTTCTTCTGAATACTTTCGTTTGTTCCAATAGGGAGGAGAAGTAAAGATGGTTTGAACTTCACCATCTTTTAGTTCACTCATATCATGAGATGATTTCTTATAAAACCTCCATGATGAGTTCTTAGTAGTTTTTGATTTATTGTTGGGTTTACTTTCTCTACTTTCTTTCTCTTTTAGTTCTCTTTGGATTTGAAGATAAGATTGATTTACAGTAAGAATTCCTTTATCTAAAAGTTCTATGTGTTCAGGGTGATGTTTATGGATAAAAATCAATCTCTGTAATTGAGAAGAAGAGATTCCCATTTCTTTAGAAACCATATCACGAGAAGAACTTCTGTTAGATTTAACAGAAGTTAAATCCGTTCTTCTCCCTTGTCCTTTTCTATAATACCCATCAAGTATTAGATATTCATTTATAAGTTCCTTAAAACTCTTTATTCGTTGTTTATTGAAGTGGATAAGTATTAATTCTTCTTCCCCATCTTTAACTTCTTTAACCTCAACCTGGACTTCTTCCCATCCCAACCTTTTGATTGATTCAAATCTTCTATTTCCACTAATGATTTGATTTTGAGAATCAATGATTAAGGGTTGTAACAATCCAACCTCTGAAATACTTTCCATTAGTTCCTCAATAGAGGATAGGGTATAGATTTCTTTATTCTTTGGATGATGTTTAAGTGAGGATACTTTAACCTTCATAGGGTGAAGGTAGCGAAGAATTTTGTGAAGAGCAAATTAAAATTGATTAATGTAATACTTATAGTAAGTAGTGTGAAACAACAACACACTCTATGAACTAAAAAGAAAGATATTATGGAACAAATAAACGAACACGAAATAGATGGTTTAATCCAAACAATGAGAGAAACAGGTATCAAAGGTTTAATGAAATACACCGATGTATTGGTGTTAAACCACATGATGGAAAGAAGTTGGATACCACCAATTGAACAGAGAGATGAACTGATTAAAACTCTAAAAGGAGAATCAGATATGGAATATAACGAAATAATGAACCTTATTCAGAGATACGATGAGTGGAGGAAGTTTCTACCCTCTTATTCGTTGAGGTTGAATCAGAACCTTGATGGAATCAATAAAAGAATGAATTCAGTAATCCCATTCAAATATGTTGGAAACTCACCTAATAAAAGACTCATAGGATTCGTAGACGAAGGGAAGGATATCAATATCTATGATGGAATAGGAAAGAATCTGATATTATTAGGTTCAGTAGATAAGAAGAATTGGAGTATCAGTTGGGGGAGTAATTCTTTACTTCAACAAGAACACTCCTCATATATAACCTCATCAGTTAGAAAACTTAAAGAACAAACGTTTGTATAATGGAAGATAAGTTTAACGAATACATAGAAGGGTTAGAATCCCATAGATGGGTTGGTGTAACTGATTTATCAGAACAATTTGGAGTATCAGAACGAACGATTTTTCAATGGTTAACGGATGGAAAGATAGAAGGTGTTAAATGGAAGAATAGAAGGTTAATAAATGTTCCATCTGTTTTTGGATATCTATTAAAAAAGAAAGTGATTGAAATAACTCAAATCAGAGAACAAGAATTAAAAAGAGAATTGGAATTAAAAGAGTTCCAAAAGTAACTTGGGGAAGTGAATTGATGTTGAGGGGGAATGATATTGTAAATTTTTCCAAATGATTTTTTTCATCTCCTCTCTTCATCATATTTACCGATTAAAAATTACACTCTTTATTGGGTTAATAAAATTACTTACCTTTGAGTAAAGTAATCCCAGATATTTAACCCTCATGAGTAAAGAAAAATTAGGAATCCTATTACGAGTATCCTCAGATATCCAACAAACAGATGGTGGAGGATTAGATGTTCAAAAGAAGATGGGATTGGATATGAGTAAGAAATTGGGATTAAAACCCCAAATCTTCAATGAAGGTTCTCAAAGTTCATTTCAAATTGAAATAGAAGAAAGAATTGTTTTAGTTGAACTCTTAGATGAAATTACCAAAGGAAATATTAAAAACATATGGGTATATAATTCTGATAGGTTAGGAAGGTCAACTCAGAGTTGGTGGAGTATCTATAAGGTTTTATTAGATAGTGGAACAAAGGTGTTTATTGGAAGTTCTCCAAAACCATATGATTTAGATAATCCAATTGATGATTTTCAAATGGGAATTCTCTCATTAGTATCTCAGTATGATAATAAACTCCGAAGGATGAGAAGTGTAATGGGGAAAAGGAATTCTCTAAAAAATGGAAATACTTTTGTTGGAGGAACTAAACCTTTTGGGTATGATGTAGAGGGTAAAAAACTCATTCCTAACGAGGGAGAAAGAAAGGTTGTCAATAAAATATTTCAAATGTATAAAGATGGAAAATCCACCATTGATATTAAATTTTATTTAGATACAAAAACAGATTTTTCACCGAAAAGAAGTAAGGATGGTTGGAATTTAGGAACTATCCAAAAGATGTTAGGGAACTCACTTTATAAAGGAGTTCAAAAGTGGGAATGGAAAGAAATGGTAAGTGGTAAATCAAAAATTGTTGATACCATTATCTTAAAAACCCCTCAAATAGTATCAACAAAACTTTGGGATGAGGTTCAATTAAAATTATTAGAAAATCAAAAACACAAAAAATTTGAAAAATCTAATGTTTCTCTATTGGATGGGTTAATCTATTGTAAAAGTTGTGGGAATAAGTTATCCATTAGGAGTGGTAATGGAAGAAATGATTTATATGGTTGTAGGAGTGGTGAGTATAAATGGAAGAACCCAAATAAGTGGAGTAAAAAACATAAAGAATGTTCAGTAAAAAAGAGTTTAAGAGTTGAGGAAACGGATACTCAAATACTAAATCATCTGATTTCTGTAATAAAAAAATCAAAGAGAGTAAGAGAAGATTTCAAGGTGAAGAACCTCAATCCAAAATTTGATGAGGTGAAGAATCTCAAAAAAGAAACTGATAAAAGGATAAAATATATCAATGAGAAAAAGAAAATTCTCAAAGGATACGAAAACAATGTAATTGATTTAGAAGTAGAAATCCTCACGAATCAGATTGAGAAGGATAAAGGAAAAAAGATGGTAGGTAAAATTTCTAAATTGATGGAGGGTGTAAATAATGAAATCAAAAGATTAGAAAATGAGTTATTCCTTTACACCAATTCAACAGAATGGACAGATTGGTTAAATAAAATGTATTTGGAAATAGATAGTGTTATAGATTATCCTCTACAAAAGAAGAAAGAATTCTTAAATAATTATTTGAAGAAAATAGATGTAGAATATATCAATAAAGAAAAATCTCATAAGATGAACTTTGAATTTAAGTATCCAATAGTTGATGATAAACTCTCTCAATTTGGTAAGGATAAGGATGGAAAAAGAACTTATCAAATTGAAGATGGTATGAAAAGTTCATCTTATAAATTCCAACTTAAAAACACATATAAATCAAAAGTTGATTTGGAGGATATAGAAAAGTTGAATAAACTCATTACTCATTTAAGGGTTGAAAAATCTTTATCTTTAAATGAAGTTTGTAAGGAATTAAATAAGAGAAAATTTAGAACACCAACCAATAAAGAATGGAACAAATCATTACTATCTCTTCACATCAAAAAAATGAAAGTAGATGTGGGAAAGTAGTTAGGGTTATAAATCTTACTCCACAAGATTACTCCATTACGGTGGAGTAACCCCTATTTTTTTTACGGAATAAAAGTCGCTGTTCCGCTATATTGTTTGGGAGCAGCTTTATAAACCCCTCGTTTTTTGTTTTGGGTTAAAAGCTCAAGCTGGGCTTTTACAATCAGAGGTAATCCTTGAAAATCGTTGTGCCGAATGAGTACACAAAAGGGTTCTTTCTTTCTGAGTCGTTGCAACAAATTTTCAGCGGTAACAATTTTAACCTTCCCTCGACTGTAGTATTGGCTCGAATACGATTTCCAGTCCAATGCGTAAATAGCGGTTTGTTTTGGAGCGGCAGCAACCAACGTTTTATCGGAATTATCCAGAAAAACAGCATTGACAACACCACTAAAAAAAACTCCTGTAAGCAAAAGAGGCAAAGTTAAACTCAACGCAATATGGATTTTCTTAAGTTGAATACCATTCCAATAATGCACCACCAAAAGGGCAAAAGGAATCATCACCGGGAGGGTGTAGGGGTGGATTAAACTTTTTGAAGAGGTGAAAAAGAAAGGCGTCCAAATCAACCAGAGTAGCAGATACAAACTCCATTGATCTTTCAATAAACCAAGGCCCTGCGTCTTCATTTTTTTGATAAAACTCCCTATCCATGGGAGTACTGCCCCAATTAAAAACAACCAAACCATCCCTAAAGGTTGCTGTTTTGGGAAACCGTATTTATCGCCACTCCAACTGGAATCGAGATAGCGTTTAAAATGTTCTCCTACAATAAAATAATCGACAAAACCAGGAGAGCGAAGCTCTGCCCAGAGGTACCAAGGAACGGCGATTCCTAAAGAAACAAGGGCGCCTAAAACAATCGGAAAACGCAACAGTTTCTTCCATTTAAAATCGCTTAACGCGCACCACAACAATATGGGGGGAACCGTTAAAACACCCACAATGGGGCCTTTAGCCAAAAGGCCGAAGCCCATACCTGCAAAAAGCAAATAGCGCCAGTAGGTTTTCGCATTGTCTTGAATACCTTCCCAAAAAGACAACATTACAAGTGCAATCGAAAGGCTTAAAAAAGTATCGGTAGAAACCACCCCGGCATGCAAGAAAAATTCGGGTAAACTCATAAGTACTAGCCCCGGTAAGTAGAAAGACATTTTACTAGAAGGACGGTATTTTCCAACCAAAAGCACCATGGCTAAACAGGCCAAAAGGTAGGGGAGGCGTACAAAAAATTCGGCTTCCCCAAAAAGGGAAATACTCGCCGCAGAAAACCATGTCGATAGCGGCGGCTTCGCCCAAAAAGGGATGCCATAATCAATTTGTAAAACAATCCACTCGCCTGTTTCGGCCATTAAACGTGCAATTTCGGCATAGCGGGCTTCGGTTTTGTCCATCAATGGTAAAACCCCATTAAAAAAAGCGCGAATCAAAAATAGAAGCACCAACAGGTAGCCTGTTCGTGTGAAGCTATTGAAAAGAGGAAAGCTTTTTTTCATTGTTTATAGCGACGATAAATAATGGCCAAATCTAACCACAATTGAAATACATAAGAGAATTTAACCCTAGAATCTTCCGTGTCGAGCCATTGCTTTAAAGGAACTTCTTGGGTTTGTGCAATCATTTCTTTTTCCCCGAGGGAATTAATTAACCTAAAAAAGATTTCTACATCAAACAACCACCGCGAACTAAAGGAGTCTTCAAAAGCGACAGGGATAAGTTTTCGATTGAAAATTTTACAGCCGCACTGGGTGTCATAAACACGTATCCCCAGCATTTTTGAAATCACAGTAGCGATAACCCTGCCAATCAAAAAGCGGTGCCATTTGCGTTCAATTTGGTTGTCTGCTTTTAAAATGCGAGAGCCAAAAACAAAACCTGTTTTTTGATCGATTTTTTCGGCTAAAAGCGCGCATTCTTCTAACGAGGTAGAGAGGTCGGCATCCAAATAGGCAAAGCGATTATATCGGCTTTGTTTTAAGCCCAATTGCATGCCTTCTCGGACTGCTCCTGCCTTGCCTTTGTTTTTGGAAAGTTCAAGTGCCTTTACTTGCTCTGGAAAAGAGTTGGCCAAAGAATTTAAAATTCCTCGCGTATCATCCAAAGAACCGTCATCGACCAAGATCAAATGGACATCGGGGCGTATAGAAAGAAATTGATGAAATTGTTCTTGAGGAAAGCGATTCGCTTCATTATAACAAGGAACAACAATGCAAAGTGACATAAACTAAAATATGCCCCAAGATAAGGATTATAAGGCAGCTTTAATGAAAAAGAAAATGGAGGAAAAGTAAACTTATCGCCAAAGCCCATCCCCAGTTTCGGGTGGTTTTACTTGAAGGCTGAAATAAGTGAAGCACCTTATTGAGCTGCCCTTTGCTGGCAACAATTCCTATGAAAAGTCCACTAAAAATCACCCAGAAAGCTCGAACGAAATAGTTCATTTCGGGGAACAGAAGTTGTAGGCCAATGTTGATTGGAAGGGTGGCTATAAAAGCAAATAAAACCACTTTAATGTTGGGTTTTGCAAGCAAAGCAGCACTACAAATTAATACTACAATACCGCAATTTATATAGTAACGTAAATTGTTTAAAGTATGGGTAAATGCAGAATCGGGATTGTCAAATTTGAGGTACAACAAAACCAAACCCATGATTAAAGCGGTAGCTAAGCTGAACAAAATAGCTTTTCTTCCGGCACTGATTTTTTGTTGATCGGTAGCGGTTTTGTTGAGGTAAGTGGCATAAATATCGGTAGACCACAGTGTGGCAAGGGAATTAAAAGTTGAATCTAAGGTACTCATTAGGGAGGCAAACAAGCCACACAAAATAACCCCTTTTATTCCTACAGGTAAATAGGTTTTTACCAAATAGGGGAAAGCTAAATCGGGTTCCCCAAGCGTATCGCCCAGAATGCCGTAAAGCGCAATGCCCGGTACAATGATGATTACGGCCATAAAATACTTGATGAGCCCGCCGACCATTAAACCGGTTTGGGCATGAGCAACACTTTTAGCGGCAAGTGCCCGCTGCATCACCGTTTGGTTGGCACACCAATAATTGATGTTTAAAAAGAACAACCCAAACAGATGTGTCCATGGAAGGGTAGGGTGTTCTGCGGGCAAATGCAAATGCATTTTCTCCGGAGTTTTAATGTACAATTGTTCCCAGCCGCCTAAGTGATATATAGCAGTAAAACAAACAACAATTCCTCCAATAAGTAAAACACTAAATTGAATGATGTCGGTTTTTACTACCGCACTCAGCCCACCAAAATAGGTGTAAACCGCAGAGAAAACACCCAGAATGACAATCAAAATACCAATGCGTATAATTCGATTTTCGTTTAAAAAAGACAATTGTTCCCCAAACACCATATCCGCTGCATAGGCCCCCCAAAAAAGAGCTGCTCCAAGGGTAACCGTTGCAAACAGGGCAATGTTTGCTAGGGAATAAAACAAAGCAATGCGTTGCCCAAGTTTTTTGGCAATATATTGCGTAATCGTTGTGATTTTTTCATTTAAAAATAGCGGAACAAAAACAAAGGCACCCAACAAAATTCCTTGTACCGCATTGATTTCAAGATTGGCTTGTGCCAATCCATACAGATAAGCCGAACCCATCATACCTAAAAACTGATAGCCTTGTATGTTGGTGGCAATGGTGGAAAGGGCAATGGAATACCAAGGTAAATTTCTAGAACTTAAAAAATATTCATCGGCAGAACTATCTGCACTTACTTTTCCGCGTAGGGCAACGATAAGAATAAGCGCAAAATAAGTCAATACGATGATAAAGTCAATCATGGCTTAAGTTCTAGGCCCGTTTCCTAATGGGCTGTTGGGCGTGGTTTGTGGCTGACGACCAAAGACCTGTGGAAGGGAAATTGTTTTTATTCGTGGCAATACATGTTGAGCGAACATTTCACATTCTTGCTGATGGGGATAACCCGACAGGATAAAGGAGCGAATTCCCATTTCCATGTACCGCTCTAGTTTGGCCACCACCTGATCAGGATTTCCTACAATGGCCGCACCACAACCCGATCGTGCTAAGCCAATTCCAGTCCATAAATGGGGTTCTACATAATACTTTTCATCGGCTTCTGCTCGTAATTCAGATTGTCTTGCCACACCAAGGGAGGCGGCATCTTGTGCTCTGTTGCGAATGTCTTCCCCTACATCCAGATCTAATTTTGAAAGCAAACCGTCAGCATATGCTCGGGCTTCTTCTTCCGTTTCTTTTACAATCACATGGACGCGCAAGCCAAATTGAACTGTTCGACCGTAAGCAGCGGCTTTTTGTGTCATATTGTCCATTAAGCCTTGTAGTTTTTCTTCCGTTTCAGGCCACATCAAATACACATCACAGTGTTGAGCACACAAATCTACCCCGGCTGGAGAATATCCGCCAAAATACAGCAAGGGACCTCCGTTCTGTTGGTAGGGTTTTACGGGACTGCTAGGGAGTTTAAATTGATAATATTGCCCTTGAAAATCTATGCTTTCTTTGGTCCATGCTTGTTTCAATATTTCAATTACTTCCCCCGATCGGGCATAGCGTTCTTCGGAAGACAGTTGCGTTCCCGGTAAATCGGAAGAAATGATATTGACTGTTAATCGCCCTTTGAGCATATGGTCTAAAGTGGCAAGCGTACGCGCCAACATAGGAGGGTGTACTTCTCCACAACGGATTGCTGCGAGGAAATTAATTTGTTGGGTTAGGGGAGCCATACCTGCTACAAAAGAGAGGGTGTCTTGCCCCACTTGATAAGAGGAGGGACATAGCACATTGCGATAGCCCAGTTTGTCGGCAGTTTTTACAATGGAAGAGGTGTTTTCCCAAGTGCTTTTGTACGCTGGATTTCTATGTCCTAAAAAATCATCGTCTCCATCGCATAGCGGTGCAAACCAAGAAATTTCTGCTCCTTCAACAGGAAGTTTTAATAGTGAGGTTGGTTTCATTTGTCACACAAGAATACAGAAAAAAAGAAGGCTATCAAAACAGATGGATTTAAATCAGCGTAGCAATTCTATGGGCAATCAATAAAAGAAGAATTCCTATTCCCCCTGTAAAAAGGTGGCGAAAGTATGGCGTTTTAATGCGGTTGGAACGTCAATCCCTCCCATTTGTGATACAATCCAAAAATAAGAATCATTGGCATGGGAGACTGTCATAGCTCCTGTTCCTACCGCAAGGATGACCCATAATTTTCCCATTTCGTAATCCAACCCCATAACCCCTAAAAGGGGAAATACAATGGAAGTGGCTGTAATGATGGCAACGGTTGAAGATCCCTGTGCGGTCTTTAGAATGGCGGCAATTAAAAACGGAATGAGGAGTCCCCATTGCGATTCGCCAACAGTGTTTTCTAACAGATCGGTTAAAGGCAGCTGTTGCAACACCCCTCCGAGTGCTCCTCCTAAAGCGGTAATGATCAAAATAGGTGCGGCGGTTGCCATTCCTTTTTCGACCACCTCATTGACCTTCTTTTTCGGTAAAAGCCTAAGGGCAAGAATGACACCAACCCCAAGCGCAACTGTAGGGTTGCTGATAAAGGAGAGGAATTGCAAATAGCCATCAGGCAATGAAAAAAGTGCAGCAAATGTTCCTGTACCCATCAACAAAATAGGAATCAGGATGGGTGCAATGGAAGGAAATAATTTGGGAAGGTTTTGGGGGGTTAAAGAAGCTTCTGTTAATGTCTCTGTTTCCTTTTCAAAGGGCATTTTTTTCGCTAAATACCAAGCATAAAACGCTCCTATTAGTGCAAGTATAAAAGCAAAAACACCTCCGTAGACTAGCAAAAGGAATAAGTTGTTTAAAGATAAATTGGCTGCTGCAGCCAAGGGTCCTGGCGTTGGAGGAACCAACACATGGGGAGCAAAAAGCCCTGTGGAAAGGGCAACGGTAAGCGCTATTTTTGGGGTTTTTGTTGCTGTAGATAAGCGTTTGTTTAACGAAGATAAAATGACAAAAGCGGAGTCGCAAAAAACCGGAATGGAAACGACATAGCCGATGCAACTCACTGCAAATGGAAGCGGAAGTTTTGACAAACGTGTTAAGAGAAATTGCGCTATGGTTTGTGTCGCTTGCGAAGCTTCTAGTCCAGCCCCAATTAGGGTCCCAAAAACAATCAATAACCCAATGCTTCCAAGTGTTTTCCCAAAGCCCTCCCCAATGACCTTAGGAATGCTAGCCAAAGGGACTCCCGTTAGTAGCGCAAGGAAGAAAACGGCAAATAGCAAAACGAACAAGGGATTCATTCTAAGCTTGGTCGTGCCATAAATAATCCAAGTAATGGTTAATATCAACGCTAGAAATGCTAGACTCATTTTTGATGCAAATGTTGAAAGGTTAAACAAAGGTTGGCTGCCGTTTCTGAAATCAATTGGAAGGCGTTTTCTTTGGATTTTTGTAAAGAAATTACTCCATGTTGAATGTTTTGTAATGCACTAAATCCCGCTGCATAATACGGACTAAATGGAGGGTCGATTTTTCCGGCTAAACCGACACAAGGAGTGGAGTGTTTTTTGGCTAAACGGGCAACGCTAATGGGTACTTTTCCATTCATCGATTGGGCGTCGATGCTCCCTTCTGCTGTGAATATGAGGTCTGCTGTTTTTATTTTTTCTTCTAAACCAACCAATTGAGCGAGCAATTCAAAACCCGGTTTTAATGCGGCATTAAAAAAAGCGTGCATCCCAGCAGCCGTTCCTCCAGCAGCGCCCCCTCCAGGAATATTTTCAATCTTTTTTCCTGTGCTTTTTTCAATAACTGTAGCAAAATTGAGCATCGCTTTTTCAAGCACTTCTACTTCTTTGGGAGTCGCTCCTTTTTGGGGGGCATACACATGGCTTGCTCCGTTTTCACCAATTAACGGGTTGTTCACATCACAGGCGACTATCCAATTGATATCCGAGGGCAGTTTGGGTAAAATGAAATTCTTCAAATTTGCCAATCCTCCTCCTCCTTTTGCAATTTCCTTTCTATCCGGGCCGATTAATTGCCCTCCTAGCGCTTGAAAAATACCACAGCCAGCATCATTTGTAGCACTTCCTCCAATGCCTAAATAAATGGTTTTACAACCCCTCTCAAGGGCGTCTTTTATTTGGATGCCTGTTCCAAAAGTGGAGCTTATTAATGGATCTCGTTTTTCTTTTTCTATTTGCGCCAATCCTGATGCTTGAGCGAGCTCAATCCATGCTGCAGGGTTATTTTCAAACAAAAAATAGGGGCTTTTTACTTTTCTCCCAAGCGCGTCTTCGGTTGCTGTGAACACTTGTTTTCCAGCAGCAAATTGTTTCAATAATGGGAGAGCGCCTTCACCGCCATCGGAAAAGGGGAGTTTTACACATTTGGCGTTCGGAAAAATGGATGCCACCCCCATTTTTATCGCCTCGGTAACTTTTTCTGCAGAAAGACTTTCTTTAAAAGAGTCAGGTACAATTAAAACCTCCATCCTACTAATGTATAAAATCATCCCTAGTCCTTAAGCCGTTTTTTGTATTTTTAAAAAACTTTTTATGGAAAGCCAACTCGCCCTTCAATTACACAACCGGAAGATTTTTCACCATTATCTTCATCAATTTACTCCAAAACAACTCAATACTATTCCCGAAGGATTTAACAACAATATGCTGTGGAATATAGCGCATACCATGGTGGTAGAACAAATGTTACTTTATGGGCGATGCCGATTGCCACTTTACGTTCCGAAAGAATGGGTCGGTCTTTTTCAAAAAGGAACGAAGCCTGAGCGATTGCTAACCGAAGAAGAAATTCAAGCCATTGATAAGGCTTTATTTAGCACTTTTGAGCAGCTGGAAGCGGACATAAAAGCCGATAAATTTGAGCTTTTACCTCCCTACACAACTTCGACAAAAATGGTTTTGGATAGCCTTGAGTCCACCTTGTCTTTTATTGCTTTTCACGATGGGATTCATTTAGGATCTGTTTTGGCCCTGGCCAAAAAGGTTTAGTGCTTTGCAATGTCTTCCATAATGAGCGTGGCATGTTCTCTGGAATTTTCAATGAACCATTTGTTGGTTTTAAGCCCACCGCAAACCACCCCGGCCAAGTACACACCTGTTTGATTGGATTCCATTGTTTCTGGATTGTATATGGGGGTGTGGAAAGAATCATTTTGTGTTTTCACTCCAAGCGATTGGAGTAGGGTAAAGTCGGGCTGGTAACCTGTCATGGCCAAAACAAAATCATTAGCGATTTCAATTTTTCCTTCGGGTGTTTTGACCGCTACTTTTTCAGGAAAAATTTCTTCCAATTCAGATTCAAAATACGCTTTTATGCTCTCCTCTTTAATCCGATTAATGATATCGGGGCGTGCCCAATATTTTACTCGATCTAAAATTTCTTTTTCTCGAACAACAAGCGTCACACTTTTTGCCCCTTTCCGAAAGGTTTCTAAAGCGACATCTACAGCTGAATTAGCAGCGCCTACCACCACGATATCCATCCCAAAATAGGGGTGTGGTTCTTGATAATAATGGGTCACTTTGGGAAGGTTTTCCCCAGGGATATTGAGCAAATAGGGTTTGTCGTAAAACCCAGTTGCCAACACAATGTTTTTACTTGAAAATTTTCCTTTTGTCGTTTCTACTTCGTAGTGCTCTTCTTTTCGTTTAAAACGTTCAACGGAAGTGTATAAACGTACATCCAGTTCCCAAGCGGAGGTTACTCTACGGTAATATTCCAAAGCTTCTGCGCGCGTGGGTTTGGGCAAATGTGAAATAAAAGGAACTTCGCCTATCTCGAGTCGATCGGAGGTAGAGAAAAAGTCATGTTTTGTGGGTAATTGTAAATGGAGTTCACCAACATTCCTTTGTCGATGACCAAATACGAAAGCCCCTTCTTTTTTGCTGAAATGGCACAGGCCAATCCAATGGGTCCTGCCCCTATAATTATCACATCTTTCATAAGCACAAAAGTACAAAACAAATTCGCTAATTAGAAATCAGAAAAGATCTAACTATAACAAAAAATGATAATTTTAAAATAAAAATAATTAAAATAAATACATTGAACATTTAGGACAATAAATCCACACTTTTTACTTAAATAATAAGTTTGTCATAGTGAAAAATTGATCATTTTTTGATTTAGATAAGCACTTCCTATGCAGACAATTAAAAAAGCGAAACCCATTTCAGGTGCCACAAAGAAGCCAATCAGGGCTCCAAAACACCACCAAAGGGGAAAGAAAATCAATTTCCCCAAATAATGAACCATACCGTGAAATGCGGCATCTTTAAATAAACCTTGAATTCGATAAATCACCAAATGAACGGGTAAATTAGGAAGTGCAAAAAAGGCAATTAATGCTTTTTGCAGCAGTGTTTCGGGAGTCTTTCTGGGGAGGGATTGGTATTCTTTTTCTAATTTCTCTTTCAGGGCGTAAAACCCCATGGAGGTAGTTTTTCGATTGATTTTTTCTTTGCGCTCAAAATAAAATTCATCTTTTTCAGGCAGCCAAAGACAGGCTTTCATTTCCCCTTCTAAGCGCAATCGAATGGCATTGAGGGTTTTGGAGGGTTCTTTAAGATAATCGTCCAAGAAGGGTTGGAGTGAAAAAGCATTCCCGTAAACTATTGTACAGTCGAGTAATGCTTGGGTATGGTGCCCAAAATTGAGACCAACGGCTTGCAAATAAACAGGAATTTCGGGATAGCGTTTTTGCGCTTCCATGGCGAGTCGACTGCTGCCCTTAGAAAGACGTTGAAGAAAATATTCTTCATGATGCCCTCCTTCAGAAAACATCATCAAATGTTTTTTTTCTCCCAACAAGGCGTAGCATTTTTCAAACGTGGTTTGATTGCGTTTGAGTTGATCGTATCCATCTCGAATCCGATATACAGGAAGGGTTTGCATTTGTTTTAAAATTCCCTTTAAAGGCCCATCGAAAACATCACTTCGTGTGAGGGAATGCACCGATTCAGACCCCGTTGTCCCCACCAGTAACGGGTCGACCAAAGAATTTTGATGGTTTGGTGAAAAAAGCACAGCCCCATCGGTAGGGATATTTTCTTTCCCAAGAACCTTGAATCTTCGGTAAAAAAGAAAAGTATACTGCCGAAATATAGCCCTAACAAAGCGATACAAAAGAGAAGGTTTCATGCTTTTTATTTTCGTAGTATAATTTCAATAAAAATTTTAAAGGAAAAGTAGATAAAAAATGTGTATTAAGTTAATAATTAATCTAGGAAAGAGTATATTTGCACCCGTATTTAAAAGTATAAAAAACCAACCCTTATGGCAACAAGTACAGGAAAAATCGCACAAATTATCGGGCCTGTAGTCGATGTCGTTTTCGAAGGAAATGAAAACACATTACCACGTATTTACGATTCTTTAGAAGTTGAATCTTCCTCTGGAACGCTCGTTCTTGAAGTTCAGTCTCACATTGGAGAGGACACTGTCCGAACCATCTCAATGGATTCTACCGACGGATTGAGTCGAGGAACCACTGTAAATGCAACAGGAAATCCGATTCAAATGCCGATAGGTGATGATGTCTACGGACGCTTGTTTAATGTTATCGGTGACGCGATTGACGGACTTGGAAACCTACCCAAAGCAGGAGAACAAGGCCTTCCTATTCACCGTGAAGCGCCTGCCTTTGAAGAACTATCAACTTCTACCGAAGTATTATTTACTGGAATTAAAGTAATTGACCTTATTGAACCTTACGCTAAAGGAGGTAAGATTGGTTTGTTTGGTGGAGCCGGTGTAGGTAAAACCGTATTGATTCAAGAACTGATTAATAACATTGCTAAAGGACACGGAGGACTTTCCGTATTTGCGGGTGTAGGAGAACGAACTCGTGAAGGAAATGACCTTCTTAGAGAGATGTTAGAATCGGGCATTATAAAATATGGAGATGACTTTATGCATTCTATGGAAGAAGGCGGATGGGATCTCAACAAGGTAGATAAATCTGCGATGAAAGATTCGAAAGCAACCTTCGTCTTTGGACAAATGAACGAACCTCCTGGAGCACGTGCACGTGTTGCCCTTTCTGGACTCACCATTGCAGAATACTTTAGAGATGGTGCTGGAGATGGTCAAGGGAAAGACGTTCTTTTCTTTGTCGATAACATTTTCCGATTTACCCAAGCAGGTTCTGAGGTATCAGCACTTTTAGGACGTATGCCTTCTGCAGTAGGTTACCAACCTACGCTTGCAACCGAAATGGGGGCCATGCAAGAACGAATTACGTCTACAAAAAAGGGATCAATTACTTCGGTACAGGCCGTATATGTTCCTGCAGATGATTTAACGGATCCAGCTCCTGCAACAACCTTTGCCCACTTAGATGCAACGACCGTACTCTCACGTAAAATTGCCGAGCTAGGTATTTATCCTGCGGTTGATCCACTGGATTCAACTTCAAGAATTCTTACTGCTGAAATTTTAGGAGACGACCACTACAACTGTGCACAACGTGTAAAAGAGTTGTTACAGCGCTATAAAGAATTGCAAGACATTATCGCAATCCTTGGGATGGAAGAATTATCCGAGGAAGACAAACTTGCCGTATCTCGCGCTCGACGTGTTCAACGATTCCTTTCTCAACCCTTCCACGTAGCTGAACAATTTACAGGGATTCCAGGGGTGTTAGTAGACATCAAAGAAACCATCAAAGGGTTTAACATGATTATGGATGGGGAATTAGACCACATTCCAGAAGCAGCCTTTAACTTGAAAGGTTCGATTGAAGAGGCAATCGAGGCTGGAGAAAAAATGTTAGCAGAAGAGGAATAATTATGTATTTAGAAATCATTTCGCCGGAAGCGACTCTTTTTACGGGTGAAATTACTTCACTTACTTTACCTGGCAACAGCGGGAGTTTTCAAATTTTAGAAAACCACGCGCCCATTGTTTCCACTTTAGAGGAAGGGCTTGTAAAGATCAAAGGGGATGTTCAAATTTCAGAAGCGGTAAAAGACAAATTTGTCTCTCTTTCTAAAGATGAGTTTGGATTTAACATCTCTTCGGGAACCGTAGAAATGAGAAACAATAAGATCATATTGTTGAGCGACTAACCATCGCCCACCCTTGGGTGTCAACATAATTTATTTTAAATGAAAAAATTGATTTGGCTAGCTTTTGCTAGCCTTCCTTTCTTTGGAAATGTATTCGCCCATTCCCTCGATACTCGAGCAACCAAAACTTTAGAAGAAGTGGTCATCACCTCAAGTAGGATCGATTTACCCTTGAGTAAAAATGACCGTTCTATTGTTGTTATTTCTAAAGAAATGATCCAAGAAACCGCCGCTCCTACGGTTGTGGATTTATTGCAACAAGTTGCAGGAGTAGATGTTCGCCGAAGAGGAATTTCTGGGATGCAAGCCGATTTGTTTATTCGAGGTGGTAGTTTTGATCAAACCTTATTGCTAATTGATGGTATAAAATTGGACGATGCACAAACCGGTCATCACACCCTTAACTTTGCCTTACCTGTAGAGGTCATTGAGCGCATTGAAATTATAAAAGGTCCAGCAGCAAGAGTATTTGGGTTAAATGCCTTTACAGGCGCTGTAAACATTGTTACACAGTCTGGAGCATCGGCTAAAAGCAGTTTAGGAATGCAAACGGGTTCTTATGGCCAACTGGGTGCAGAACTTACCCTTGCAGGAAACACCAAAGAAAATCAATTTTTGGCTCATCTTTCTACACAAAACGCTGAGGGATACCGCTACAATACCGATTTTAAAACGACCAATGCTTTAATCAAGGCTGATTTAAAAGCGAATTCTAACTTTCCAATCACATTATTTGCCTCCTTCTCAGACCGCAAATTTGGAGCCAATGGTTTTTATGCCTCTCCTTCGTATGTCAATCAATACGAAGAAACCCAAGCAGGTTTACTTTCCATTGCAAGCAAAATTAACCTAAACCAATGGGTGGTGAAGCCACGAGTCTATTGGCGAAGAGGACAAGACGAATACATTTTTGTAAGGAATAACCCGGCCATTTACCGTAATCTTCATCTTACACATAAAGTGGGTACAGCCATCGACGCTTCTTATTACAGAGCAAATTCAACCACAGGAATTGGAGTGGATTTGGCGCGTGTGAGTATTTCCAGTAACAATTTAGGCGACCGCTCACGATTTGTAACCACTGTTTTTGCTGAACATCAAATGCGTTTGGCCAACGAGAAACTTACTTTAACTCCGGGCATTGCAGCGACACATTATACCGATTTTGGAGTCCAATTTTTTCCAGGAATTGATTTTGGCTATGCCTTAAATCAAAATTTACGTTTGTTTGGAAACGTTGGTTATACCTACCGTATTCCAACATTTACCGATCTGTATTACAGCGACCCTACCACTTTAGGAAATGAGAATTTAGAAGTAGAAGAAGCCTTAACAGAAGAAGTAGGCCTAAGGTATTTCAACGGAGGATTTGAATGGAGCGTAGCCCTTTTCAACCGCGACGCCAAAAACTTGATCGATTACATAAGAACTGCAGAAAACGAGCAATTTCAAGCCACCAACATTCGTGAAGTGACCACCCAAGGAATAGAATTAACAGGGTCGAGAACCTTTCGAATTGCAGGTCAAGCTCAACGCTTCCAGCTCGGATATTCGTATTTAAACGATACCATCGATGATTTAGACCGAGCATTATCTCGTTATAGCATCAATACAATACGGCATCATTTTACTGCCAATTACACGGCTAAAATAGTCAAGAACATCACTGCTTCAGTCATGTATAAGTGGGCACAACGCCCTGCCCAAGAGGCTTATCAAGTTGTGGATGCAAGTGTTCAATGGCAACTGCACGATTTGCGTTTCTCTTTTTATGCCAACAATCTTTTTAACGAAGTATACACAGAGAGTAGTTTAGTGCCAATGCCCCTAGGAAACGGACTATTCCGCGTTCAGGTTGTTTTCTAAATTTTTCAACGCATCATAAATCATATCGGTTTCCCATCCTCTGTAAAGAAGGGCATCCACCACTTTTTTCTTTCGAACCAAAAGGGGTTTGTCTCGGTGTTTTGACCACCATTTTTCTGCGCTAATTTGAAGTGTGGAGAAATAGTCTTCTTCTGGAATTTCTTTTAAGGCCATTTTGATATTATAGGGCGAAATCTTACGCATTTTTAGTTCCCGCAGGATGCGTTGTTTTCCCCATTTTTTGATGCGGAATTTTCCACGGGCAAAGCTTTGTGCAAATCGAGTTTCGTTGAGGTAATTGTTTTCGATTAAATGCCCAATAATTTTATCAATGGCTTGGGGAATCATTTTCATTTGCCTCAGTTTTTGAGTCACTTCTTGGTGACATCGCTCTTGATAGGCACAGTAATGTTCCAATTTTGCTTTGGCTTGCTCTACGGTATAGGATTTATTTTCTTGCATAAACAAGTTCCATTTTTTTCATAAAAAAAAGCGGTACCTATTGAAAGATACCGCTTATCTATTTATCCGCGTATGGCTTTGTTGTTTTTATCAGCAAAGCGATAGTGTAAATATTGGTAAGCATCGCGAGGTACAATCTTTATCCATTTTTTATGCTTGAAACCCCATTGCATTCGGATGGAAAGAATGTTTTGTGTGAGGTAGGCAGCAATAAAGGGATGTACATGAAGATGAATCTTCCTGTTCCGATGCTTAGTGTGCTTAACAATCCTGTTAAGATCTGCGTTGATTTTATCAAGTAAAACAATTGGAGCTTCGACTTCTCCATTAATATTAGGGTTGGGTTCTTTTGTTTTGATGTTCATTTCGGGTCGAACCCTTTGTCGAGTAATCTGAATCAAACCAAATTTTGATGGAGGCAAAATTTTGTGTTTTGTTCGGTCAGTACTCATTTCTTCCCTTAAATGTTCGAATAGTTTTCGTCTATTTTCGCCTGAGGCTAAATCGATAAAATCGACCACAATGATACCTCCCATATCACGAAGACGAAGTTGCCGTGCGATTTCAGTCGCAGAAATCATATTGACTTCCATGGCGGTGTCTTCTTGGCTTTTAGACTTGTTGGATCGGTTTCCACTATTTACATCTATCACGTGAAGTGCTTCTGTATGCTCGATAACCAAATAGGCTCCTTTCTGCATGGAAACTGTTTTTCCAAAGGAGGTTTTAATTTGGCGTTCAATCCCAAATTTTTCAAAGATGGGTAAATTATCGGCATGCAGTTTTGCAATGTTTTTCTTCTTTGGAGCAATGACTGATAGATAATCTTGAACATCGTTCAATAGTTCCTTATTATCGACATAAATGCCGGTAAAGCTATCGTCAAAAATATCTCTTAAAATGGAGGAGGAGCGATTAATTTCGCTTAACACCTTGGTCGGATATTTATTGATTTTTGAGAGGCCACTACACATTTTTTTCCAACGTGTGAGCAAACTCTGAAGATCGGCATCCAATTCGGCCACTTTTTTTCCATCGGCGACAGTACGAATAATGACACCAAAGTTTTTAGGGCGAATGTTTTTAACCAACCGTTTTAGCCTATTTTTTTCTTCCCGGTCTTCAATTTTTTGAGAAATCGATATGCGATCAGAAAAAGGAACAAGAACCATGTAGCGGCCAGCAAGCGAAAGCTCGGAGCTGATGCGAGGGCCTTTTGTCGAAATGGGTTCCTTTACCACTTGAACCAAAACTTGCTGGTTTTGGCTTAGGATATCAGAAACTTTTCCTGTTTTTTCAATATCTGCTTCATGTTTTAAATTTTTTAGCAGATAGTCTTTTGTTTTACCTGTACTTACTTGTTTAATAAATTTCAACATCGAAGGTAATTTTGGACCGAGATCGTGGTAGTGTAAAAAACCATCTTTCTCGTGACCTACATTAACGAAGGCAGCATTCAGTCCAGAAACCGATTTCCGCACTTTGGCGAAAAAAATGTCTCCTACTGAAAACTTGTTCCCTTCTACTTCTTTGTTGAGCTCAATTAGTTTTCCATCCTTGAGTAATGCAAAATCAACCGCAGAGGAATTTGAACGTATAATTAATTCTTTTTTCACTCTGTGTTATTTTATGGCAGCACCGAAATGCTGGCCGATTAAACAATATGTTTTTCAGGATTTTTTCCTGTAAACGCAGTGCGTTGGCAGTGCGTTTTTGTCAAAGAACTTGAATGTTTTTAAGTGTATTCAGTCACTATTTCTTTTTGTGACGGTTGGCGCGACGTCTTTTTTTACGCTTGTGCGTGGCAACCTTGTGTCTTTTACGTTTTTTACCGCTTGGCATAATAAGTTGTAATTGAGATTAATAAATTATTTGACGGCTACTTTTTCTTTAACGCCGTTCATAAATACTTTTGCTGGTTTGAATGCAGGTATATTGTGGGCAGGAATAATTACTGCTGTATTTTTTGAAATATTTCTTCCTGTTTTTTTAGCTCGGGTTTTGATTACAAAACTCCCAAATCCACGTAAGTATACGTTTTCCCCTTCTTCAAGAGAATTTTTCACTTCGTTCATGAATTTTTCCACTGTGGCCTGGACATCGCCTTTGTCTATGCCAAGCTCTTCTGAAATGTTTGCAACGATTTCTGCTTTCGTCATGTTTATGTTTTAAAAAATTTAGATATCACTTAAGATTTAAGGTTTGCAAATATATAAATTTAATATTAGATAATTCCTTCCCTAAATCATTAATATTTATCAATTTAATGCATCGAAGGCTGTATTTTTGTGCAAATGAGCTGGACAAAAACACTGCTTTTATGGTTCGAAGACCATCGTCGCGATTTTCCGTGGCGCAAAACAAAAGACCCCTATTCCATTTGGTTATCCGAAATTATCATGCAACAAACACGTGTGGAACAGGGCACTCCTTATTATCTGAAGTTCATTGAAAAATACCCGACTGTTCAGGATTTAGCCTCATCAAAAGAAGAAGAAGTTTTAAAATTATGGCAAGGCTTGGGCTACTATTCAAGGGCGAGAAACTTGTTGGCGTCTGCCCAATGGGTGGTGTCTGAAAATGAAGGTGTATTTCCCAACACCCATAGGGAATTACTTCAATTAAAAGGGGTGGGCGACTATACCGCAAGTGCCATTTCTTCAATTTGTTTTAGCGAAGCACAAGCCGTTGTAGATGGAAATGTTTACCGTTTTCTTTCAAGATGCTTTGGAATGGATACACCAATTAATCATTCTTCTGCTCCTGCATTATTTAAAAAGAAAGCTCAACTTTTAATGGGGAAGGCTTCTCCAGGAGAATTCAATCAAGCCATGATGGAGTTTGGTGCTTTGCATTGCACTCCCAAGTCTCCCCAGTGCTCCACCTGTCCATTTCAAGCAGAATGTGTGGCCCACCAGCAGGGGAAAGTGTGTGATTTTCCAGTGAAGACCAAGCGGGTAAAAATCAGAAAACGCTTTTTTAATTACCTCATTCTCCAAACCCCATCAAAGCGCAGTGTAATGATGCAGCGAAAGGAAAAAGGGATTTGGCAAAATTTGTTTGAATTTCCTTTAATCGAAACCCAGAACACAGTTGAGCAAAACGAGTTAATGAATCATTCCGATTTTCAAGCCTGGCAAGCCACTCAATTTTCCCAACCCTTATTGCTAACACCTCGCCCCATTAAACATGTGCTCTCTCATCAGCATTTGTACATCCAGTTTTGGGAAATCAAAAGCAGCGAAGAATGGGAAGAAGCCACTTCATTTAAAAGGCTTAAAAAACACCCCATGCCAATTGTTTTGGCGCACTTTATCGAAAATTTTGAAATGGAATGACGCTACTTTACTATATTTGAGATATACTAACCCATTAAATCTTTCATCATGAGTGGAACATTAAACAAAGTAATGTTGATTGGACATTTAGGAGATAATGTAAAAATGCATTACTTCGATGGCGGGGGAAGCATCGGCCGTTTTCCTTTAGCTACAAACGAAACCTACACAAAAAAAGACACTGGCGAAAAAATCACCAACACCGAATGGCACAATGTCGTTGTTCGCAATAAAGCGGCAGAAATTTGTGAGAAATATTTGAGTAAAGGCGATCGCGTTTACATTGAAGGAAAAATTAAAACCCGAAAATGGCAAGACGAAAGTGGAAACGATCGTTATAGTACAGAAATTGCTGTGGACGATTTTACTTTTTTAACAACCAAAAACACAGCGGAAGGAACGTCTTCTGAAGGGAGCGCTCCCCAAGCTTCTCAAGAAGGAAAAGAAGACCTTCCATTTTAATTAGCACCATTAAGCATTGGACCCAGAACCCCTTTTTATTTCTTTAATTCTTTTTGAGACCATTTCGCTATCCATAGTAAAATGGGGTTTTTTAGGGCTTTTACTTATTCTGTCTGCACTGATTTCTGGGGCGGAGGTGGCTTTTTTTTCCCTGACTCCAACGGTACTCGAAAAGGAGCAAACCCAACCTAAAACCCGTTTAATAAAGCGACTTCTAGCTCGCCCAAAACGATTGTTGGCCACCATTTTAGTAGCCAATAACTTTATCAATATCGCTATTGTGCTCCTCTTTGCTAGTGTAAGTCATTCTTTGTTTTCTGAAATCGACAATCGAGTGCTTCAATTGTTTATAGAAGTGGTGGTTATCACTTTTGTGATTCTTCTCTTTGGTGAAATTTTACCGAAAATTTACGCCAATAGAAACAACTACGCTTTTGCAAAAATGATGGCCGCTACCCTCGACCGGTTAGATCGTTTTTTTCTGTTTTTTCTGACCTTGCCCATGAGCCGTCTAACCTTGTTCCTAGAGCATCGATTTGGACAAAAAACAAATAATTTTTCGGTCAACGAACTCTCACAAGCCCTGGAGCTGACTTCGCAAAGCGATACCACTCAAGAAGAAGATAAAATTCTTAAAGGCATTGTTACTTTTGGAACTACGGAAACCAAGCAAGTCATGTGTCCGCGTGTCGATATGTTTACGCTTTCTACACAAATGAGCATGAAAGAAATTGTTCCCTTGGTAATTGAACACGGATTTTCACGTATTCCGGTCTATGGCGAAGGACCCGATAAAGTGGAAGGTATTCTCTACAGCAAAGATTTAATGCCGAAACTGAACGACCCAAATTTTGATTGGAATGTGTTAATGCGCCTTCCTTACTACGTTCCAGAAAACAAAAAGCTCGATGATTTACTGAAAGAATTTCAGCAGAAAAAAATACATATTGCCATTGTGGTAGATGAATATGGAGGAACATCGGGTGTGGTTACTTTGGAAGATTTAATCGAAGAAATTGTAGGCGATATTGTGGATGAGTTTGACGATGAAGGCATTGAATATTCCAAGATTGATGAGGATAACTTCGTCTTTGAGGCCAAAGTAAGTTTGAAAGATTTTTATCGAATTACAGAAATTGAAGACATCGATTCTTTTGAAAAAGCGAAAGGAGAATCGGAAACGTTGGGAGGTTTTGTTTTAGAAATTGCACAAAAATTACCCAAACTTCGACAGAAAGTTCTTTTTAAAGAAACTCAATTCACCATCGAGTCCGTCGATAAAAAAAGGATAAAGCGCATCAAAGTAACACTCCCTTCCAACCGATGAGAAAAGCTTTTATTTTATTGTTTGTAATGCTTGCCTATCAATGTGAGCAAACGCCGATGCTACCCAAGCCAAAAGCAAGGTTAAGTCTTCGCTATACCCCCTCGCAATACGCCCCAATTGAATCGGCTTGCCCTTATGCTTTTTCAATGAATCAGCAGGCGAAATTTATTCCCTTAAAAGGTTGTGAAGCTAAGGTGGTTTATCCCAATATGAAAGCGACGGTTTATCTTTCTTATCGTCCGGTGCAAAATAATTTAGATTCTCTTTTATCGGATGCTTATCAGATGCCTTCTAAACATATTATTAAAGCTTCTGAAATACCAGAAAAAGTTTTTATAAACCCGGAGAATAGGACTTACGGCACATTATTTCGTATTGTAGGGGAGGCCGCTTCTCAGGTTCAGTTTTTTCTTACCGATAGCACCAATCATTTTTTAGTGGGCTCCTTGTATTTCTATACGCGTCCAAACTACGATTCGCTTATGCCTGCAGCTCGTTTTATTGAAAAAGATATGATAAAGCTAATGGAAAGCATGCGGTGGGAAGCAAGTCAATGACTTATTGCTCTGTATATTCCTTAACCTTGTATTGCTTGCCTACTTGGGTAACCACTTCTTGAATTTGTATGCCTGAGATGCGTTTTTGATCGAAGTGTACAAGGGCTGTTTTTGAATCAAAATCTACGGTAGCGCTACTGATTCCAGCAGTGGCATTCAATTTTTTTTTCAATGGCAGCGGCACATCCAATGGCGCACATCATCCCCTCTATCGTCATTTCAGCGGTTGTATTGGCTTCGGTTTTTAAACCGTTATTTTGCACTAAAGCAGGTGGAAGTTTTGTTTCTTTTGGCTTTTGTTGGCAGCCAACAAAAAGGATTGATAGGAAAAGAAAAAGAGACACAAAATTTTTCATGTTTCAAAATTACATATTCAACGGCGATTTTGCCTAAAAAAGTCTCATTTTTGCTTAAAATAATTCAATGTCTACCTCTTTCCTCAGATGGGCTTATTTGCTGTTGCTTTCTTTTATTTGGGGAAGTTCTTATATCTTAATTAAAAAAGGGTTAATCGGACTCACGCCTATTCAATTGGGGGCATTCCGAATTTTGTTTACAACGCTCATTTTGTCTTTCGTTGGATTTAAGGCATTAAAGCCCATTACGAAAGTGCAATGGAAATGGATTGTGTTCACGGGTTTTACCGGTACTTTTTTCCCAAGTTTTTTATTTGCCTTTTCAGAAACTGAAATCGACAGTTCGGTGGTGGCGGTATTGAACGGATTAACACCAACCTTTACTTTGCTCATCGCCGGATTGGTGTTTCAGCAAGCGCTCCAGAAAAGGCAGTTGTTAGGGGTTTTCATCGGGTTTTTAGGAACGCTCCTTTTGGTGTTGCAAGAAATTTCATTTTCCAATGGAGATTGGCGCTACGCTCTCTTGGTGGTCATTGCCGCCCTTTGCTATGGCATAAATGTGACGACTTTAAAACACAAACTGCAAGGGGTTTCTCCTTTGGGAATCGCTTTAGGCAATTTTATTGCAATTGCAATTCCTGCTGCACTTCTGTTGTTTTTTTCTTCTTTTTCTTGGGACACCGTTTTCACCGATACGTCGGTGCAGTCTTCTTTGGGTTATATTTTGATCCTTTCCTTTTTTGGTACCGCCTTTGCGAAGGTTTTATTCAATCATCTTCTTTCTTTTTCCTCTGCAGTTTTCACCATTTCCATTACCTATTTGATTCCTATTGTGGCCATAGGTTGGGGCCTGCTTGATGGAGAATCGTTTGGACCCCTTCAAGGCTTTGCAAGTCTTTTTTATTTTATTGGGAATTTACCTCGTTACAGACCAAAAAAAAGCGCCCTAAAGGCGCTTTTTTACGAAAAACAGAAATGTTTTTTTATTCAAAATCTTCTGGAGTAAACGCAAGGTTCAATTCAATAGAAGAAGTTATAAAATCAATTTTTTGTGGCCCCATCGATTGGGTAACTTTATGTGCAAAAAGCAACCCGTCTATCGCTTTATAATCGCCAACAAAGGTTTCTTGAGTGATTGCATTTCCCTGAATTTCTTGGGTTTCACTCACTTTTATTTTTAGTCCACTTTCGACAGAATAGAAAAAAGATTTGCTGTCCGTTACTTTTACTTCATAGGCTTTTTCGCCATTTACATCCGCAACACCTACGAGGGAAATTGCTTCTGTATCCAAGGCGAGCTCTGCAAACACTGCTGTATCTGGAATGGAGGCATTTAATTCCTCTTCACTCATCTCCATACGTTGTCCACGTCCTTCGTTATATCCTTTGTCTTTGTTAATGACTTGTTTTTGCATCACATTTCCCATCATACTTACTGTGAGAAAAGACTGTTGGCTGTTTGTTTTTTTACTTACCACCTCTAAAGTCATTCCCTGCATGGAGGCCGTTGCTACTTCTTTTTTTGACTTTACCGCCATGGCTTTGTCCTTGCCACCAATTGCATCAAAATAAGCTTCTAAAACCGTTTGAGCGGTAGTGCCTTCAGGAAGTGCACTATCGTAATTAGGTTTTTCTTGTGACGTGCCATATTTGTCGAAATAGTTAATCTTTAAAGCCGTTCCAAAGGGTTTTACTTTTTCTAAATTTTCGAGCACGTCACTTCCTTTTCCAGTAACAATAATGCGCGCATTATTCAAATGGAAGTATTTTTCGGATACTCGCTGAATGTCTGCAATTGTCACTTGATTTATCTTTTGCAAATAGGTGGTGTAAAAATCACTTGGAAGTCCTTCAATAAGGATTGATAATGCGTATTGAGCTACCGTTGAAGGTTGTTCCAACGCAATTACAAAATCTCCTACATATTTGGCTTTGGCCTGATCGAGTTCTGCTTTTGATACGGGTTCTTTTCGAATACGATCCATTTCTTTTACCAACTCAACTACCGAACTATCCGTTACAGCATTTCGCACACTTGCATATGCACGAAGACGGGCACGTACATTTTTATCTGCTCGGAAAGAAGAGTAGGACCCGTAGGTATACCCTTTATCTTCCCGCAGGTTTAAAAACAGACGAGCTTGTTCTCCTCCCCCCAAAATACGGTTAGCTAAAAGAATAGCGAAGTAGTCCTTGTCTGTTTTCTTGACTTCTGTGGTGAAGTCAACAGAAACCTCCGATTGTACCGCATTGGGCATTTCTACAAAATTGATGTTCAACGCTTCTGCGTTTTTGGCTACAGGGAATGAGTTCCATTTTACGGCTTTTCCTTTCCATTTTCCAAAGAGCGATTTAACTTGCTTTTTGATTTCATTAAAGTTCACATCTCCAATGACTACCAAGTAGGCATTTTGAGGTGTAAAGTTGGATTGGTAGTAGTGTTCCACATCTTTGAGGGAAACATTATTTACACTTTCTTCTCTGATGAATTCCCCATAAGGATGGTTTTTCCCGTAGGTAAGCAGATTTTCAACACGTCGTGCTGCTGCAGAAACAGAGTTTTCATCGGATTTGATTCCCTCGATGAGTTTTTCTTTTTCTTTTTCAAACTCTTCTTGAGTGAAGTTAGGGTTGAGCACTGCATCTGCCATTAAACTAAGTACTCTTGGAAAATAGCGCGATAGAGATGCTGCTGAAGCGCTAGAAGAACCAAAGCCCATTCGTGCACCAAGGTAATCTACTTCTTCATCAAAATCGTCTTTGGAAATATTGGTTGATCCTTTTCCCAGCATGCTTGATAGCAAGCTGTTTACTCCTGCTAATTCCCCTTCAAAAGCGGGAGGCAAATCGATGTTGAGTTGTACCGACGCACGGGGTAACTTGTGGTTTTCCACAACCAATACGCGTAAACCATTTTTAAGTACAAATTCTTGTGGGGTATCCAATTGAATAGCGGGTGCTGGACCGGGTTCCGGTTGAATGGATCGATCGACTTGCGCTGAAAGCTTGGCTATTCCGCAAATAAAGGTGAGTATGTATATGATTTTTTTCATGGGATATTATTTTTTATCTGATTCGGGAAGGTAATCGAGGACCAGACGTTGATTTTTATTTAAGTATTTTTTTGCCAGAGCTTGAATTTCTTCTCTCGTTATGGAGCGGTACACATCAATTTCAGAATTGATCAGGTTGGTGTCACCATAAAAGGTATAGTATTCTGCTAGTGAATTAGCAATCCCCTCCACTGAGGCATTGGCATTTACAAAGTCCGTTTCGAATTTGTTTTGTAATTTTTGGTAGTCTTTTTCCGAAATCAGGTTTTCTTGAATTTTAACCACTTCTTCATCCATAGCGTTTACTAGGCTTTCAAGGCTGTTGTCACCTAACGGCAGACCAAAAATAAGGTACATCCCATAATCTTCTTGGCTGAGGTTGAAGGCACCTACTTGCAGGGCCATCTTTTGTTCATCAACCATTTTCTTGTAGAGCTTAGAGCTATTTCCATCGCTGAGGTAGGTGGATATCATATCCAACACTTTAGAATCACGTGTTTTTAAGGAGGGCATACGGTAGCCCGTAATTACTGCTGGAATTTGAATGTTGGGGTCATAGGCTACAGCCTTGATAGGGCTTGTAATAGGATCCTCTTCTGCCTTAATACGCTCAATTTCTTCTCCCCTAGGAATAGCAGAAAAATACGCATCAATCATCTTTTTGGTTTCGTCCATATTGATGTCCCCAGCCACAACAAGCCCAGCGTTATTGGGCACATAATATTTTTTGTTGAAAGCGAGAAACTCGTCCAAAGACGCAGCATCTAAGTGGTCCATTTCTCCAATGGTAGTGTGTTTGTAGGGGTGTTTAACAAACAAATTCTTCTTTACATTTTCTAAAAATTTCCCGTAGGGAGAATTATCGACGCGCAAGCGTTTTTCTTCTTTAACGACTTCGTTCTGTGTATCCACTCCAATTTTATTGATGACTGGGTGAAGCATACGTTCAGATTCTAACCACAATCCAAGTTGAAGATTGTTGGAAGGAAAAAATTTCGTAATAATAAGTAAAGTCATCGTTGGTGTATGCATTGTTTTTACCTCCGTTGGATGAAACGATACTAAACCACTGTCCGCGTTCAATGTTTTTTGTTCCTTCGAACAGCAGGTGTTCAAAAAAATGGGCAAAGCCAGTACGGTCGGGTTTTTCGTCTTTTGCGCCAACATGATAAAGAACAGAGGTGGTTACCAATGGGGCACTATTGTCTTGATGTAAAATTACGTGAAGGCCGTTGGCCAAGTCATATTCTTCAAAACTCACAGACTGTGCATAAAGCATTCCTGACGTGAGAATTGTCATTATAATCAGAAAGAATTTTTTCATAAGAAGTTCATTTAATTTATTTATAAGTAGTTGTAAAAGGCTTTCCGTTACAAGTTAAAATAAAATTTGAACAATAATTTGAATTAAAAAGCATTATATCAAGGAGCTAGCTTTTTAAATGTTTACAAGATTATTTCCAGTTTGGGTGAGTGTTTGTGCTTTAATTGCCTTGTATGAGCCCAAATATTTTACTTGGTTTTCAGGTGCAATGATTACCTATGGCTTGGGAGGAATTATGCTTGGAATGGGCCTAACGCTCAATCTGCATGATTTTAAAGAAGTACTTAAAACACCAAAATGGGCGGCACTTGGGTTGCTTTTGCAATTTACGGTTATGCCTCTATTGGGTTGGGGATTAAGCCTTTTGTTTCACCTTCCTCCTTTTTTTGCGACGGGCTTAATCCTCGTTGCCTGCTGTCCAGGGGGTACCGCCTCCAATGTAATGGTTTATTTGGCCAAAGCCAATGTAGCACTTTCTGTAGGCATGACTACATGCTCCACGCTGTTGGCCATCCTAATGACGCCTTTTTTAACGGTTTTATTATCAGGAAATTTTCTTGAGGTAGACGGTTGGGGATTGTTTTACAGCACCTTAAAGGTTGTTTTATTGCCCGTAATGTTGGGCTTATTTTTAAGCACCTTTTTACCCAAAATAACAAAGAGAATTATTCCATTTGCTCCGCCAGTGGCTGTTATTTTGATTGTTTTAATTGTAGCAAGTATCCTTGGTCAAGGAAAAGAAATTGTCTTGGAGGCAGGACTATCACTCATAATAGCGATTATGCTTCTCCATTTTATGGGCTTTTTATCGGGTATTTTTTCAGCTTATGGGTATATAAAAATCAAGCAGTAAGTCAAACAATTGCCATTGAAGTAGGGATGCAAAATTCGGGTTTGGGTGTTGTTTTGGCAAGGGAAAATTTTAGTCATCCTGCTACTGCCATTCCAGCGGCAATATCCAGTTTGGTGCATTCTATTTATGGAAGTATCTTTGTAAGTATTGTTCAACCGAAAAAATCGAAACTAAAGCATTGAAAAAAGTAGTAGTTGTTGCTGCCAAACGAACTCCCATTGGTCAATTTATGGGCGGACTCTCTTCTGTTCCTGCCACTGACTTGGGTGCCACGGCCATTCGCGCTGCTCTAGCAGAAATTGCTCTTTCGCCTCAAGAAGTAGAGGAGGTGTTTATGGGGCAAGTACTCCAGGCTGGAGCGGGACAAGCACCTGCTCGACAAGCTGCTTTAAAATCGGGAATACCCCACACAGTGCCCTGCACAACAGTAAACAAGGTATGTGCTTCAGGAATGAAAACCATCATGATGGGTGCGCAAACAATTGCCCTTGGAGAGGCAGATGTTGTTGTTGCTGGGGGAATGGAAAACATGAGCTTAGCTCCGCATATCGGTCATTTGCGTTTACCCAATAAGTTTGGGAATGCTGCTTTTGAAGACAGTTTGCAAAAAGACGGGCTAATCGATGCCTTTGACCAAGTGGCTATGGGGAATTTCGCCGATGCTACTGCAGAGAAACATCAAATATCTCGGGAAGAACAAGATGCCTTTGCCATCTCTTCTTACAAAAAAAGTGCTGAAGCTTGGGAAAAAGGTTTCTTTCAAGACGAGGTTGTCCCCGTGGAAGTCCCTCAACGAAGAGGGGAGCCAACCCTTGTTGCAACCGATGAAGAGTTTAGCCAAGTGGTTATGGATAAAATACCAAAATTGCGTCCTGCCTTTTCAAAGACGGGAACAGTTACTGCGGCAAACGCCTCTACCATCAATGATGGCGCAGCAGCCGTTGTTTTAATGTCCGAGGAAAAAGCAAATGCATTAGGCTTGGAACCCTTGGCAGAGATACTTGCTTATGCCGATGCTGCTCAAGAACCGCAATGGTTTACTACTGCCCCAGCGAAAGCCTTGCCCAAAGTGTTAGCAAAAGCGGGTGTTTTGCAAAAAGAAATTGATTTATTTGAATTGAATGAAGCTTTTTCAGTAGTGGGAATAGCAAACACAAGGTTGTTGGAAATGCCAGAGGAAAAAGTAAATGTTCATGGTGGAGCTGTGGCTTTAGGACACCCTTTGGGATGTTCTGGCACACGAATTGTAGTAACGCTGCTTCATGCCATGAAAACACGAAATAAAAAATTGGGTGCTGCAGCCATTTGTAACGGAGGAGGAGGAGCTTCTGCACTAATTTTAAAACGTTTATGAAAAAACCCCTTGCTCTTTTCTTTCTTTTTATCAGTATGACGCTGATGGCTCAAGAGGCTCATATTTTGTTCAATCGAATGAACATGGGGGTATACAATCCTGCTTTTACAGGATCGAATGGCTCGTATATTGCTGTAAACAGCAGAAACCAGTGGTCGAGTATTCAAGATGCGCCCCGCACAAACTATTTGATTTATCAGAGCCGTGAACGAAAAAATGTTTTTCTCGGTTTTACAGCGCAAAACGATCGGGTTTTTATTGAAAATAAAACTCATTTTACTATTGATTATAATTATAAACTAACTCTTAATACAAATCAATTCCTTTATTTAGGATTAAAAGGAGGAGGTTTTTACAACAACATCGATATTGACAGATTGCAACGCTTGTACACCAATTACAATCCTGCTTTAGCGCCTGTAAAAAGTTACTTTACTCCCGTTTTAGGGGTCGGGGTTCAATGGCAGGGGCCTAATTATTTTCTGGGAGTAGGTATACCAAGTCTTTTTGACAATAAGCGTTTTCAAGACAATGCGGGTTGGGAAACAACAGCAACGGATGTGGTTTACACCTATTTTTCAGGAGGATTTTCTTTTGATATAAATGAGAGATTGTCCTTATCTCCAGTGATGGTGTATCGTGCCATACCCGATAACCCTAATCTTTTAATGACCACTTTGGCATTCAATTATAACGAACAATTTTCTTTAGGAGCAGGTTTTTCAAACAACGAAAATCTCGCCTTTTTTGTCTCTTCAAAAAGTCTTAAAGGAATTGAATGGGGCTACGGCTACGAGTTTATGAATCGCAACGATGCGACTGCGATTCAAGGAGGTACGCATGAATTTACCCTTCGATTTATGTTTAAGAAAAAGAAGAATTTTCTGAAAGAAAAGAAAACAGTCAATGAAAAAAATTAAAATTTATTTTTTCTTAATTATTGTTACGGCTTTTTCTCTAAAGGGATGGAGCCAAACCACAGCATCTACCCCTACTTTGGTTAGCGGTGTAGAATATGAAATAACCTCTTTGGCAGAGCTGTTGTGGATTGCTGAAAACGAATCTTCTTGGGTAGCTACGTCGACGATCTCAATAATGAATAGCATTGACATGTCTGCAACCCAATATTGGGATCATTCGGATGACAATAATAATGGAAATCGATTTGACGACCCTAATGACCTTACTTCTTCCGGTTCAAATGAAGGGTGGACTCCCATTTCGGCAGTGGCTTCCAATTCTTTTGCAGCCAGCTTTAACGGTGGAGGTTTTACCCTTTCCAATTTATACATTAACCAAAATGGACGTGGAGCAGGTTTATTTGCTTCAGCAGATGATGCTAGCTTCACCAACCTTAGATTAGAAAATGTAAGGATTCAGGCAAAAGGGAATAATACACGAACAAACGTTGGAGGACTTTTAGGGCTTGACAGTAAAGCAGGAGCTGCGTCGGAATTCAGTGATATTTATGTTTCAGGAACGGTTACGGGAACTTCTGGAAGTTATATGGGGGGAATTATTGGGTATTCCGATGAACCTAGATTAAACAATCTTCACTTTAATGGAAGTGTTTACGGGGAAAACAACTATGTAGGTGGAATCATTGGTAAAGTCATTGATCCAAGTGATATGGAAGAGCTCGTTGTTGAAGGAGGAAGTATAACAGGAAACACCTTTGTGGGGGGATTAGCGGGTCATTATGAGTTTGGCGATGATGGGAATGCACCCGTCCAATGCCTTGTTAATATTGATATTATAGGAGATAAACAAGTAGGAGGTTTAATTGGTTTAGTTGACAAATTATTCTCCGCTAGTTTTTTTGCACAATACAATGTGGTAATTTCTAATATGACCGTCGGGTCTACTGATGGAGGAGGATTATTTGGCATGGCGAGCGACGCCGATGGATACGATGCGGAGTGTAATATTGTTGTGGTTGATTTTGGCTCAAGTGGAGCCAATGTAGATCCCATTATTGGGGCTCCTTATTCGACAGGACCGCCCTCTACTCCCGATTATGCCAATAATTATTACAATTCAGATCTTTATACCGGAAGTACATACACCGCAAGTACAGGTGAAAGTGCTTCCAATTTGAAAAGCTCAGCATGGTATAAGTCGCCGAGTTTTTATTGCGATGGAAATTTTGATGCAAAATTTGATATTGACGCCAATGCTAACGGTGGCTACCCTACACCCAAAAACAGCTTTTCTGATTTTAAAGCCCCAGTGGGAACGTTTACATCTACACTAAGTTCCCCCACAACACAAAGCCCTATCTCTTTTTCATTAAATTTTGATGAATCTGTGACAGGCTTAGGGACGGATGATTTTACGATCACCAATGTTACAACGATTACCCTTAGCGGTTCAGGGTCTTCTTACAGCATTAGCCTTACCCCTTCATCTACCGATACCGTAGTTACAGTGGAATTGAATGCTAGCGCAGTAAGAGATGGGTTTGGAAATTTAAATACCGCTACTGATACCTACTCCATTTTATATACTCCAGCGTCAACAGTAACCCTAACCAGCAGCGATGCGGATAACATTATCAATTTATATCAGGTTGTTTCAATCACTGCGACCTTTAATAAGGACATGAATGCTTCTCCTACTATCACCATCCCGGGGGTAGGAACCTACAGCATGGCGCTTACCACCTCATCAACTACTTGGTATTATGATTGGAATACAACGGGAGTAAGTACTGGCACTTATTCCATTTCGGTCAACGGAACCGATACTTTTGGTTTGTCTTTTACAGGAACAGATACCCTTTCACTAGATGTGCAAAAACGCATCTATCTAGATACCAATGGAGTAACTATAAAATGTCCTACTGCCAACGTTTCAGAAACAGCCATTATTGGCGGAAAAGAATACATCGTAGTCGATGAAGCTGCTTTACGCACTCGTGAATCGAATGGAGATGATATGGATTGTGTGTGTACCTCACAGGTAACTGACATGAACGCATTATTCCGTTTAAATGCATCCTTTAATGATGATATAAGTACATGGGATACCTCCAATGTAACGGATATGTCTGAGATGTTTCGGACTGCTACGGTTTTCAATCAGAATTTAAGGTATTGGAATGTTTCTAGTGTGGTTTCTATGACGTATATGTTTAGCAATGCCGATGGTTTTAACGGCGGGTTGGCTTCAGGAGTTGCTTCTAACACACTTGAAAATTGGAATACTTCCGCTGTGGTAAACATGTCCAATATGTTTGAAATGACGGATGCATTTAACCAAGATGTAGGTGCGTGGGATGTTTCCAATGTAACCAATATGTTCCGCATGTTTGCCAATGCCATCGTGTTTAACCAGAACATTGGTCCATGGAATCCTGTTCAGGTTACAGATGTGAGGCAGATGTTTTCTGGTGCAGCGGTCTTTAATGCTGGTTTTGCCTCAGGGGTTGCTTCCAACACAATGGATGGTTGGAGTACGTCCAGGATAACCTCCATGGAGAGTATGTTTGCCAGTGCTGCCGCTTTTAATCAAGATATTGGGAATTGGAATACGAGTAATGTAACCAGTATGCTCTCCTTATTCAGCAATGCGAGTTTATTTAATCAAGACATTAACGATTGGAATGTAGAAAGCGTTACCAACATGACTGGTTTATTTACGGGTGCATCGGCATTTAATCAGCCGCTTGATAATTGGGATTTGCAAAATGTCACCAACATCTCCAGTATGTTTGAAGGAGCAAGTGTTTTCAATCAGGATATTAGCAGGTGGAATGTTTCTCAAGTCACACGTTTTACCGATACTTTTTCCAATGCGAGTGTTTTTAACCAAGATATTGGGGATTGGGATGTAAGCAGTGCCGTTACCATGTCAAAAATGTTTAACGATGCCACAGCATTTAATCAAGATTTAACGTTGTGGTGTGTAGAAAATATAACCTCAGAACCGACTTCTTTTTCAGCAGGGTCGTCATTGGCGGTGGCCAATAAACCTTCGTGGGGAAATTGCCCTGTTGGGGTTACCCTAACAAGCAGCGATTCTGATAATTTGATTACTACGGGGGTAGTTACTCTAACTGCTACTTTTTCCCAAAACATGGCCGCAACGCCTACCATCTCAATTTCTGGATTGGTAACCGGTACGGCTATGTCGCTCAACACTTCTGCAACAGTATGGGAATATTATTGGGAGGTACCTTCTTCGGTATCCACAGGCAGTTATAGTGTTTCGGTAGCAGGAACCAACACCAATAATGTGGCCTATTCGGGCACCGATAGTTTAACCCTGCGAATCGATCCAGACTTTTATTTGGACTCTAACGGCGTTACCATTAAATGTCCTGGAACGACAAAAGGCGATCAAGGTTATGTCGATGGAAAACGCTATACCGCAGTAGACCGAGCAGATTTACTTCAAAAAGTGACCGATGGAGATAACGATTTTGATTGTATCTGTACCACACTTATTACGGACTTGAGTTCAGTGTTTAGTGGCGAAAACTCTTTCAACCAAGATATTAGTAGTTGGGATACTTCCAATGTAACCGACACAAGTTTTATGTTTCAAGATGCGAATGCCTTTAACCAAGACATAAGTAACTGGGACGTTTCTTCGGTGATTGATATGAATAATATGTTTAACATGTTTGGTGGCTCAACCTCCGTTTTTAATCAAGATATTGGAGATTGGGACGTTTCCAACGTTCAAAACATGTATCGTATCTTTTATTCGGCTAGTAGCTTTAATCAGGATATTAGTGATTGGGATGTTTCCAGTGTTACTAATTTTGGTGGTGCGTTTCGTTTTACCAATAATTTTAATCAAGACATTGGGGGTTGGGATGTTTCCATTGCCACGAACATGGATACTATGTTTGCATCAGCTTTGGTCTTTAATCAAGATTTAACCGCTTGGTGTGTGCCTTCTATTGCTTCTGAACCCAGTGGATTTGGAAGTTCATCCGCTTTGGTTTCTGCAAATTACCCCCAATGGGGAATTTGCCCTTCTAGTGCTACAGCAACCATTACAGGTAGCGATTCAGACAACATCATTACTTCTGGGGTAGTAACTCTTACCGCTACTTTTTCTCAAAACATGGCGGCTACGCCTACCATCTCAATTTCAGGCTTGGTTACAGGGACAGCCATGTCGCTTAACACCTCTGCCACGGTATGGGAATATTATTGGGAGGTTCCCTCTTCAGTAACCACGGGAAGTTATAGTGTTTCTGTTGCTGCAACAGATACATCAAACAAAACCTATACAGGAAATGCAAGCCTAACTTTAAGCATTGACCCTGTTTTTTATCTCGATACCAATGGGGTTACCATTAAATGTCCAACAGCATCAAATGGAGATACAGGAGTAGTTGGAGGGAAAAGCTATTTGGCCGTAGATCGGACTGCTCTGCTCCAAAAAGTAACCGATGGTGATGCTGATTTCGATTGTATTTGTACCTCTCAAATTTCTGATTTATCGGATGTCTTTCTCAATGTGACTTGGTTCAATCAAGACATTAGTTCGTGGGATACGGAAAATGTAACCAACATGTCAGGTCTATTTAACGGAGCCACCACTTTCAACCAAGACATTGGTGACTGGTCCACCGCAAACGTGACCGATACTTCAAGGATGTTTAGAAATGCCAGCGTGTTTGATTATGATATTAAAGCTTGGGATGTAAGCAGTGTAGTGGACATCACCGAAATGTTTAATAGTGCGGCCGCTTTTAACCAAGACTTAGACAATTGGGTGGTTTCCAACGTAGTGTCCATGACCGCATTATTTTTGGGTGCCGATGCGTTCAATGGCGATATATCGACATGGAACATCAGTAATGTAACCGATTTGTCCGATGTTTTTTCTGGGGCTGTGGCCTTTAATGAAGACATTAGTGGATGGAATGTTTCGAATGTAACTCGCTTTTCGAGTACCTTTAACGGAGCCACTTCTTTTAACAAAGACATTGGGGGTTGGGATGTTTCGAGCGCAACGGATATGTTTAAAATGTTTGCTTCGACCTCTGCATTTAATCAAGATTTAACCGATTGGTGTGTCACTTCTTTCTCTTCAGAGCCCTTACAATTTGCAACGAGCTCTGCTTTAACTTCGGCCAATAAACCGCTTTGGGGAACGTGTCAAAATGTAAATACAACGGCAACAATTACAAGTAGCGATTCCGACAATATCATAACCAATGGAGCAGTGGTGCTTACCGCAACTTTTTCACAACAAATCAACGCTACTCCAACCATTTCTATTACCGGTTTGGTCACGGAAACGGCAATGTCGCTCAACACTTCAGCAACGGTTTGGGAGTATTTTTGGTATGTGCCTTCGTCGGTAACAACAGGGTCGTTTAGTGCAACCGTGTCCGGGACAGATCGCCTAAATAGGGCCTACTCTGGGAATGCGAGTTTAACCTTGCAAATCGATCCCATCTTCTATTTGGACGATAATGGAGTTACGATTAAATGTCCGTCTGCTACGGCAAGTGATGTGGGGTATGTAGATGGAAAAGGGTTTTTGGCCGTAGACGACAGTTTGTTGCAATCTAAGGTGTCGAGTAATGCCCCCGATTTGGATTGTGTTTGTACAACATTAGCCACAACGGGGTATAATTTATTTAGAAACAAAACCTCTTTTAACCAAAACATTGGCAATTGGGATACCTCCAATTTTACCTCCATGTATGGTATGTTTGATACGGCTTCTAGTTTTAATCAAGACATTGGCAATTGGGACACCTCCCAGGTTACCACCATGTACAAGATGTTTGACGATGCTTCGGTATTCAACCAAGACATAGGAAGTTGGACGGTTAGTAAGGTTACTGAAATGCGTTATATGTTTTATGATGCGGACGATTTTAATCAAGATTTGAACAGTTGGGACACCTCGAGCGTTACGAACATGAGTAATATGTTTTATTCAGCAGAAGACTTTAATGGAGATAATAGCAACTGGGATACCTCTAGTGTAACAAACATGTCTTCGATGTTCAGTTACACAGATGCCTTTAACCAAAATATAGGTTCTTGGGATCTTTCCAGTGTAACTCGAACTGCTTTTATGTTTAATAATGCCGATGCATTCAACAATGGAGGGAGCTCTTCCATTAATGATTGGGATGTTTCTAGTGTAACCGACATGTCCCATATGTTTGCTAGTTCAGATCTGTTTAACCAACCTATTGGCAATTGGGATGTCTCAAGCGTAACCGATTTTGATTCGATATTTCAAAATAATAGAGTATTTAATCAAGATATCGGAGATTGGGAAGTTTCTGCGGCTACAAACATGGAAGATATGTTTGTGAACGCCAATGCTTTTAATCAAGATTTGAGCAAATGGTGTGTAACCAACATCTCTTCAAAACCCTATAATTCAAGTTTTTCATGGTACTGGGATGATGGTGCTGCTTTCGAAAACGTCGATGCTTTACAACCCGACTGGGGAGCGTGTCCTTCACGAGCCGATTTATACATGTATACCGATGGCGATTTAATCATCGACTATGAAGAGGTCATTACAATTACGGCAAGTTTTACCTTAGCCATGCAGTCGTCTCCCTTACTTACGGTTTCGGGCACTTCGGTAACCAATCAAGCCATGACGCAAAGTTCCACTACTTTATGGACTTATGCATTCAATACTTCTGGTTTGAGCTCGGGAACTTACATAGTAACCGTTGCAGCGACGGACACCATCAGCAGAGCCTTAGCTTCTAATGTAAGTTTAACTTTAATTACAGAGACGACTCCTCCAACAGTAACGCACCAACTTAGCCAGGCCACTCCTTACCTCAATGCCTCCGATATTGTAACCTATACGGCAACGTTCTCCGAGCCCATGGCGGCTACCCCTACAATAGACATCAATGGGGAGGGCTACGAAACTTTAGCCCATCAAAGTGATGATGAGGTTTGGACCTATTACATAGATATGTCCACCTACACGGGTACGCAAGGGGCGCTAACCGTTACGGTTTCGGGGACGGATAAGTTTGGAAATGCCTATACTGCTGGACCTGAGATATTTGCTGTTCAAGTGGACACAAAACTTCCGAACATCAATAAAATTACAGCCTCGAATACTGCAACGACCACTTATTCTGTTGGGCAATCTTTTGATTTAATTTTAGAATACGATGAAGATGTCTATTTAACATTAGGAACTGCTTCTCCCACTTTCCAAATTCAAGTTGCAGATAGTGCTCCGCCTGTTTACGCGAATGCAACTTACGTATCAGGTTCAGGAACGCAAAGTTTAACCTTTCAGTATACCGTTAAAAGTGGCGATAATGTTTCTGGAGAGGTATATTTAAATTATCCAGAATCATTAAACCTTTATAGTGGAACCTTATTGGATGTTGCAGGGAATACTGCAAGAACCATTTTAGTAGGAAGTGGCTCCGGCACACCTACCCTTTGGGGATCGAGCGAGCCTTCTTCTCTAGAATACAATGCTGAGATTAAAATTGACGGTCGTGGAGAAGATTTACAAGAAATATTTTCCAAAGTATCATCAACTACATTAACCACAGGAACATTCACTATTGGTGAGGTCGTTAAAATTCAAGTTGGCTATGGAACTGATGGCGTAGGTTCGGTTACAGGCACACCAACGCTTGAATTGCAAACCAACGCGCTTTCAGGAGGAGCAAATCGTGTGGTTGAATTTTCACGTATCGTAAATCTAGATGCAGGTTTTCCAAACCAAACCTATTTAGAGTTCGATTATGTGGTGCAAGAAGGGGATTATTCAGCGGCACTGAATTACACAAGCATTAATGCTTTTGATCTCAATGGGGCTCAAATTTATGACAACTACAGTAATTTACTAACCGACACAACCCTTCCTAATGCGCCACCCGCAAATGGAATAAATACAAATTATGCCCCACCTCCAGGTCCCGATCCAATTGTGATTGATGGAATTCGCCCAACCCTTACCCTTGTAGACGACGACACCGACAGCATTCTTTTAGGAAGTGAAACGGTAATTGTTACCGCTACGTTCAGTGAATCGGTTCAAGCAACCCCACAACTTACCATAGCTGGAGCCTTAGCAGCAACAGATATGTCGGCTACTGCAACCGACTCAACGTGGATTTATAGTTTAAACGTAGCTTCACTATTGCCCTTATCCGACGGACAATACCCTCTTACGGTCAATGCCACAGACACGGCTGGAAATGCATATACAGGAACCGATAGTATTACTTATACAATAGATACTTCTATTCCCACCCTCACCCTTTCAGATAGTGACGCCGATAATATTTTAAATGCTTCCGATTCCGTTATCGTTACGGCAACTTTTAGCGAAGCGATGCTTGCAAGTCCACAAGTTCAAATTTCAGGAAGTGTGTTAGCACCAACGGCCATGACCTCTACCTCTTCCAGTGCCGTTTGGATTTATACCATAGATGTTTCCACCCTTGGAACTGTTACCGATGGAAGTTACTCCCTCTCTGTTACTGGAACAGACACGGTCGGAAATGCCTATGCTGGAACAGACAGCATCACTTTTGAGTTCGACACCAATGCCCCTAGAGTCACTACGGTTAGAGCTTCCAACACCACAGGGGTTTATACCGACGACGATACTACACCTTCTAACAGCGATTTGATTCAAGTCCTTGTTAACTTTGATGAACCTGTAAGTGTAGATACCTCTGGAGGAACACCACAGTTGACCCTTGACATAGGCGGTACTGATGTGGCTATTGATTATAATTCAACTTCTTCTAATACCTTGGTTTTCAATTATGTTGTTGGAGACGGTTTTTTTGAAGGGAGCTTAAATTATAAAGACACCACTTCACTAATAACCAACAGTGGATTAATAGAAGACTTAGCAGGAAATACTGCCCTTTTAACACTACCAGACACTTCTACTGCAAGCAGTATGTTGGGAGGAAACATAGTCACTGTAGATTCCCAAAATCCACAACTCATTCCTAAAGTTGAGGTGCAATCAGGTGCAACCTCCATTCTAGGTTTAACAACAGGGGATGTGATTAATTTTGAGTTTAGTTCAGACGAAGCTATCCAACTTTCCACCATTAATTTTACTACTGCGCCTACATTAGCTGGAGTGGCTCCTGTTTTTGCATTGACCAATGCTGCTTCAAATACCTATACTGCTTCCTATACCATTGTAGCTTCGGATCCAGAGGGAGAAATTCACTGGAGAGTTTCCGCTTCTGATAACGCGACCAATACTAACATTACGCTTGGGAACCCCTCTTTGGTTTATGGCTCACAGGGCTATCCACTTAGTCAAACCATCGGCGATGTACCTGTTGTCGATCGAACAGCACCCTCGATTACTTCCACCAATGCTAATAGTATTGATGAAAATTTGACTCAAGCTCATACGCTGGAAACCAACGAAGTTACTTTAATAAGTATTGTTGGGGGAACGGATTCAGCTTTATTCTCAGTAGCAACCTCTACATCGATGAGTGCTCCATATCAGGCCAATTTAAATTTTGTGTCTGCACCCGATTTTGAATCGCCTGCAGATGCGGATGCGGATAATGGTTATGAAATAATTCTTTCTTTCCAAGATAGAGCAGCAAATACCACCACCCAATCCATTCTGATTACGGTATTGGATGTAAATGAAACCCCAGACGCAGATGGTGACGGTGAGCCGGATGTCACAGACGACTTCCCATTAGACCCCACAGAAACCACGGACACCGACGGAGACGGCATTGGCAACAATGCAGATCCTGACGATGATAACGATGGCGTTAGCGATACCCAAGAAGCCACAGACGGCACCGATCCGTTAGACGCTGACTCGGATGATGACGGCCTCAACGACGGGGAAGAACAAACGGTAGGGATTGATCCAAACAATCCCGATACGGATGGCGACGGAGTACAAGACGGTTCAGACGACTTCCCATTAGACCCCACAGAAACTACGGACACCGACGGAGATGGTATTGGCAACAATGCAGATCCAGACGATGATAACGATGGCGTAACCGACACCCAAGAAGCCACAGACGGCACCGATCCGTTAGACGCTGACTCGGATGATGACGGCCTCAACGACGGGGAAGAACAAACGGTAGGGATTGATCCAAACAATCCCGATACGGATGGCGACGGAGTACAAGACGGTTCAGACGACTTCCCATTAGACCCCACAGAAACCACGGATACCGACGGAGATGGTATTGGCAACAATGCAGATCCAGACGATGATAACGATGGCGTAACCGACACCCAAGAGGCGACAGACGGCACCGATCCATTAGACGCTGACTCGGATGATGACGGCCTCAACGACGGGGAAGAGCAAACTGCAGGGACTGATCCAAACAATCCCGATACGGATGGCGACGGAGTACAAGACGGTTCAGACGACTTCCCATTAGACCCCACAGAAACTACAGACACCGACGGCGATGGTATTGGCAACAATGCAGATCCAGACGATGATAACGATGGCGTTAGCGACACCCAAGAGGCGACAGACGGCACCGATCCGTTAGACGCTGACTCGGATGATGACGGCCTCAACGACGGGGAAGAACAAACGGTAGGGACTGATCCAAACAATCCCGATACGGATGGCGACGGAGTACAAGACGGTTCAGACGACTTCCCATTAGACCCCACAGAAACCACAGATACCGACGGAGATGGTATTGGCAACAATGCAGATCCAGACGATGATAACGATGGCGTAACCGACACCCAAGAGGCGACAGACGGCACCGATCCATTAGACGCTGACTCGGATGATGACGGCCTCAACGACGGGGAAGAACAAACCGCAGGGACTGATCCAAACAATCCCGATACGGATGGCGACGGAGTACAAGACGGTTCAGACGACTTCCCATTAGACCCCACAGAAACTACAGACACCGACGGCGATGGTATTGGCAACAATGCAGATCCAGACGATGATAACGATGGCGTTAGCGACACCCAAGAGGCGACAGACGGCACCGATCCGTTAGACGCTGACTCGGATGATGACGGCCTCAACGACGGGGAAGAACAAACGGTAGGAACCGATCCGAACAATCCCGATACGGATGGCGATGGGTTACAAGACGGCTCAGACGACTTCCCATTAGACCCCACAGAAACCACGGATACCGACGGAGATGGTATTGGCAACAATGCAGATCCAGACGATGATAACGATGGCGTAACCGACACCCAAGAGGCGACAGACGGCACCGATCCATTAGACGCTGACTCGGATGATGACGGCCTCAACGACGGGGAAGAGCAAACTGCAGGGACTGATCCAAACAATCCCGATACGGATGGCGACGGAGTACAAGACGGTTCAGACGACTTCCCATTAGACCCCACAGAAACTACAGACACCGACGGCGATGGTATTGGCAACAATGCAGATCCAGACGATGATAACGATGGCGTTAGCGACACCCAAGAGGCGACAGACGGCACCGATCCGTTAGACGCTGACTCGGATGATGACGGCCTCAACGACGGGGAAGAACAAACGGTAGGAACCGATCCGAACAATCCCGATACGGATGGCGATGGGTTACAAGACGGCTTAGACGACTTCCCACTAGACCCAACAGAAACGACAGACACCGACGGAGATGGTATTGGCAACAATGCAGATCCAGACGATGATAACGATGGCGTAACCGACACCCAAGAGGCGACAGACGGCACCGATCCATTAGACGCTGACTCGGATGATGACGGCCTCAACGACGGGGAAGAACAAACCGCAGGGATTGATCCAAACAATCCCGATACGGATGGCGACGGAGTACAAGACGGTTCAGACGACTTCCCATTAGACCCCACAGAAACTACAGACACCGACGGCGATGGTATTGGCAACAATGCAGATCCAGACGATGATAACGATGGCGTAAGCGATACCCAAGAAGCCACAGACGGCACCGATCCGTTAGACGCTGACTCGGATGATGACGGCCTCAACGACGGGGAAGAACAAACCGCAGGGACTGATCCGAACAATCCCGATACGGATGGCGACGGAGTACAAGACGGTTCAGACGACTTCCCATTAGACCCCACAGAAACTACAGACACCGACGGCGATGGTATTGGCAACAATGCAGATCCAGACGATGATAACGATGGCGTAACCGACACCCAAGAAGCCACAGACGGCACCGATCCGTTAGACGCTGACTCGGATGACGACGGCCTCAACGACGGGGAAGAACAAACCGCAGGGACTGATCCGTTGGATGCTGATTCGGACGATGATGGACTCAACGACGGGGAAGAACAAACGATAGGAACCGATCCAAACAATCCCGATACGGATGGTGACGGAGTACAAGACGGCTCGGACGATTTCCCATTAGACCCAACAGAAACCACGGATTCCGACGGCGATGGCATTGGAAACAATGCAGATCCAGATGATGATAATGATGGCGTTAGGGACACCCAAGAGGCGACAGACGGCACCGATCCTTTAGACGCTGATTCGGATGATGATGGCCTCAACGACGGGGAAGAACAAACGATAGGAACCGACCCAAACAATCCCGATACGGATGGTGATGGGGTACAAGACAGTTCAGACGAATTTCCATTAGACCCAACAGAAACCACCGACACCGACGGAGACGGTATTGGCAACAATGCCGATCCAGACGACGATAACGATGGGGTAACCGACACCCAAGAAGCCACAGATGGCACCGATCCGTTAGATGCAGATTCAGACGATGACGGCCTCAACGACGGGGAAGAACAAACCGCAGGGACTGATCCAAACAATCCCGACACGGATGGTGATGGCGTCATTGATGGTTTAGATGATCTTCCACTAGACCCCACAGAGACCACCGACACGGATGGCGACGGCATCGGCAACAATGCGGATCCGGATGACGATAACGATGGTACTGCCGACGAAGAAGACGATTTCCCTTTCAATGCGGAAGAATCGTTGGATACGGATGGTGACGGATTAGGAAACAATGAAGACATGGACGACGATGGCGATGGAGTAGACGATATTCAAATCGCCTTTGACTCGGGCTTGATTAATTCTGAAACAGTTACCCTTAGCTTTGATGTATTCCCATTGGATCCTACAGAACAATTTGACAGTGATAGTGACGGGGTTGGAGATAATGCTGATCAAGACGACGACGACGATGGAATTCCAGATGAAGAAGATGTTTTCCCTTATAATCCAAATGAATCTTTAGATACGGATGAAGACGGAATAGGGAACACTACTGATTTGGACGATGACAATGATGGCTTTTCAGATGAAGTTGAAATTCAACTTGGCACTGATCCTTTAAGTGCTGCAAGTTTACCCATAGATTCTGATCTGGACGGCATTCCCGATGAACTCGATAGGGACGCTAATGGCGACGGTTTTGAAGACGACGAAATTTTTATTTCGGAAGTTTTAACACCTGGAGTTGTAGGTCCTGAAGCCACTTGGAAAGTAATCAATATAGAACAGTATCCTTCTTCGATTGTAAAAGTGTACAACCGAAATGGATTATTGGTTTTTGAAAAAGTAAACTATCAAAACGACTGGTCCGGGATATTCAAACAAACGGGAGAACTCCTTGCTGCTGGATCCTACTATTACCGTATTGATTTAGGCAACGGAGAAGTGATCGATGGCTGGATTTATTTAACTTATTAATCTGGAAAAGTCTTCTTTAAAATCGATTGGACAAATTATTCAATGGGCATTGAACCTCCAAATGGATCTTTTGTACGCCTATGAACAGCAGTGGGGCTTTGGGGGGAAAGAAGACATTTGGCCAACCTACAAAAAACTTCTTGTAAGCACTTTACCAAAAGAAGTAGATGCACAAATTATCACCGATCAATTGCTCGAGGATTTGATTTTATTTCTTTCCGATCAAAAAGTAAAAATCCATTTGGAGATGAGTTTTGATGAGCTAGCAACTCATTTTCTCAATTATTCAGAAAACCATTAATTTAGTTGAAATTCATTTTGGTATGAAAAAGCTGCTGCTTCTCCTTTCTATCTGTTGTTTTTATAATGGATTACATGCTCAAATCAATTTGGCTCCTTATGAAATGACCCTAGTGTCTCTTCTTGTTTTTGCTCCAGCCAATGAGGAAATGGAGCAATTTGCGCTAAGTGTTGAAGCACAACAATGGCCTTCCGAAGTCCTGAAGTATGTGCTTACCCGTTTACGACAAAACCCTTTTTTGACGCAGCAGTTTTATGTTCAAGTGCATTTTATTTCCCCCGACCGATCTAAAAAAACAACGGTTCCAGTTCCAATAAATGAACGGTACATCAAAGCGTTTCGAACACAAGAGGGTTTTGAAGCAAATTATGTTTCTTTTTTATCGGATACCTACGGTTGGCTACTTGAAGCGCTTTAAATAATGAAGAAGGTCTTCGTTTTCAAAACACTTTTGCGCTGGCAGGTTTTGACCAATGAGGTACATGGCCTTGCCTAATTCTGTAGATTTGATGCTGTATTTTTCTCCAAATAATTGGAGTATGGGGTATATTTTGCGGCTTAATGCATAGGTCCAGTTCGGTTCTTTTCTTGGACTTACAGGGTAAATATAACCGGGGCGACAACTGAAAAACAGTTCCCCAAAAAGTTGATCCAATTGATTTTCAACTTTCCCTTTGTCCAAAGCAAACATCAGTTTGCTTTTTTCGTTTCGATCGGCTCCTTGACCGCTAAGCAAAACAAAAGCTACGTTTGGGGAAACTTCTTTTACCGCCTTTGCTAAAGTCATGGGATAGGTAATGGTAATTTTTCTAAATGCATCACGATTTACAGCACCTGTGTAGACGCCCACGCAATAGTATATTGCACTTACTCCTTCAAAAAGCGAACGCAAAGCGCTATAGTCTAAGAAATCATGAACCACAACATCAACTACTTTTGGGTTGCTCGTCTTTCTTTCTTTTCTGACTAAGCAAATAATTTCATCAATTTTAGCATCTGCAATACAATGATCCAATACAATTTGACCGGTCATTCCTGTGCTTCCTGCAATGACTACTTTTTTCATTTATTGGCAATATTCGTCTCCAACGGCGTACTGATTATATACAGAGGCGGAGACTTCTCCACTCATTCGATTATCGGGCAGAAAAGAAGCGATATCGTTGTTGGTAGAAACGTCGTAGCTAAAGGCCGCATCGAGAATAAAAAAATACCGCTCATTTTGCGTGATTTTATCGTAAATCGTTCCACACTTTTCTTGTTTTGTACACGAAAGTGAAAAACAAAGGGTAATCCAGTACATTGGTTTTAGACAGGTTTTCACAAATTAACTGTTTGAGAAAATATAAAGCATTTCTGTGGCAATTTCAATTGATTTATTCAAATAACCCTCGCTTTCATTGGGAAGGTCGTCAAACCGCTTTGGGTCGGTATAGCGAAGAGGAATGCGTTTTTCTGCACCGACAATAAAGGGGCAGTTTTCATCGGCATGTCCACAGGTCATAACAGCAGCAAAATCTTTGGAAGGGTTGTTTTCATCATTGTAAAGCTTAGAGAAAAAACTTCCATAAACAACGCCATCATTTCCTATGGAATAGATGGGGTTTTCTTCATTTTGTTTTGAGGTAGTAATTTCAAAGCCTTGTTTTGTCAAAGCTTTTATTACCCTTTCGTTGCATGCGGTTACTTCAACACCTCCAGAAAAGGTGGTGCATTCAACATCAAAATGATGTGCCATAACTTTTGCCCATAATTGAGAGAATTGACTTCTTCGTGAGTTATGGGTACAAATGAAATTGAGTTGAAGCGGGGCATTTGTTTGCTTTTTTTCTTTGATGTAATCGATCAGTGGGGCGAATTCTGTTTTTCGCTTTTCCGTAATGGATTCTGGTTTGAGAGTGGCGATTAATTGGTTTAAATTCATAAAGTAAAATTATCGCTTCCTTAGGACAATTAGACAATAAATGAGGTTAAGAAAAAGGGATGATTTACCTTTTTTTAGCCAATTGAATTATACCAATGGAAAGCAGTAGGAGGGTTATTGCAGGAACAGAGCGCATCAAGGGGTCAGCTACTTTTAAATGCATAGCAATGGCACCACTCATCAATAGCGCAACGGTCATGGCCGATACACGAATTGATTTTTCCCAAAACAAGCCAATAAGCAAGCCCAAAGCGGCCAATAATTTGATTGCCCCAATAAGATAAAACCCCATTTCTCCCAGTCCATAAGCAATAAATTCTTCTTTTAAACTCGATGCATTTGCTCCTCTATAGGCTGTTGGCATGGCTGCACGTAAAAACCACACATTAAAAATTGTTCCTGAAACACAGAGAATTAAAAGTCGTTGTAACCAAATCATAACCGTATTAATTTATTGTTGTTTTTTTTCCTTTTTCATCGATAGCAACAAATACTATATCGCATTCGCAATTTTTTTTGATGCTGTTTTGAAACAAGTTTTCACTTGAAACATCGACATGAATGCGTATAGAAGTATGCCCTACTTTTTGGATATGTGCTTCTATAAGCACCAAATCTCCGATATGAATAGGGGCTAAAAATTCAATGTCATCAACAAACTTTGTGGCACAATTTTTTTGACTAAATTTTACCGCAAGGGCATAAGCAGCTTCATCAATCCACTTCATTACATTTCCTCCATGCACATTACCGTGATAATTGATATCTGTAGTTTGTGCTAAAAACGACATCCGTAGGGATTTGCTTTGCTCCATCCCTATAAAGTTAAACAAAAATCTTTTTTAAAACGCGATTGAAAAGCGGGTTCTCCTGTTAAATGAATTTAAACTTATCTTTAACACATGAAAAATATAACAGTTATTGGCAGTGGTACCATGGGAAGTGGTATAACCCATTGTTTTGCTCAGTTTGGTTTTCAAGTCACTTTAATGGACATTTCAGAAGAGGCATTAGGTCGCGCCGAACAAAGCATTGCAAAAAATTTTGATCGTCAAATCAAGAGTGGACGATTAACCGAAGAAGACAAAAGCGAAAGCTTGGCTCGAATTGCCACCCTAACTTCTTTAGAGAAAGCGGTTCAGCATGCCGATTTGGTCATCGAGGCTGCCTCCGAAAACAAAGCGGTAAAAGCCACTCTTTTTAAGCAAATGGACGCACATGCGCCCAAGGAATGTGTCTTGGCCACTAACACCTCTTCCTTATCCATTACCGAATTGGCCGCGCAAACAAAACGCCCATCGCAAGTCATCGGAATGCATTTTATGAATCCAGTCCCGGTAATGCAGTTGGTTGAAATTATTCAAGGCCACCACACCAGTGAAGCTGTTGTTGAACAAATAAAAACATTGACAAGGCGTATTGAAAAAGTACCCTTAATTGCCGCCGACTATCCCGGTTTCGTTGCCAATCGGATTCTTTTGCCAATGATTAACGAGGCCATAGAAACCCTTTTTCAAGGGATAGGTAAGGTTGAAGACATCGATCAAATGATGAAATTAGGGATGGGACACCCCATGGGTCCTCTTCAACTGGCCGATTTTATTGGTCTAGATGTTTGTTTGTCCGTACTGGAAGTGCTGCATGCTGGTTTTGGGAAAGATAAATATGCGCCCTGTCCGTTATTGAAAAATCTGGTGGCTGCAGGGGATTTAGGTGTAAAAGCAAAAAAAGGCTTTTACGATTATACAGTTGATCTTAAGCATCCAACACCTCGATTGTTTTAAAAAAAACAAAATGTTTGATTTAATTAAATTTAAAAAAAATAAATCAGGAAATTTTATTATGCAAGAATAATAGTTTACATTTGAAATGTTCTAAATTATTGGTGACCCTAAAATAAAAATGAAATGAAAATATTAGTTTGTATAAGTCACGTACCCGATACGACATCGAAAATTAATTTCGTAGAAAATGACACCGAATTTGATACCAACGGTGTTCAATACATTATCAATCCAAATGATGAATTTGGGTTAACCCGCGCGATGTGGTTTAAAGAAAAAGAGGGAGCACAAGTCGACGTGATCAACGTAGGCGGAGCAGAAACTGTATCAACATTAAGAAAAGCCCTCGCCATTGGTGCCGATTCCGCAATACGAATCGATACTCCAGCCGTAGATGCAAGTCAGGTAGCCAAGGAAATTGAAGCCGTTGTAAAAACAGGTTCCTATGACCTCATTATCGCCGGTCGTGAATCGATTGATTATAACGGGGGAATGGTCCCTGGAATGATTGCAGCCCTTACCGATGCAAGTTATGTCAACAACTGTGTGGGGCTGGAAATCGCTGATGGAACTGCTACTGCGGTTCGTGAAATTGACGGTGGAAAAGAAACCCTTACCGCCTCCTTACCTCTTGTTATTGGAGCCCAAAAAGGATTGGTAGAAGAAAGCGATCTTAAAATTCCCAATATGCGTGGAATTATGATGGCTCGAAAAAAGCCGCTAAAAGTGCAAGCCCCTGCAGGGAGTGCTGCAGATACAGTAGTTAAAAGTTACGAAAAACCTGCGCCAAAAAGTGAAGTTAAATTGGTGGATGCCGATAATATCGATGCCCTAATCGATTTGTTACACAACGAAGCCAAAGTCATTTAATAAACCTAAAAAAGAAAAATATGTCTGTTATCGTTTATGCCGAAACTGAAGGAGGAAAGCTGAAAAAAGCCGCATTAGAAGTGGCTTCTTACGGAAAAGCAGTTGCCGATATGATGAACACTGAGGTGAGCGCTGTTACCTTTAATGCTAGCAATGCCGAAGTTTTAGGTCAATATGGGGTGAGCAAAGTAGTGAACATTAACTACTCGGGAAAGTTCGATGCTAAAATATATGCTAGTGGCATTGAAGCCGCAGCAAAGCATAATGGCGCCAATGTGGTGGTCGTTAGTTCAAGTGCAGATGCACGTTATTTAACTCCCTTACTTGCTGTAGGACTTTCTGCAGGCTATGCGACCAATGTAGTTGCTGCGCCTTCTGGCTTATCGCCTTTTACTGTAAAGCGTTCTGCTTTTACCAACAAAGCTTTTACCTTAACCGAAATCTCAGCGGAAAACAAAGTGATAGGTGTTTCTAACAATGCCTTCGGATTGGTTGAAAATGCAGTAGCATGTTCAGTAGAAGATTTTTCACCTGAACTCGCTCAATCCTCTGTTGAAGTAACCTCAGTAGATAAAGCCACAGATAAAGTAACCATTGCCGATGCTGAAGTTGTTGTCTCTGGAGGTCGCGGATTAAAAGGGCCTGAAAATTGGCACCTTATTGAAGATCTTGCGGATACTTTAGGCGCCGCAACTGCCTGTTCAAAGCCTGTTTCTGACATGGGATGGAGGCCTCACAGTGAGCACGTTGGACAAACAGGGAAGCCTGTTGCTTCTAACTTATACATTGCCATAGGGGTATCGGGTGCCATTCAGCATTTGGCAGGAATTAATTCTTCCAAGGTAAAGGTGGTCATCAATAGCGATCCCGAAGCTCCCTTTTTTAAAGCCGCTGATTATGGGGTGGTAGGGGATGCTTTTGAAGTTGTTCCTACCCTGATTGAAAAACTGAAAGCCTTCAAAGCACAAGTATAATCCTTCTTTATCATGCAAGGACAAAAGCGATGTTTTACATCGCTTTTTTTTATGTAAATTAGAAAGCATAAAGCAAATCAAAACGTGGTTGAGTCGTCTTTTTTTGGTCAATTGAGTACAGGAGAAAACGTGGAAAAGTTTGTGTTAGAAAATGCAAACGGCCTACGGGTTGAACTGCTTTCTTATGGGGGAATAATTACCAGAATAGAAACCCCCAATAGGGAAGGCAAAAGAGAAAATGTGGTTTTGAATTATTCCACATTAGAAGGCTATGAAAACGACATGGCTTCGGTAGGAGCTTTGGTTGGGCGATATGCCAATCGGATTGCCAAGGCTCGATTTCAGATTGAAGGAAAGGTGTTTGAGGTGACCAAAAACCATGGGAAGCATCATTTACATGGCGGAGTGAAGGGGTTTAACAAGCAATGTTGGCAGGTCGAAGATAAAAGAGGCTTGGGGAAAAATGCTTTTGCACTTCATTACCATAGCCAAGATGGGGAAGAAGGTTTTCCGGGAATTTAAAATGCCAAGTTCAATACGAACTATCCGATGACAATACCTTAACGATTTCCTACCGAGCAACAACCGATCGAAAAACACATTTTAATCCTACCCAACATTCTTATTTTAATTTATCAGGAAAAGGCAATTCGACCATATACGACCATACTTTGCAGGTTTTTTCCAATGAAATTTTGGAAATGGATTTCGATTTGATTCCCACGGGAAAAAAGCAATCGGTTGTTCAAACGCCTTTTGATTTTTCTACCGCTAAGTCGCTCAGAGATGCTTTGAAAGAAAATCATCCAATGTTAGACAATGCAAAGGGGTTTGATGTGTGTTATGCCTTTCCATGGACAAATGAAAAACGTCTTATGGGGACCCTTACTCATCCCGAAAGCGGAAGGGGAATGCGGGTATTGTCTTCCATGCCGGGGATGCAGTTGTATACAGGAAATCATTTATCGGCACCTTTTATACCCTATGGCGGCATATGTTTGGAAACTCAATTTCTCCCCGATAGTCCCAACCAATCTTCATTTCCAAAGACGCTACTTCAACCTGGGGAAACGTTTACCTCCACTACGGAATATCAGTTTTTTACGTTTTAAGGTGTTTATGTTGCGGGAAGGGAACAATTGACCTCTACAATCATACCCTCTTCAGGAATTTCTATGGGAATGATTTCATTTTCTGTAAAACCATCACATTGGGCTTTACATGCATTGGAATACTGTTGTCCTCCAGCGCAAACGGGCGCATAAATTTCGATACAAAGACAATCCTCAAGAGGTTCGTTTTTTTTCTTACACTGTGTTAAAAACACACAAAAAAGAAAAAGAAATCCTATTTTTTTCATCGTTTAAAAGTAAGCATTTTCTGTAGGTTGTTTTACTGATTTGCTTTGGCGAAGTTGCATCTTTTGCACAACACTTGAAGATTACTAGGCTCATTTGAGCCTCCCTTAGAAAAAGGGAAAATATGATCTAGTGTTAAATTTTTTTGGCTGCCGCATTTTTGACAACAAAACCCATCGCGAGTATACACTTGCCTTTTGATCTTTTGAGGGATTTTTCTGGCCTTTCTTTTTGCGCGTTGCTCCCACAATTGTTCTAAGGAAATCCCTTTTTGCGCAGCCATTTTTTCATCCGCTTTGATTTGTTCTTCCAGCTCTTTTTTGGGGCGATACAAAACAATCACCAAGAGAAGTATTAGTGCAGAAAGTACCCAAGCACCAAGCATTGAATTAGTCAGCATATCTATTTTTTGGAATCCTATATCGGAGGGATGCAATAAGAACTGCCCCCAAAATAAGTGCAATGAAACAACCGACTAATGAATTGATGATGCTAGGATATTGCGCATTAAAGCCCAACGGATGAGTGTGTTTGGCGTAAATGCCCCAGTAGGCCCACAAGACCACACCGATATAAGCCATTTGACGAAACCTAAAGTAGTTGAACAGCGCGATAATAACGCCAACTCCAAGGATGAGTTGTGTCCAAACAATTTCATTAATTCCGAAACCACCCCATTTGTAGCCAACCAAAAGCGCAGTCATATTTGCAATTGTAGCGATGGTAATCCATCCAAAATAGACCGTAAACGGAAGTTGTAGTAGCAATCTATTTATAATTCCTTTGGTGTTGGCCAAAGCAAGATTAATTAGAATGAGATTGACCAAAAGACCGATCATAATGAACATGGAAAGCATCAAAAATTCATAATGCCATGCAAGAATCCATGCACTGTTGAATAGGGCATTGCTGATAAATAGTCGCCCAATTTCAGCTCTATTGTTCTCTTTAGATGAAAAGAAAAAGGAAATACAAAAGCAGAGCAGTAAAAAATAAATCAGCCCCCAAATTGAAAAGGTGGCACCTTGTGGAGTAAACAAATTGGCGTATTGATTGGAAAGTTCACCGGTGGTTTTCCCATTAATAGGAAGAATATTGGCTAAGGCATTGGTGGTTAGCATTTGGATATAAGCAAGCACTACAAAAAGGGGGAGTCTCTTTTTTAGCATAAAAAACAAATTTTAAAGATAGGCATAGGCCCAATAGATTAATCCAAACTGTAAGAGGACGCGTATCCATAATGCCCAAAGTGGAAACCCCAATCGATTTCTAGGGAAAAGCATATTTACGTGCACCAAAAAAAAGGAAATCAACATTGCGATAATTCCCCATAGGGCAAAGTGTTTTGTTTCAGAAAAAAGCAGCCCTAAGCCCAACGCAATTTCAGCGGCTCCGCTGGCATAGATTAAAACCATTGGGGCGGGTAAAAATTGAGGCATAATTGGGAGATAAAATTTGGGATGGGAAAAATGAATAGCTCCCAAAACGATGTACATGCCTGCCATAAAATAATAAGAAACCATACTCCTTTTTAAAATGAATTGAAACCAGTAAGCAGGTTCAATTTACAAAATCAAGAGCATTTGAATTGAAGCAGCACCATCGAAAATCGGACTTATAGCCGGCTTATTTTTTTGGAGCCAAAGCTTTCGCAACCGCATCATAGGTTTCTTGGGTCAATACTTCTGTCCAAGTGGTGGGTTGGTTTCCACCGTATAAGGCCAAATAAGTCACATCCTGTTCTTTGGATGAGGCATGCCAATGTTCGGTATTTTTTTGGCATTTAATAATGTCCCCTTTTTTCATGCGAATGGGTTTTTTTCCTTTTTCTTGATAATAGCCTTCCCCTTCTACCACAATTAAAACTTGTGCTGAGGCATGTTTATGCCAATCGAGGGTAGAGTTGGTCTTAAATCGGGCTTTTGTAATACCAAAATCCAAATCTTCACTTTGGTTGAGTAATCGGTTTAACCATGCTTCTCCGAGGTAATGAGTGTTGGGAGCTTTGGTGCCTTCTTCGAGATAAGAGGAAAGGATGTACGATGAACTTTGTGCATTGGCTAGGCCAGCTGTTAGCAACAAAAAAAGAGAGATGAATGTTTTCATAATAAATCAAAGATCAAAAAAAGTCCGCACAAAGGCGGACTTTTTCCTGCTTAAAGAAGCCATTATTCGGTTTCTTGTGGTTTTACTCTTTCATAGACATAGAACATTTGCACTTTGCCCTCTGCAATAAGTGCATCGTGAATTTGAACCGCATTTACGGTGTCTCCCTCTACCATTAAGCTAATCTCATGTCCAGAAGTAACCCATTGTCGTGTTTCTCCTTTGGGATTTTTAATGGCGTTGGTCATGAACCAGTTCGATTTCCATTTCGGGTCATTGGCGGCTACCCAATCTTTTAAAAAAGCGATATGCCCCTCTTTTCCTTTGATGACTTCACCCCGTGGACCGTAGGCCACAAAGTTGTCTCCATTCATCGATTGGATGGTTTCATAATCACGTTCGTTGTGCGCTTTGATATAGGTTTCCCAAATGGAAATGTTTTCAGGAGCTCCAATTTCAATAGGACGTTGTTTGTTGTCCGCTTCATAAATGCCGTATCCAATGCTCATTGGTTCGGGAGCGGGTGTTTTCTTATTTTCTTCCACGCAAGCAAGAGCGAAAAAAGAAAAGGCGATCAGAATGAGTTTACTATTTTTCATTGTTTTTATTTTAATTCCACATTTTAACACGATACATAGTTCGGGTTCCTAAATAGTCAGAAACGGGATTCACTATTTTTTGAAACTTGATAAAAGCTTTTTGTTGTACTTCTGTTTTGGGTCCCCACGACATGGCAGTCATGTAATCTTTGTGTGTGGTATACACATAGTGCGATTCCCCCGCTTTGCTAACCCCTTGTGAAATTAACCCCATGGAAAGATAGCCTTCTTGCGGGAAGCCTTTCATTAATTCCATAAAAGAATTTACGAAAATTTCTGGGTCTTCTACGCTCCACTGCCACAACTGCGCCATGGCCTGGTTTCCTTTGTCAGTGTTGATTCTAACAATGGTAGAACCGCTTTGGCTTGACGTTATTTTTGCGAAACGCGACAAGGCATCGCTATACGCATCGTAGGCATCTCCTTCACGAAGTGAGCGAAGTTTTGCAATGCCTTCAGCAGAACCACTAAAGGTTAAATAATGGGTGGTTTCTGTTCCTTCAGCTCGAAAACGAACCCAATCCAATGCAACCGCAACGCCTTCGGGCATTTCGATGCTTGAATAAAACTCATCGATGGCTCTTACGACAAAACTGCCGTCACCACCTTCGACATGAAGCCCGGTTTGTTCCCATAAAATGTTTTGCGCCATAAGACTGCAAGAGAACGTAATAGCAAGTAAAAAAAAGAATTTTTTCATAATACAAATAGTTTAAATTATTGATCTTTTTTAAGATACAATTATATTGCAATTAACAAGTTAAATTAATTTTAAATCTTTATTTTTGGGAAAATTTGTTATGGAATACAGGTCTTCTTGTCCCGTAAGCACCTTGTTAGATATCGTTGGAGATAAATGGTCGTTAATCCTCATTCGCGACCTTTTTATGGATAGAAATACCTATTCAGAATTTCTAAAATCCCCGGAAAAAATATCGACCAATATTTTAGTCGATCGGTTAAAAAAATTGGTGCATCATGGGATTGTTTCTTTTCATCGTGATGAAAACGATAAAAAAATTAAATACTACCAACTCACTAGTAAAGGGATCGATTTATATCCTGTTATCATCGAAATGTCTTTGTGGTCTAGAAAACATCTTGATATGGAATTTCATCCCTTGGCGGTTAAACATTATGAGGTTTTAGACGAAAAAGGGAAAGACAACCTCATAGATGAAGTGCTCTCTAATGCACATGCGCAACTGGAAGCGGAATAGTTGTTTACGTTATTCGCAACACTTTTTTCAAATAAGCTACGTGTTTTTCAAAAGCACTTTTTCCTTCAGAAGTTATACTACATCGAGTGTTGGGATAATTGTCTTTAAATGATTTTTTGATTTGAATATATTCCGCTTCTTGAAGTTTTTTAAGTTGAACGCTCAAGTTGCCTTTAGATGCGCCAGTTAGTTCCATTAAGGCAGTGAAATCTGCTGAAGCCACTTGGTAGAGACTAGAAACCACCACCAAACGAATTGGATTGCTCAGTAATTTATTGGGCTGTTCCATTAAACCACTTCTTTTTTGAGAAGGCACCCTGGAAGTAAGTACCCTAGCATGATACATACATTATAGACAATTAATCGATCTAATGACGAAACATAAACAAGAATAATGGCTCCTACAAAAAATCCAATTCCTCCTACAATAAGAGGAGTAAACCGCATCTGAAGACCCGAGACCAAGGTACCTACTCCAATCAAAATACTAATGACGGGCATGGGGTCGAACTGATAAGCTTGAACAACCACCCAACTGATAATCAATATGGCACTTCCAACGACAATCCATAGGTGTTTAAGTGTGCGGTCCAATACGGTTTCCACATAGCCAGATTTTTGTGAAGTTTTAAATCCATAAGCCAGTGAAGTGAGAAATCCCAATCCTCCCATTATTGCCCAAATCCATTGAGGATTAGAAACGATTTGGTAGTAGGCCAATAGATAATGTGCAAGGCTTGTGGCCAAAACAAGCCAACCCCAAAAGAGATAGTAAAAACGTTGGTTATAAAGATTGGTTTTGGTTTGTTGAATGCTTTTGGCAATTAAATCCATGCTTTCTTCGGGACTTAGAACGGTATTTTTCATGATTGTATGTTTTGGTTAGTCAAATATAAACAAGTTTATAATATAAACCAAATAATGTTCCAAAAGGATTAGAAAAACCTATTTCTTGCGGGAATTAATTACTAATAAAGCTGTTGGAAAAGCCCCTGTGTTTGTTGAAGGGTTTAATCGTTAAGAAACACTTTCTTTATTCACATTTTCCCAAGCCAAAGGGTGCAATTTATTCTCTTTTATCAAAGAAGAAAAAATGTTCAATCGGCAATTCAAATAAGTGCGACATTTTAAAAGCGGTGGGTAAGCTGGGATCAAATTTTTCTTTTTCAATCGCATTTATGGTTTGCCGAGACACCCCTATGATTTCTGCTAATTGCGCTTGGGTTAGGCCTTTTTGTTTTCGTAACTCTCTCACCTTATTTTTCATAAGTACCTTTTTCGGTTAAGCAATAAGGCAATCATATAAGTCACGCCTATAAACATGACGAGCAGTGCAATTTCAGCATCCTGTGCAATCAGGTTGCTTTGATCCAATAATGAATAGCTAATTCCCACAATGACAGAAAGTCCGAGGGTTAAGCCCATGGCTTCTAAATGTAGTTTGCGTTCTAATTCATCATAGTGATTAAACAATGTACGGTTGGCTAAAATCATCAACACGCCATTCACCAGATTAAGAAGGATGGCTAGGGCGGTCAAAAGGGATTCTTCTTCCCATAAAAATTGTGGTCCAAAACTGGCAATTGCTGTTGTAGCCAACCATGACCATGTCCATAATGCCAATTGTTGAAGTCTTTTTTTCGTTCTTCTTTCATTTTTATCAAGTGTGTTTGTCAAAAATAAGGAATTGAAATTAAAATGTAAAGTTTTATTTACATATTATAAAATTCAAAAACAAACAGCAAGTGCAACCAAGCTACTTATAGTAATCAGGCCTGAGTTGAAAGAGGAGGAGGTAGGGGTAAGTTAGATGGCTCTATTTTTGGGCTTTTTATTTGGAATTCTACCTTGATTTCCAATGCCGTCAAAGTCATTTGAATCTACAAAGTTATTTTCACTTTTATTGTTTTTTCCAAAATCTCTAATGACAATTCTCGTATAAAAGAACAGGTATGTAAAAAACACGATTGAACCAATTAAAAACATTTGTTGATTACTCATAACGTAAAGTTTATAGGGAGCAGATTAGAACAAGAGAATAGATCATTGTTTTAGGCATCTTTATCTTTTTTCTGATAAAATTTTTGTCTTAAAACAATTTTAAAATAAAAGAAAACATAAATCAAAAAGATGATGCTTCCAATGATAAACATTCCCTTATTATTCATAATAGTTAATTTTATTTACTTCTTCGTTGTCTAAATGCAATGGCAAATGCAAGTATAGTAACTGGCCAAAGGCCAACATAAATTCCTTCTAATTCGTTTCCTGTAAACCATAAAAAAACAGAATACAGAAAACTTAAAAAGGCTAAAATTAAGGGGTAGTATTTTTCTAAAAATTTCATAATAATTAGGGATGTTAAATTAAGTGGCTTCTATAGAAAGGAGGGATTCATAAATTAAATTTTTAGTATCCAAAATGGCAACTACATTCTTAGTTATCACCTAAAATAGTTTATTGATTTACATAAAGTTACGAAAAATAATCGAACTTAACTATAAACATATGGATAAGAAAAAACCCCTCACTTGCGTGAAGGGTTAAAAGGTTAATGTAGTGTAGCGGTTGCGCTAGCTCCTCCTCTTGGGCTCGAACCAAGGCCCCTCTGATTAACAGGATTTTCAATACCAACTTCATCTACAATTCTTGGGGGGTACAGCGTACTAACCGTTTCAGTTGAGTCCGTATTTCCCTACATTTCGTACTAATTCTTGCGGAAAACCTTGCGACGAATTCAGTTTAGTACCGCGTTGTGGGAGGACACTATTAATTTCCCTTTTCTTCTCCTTTTCAAGTCCCGCCAGGTAATGTTCTGTTACAATTGAATTTGAATGACCCAACATCTCCCCAATTTCATCTTTTTGAAACACCACTTCGTAATAAAGTTGTGCGTATGTTTCTCTCGCTGTTTGATTGTTAGCGGTAGAGATAGATCTAACATCTTCGATACTTCTCTGAGGGATTTATTAATGCGTTTTTTAAGTTTCGCAACCTTGTTACCTCTTTCATCAATCCAAAAACGAAGGAACTATTTTCATCCCCCCATTTTTCAATTATGGTACGTATAGTTTGATCAAGGGAATCTCAATTGGCTTCACATTATTCCTTCGCGTCGTCTCTGTTTTTCTTCGGTAAAACACAATATAGTCACCTTGAATGTAACTCCACTTCATAAGGAAAGCGTCAATAAAATTGATCCCGTTACACCTATAAAGTAGTTCCCAAATATCTCTTGCATAAATCAATTCGTCATCTTCGCAGGTGAAGTCTATAATTCTATTTATTTCCTCAGCGGATAAGACTCTTTTGTCGAAAAACTACTCTTTATGGAGTAACCACCTTTCCCGAAAGGATAAAGATAGTTTTCGGGTAGAAGGGTTCCTTGTGGGTAAAAAAGTTTATTATCGATCGCAGGTCTCTTAAATTCCCGAAATGGTGGCTGGAGTGATTTTCTTCTGCATCCGTTCTCTTTCAAATTCATTCAGAAAGTCAACTGTTATGTCAGTTGCCAATAAATTTGATTTATACTTTTCTAATACATTCAGTGTGTATTGATAGCGTTTAATGGTTTTTAACTTTTTCTTCGAGTTGGTTATATAAAACTCAAATAGATCTCTTAGTAAAAGAGATTTCTTGGGTCGATTACTTCTACTATAAAATTGACTTCTCAGTCTATCCTTATTTAGATATCCAATTTGATGATACAATTCTTCAACAAATGATTTTAACTCATTTGTTCTCCTTCTAAATTCAATACTCGTTTCATCTGTAGCGTTCTTTATGAAAATGCGTTCGAATTGCCGCCGCGTCAATCTTTCTACCTTCAAATCCAAAAAGGTATTTTGTTCAAAGACCCGAATAACGAGGTTGAATTTGTCATCTTTTAGTTTATTCCTTGTGTCTAATCTAATATTGAAGGTTGCCATTATATTCGTGGGAGGTTTAATTCTTCATTATCAAAGTAGCCACCGCTGCTTATCCATTGTTCAATCTCTTCAATATTGAACCTAATTGTACCACAAATTCTGTAGTACGGAATTTGTCCATCATTGACCATGTCATAGATTTTTGATTTTGACATACTCAAATAATGAGTCAAATCAATAACAGATACATACTTCTTTTTCATACTTGCTATGCTAAAAATTTAATTCGACTTACGCCGCATTTAAATCGTACAGAAAAATATTTTGATTGTAAAGGGACTTTTTAAATTGTAAGACATATTTATTAATAACGACGGTAGCTGGTCGGGAAAAAGACGGCAGCGGTTACTGTTTTAATGTCCTACTGTGGGACGGGATCAATTAGGACAATCACCAGCACAAAGTTGGAAGGTGAGATCTCAGGGGGACCGACCCTCTTAAGTAGCCAACGATCTACGTTTTCGGTGATAACGTAGAACCGACGAGAAAAGACGGTGTGTTAACCCCTTCAAATGGGTAAGGGGACTTTTCACACCTCCTCAAAGAACAGACCCCTAAAGGGAACTAATAAATAATACTGGCACCAGTACTGGGTATGAAAAAGAAAAAAGAAAATCAGTAACAATTAGAATAACAGAAAATCAATACAAGAGATTAATTGATGCTATGATTCTTGAAGAGGTTAACATTAACAAATCCCGATTTATTAGAGATTCAATCAATTATCAAATTAGTAGAGTCAATAGACGTAATAGGAAGAATTTGTCGTAAAAATTTATGATTTAGTCCTGTTCTTTAATTCTTACAATTAATCGGATAAAGTAAGTCCCACCGCAGTTTTAAATCGAATATTTCAATGAACGTGTATTACAATTAAAGGGATCAATTTTGAGGTTGGGAATTAACCTTTTTCAAATCCTTAACCATTTCTATTAAATCTTGAACGCATATACCGCTCCGCAAGTGGTTTAGACATACTAAATGACAGAATTTCTCCCGGATGATCCCAATAACCGAATTCTTCCAGCTGCCGCTGGTACAACCTTTCTTTTGTTTTCGTGTCGATAAAAATGTGATGTATTGTCTCGTGTATCTGTGTCTCAACGAGGCTGCTTAGAGTTCGATTGTTCCTGAGATAGATTGTAATCTCGTTAGAATAATAATTGTATTCCCCCGCCAAACTTGATTTCCGATATGATAGAACGATGCTGGGAAACTTTCTCTTTGTTGGGTACATTTTCCTTAGCCACTTCGTAATATCCCCTAAGAAATCCTCTAAAGGGATTCGCAATTTCATTTCAGGTCGATTTAGATACCTCTCAAGACGGTTTAGGAGAAACAAAACACCGCCAATTAGAAATATCTTCATTGGATCATGGATTTAACCTTTGATACCGTCTGTGGGTGGAGTCCGGTTATTCTTGATACCTCAATATTTTTATAACCCTTTCTTAGGAGATCCATTGCGTGTTTATTTCTCTTCTTTGCCAGGAAGGTTAGAGGATCCTCGGATGTTCCTTTTTTCTCCCTAAGAACTTACCCTTCAACTTTGCCAATTCAATTCCTTCGCGTTGACGTTCACGGATTAATTTCCTCTCCATCTCAGCCACCACCCCAAGGATTGATATAACCATTTTGGAGATGGGATTTTCTTCACCATTATCATCAATGGTTTTTAAACCCTGTGAAATAAAATGAATTGGAATCATTCTTTCGGATGTGTAGTAGATGAAATTGAGAATATCACGAAGGTCTCTACCGCTGCGGTCAATTTGCCAAATAGAAATGGAGGAGATCACCCCTTCATCGATCCATTTTTTTAATTGGCGTCCACCTTCTCTCTCAAATATTGGGATGGATCCTGAACACTTATCTTCGATGACTCGGTCAAATTCTTTTTCGTTTACCCGTTGACGATCCGTTTTACCATCAAGTGACGAGATACGCACGTATAATACAGAAATACCCATGATTTTTAGACTTGTTATATGAAGAGTCTAAAATTAACGCCGATTTACCGCGTATGCCGCATAAAACCTATACTTTATCGCTATTGAATGGGTGTGATTTTAAGGTAAACGCTATTATCCACCCCTGCCTGTTACAGTTGTTATGAGGTATCCTCCCTCCGGGGCTGCCACCCCTTAATCAATAAGGCTTGCTCGAATTCGTCTGCGAATTTTCCGGAAAAATCTCAAAAAAATCAAGATTTCAGGATAATGATTCTAAGTTTTCTATGAACTCATTTTCATTTGAGTAATTGTAAAACGGAACTCCCGTTATTAGATACTTATCCATATTGATTTGAAGAGTCTTTCTTTCATCCCTCATCTTTTGCAAGAACTCTTCCTTCCACTTATCATTAGCAATAAGATGTGCGCCTTTGGGTTCAATGAAAACTTGAAACGTATGTTCATCGCCGTCCTTTTCTTTACAGAACAACAAAAAGTCTGGTTCAAAAGCACGACCGAGTTCATCATAAATCTTTAACTCTCTCTCGTTTCTTATGAGATATATATTTTTGAATTTCTTCTTTAAATACTCAAATCGCCTTGCGAACATTTCCACAAACTTCTTTTCTTCGCTTGTTCCATAATTGGCGTTATAAACATACCAATCTGGTTCACTTACTATGCCAAATTGACCATCAGAGCGTTCACTATTCTTATTTACTTTAATTTCTTTGTCCCCAAAAACCTTGTGAACATACTCAGAAATGTATTCTGAACCCTCAAATTCAGTTAAGTTGGATTTTATTTCTTCTTCTATGGAGGTTAGAAGTTCGTTTATAGCGGACAAATAATCTTCATTATTAACTCTATTAAAGCGATCTGATGTTCCACTAAATGTAATCTCCAATCCACCCAGATAATCATCACTTTGAATGAAGTTTGATAAGGAATTTAAGTTTGGAAAAAACTTGATCAAATTATTAAAATAATAGAAGGGGTTTTGAGATAAGGCATACCTAATAATATGTTTAGGAATACTTCCCACCTTCAAATCCTTGTGTTCAATTTTATCGGCTGTTCCTTTTTCCTCATTTTTGAATACAGATGTCATACGACCAACGCCTGAGGACAGTGTGAAGATTAGATTCCTTTTTTAACTCCCAAGTCATTGAATGACTTTACGTTGGCGTAACTCTTTTCGATCTTTTTATTGAATAGAACCCGCCCAGTTTTATAAAAGTCCGCTTTTTTGAATTCAGGTTTAAGTTCAAGTTTCAATTGGACGGTGTTTTCATCATCTTCATAGATTCCTGTTTCAATCAATGCCTGTTTCAATTCGGAGATGTAACGGCTGTCTTCTTTAGTGTGGTAGTAAAGTTCTTCAAGGATTTTTAGGTCGTTCGCAATATCATCATCAAACTTCCGGGTAAATGGGTCTTGACCTTCTTCAAGTTTGAAAGGAAAATATCTTGCTCCTCTACCAACTAATTGTGCCTCCGAAATAGTCGTTTTTCCAATTCCCTTGTTTTTACCACCTGTATTCTGCCCTTCGTATAAACGCACAATATCAAACAAATTCAAAACATCCCAACCTTCATTTAATTTCTGAACGGCGAAAACAGCACGAATCGGATTGTTCTCATCTTCCAATGTGTTGAGTAAAATTTGATTGTTTTCTGCTTCTGCGTCATTATTAGCGCTGATGCAGTTTTCTTCTTTGAAATTGGATTTTATACGTTTGACTATCTCGCTAACCGAAATGCCTTTACCTTCAAAAAATTTAAAGGCCTTTTGAACAATTGGTATAGTTGAAGTTTGATGAATGTTATTCACCATTTCAACAGAAAATTCCTCAATAAGTTGATGAAAGTTAGTTTTGTTTTGCTCAGATTCTGCAATAGTTCGTTTAGCTTTAAATAAAATAACAGGCTTCAAATTGATATTATTGGATGTAGCCAATTCCTGACGATACAGATTGAGGATTAAGGCCTGAATAACTCGTTCCTGTTCTTCATAGAGAGACCGAACCAGATTAATTTCTTTAGAATACTTGTCTAAACGAAATTGAGCCAGATCATATTTGTGGATGACCTTGTCCTGATATTTCTCGGTGATCTCACGACTTTCATAATCTAATGTAGCAGTAAACTCTAATAGGATATTGTTGAAATTAGATTGGTGAATTTTCTGTACAGTATCTTCCCAACTTCCAAGCAAAGCGCCACTTTTCGTGCCTGAGCTTAGATGATGAGCCTCATCAGCGATTAAGACGATTTCTCTGTTTTCAAAATCTTCAAAGGTTAAACTGTTTTCTTTAGTGTTGCTCAGATCAATGTGTAGTTGCTGAATAGTGGTAAACTTAATATTGATGTTTTCCGTATCAGACTCTTCAAAGTTTTCAACTTCTTTTATATGTACATCTTTACCGGCAACGGCCAATTTATCGTTGAATAAATATTTACTTGCTTGAGGATTAAGGAAATTATCTTTGGTTTTCTTAATGATGTTGTTGCTATTAACAAAAAACAGGAAGTTTCGATACCCCTTTTCATATAGGTAAAGTATTAATCCCGCCATTATCAAAGTCTTTCCGCTACCTGTTGCCATATTGTATAGCAGATGAAATGGTTTGGGTGGCTTGCCTCCAAAATCTTCATTATAGCAAAGTATAAAACGTTGGAACGCTTCAATTTGATATGGTCGCTGACCGTAACCGTGGCGAAGGTTATCCAAAATGGTGTTGGGTACTTCGGTACGCGCAAGTTCTCTTTTACCAAACTCTTCTACAATGGTATTATATAGAAATGCCATAGTGCTACATGGTTTTTATTTGGTAAAAGTCTTGAGTCACTTTCTTTTCTTCAGCTGTACATTCAAAATCTTTATCGTTGAACGAGGAAAGATTTACGTACAATTGATTTTTATCAAGTAATTCACATAGATGTTCTTTCTGTTCTTTCAGACTTAGTGCTCTAAAGTCGTCAATGTGTTGATCATGTCTTTTGATGTCTACATTGTAATTCAAAAAACTTTTGGCTTTCATCTGTTCCCAAATTACTAAAAGTGCTTTGGTGTCCTTGGCATCTTGAATTTGGTCAATAAATGTTTGGTTGTATTTCTTCAGCTCGAGATATGTGAATGAGTCGCTTCCTTGTTGCTCAATAACTTTTTGGACACGTTTCGCTGTTACGGTTTCAACATAGTGCATTTGTTCGCACAAAACGAATTGTCTGGCTCCTTCATTTTCTTTTTTTAACTCCAAAACTGCATGACCAGTGGTTCCGCTACCGGCAAAAAAATCAAGGATTATATCTTTATCGTCTGAAAGAATCTTAATTATATCAATTACTGCATACAAAGATTTTGGGTATGAAAACTCACTTTTCCCTAAAAGAGAACGGAGTATCATTATTCCATTACTTGATGCATCATATTTAGAATCACTCCAAACCGTTCTTGGCTTTCTTCCTTGTATATCACTTGGCCTCCTTTTCTTGTAAATCTTGAATTCTCCCTTTACGTTTTTTACCAGTAATTCTGTCTCACATTTTTTCTCAAATGTATCTTTTCCCCATCTCCAAGTCTTCTCTTCTCCTGAACTGTTTATAGGCAAGATTTCGACAGAAGATTTTGAATTGCTGAGTGATAGTTTACCCGAAGAGGTATCGTAATAAATTGGGTAATACAGATTTGGCCTTTCATGTCTACTTGAATTGTTCCCTGTTCTCGTAAAAGGTGTTTCAGAATAAGTTGAAATTTCGTCTTGCTTATTGAATTGTTTTAAATCCTCTTCTGTGAACTTGAAATTCTTTAGCTCAACTAAATCAATATTGGTTGCATAAACCAAAAGATATTCATGCATGGTAGCAAAATACTTGTCATCATTCCTGCCTCTTGGATTGTGCACGACCACAACAGTTCCAAGGCGATTTTCACTACCAAAAATCTCATCCATTAAGGTTCTTAAAGTATGATGCTCATAATCGTCAATAGCTGCAATTATCACTCCATCCTTTCGCATAAGAGATTTTGCTACTTGAAGTCGATTCTTCATAAATGTCAACCAAGAGGAACGTTTAAAACTATTGTTATAAGTAAACGTATCTCCACTACCACCGGTGTTGTAAGGCGGGTCTATGTAAATCAGCTTAACCTTTCTTGTAAATTCCTTTTTTAGTGAATGCAAAGTCAAAAGGTTATTCCCTTTAATAATCAAATTGTCTGTGATAGTATCTTCAGATAACCCTCTTTCCTTGTTGAGTTCAGCATCACGGGTAAAACTGCTAAAGGCGTGTTCTCCGTCTTTGTCAAACACTTTTGCGTTGGTCAACATTTTAGGTTCGAGAAGTTGGGTAATTTCGTCTTGGGCTAATATTTCGTTGAAAAATATTTCTTCTCTCTTTTGTTCCTCTCGGTTTTGTCCACCCTCCAGTATACAGTCTTTAAACGGCCAAACCAATGACACATCATTACGTTGTTTAAGGTATTTGCCATTGTCAGCCCAACCTTATTCTTGAATTGGGTGTAGCTGTCGTTGAGATAATTTTTCTGTTCGAGAAATTGCACAAAGAGATTTTGGTTAAAAACCAATACATCGTTAACAGTAATAAAGAAAAGTTCACTTATCTCCTGGTCATTTAGAAGTAGTTCAATTAATCCCTTGTCGTAATTTCGCGCCTTATCAATTACCACCCACTTCTTCAATTTTCCTTCATCCGACAAAAAATTGGGTTCTTGTTTAAGTAATGATTCAAGCTTAGAGTATACTTTCATTTGTTTTTTGATGACGTTATTAAATCTTTGATATCCACATCTAATATTTCCGAAATCTCATTTAAAGTCTCTAACCGTGGCTGCTGTCTATTTTGAACGTAGCCATTGACGGTATTAAAACTCTTGCCTAATTGTTCTGCTAACCAGATTTGTTTTATACCCTTCTCTTTTAAGATGACCTTAATGCGATTCATACACGAAGTGATTAATCAAGTTTCTCAAATATAACACATATCATGATAATAATATAATATTTTTTATATCATAATTTGACTTTGTCATTTCAGTTCTGTATATTTTATGTATGACTATCCATACAACAGAAAACAACTGCACTATCATTGAAGGAGCATTGATATGCACGAAACTCAAAGATGCAGCCAAGAATTTCTTAATTCACCTTCCTCGCTACATAGAAACCATACCCAAAGTAATCCTTAAACCTTTTGTATAGCTCTATTTCATCTTTGTAAGATTGAACAACTTCTTTTGTCTCTTCGTCTTTGGAAAGATCTTTCTTAAGAGTTGCGAGCTCCTTTTCTAAAGGACTATAGTAATTGCTGAGCCAACTTTCTTCAGATAGAATGAAATGATCAAGGAGTTGGTATCCGGATTTTATAACTATGGGATTGCTTTTAATGCGCAATTTCAAATGGGGAACAACCTTTGTAAATTTTGAAAACTTTACAGACAGAAGACAAAGTAGGTTTTCACCTTTGGTTTTGCCACCACACGACAATCCAGAATTTCCAGAAATTTATGCGCCTACGGACGGTTTTATTTTTAGTGTAGGAGTAATTATTAAACCTTTTGGTCAAAAAAGATGAAAGGTTTGCATTGTCCTGATTTTCGATTTTTTTTATGAGCGCAATTTTTATTTCCTCTATCAAAATTTCTGTTTCATCCTTTATGATTTCAAAACCGTGTTTGCTCAGCACTTTTTCTAATTCTAATGTTTGGATGCCTGTCTTTTTGTTTAGAACAATTTGTCCAAGCTCAACCGTTTTTATGTCACAACCCAATTCTTCCAACTCCCTTAATACAGTTGATTTGCATCTGTCACATACCATATTCTTTATGTTAAGGGTTTGTTTCATAATACTTTTTATAGTGCCTGAAATGGGAAGGGCTATTAACCAACCAACCAGTATTTCCTTCCCATATCAGGGCATTATTTTAATGTTTCTTTTAGGTTCTTCATATAATCAATAATCAAGGTCTTTTCAGAATTGGACAACTTAGCATCCTTGTGAATCAAGGTGTAAGATGCTAGTGGCATCTCATCATCTTTAACCTGACTAATTATTGACTTTAGTTTGCTGTTTTTTCTTCGGTTGGAATACGCATCCCATTCATTGAAATTCAATTCTTCCTTTCCTTCATTAATGTGGTCTTCTAAAAACCAAGCAACAGGTTGTACCTTATTGTACCAAGGGTATTCTGTGTTATTACTATGACAATCATAGCAGGACTCTTGTAATAATGCGCTTATGTTTTCTTGGGTGTTGTTTACCAACAAGAAGTCAGTTTTTGGCACAGTATCACTTTGATTGAGGTCTGTGGGCACAAACTGTATGCCCACAAATCCAACCAATAAAATCAGTGCTATGATTTTTACAATTTTCATTTAGTTAATTTCTCGCTGTACTTTACCACATTTCAACATCTGGCTTCCATAATATGGATTGCGTATTTCTTCCTTTGTACTCAACCAAGCTGTACCGCCATCATACATTGGACAAAATTGCTCGTATAGTTTCACTTGTGTTCCCGTAATAGCTACCATATCAGTAACATCTTTGCTCAAAACTTTAAAATGTTCGCGTTGGTGTTTAATATCACTTTCACTGATATGTTCTGCGTGCTCGATAGCATCTTCCATAATGTCCTTTAATTCTGATTGCTGAGCATCCGTATATTTTGAAATGTCAAGCTTTCCTAATGATGTTGCGAGGGTTGCACCCAATTCTTTAGCTTTGGCATTATCATCTGCCACTAAGGCATCCTTTAAGTTGAAATAGTCATTTAATATTGTTTGGGAATTTCCATCTCCGTTCATTGCCATTTCCTTTTTATCCACATCGTGGTGACCATCGGAATTATCGTGGTTCATTTTTGAATGGTCTTCCTCAGTAATCATTTCAGAATTGGTACTGTTTTCTGTTTTCGCATCTTTACAAGACATTGCTGATAAGCTTATAAATGCCATTACCATAATTGTTGTTAATCTTACTTTTTTCATTGTTTAAAATTTAATTGTTATTACTTGATTTATTATTCTATTACTTGTTTTACTTCTCCACAGGTTAGCATTGCGCTGCCAAAATATGGATTGATTACTTTTTCTTCTTTGCTCAACCAATATGCACCATTGTTGTTATCTGCCATAGGGCAAAATTCCACATAAACCTTTTCATTAACACCAAACAATTGAACAGCATTGATTAGATGTGATGATAAATATTTAAAATGGTCTCTTTGTGCTTTTATATCGGATGTTTCAGAAATTGAGGTCGCTGAAGGTTTTATTTCCTTTTCTAATGACATCCAATGATTATGCGCCTTATTGTTTGATAACAATTTCATATCTACTCTGGTTAAATTGTTTAGTAAACTTATTACACTTTCAGAAGCGCCTTTTGAGTCTTCTTTCACTAAAGCATCTTTTAAATTGATATACGCATTGAAAACAGCTTTTAACTGCTCTTGAAATTTCGCTGATACTTTCAGACGCTCATTCATAATAGTGTGGTCACTTTCTGTGTTGGGTGAATTGTTATCCATACCTAAATGACCCTCGTGACCTGTCATTACTTTACCACCATCTTTATTCATCAAAGACTTTTTGCCTTGTAATTGTGCTGCTGCATCAACCGTAAATGTACCGTTAGTCACTATTTCATTTCCAACAAATAATCCTTCTAAAACTTCATATTCATTACCAATTTGATTGCCTAATTTAATTTCACGCATTTCAAAAATAGTTTGGTCTGGATTTGTTTTAAGGTACACCACAGAACGTTCACCTGTCCATAACACAGAAGATGAAGGAATTGTTAATACTTCGTCATTTTTAGCTGTACTGTCTTCAATATTTGCGATTACAAACATTCCTGGTTTAAATACATCGTCCTTATTGTTTAAAACAACACGCAAGGTAACAGTTCTTGTTTTGGTGTTTAAAACTGGGTCAATGAAATCAACTTTACCTTTAAATTCTTTATTAGGATAGGCATTGGTTGTTATCATCACTTCCTGTCCTTTTTTAAAGCGGTTAATCTGATTTTCATACACATCAAAATTTCCCCAAACTGTGTTGAGATTGGCAATTTTTAATATGGGTTGACCTTGTTTAATGTAATCGCCTTGCTCTACTAATTTTTCTGTAACAGTACCCGAAAAGGTTGCATACACAGGAAAGTTTTCTTTCACTTTTCCTGTTTCTTCAATCTTATTAATTTGATTTTCAGAGAGCTTCCATAATTTCAATTTATTACGGACTGCTTTGTATAAAGCAGGTTGTGATTCTTTTAAAGATGCTGCTGTAATTAATTCTTGTTGTGCTGCATAGAGTTCTGGCGAATAAATGGTTGCCAATAATTGACCTTTACGAACTTCTTCGCCTGTAAAACTCACATTCAAACGTTCAATTCTTCCAGCGAAATAACTTACCTGTACTGCATTTGCTTCTTCGTTTTCAGCAATTTTACCAGATAATTTGATAGTATTGCCTTCAACATTGCCTTTACCAACAATAGATGTTTGAATATTAGCTAAAGCAATTGCGTTTTCAGTCAATTTGAATTGGTCTGCTAATAAACCATCACTTACACCATCAGCAGGAATTAAATCCATACCACAAATAGGGCAATCTCCTGCTTCTGGTTGCATAATCTGTGGATGCATTGAACAGGTCCACATTTGATTGGTTTCTGTAACTGCATCGTGATTATGGTCTGTTTCTTCTTTTGGTGAGCCACCAAACAGTATCCACCCTAAAAGTAGACCAACAGCTAATATTCCGAGATAAACTATATACTTTTTCATTTCTTTATTTTTTTTCGTTTTAATAATTTCCTAATTGAAGGTGACGAGGTGTACCACAACAAAAACCCACTTAAAACGGTTATCAATCCTAAAAGTGAAAAGGCTCTCAAAACAATGGTATTAAAATTGTCTCTGCCTTCATAGTCCATGGTATGTGTCATCCATAAAAAATCAAACCAACGCCAAGAACGATGTCTTACGGTTTGAAATTTTCCGTCGCTTACAGAAACGTATGCTTTTAGTGCTTCATCTGTTTTATATGAGATAACATAAGCAGGTAGTAGTTTTTCTCGATACTCGTGGTGTTTTCCAGTTTCCGTAATTTGCTCAACAGATTCTACCTCTAAACCACTTTTCATATGGTTTTTGGCAATATAGAGTGCCTCTTTCTGCGTAATACTATTTTTTGGCATTCCATCTAAAGCATTATACAATTGCTCTTTATTTATCCAATAGTACGGTGCATTATCAATATCTCTTAATTCAATAGTCTTTATACCATTTGGAACATCCATTTCTGAAGGACTTATTAAACTATTAAATGCTTTGGGTTGATACTTCAAGTTTTTAAATTGGTCTCCGTGTATTTCATCGATGTTCGTCCAACTAAAGTATAAACCACTAATAGTCCAAAACAGGAATTGAATCCCTAAAAAGAGACCCAAATACCTGTGGGTTTTTCTAATTTTTAACGCAGTATGCCTATTTACCATAACAATTTAATTTATAAGCATTAATGTCGCCATTACAATCATAATAGCATTTTCAATAAAAGTGGCTTCTGTCATAGGTAATTTTAAAGCAGTACCTAAACACGCACATCGTATTGATTTTTTGTCCAATAATGTTTTTGTTACTCCAATTGTTGTTATCCCTAATACTATAAGTGTAATTATTAAAGCTATATTAATTTCAAACCGCAATAAAAACATCAGTCCTAAAGCTGTTTCAATAAATGGATAAACTTTCCCATAAAAAGGAACACGTTTAGCTAAAGGGTCGTACATACGAAAGGATTCAGGAAAGCCTTTTAAATCTAACATCTTGAAAAAACTAAACACGATGTAAAATAACCCCATAAAGTCGAGCATAAAAGCGCTCCAAGTCCAATTTTTATAATGTAATAATACACTTGCAGTTGCTATATAAAAAATGATAAGCAATAAAGGTTTTAGCTGTTGTAATTTACTTTTTTCTTCTTCCATAGGCATTGCCGACATACTTGAAGATGCAAACACATTCTTCTCTTTCTTTTCAGATAAAGTATACTTTTCTGGTAATGCTTTTTGTAGTATATCAGTTGAAATATGTTTATTCATTTTCACTTCTGCCTCACCTTTTTCAAGATTAACAGACACCTCTGATACGTGGTCTATTTTACTTAAATATTTCTCGACGGAAGCCTTACAGTTATTGCAAGTCATTCCCGCAATCTTATATGTGTGTTTCATTATTGCTGTGTTAAATAATTAATAATCGTTGATTGAACATAATAAGTTCTAATTGATTCTATTTGGTTCATTTGAAACTTTAGTTGTAGTTCTTGAATATCCAAAACATCATTAAAATCTATCGTTCCTGTTTCGTAGCTTTTGATTAAAATGTCTTCTGCATCTTTAGCTTGCTTTAAGTTTTTTGTTTGAGTAGCATAACTTATTCTTGCAGAAATGCGTTCGTTATTTGCTTTGTCTAAAAGCGTTTCCAATGCATTTAAACGTTCCTGTTTTTGAGCAGTAATTTCCTGCTGCTGCAAATCATTTTGTTTGGTTTGGGATTTATATTTCTTATTGAAAATTGGGATAGATACCGAAACCATTGGCATTACAATATCCTTTCCGTTATCGCTGAAATCCATATTTGGTCTTTCAGCAACATTGATATAATCTAATCCAAAACCAATCATTGGACTGCTTTCTTTTTGATTTAATAATTCTGATTGCTCTATGGATTTATAAAGTTTATCATATTTTAGTAATTCGGGATGTAATGCTAAATTTTCAGAAGTAATATCAAAGTCTTCAGAAGGTATCAGTAAACTATCTACCACATTCACGGTAACATCATTATCTCTATTCAATAGATTATTGAAGTTAGTTTGTTCTGCTAAAAATTGTTGTTGCAATACGTCTTTTAATTGTTGCATTTCGTTCTGACGCATTTGCAATCGCAACACATCTACTGCGGATGCTTTACCAACCTCAACAGATGTTAGTGCTAATGTTTCGTAAGTTTCTAATAGTTTGATGTTTTCAGTTAACACCTCTTGCTTTGCTTTGTTGGCGTATAGATTAAAATAGGATTGTGATACCGAAGCCATTAGTTTTCGCTTTGCGATAACAATGTCCTCGTATTTAGCATCTGCCAATGAACTTACATAGTTTTCTCTCGATGTAATGGTTCCGAACCACGGTAACATTTGTTTAGCAGATACTTTAAAGCGTTGTGCACCTGTTCTGGTTTCCGGTTCACTTACAAAGTAACCAACACCAAATTCGGTATTAGGAATGGTGTTAACCTCGTTTACTTTTTCAGAAGCTCTTTTGTATTGTAACTCAAACTTTTGAATTTCTGGATTTTTTGTTAAAGCTTCATCAATAAATATTTCTAATTGTTGAGCGTTTGTAAAGAAACTCAAGAAGCAAGAAACAAGAATCAAGACGAGTTTAATATTTATTATTTTATTTTTCATTTGATGTTCTTTTAAGTTGAACTTCTGCCTTCCAGCTATACAATACTGGTACAACAAACAAAGTGATTAAGGCAATGAGCATTCCGCCAAAACTTGGAATTGCCATCGGAATCATTATGTCGCTTCCTCGACCTACAGAGGTTAATACTGGTAATAATGCTAAAATGGTTGTAGCTGTAGTCATTAAACACGGTCTGATTCTTTTTTCACCAGCTTCTACAATAGATGCTCTAATTTCCTTTTTATTCTCTGGTATATTTCTATCAAAAGTTTGCGTTAAATAGGTTGCCATTACTACACCATCGTCTGTTGCTATACCGAAGAGTGCAATAAACCCAACCCAAACTGCTACACTTAAATTAATGGGATGCATCTGGAATAAGTCTCGCATATTTTCGCCAGCGACATTGAAGTTTAAAAACCAATCTTGACCATAGAGCCAAATCATTATAAAACCACCTGCAAAGGCTACTGCGATACCTGTGAATACCATTAAGGACGTACCAACCGAACGGAACTGAAAATACAGAATTAAGAAAATGATTGCCAATGCTAACGGTACAACAACCGATAAGGTTTTTTCTGCTCGTAACTGATTTTCATACGTTCCTGTGAATGCATAGTTGATTCCTTTTGGAACTATCAATTCACCAGAATCTATCTTTTCTTGAATTAATGCTTGTGCATTTTTAACAACGCTTACTTCTGCAAAGCCATCTAATTTATCAAACAATACATAGCCAACTAAAAAAGTATCTTCACTTTTAATGACTTGTGGACCTTGTTCGTATCTTATCGTTGCTAATTCGCTTAATGGCAAAGGACTGCCTTTTTCAACTGGCACATAAATCTGTTGTAAGTCTGTTGGGTTTGCTCGTAATTCTCTTGGGTATCGTACTCGAACACCATAGCGTTCTCGACCTTCAACGGTTTGGGTTAATACCATTCCGCCAACTGCTACTTTTAATACATCTTGAACATCTTGTATCGAAATGCCATAACGTGCAATTTTCTCTCTGTCAATATCAATGAGCAGATAAGGCTTACCAACAATTCGGTCTGCAAAAACAGCTTCTTGTTTCACACCTTCAGCTTCCTTGATGACGTTTTCTAATTGCACACCAAACGCTTCAATCTTCTTTAAGTCTTGACCTTTTACTTTAATTCCCATAGGTGCTCTCATTCCTGTTTGAAGCATTACCAATCGGGTTTCAATAGGTTGTAGCTTTGGTGCAGAGGTTACGCCTGGCAATTTGGTAACTTTTACAATTTCATTCCAAATATCGTCCGGTGACTGTATTTCTGGTCGCCAATTACGGTAGAACTCGCCATCATCGTCTGGAATGAGTTGTTCTTTTGCTTTAAGAGATTGCCACGCTTCACGCTGTTCCGCTCGCAATGACATTCCGTTTTTTAACACATATTCACCATCATCATTGACTTTATAGCGTTGGCGTACTCCGTTTTCATTCAGCATATATTCTGGTTTATACTGAATGATATTTTCATACATCGACAAAGGTGCTGGGTCTAACGCTGATTCTGTTCTACCTGCTTTACCAACTACGGTTTCAATCTCTGGAATACTGGCTACTGCCATATCCAATTGCTGTAAAACACGTTTATTTTCTTCCACGCCAGAATGAGGCATCGAGGTTGGCATTAGTAGAAATGAGCCTTCATTTAATGAGGGCATAAACTCTTTGCCTGTATTTTTCATAATGAAAAAACCTGCAATTACAATAGCCGTTGGTACAGATAAAAACAATAACTTATTATCTAAACACCACCTTAAAATACGTGTGTAGTATTTTATAAATAATGAGAAAACACCTAATAAACCAAAGCAAATAACACTCACAAAAATGAGATTCCAAAAAATGCTTTTATCAACGCCTAATGGTCTCCAATATTCGGCTAACAAGAATACAATAGCTGATACCGAAATAATGATATTGATAAGATTAGCTTGCTTGTCTGTTATCTTACTTTGAAGATTGAGAAATGCTGTAATCCCAAACGCAATTAAAATTAATCCTAACCAATATCCATAGACTATGGCTACGATTCCCAATGCTATTAAAACACCATTTAAAACATATTTAAAAGTGTTTTTGATGTTTTTCTTTCTGAATAAAAATGCAGCAAACGGTGGAATTAAAAACAACGCTACTATTATAGAAGCTGTTAATGCAAAAGTCTTTGTGAAGGCTAATGGTCTGAATAATTTTCCTTCCGCTCCAATCATTGTAAATACAGGAATGAAACTGATAATAGTTGTCATAACTGCGGTTACGATTGCACCAGACACTTCAGCTGTTGCGTTATAGACTACTGTGTTTATGGGTAACTTTTTATGAGATTCCTCGTCGCTCGTTCCTTGCTCTGTCGGAATGACATTTTCGTTTTCATCCAAATGCCTTATAATGTTTTCTGATAGTATGACACCTACGTCGACCATTGTACCAATAGCAATAGCAATACCTGATAATGCCACAATATTAGCATCAACACCAAAGAGTTTCATCGCAATAAACACCATTAAAACCGCTACTGGTAAAAGTCCAGAAATTAGTATGGAAGCTCGAAGATTAAATACCATAATGATAATTACCAGGATGGTAATTAAGATTTCTAAAGTCAATGCTTCATTGAGTGTACCTAAAGTTTCTTGTATCAGTTCTGTTCTGTCATAAAAAGGCACTATGGTAACTTGTGAGGTTCTACCATCCGCTAATACTTTTGAAGGTAATCCAGCACTTAATTCATTAATTTTTTCCTTTACGTTATTGATAACTTCCATTGGGTTTGCGCCATAACGAGCTACCACAACAGCACCAACAACCTCTGCGCCTTCTTTATCTAATAATCCACGTCTTGTTGCAGGACCTAATGAAACTTTACCAATATCCTTTATCCTAATTGAAGTATAATCTTCTGAAGTGACTACTGCATTTTCGATGTCTGAAATGGATTTCACATACCCCAAACCACGAACTAAATATTCGGCTTGGTTAATTTCCAAAGTCTGTGCACCAATATCCTTATTACTTTCCTTAACCGCTTTTACAACGTGATGCAATCCAATATTATACTGACGCATTAGTTCTGGATTTACGTCCACTTGATATTCTTGAACATAGCCACCAATAGAAGCAACCTCTGAAACACCACTTGCAGAAGATAGAGCATATTTTACATAGTAATCTTGAATACTTCGTAATTCCTGTAAATCCCAACCACCAGTTACATTTCCGTTTTCGTCACGACCTTCAAGCGTGTACCAAAATATTTGTCCTAATCCTGTAGCATCTGGACCTAATGCAGGATTAACACCTTCAGGTAATAAACCACTTGGTAAGGAATTAAGTTTTTCGAGAATACGACTTCTACTCCAGTAAAATTCTATGTCTTCTTCAAAAATGATATAGATACTTGAAAAACCGAACATAGAGGAACTACGAATGGTTTTTACACCTGGAATACCGAGTAAAGATGTTGTGAGTGGATAGGTGATTTGGTCTTCTATATCTTGTGGTGAGCGACCATCCCATTTTGTAAAAACGATTTGTTGGTTTTCGCCTATATCTGGTATGGCATCTACAGCAACTGGATTACTTGGTAAGAAACCTGTATCCCAATTAAAAGGTGCATTAACCGTTCCCCATCCTACAAAAAGGACGAGTAGCAGAACTGCAACGAGTTTGTTTTCTATTAAAAATTTGATGCTTTTATTGAGCATTGGCTTTGATTATTAAACAGTTAGACATTGATGTTACGACAACACCGAATACAACAAATTATCCTTACGACATTGCAGTCATAGGATAAAAAAGTCTATTGTTTAAAAATCAAATTAAATAAGTCTCGTCAATCTTGTAGAGTTGCCTTATGACGAGTGGTGGTTTGTATTCTTCAAAAGAAGATACATTGTTATCTAAACCTTCAAAAAGGTTACTATAAGTGTAAACAAGTGAAGCTATAAATACTTGTTGCTCAAACGTGATTTTGTCAACTTGCAATTGCAATTCGTCTTGACCTTCAATTGCTAATTGTTTATCATCACAACAATTTTTCTTGGTAATAGAACATCCTTCGGTTGAAGGCTTTTCCATTTCCATTCCGCACCCTTTGGCCTTATGAAAAATAGCAGTTTCTACTAACGTATCTCCGCAATAATGCATATTCACAGTAAATGACATTGTAGAGAATAACACTACAAAAGCCATTACTAATGCCATTATTTTATGGGAAAATTGTTTCATATCTATTTGCAAAGGTATAAAATTTTAATAACTCGTTATTTTGTTTAACAGAAGTTTAAACTACGCCACAACCTTTGTTTTCTCTTTTAAACTTTCAAGATGCTTTTGCATATTGCTTTTACACCACTCCTCACGAGCTAATTTAGGTGCGTTACCTATAGCTTTTGATAATTCCTCTTTCATTATAGCCTCAACAACATCTACATATTCTTCTGTGGTAGAAATACTATCGTGTATTGTAAATATTGGTGCATCTGGATATTCTATAGAAATACGTTTAGCTATAACATTTATCATTAAGTAACTCTCAATACTCTGTAACAATCTTGGAAGTAATGTTTTGTCTTTACTTTTAAGTTGTCTAAACACCTCATACACGTATGGGAACATCTTCTTAAACATCTTTTTTAGTTTTGCATGCTCTTGCCCCAAAAACCTATTATCTGTAAATAGCACTTGAAATACTGCTGTTTTAACCTCTTTACGGTTAACAAAGGTTTCACCTAATTCCACACCAAAACGGTGCTCTAAAAACTCATAAAGAGTACCACTCACCACAAGATTTATATACTGGCTAAACTCATTATTCATAAGGATTTTATCAATATCTCCTAACATAATGTAAGAATCAGTATCGTGTACTTTGATATGTGATATATTCAATCTATCATCAATCCTACCATCAACCTCATAATAATTATCATTTATATTATTAAAAGAAGAAATTAATGGGGGGTGAACCTTTAACAAAAGATCAGTTAAGAAAATATGTTTCAGATGGTGATAAATGGATAAAAACATTAGGACGGTTAAATCCAGAATTTTCAAATAGCTATGATGATGCTTTATTAATTGGTAAGAATTTAAATGAAAAAGATGTTCAAAATTTATATTTTGGACAACTAGAACACACTACATATATTGATATAACTGAATGGTTTATTGAGTTTGTAGAGTTATGTTATAAAGTAGCAGATAAAAATATTAAAAACGACTTTGATGAACAGTTTATCGAAGATGTTTTGGATTTTGTGGATAATATAAAAAACAATGGTAGAGAAACTACTTCAGGTGTAAAACTGATTTTTAGAGAAAATTCTGGAAAATTTATTTTTTAAAAAACTTGAGTTTTTACAAAAAATCCAGAAAAATATTCGCTCAGGTCATTGCCCCCCTCTACAGATACCAAAAAAAGAGGTATTTAAGGGGGGATACGGCAGGGAGTGCTGCAGGGAGGTCCCCCACGGTATGATCCTTCACCAATTTTAGTCGGCAAAATCCATTAATCACAATAATAGCGTACACTTTGATTTGTGAGTGTTTTCATAGCGATAAAATATAGGTTTTATGCGGCGTGAAGGGTGTTGCTGCTATAATTTTAGGGTATAGATAGGTAAACCTTAGAATTATGAGTATTTCAATATTATATACCCGCGTTTCGAGCGTAGATCAGAAAACGGATCGGCAAAGAGTAAAAGAGGATGACTTTGATAAAGTTATTGAAGATAAGTGTTCAGGAGCAATTCCAATTTTTGAAAGACCCGAGGGTTCAACCTTAAAAACCCTTATAGATCGACAATTGATCAAGTCAATTTCTGTTTGGCAAATTGATCGTTGCGGTCGTGACCTCAGAGATATTATAAATTTTATTCATTACACCACTGAGAGAGAAATCCCTGTAATTTTTTTGTCGCAGGGTTTATGCACACTCAATGAAGACAAAGAAGAAAATCCAATCTCTAAAATGATAATCTCAATTCTTGGAGTGGTTGCTGAGATGGAACGAAAACTTTCAAAAGAACGTCAACGTGAGGGTATTGAGTTGGCTAAACTAGATCCAACAAAATATCTTGGGAGAAAACCAGGGTCTAATGAAGGTCCAATTAAGTTTTTATCAAAACCACAAAATAAAAAGGCATTAGACTTACTAAGAAAGGGATATAAAAATATTGAGGTTGCTAAGATTACGGGTCTTCACGTGAATACCATTACTAAAGTTAAACGTCATTTGTAATGGATACCTTTTTTACTATTTATTTTACTGTTGTTGGAGGGTTATTCATTTTGAACTTGATATATGAGCTAATTAAATTATTGATTGTTGACGGTGAAGACTGGCAATTTCATTTGGCAGAGGATGTATTGAACTGGTGCCTCTATTTATATCCAATTCGTAAACAAAAACCACTTCTTAGATTAGTTGAAGGTGAATCTCATCTTGCGGGGGAGTATTGTTTTCTCAATAACACAATTACCATCTACAGGAACAACAATGTAATACGCAGAGAACTAATCAATACCGTCATCCATGAGTATTTCCATTACTACCTAATTACATCAGAGTCGAAATCTAAACTCTACCATGATCAACTGGATCAATTCTCATTGGCGCAACACCCACAGGAAATTCTATGCAATACTATGGGTGAAACACTTACTAAGGTCTATTTGAAAAATAATTAAAAACTGTAGCTGGTTCACAAAAGGCACAATACCCCAACAGTCATTGTGCCGATTAGATTGCAAAACAAATCCTGATCCATCATCTTAAGATCCAAACTTCGGGTCGTGAGACCTAAAGTTCATCAATCCATTTCAGAATATCTTTTTTCCGACAAGATTTATCATTAATTCTGAACAGAGATCGATTAATTGATTCTCTAATAAATTGTGATTTAGATTTTTTTTCTTTTACTAATGTCTCCAGCAAAGTAACATATTGATTGGGTGTTAGCCGCAGTGAAATCATAACGTCTTTTTTCATATCTGAATAGGTTTATTATAAATAGTGTAATACACAGAAAAAGTTCCTCCAGAATTGTAGGAAGTGAGAATTATTGTAAAGTATTTGGCCAATTGTATGTCAATTTATATATTTGACACATGAAAAGACGAAAACCATCACTTCCATCAGTAATAAATTACGATGACCTTTCAGAAGTTTTCTCTGGTAAGATCACTACGTTTAAGAAATTTAAACATGCGGGGAATTCTCCTTTTGGATCAAAAGTCGAAAGCTGCAGAGAGGAATTAATGAACTGCCTTGACAGAAATAAAGAAGTGATTGAGGAAATAGAAGATAAGATCTTAGATTTCATTAAACATTCTATTGCTCATCGTCCTGATGTATATGTAGCTCGGACAAAGAACAAAGAAAATGACAAAGAATACTTTACTGCAAAAACATTTATGCCTCAAAAAGGAGGAAAGAAAAAGGAAGTAAAAGTTTATTTGGGAAAGGCTGAAGATTATGATTTCAATACCAAAAGCCCAAAAGCAAAACGTGATGCAGAACATAAAATGAGAACCACATTAATTCGCAGGCTTAATGAAGGTACAGTATAGTACCAATTAGATTTTTTTAATTTAAAAATATGTCAAATAAATAGTATAACATATGAAAATAATAGAAACAAATAAATTATTAATCCATCCTAAACTGATTGATTTGAAGTCTCAAATTAACTTCAATAAAATGGTAGTTATTCTAAACGAGTTTGGATTTAGAGCCAGAACCCCAATAATTGTAACAAAAGAGGATAACCAATTATTTATTATTGATGGGGTTCGTAGGTGGTATGCGGCTCAGCAACTCAATTTAGTTAAGGTGCCAATACAAATCGTATCTATTGATGAAGGTGATGTGTTCATTGAATCTATACTTAGGAACACAACCTCCAAAAGGTCATATAAAGAAATAATTGAATCTTTAAAGGTTGTTCTTGGGATACTAGGAACATCACAGGGTAAGAAAAGAGTGAATATTAATGAGCTATTCAAGGGTGATTTTGATAATTGTTTAGGAGATCGTTTTAAGCTTGCAGGTAAAATATTGGACATTGATATGTCGGCATCACTTATAAGAAATCTCTTGAAAATAGATGAGTTTGACTCTAACTCATCTAATGGGTTTCGTGGTTCTTTGTTAGATAAGATAGAAAATCAAGGGATGAAAATTTCAAAAGCGTTTGAAATTGTTGATAGGGTTAAAAAAGAATCTACGGTTAATTCCGAATTAGTTCAAGAATTAACAGATCCCATTATCTCAACCAACTATCAAATACACCACTTGGACAATAAACAAGCAGCGTCCGTCTTAGAACCAAACTCTATTGATTTACAATACTCCTCGCCAGATTATTTCGAAGCACGTAACTATCGAGGGGTAGCCAAAAAAGATCAAATTGGTCAACTTGATTTAGAAAGCTACATCGATAGTTTGGTCAACCTATCAATTCCATTTAGAGATCGAATATTGAAGGAATCAGGTGTCTTCATTTACAACGTATCGGACATAATAAGGGAGAATCAGTCTTTGGCAATTCCACAAAGACTTACCTTGGCTATGGTCGAAGCGGGATGGCACTTTATTCAAGAAGTGAAATGGGTAAAGGAAAACCCCACTCCCATTTTTAAATTTAACGGCTTCCGACCTTCAACAGAGTCAATATTAATTTTTACTAAAAACCCACTTAAGTTTCATTGGAGAGAGTTAAGAATTATGAATGATAACAAATCAATATCGGTTTCAAAATCAGGTTCAAAATTTGTAATTGATAGTCCAAACAAAAGATTAACGGATTATGTCAGTAATAAAAATGTTCTTGACCTCATTCAAACCCCCGTTTTCAATAGAAAGGAATTTGATGAAATAGATCCTAACTACAAGCACCAGGCACCTCAAAATGAATTAATCCCCTTAAATTTTATCCTTCATTACACAGACATGGGGATGACTGTTTGCGATCTCTTTGGAGGAAGCGGAACAACTGGCGCAGCAGCTCTTAAACACGGTCGAAATGTGATTACATTTGATTTAGATCAGACCAATATAGAGTTCATGTCCAAACGATTTAGTAGAATCACCAATAAAGAAGAAAAATATTCTAAAAACGTTATTCAAGAGGCTTTTTTATACTAAAAAAATATGTCAATTAATTAAAGTGTCATATAAGTTATGCACACCACAATATTTTACCCATCCAACATCAATTTTAAGAGACTTTTAGAAGGATTTAATCTAAGTGCTACTCGAGAGAAAAACCTTCGTTTAAAACTCATTAAAATGGTGTCTGCAGTATATCCTAATCCCTATAACCGATATGGTTTTAACGAGGACGGTTACCGCAGCATCAGCTCACGGTTCAAAAAGAAGATTTTAACAAGAGATTATAGACTAATAATAGATATCCTAACCACAGGAGATGATCCTATTATCGAAGTAATGGAAAGTTATGAGGTAGGTGTGAAACCAAAAAGATATAGGCTCAGGTCCAAGTATAGGAGCTCGAAGAGTGAGAGTATCCAAATTGAAAAGTCAAAAAGAGGTCAACATTTCTTTCTTGATGATCAATTTCATAATAACAAAATAAGTATTGATCCAAGTGCTGAGTTATACCTATTGAACTTATATAGTGTTCTACGTGATCAGTCTCAGACTAATAAGGAAATTACTCTTATAAAAAATTATTTAGGTAGGAATCTACAGATAATAAATGACATTAGAGGTGGATTACTTTTCTATAGTCGTTCACATTCCAATAATAGATATAATTCTTCTATTACATCACTAAATAGAATTATACGTCCATTTCTTAAAGTCAATAATTCACCTTTAGTATCTATTGATATTAAGGCATCACAACCTTATGTTCTTGCTTCTATACTAGATATTGAATTCTATACTAATACTAATAGTATATATAATATTAATACTATAGGGGAGGTAGGTGGGTCTATATTGTTTCCGCAGTTATTAAAAAATAAACAAGCTGGTATTAGTCGATTCAGATCTATACCATTTAATAATGACTTTTATAGTCACATTCTCAAAACAGAGTTAAATCGAGTACCTGCAGCTGAAGAAAGAGAACGGATGAAAATGAAAACGATGCAGTTTCTTTTCTTCAATAACTCAGATGGACGAAAGAAGAAAGAATTAGGGTATATCGTTAGACAGCATCCTTCTGTAAACGCTTTTGTTACTCAATGTTTGAATTTAATTGGTCCTCGAAATTTTGCTCAATTTCTTCAAAAGGCAGAGAGTTACTTAGTCATAGACATCATTACGCGTGAATTCCAAATAAAGTACCCTAGTGCTCCCCTATTTACAATTCATGACTCCATTTTAACCACCGAAGAGTTCGCGAATGAAGTTCATGAGTTAATGCATGAGAGGTTAGTTGAATTAACGGGAATTGAGCCAGGACTATCAATGGAATTGTTTTCAATAAATACTAAACCAAAACCTAGCGATGTCGAGAGGGTCTTTTCAAAGGTGTCAACACAGGCAAAAAAATATAATCAATTTATCAATTCTGCTGAATTCAAAGAATCGTATGTGGGGTTAACTAATTCACTTTTAAATAGCCACACTTGTCTTATGTAAAACAAGCATGAATCAAACTAAAATTAATAATGTTAAAGTCAGGTATTAGATGATGTCAAAATCAAATGAAATAAAAGAACTGAAAATTGAGTTAAATAATATTTCTAATAAGGACATAGCGCGCATCCACAAACTATTGGAGACATTAGCATTAATTGAATATGAATCATATAAAATGCAGTCATGAGAACCATAATTTATAAACGTGTTAGTACTGATGATCAGGCAGATCGAGGGTACTCCCTGCAACACCAAGAAGATGTAATTAAACAGTTTTGTAAACTACACAACTATCCAATATTAGACGTATATACTGAAGATTGTAGCGGCAAAAATTTTGATCGTCCTGAATGGAATAAAATTTTAAAATTTCTCAAAAAAAAAAGGTGGGAAAGTTGATCAAATTCTATGTCTTCGCTGGGACAGGTGGTCACGAAATGTCTACTTGGCATTAAATGAAATAAATAAACTCGAGAAACTTGGAGTACTCATATCAACTGTAGAACAACCCATAGATCTTTCAAATCCTGACAGTAAGGTTCTACTGAGTATTTATTTAACCCTTCCAGAAGTTGAGAATGATAAAAATTCCATTAGAACCACAGAGGGATCAAGAAGAGCGAGAATAGAAGGTTGCTGGACAGGTCCCGCTCCAAGAGGTTATGATAATTGTCGTGTTGAAGGTAAATCAACTCTTAGACCTAATGAAGCAGCACCTTACATTAAAGAATGTTTTGACAGGTTGGTGTTGGGAGTTTATTCTGCTAATGAAGTTAGAAAATATATTAATGAACAAAAATATCCTTACAAGGGTAAATCGTTCAATATCACCAAACAAACGTTTTACAATATCATTAGAAATGTTGTTTACACAGGAAAGGTCAAGGTTAAAGCGTGGAAAAAGGAAGAGGAACAAATTGTAATTGGGTTACACCCTCCATTGGTGTCGGATGAACTTTTTAAGAGGGCTAATGACTACTTGGACGGCAGAGTTAGAAATTTCGATTTTAAGTCTGATAAAACAGACCTATACCCCTTAAAGGGGTTCATGAAGTGTAGAGAACATGGTAGAACGCTTACTGCCTACAAATCTCAAAGTAGAAACAAGGAATGGCATCACTATTATTTATGTACTAAACCCCGATGTCAAAGATTTCGTGTGGATTGGGCACACGAACAAATTAAGAAGTTACTAAACAAGATTTCTTTTACTGCTGGAATGGTTAAAGTATATAAATCTCAACTTGAATCATTAATCGATAGAGAAGACATTACAAGAAAAACTGAGATTAATAGAATGCAGACTGAGATTGAGAAGTTTGTGACGCGACAAACCAACTTGCAAAACTCATTTCTTGATGGAGATATCACCTCTTCTGATTACAACGAAATGAAGAGTAGAATCGAGTCTGAGTTATGTGATAAAAAAATTAAGTTGGAACGGTTGAAGTCTACGAAGAGTCCTTTTAAAGTGTATTTGAATAAAACTCTCCCAATGATTGAAAACCTAAGTCAGTATTGGGATAAGGCGGATGGGAAGACCAAACAGAAGATTCTTGGCTGCATCTTTACTGAAAAATTTGAAAATTTCGATTTTGAGAGTTGCAACCACATTTTTACTCCAGAGATTAAGTCTATTATGTTGGCCAGTAAGGTTTTACAGAAGAATAAAAATAAAAAGGAGGTCAAAAATGACCTTTTACCTGTACAATAAAGGTGTGGTAGTGATAACGATCGTAAGGACTAATAAACGTTTCATAACTGTCCCAAATGATATTTCGGGTGTATTCTACATTATCGTATTTTTCTTCGATAAAGAAGCGAATTTTTTTGTTGATTTCTCTATCGTTAATGGGCACAATTTCACCATCTTTATTTTCTTCCAAGCCTTGATGCTCGGTTACAAAATCGTCGATGGTTACCCTTTTTTCTTGGGCGTAGGTTCCTATGCTGATGAGCATAATCAAAAGGAAGCTTAATTTTTTCATATTATTAGTTGTTTTACAGCTGCGACTCAAAGATAAAAAATCAATAGTAACCGTTCAATTTAATTTTATTATTTCCGTTCGTTTAGGTAAACAACCAACGGTAGAGGTCATTTCCATTAGCAAACAATACGAGCGAAATAAGTAACAGGAAGCCAAACATTTGGGCATATTCCATAAACTTGTCGTTGGGTTTTCTTCCACTAATCATCTCATAGAGCAGAAACATCACGTGCCCGCCATCGAGGGCTGGAATCGGGAGCACATTCATAAAGGCCAACATGATGGAAATAAGTGCCGTACTGCTCCAAAACCCTTGCCAGTTCCATTGGGAAGGGAAAAGATTTCCAATGGCACCGAAACCACCCACTTTTGTAGCTCCTTTTTTGGTGAATATGTATTTAAATTGCGCCACATAATCGTAGAGCGTCCAATACCCGTAAGAGAAGCCTTCACGAATACTATCTGCCAAGCCTACATCCACATGGGTGCTTTTAACCTCGTGGCTTTCTTGTCCTATAAAACCAAGAATGGCGGTTGTGGTAGGGAAAACCGTAAAGTTGGCTTCTTGCCCGTTTCGGTTGACCAGAAAAACCAAGCTGTCTTTTTCTCTCAGACGTTCACTTTGTAAATCGGCCATTCCGTAAATTGGTTGTCCGTCCAGCGCAAGGAGTTGGTCGCCCTCTAGTATGCCTGCTTTAGCTACTGGAGAATCAGGATAAAGGCTGTCTACCTTTACCTTTCTTACTAAACCAAATGGCAACATTTCACCCGTTTCAAACATCCTCGTTCCAAAATCAGCTGGAATAGCAATGGCTTCAGTAACCCCATTGCTGTGGCGCACACGAATGCTTTTGGGACTTCGCAAAAACAAATGACGGTTTATTTCCAATAGATGCTCAATTTCTTTTCCATCGATGGATAAAATATGATCCCCATCTTGAAAGCCAATGGCCTCCGCAATGGGAGAAGCTGTCATGCCTAGTTTGACATCTTCTGACGGCAAAACTTCTTTCCCCCACACAAAAAGAATCATCATATAAATTAGAAAACCAAGTACAATATTGACCGTTACTCCCCCCAACATAATGATGAGGCGTTGCCAAGCCGGTTTGGAGCGAAACTCCCAAGGCTGTGCCGGTTGTTTCATTTGTTCGGTGTCCATGCTCTCGTCAATCATTCCCGAAATTTTTACATAACCGCCCAAGGGCAACCAGCCAATTCCGTATTCGGTATCGCCTATTTTCTTTTTGAAAAGGGAAAAATTAACATCGAAAAACAAGTAAAACTTTTCCACACGTGTTTTGAATAATTTGGCTGGAATAAAGTGGCCCAATTCATGCAAAACAACCAGAATGGAAAGACTAAGTAGAAGTTGAATTCCTTTAATTATAAATGGATCCATAGCAATGGGTTCTTTTTTTGTGAAGCCCAAAAATAAGCATTTCCTTGCGCTTGTGCTTTTGAAAGGAAAATTTTAATTTCATTTAACATTCACGGGGCAATTGAAAGCGAGAAAAAGACTGTATTTTTGTAGTGAAACATGAAGCAGTTTTTTTCGAAATACAGAAAATTCCTCAGCCTTTTTTTGGGCCTCTCTTTGGTCATTCTAGTGTTGTTCTACAATGCCCTTACACCAAAGCAAATCTTGCCTATTTATCAACCAGCCACCGTTAATTTTGAGCTGGTCGATAGCAGTTTACAACACGTAAAAAAATACCATAAAATTGCACCTTTCCGCTTGTGGAACCAAAACGGAAATGCCATTACCCAGCGCGATTACGAAGGCTATATTTATGTGGCTGATTTTTTCTTTACCACTTGCCCCTCCATTTGTCCTATAATGACTGACAATATGGTGCAATTGCAAGCCCATTTTAAAGAAGAGCAAAAGGTGAAATTGCTTTCTTTTAGTGTCACCCCAGAAATAGATTCCATCGCACAGCTCAAAAAATACGCCCTTGAAAAAGGGGTGAACGATGCGCAATGGAATTTGCTAACGGGAAGTAAAAAAGAAATCTACACCTTGGCGCGAAAATCTTATTTTGTAGTTCAAGAAGATGGTGACGGGGGCCCTTACGACATGATTCATACAGAGAATTTTGTGTTGGTCGATCCCGACAAACGCATTCGTGGCTATTACGACGGAACCGACGAGCAAGCCATGATTACGCTTATGGAAGACATAAAAATCCTCAAAGCGGAATACGATTTCTAAGCTAAAAATTAGGTCCGATCCCCCTTGCATACACAGGCTTTTTCCCTACTTTTGTTCTTTAAAATCATTCTAGATAGTGCTAACTTTAGACTGCATTCAAAAACACCAACAAGGCAAAATTGTGTCCATTGACACAGCCAACCTTCCACTCAAATTAATTGAGATGGGGTGCTTGCCAGGCAATGATGTTTATCTGGAACAAAGAGCTCCTTTGAACGACCCCATATATTTGGTGATCGACGGTACCCACCTGGCCATTCGTAAAGAAACAGCGAAGTACATTACCATTGAACTTGTCGCATGAGCACGCAATTGAATGTCGCCCTTATTGGCAATCCAAATACGGGAAAAACCTCTGTTTTTAACGCGCTCACAGGGCTCAATCAAAAAGTAGGAAATTACCCAGGGATTACCGTAGAAAAGAAACAAGGAACCTGTCGCCTCAACCACACCACCAAAGCGCATATCATTGACCTCCCTGGCACCTACAGCCTCAACGCGTCTTCTATGGACGAAAGTGTGGTGATTGAACTGCTGCTCAACAAAAACGATAAAGATTTTCCCGATATAGCTGTGGTAGTCTCGGACATTGAAAATTTAAAACGCAACTTGCTTCTTTTTACCCAAATAAAAGACTTGGAGATTCCTACCCTATTGGTCATCAATATGTCGGACCAAATGAAACGCAAAGGCATTTCGTTGGATGTTGCTTTACTGGAAGAAAAATTAAAAACGAAAATTGCGCTCATCAGTACTCGAGAAAACGAAGGGATGGCCGCGTTAAAAAAACACTTGCTCGACTACCGTTCTCTTTCCAAAGAAAGTCTTACCAACATCGAAGCAATCGATCCCTCTTATTTTGAGCAAATGCATTCGGTCTTCCCCAATCAATCGCTCTATAAACTGTGGCTTGTCATTACACAAGACGTTAATTTTACTACCCTAGAAAGACAGCCTTTAGCCGATGCCACTCAATTTAAAACCCAATCCACAGCGCATTTAAAACGCCTACAGCAAAAAGAAACCATTAAGCGGTATCAAATCATCAATAATGCGCTGAAAGAAACCTATTTTATCGACCGCACAAAAGGAACCGACCTTCGTTCGCGTTTCGACCGTGTTCTTATCCATCCTTTTTGGGGCTACGTTATTTTCTTTTCCATTTTACTCGCAATCTTCCAAGTCATTTTTGAATGGAGCAGCGTCCCGATGGACTTTATCGACGCTACTTTTTCTCATTTAAGCGATGGGGTAAAAAAGACACTTCCCCCAGGGCTTTTTACCGATTTGTTGGCCGAGGGAATTATCAGTGGTTTGGGGGGCATTCTTATTTTTATCCCTCAAATAGCGTTTCTCTTCATGTTTATCGCTGTGTTAGAAGAAACGGGCTATATGAGCCGAGTGGTGTTTTTAATGGATCGCGGTTTGAGGCGTTTTGGGTTAAGTGGAAAAAGTGTTATTCCATTAATTTCAGGAACAGCTTGTGCTATTCCTGCAGTAATGGCTACTCGAAACATTGAGAATTGGAAAGAACGACTCATCACCATTTTGGTTACTCCATTCACTACCTGTTCTGCTCGCTTACCCGTCTATTTAATTTTGATTGCACTGGTGATTCCAGAAGGGAAAATTTATGGAATGGGCTATCAAGGGCTCATGCTTATGTTTTTGTATTTACTCGGATTTTTTATGGCCATTGTATCTGCAACGATTTTAAACCGCGTCTTGAAAATTCCTTCCAAAACGTATTTTGTTATCGAAATGCCCAATTATAAAATGCCCCTTTTAAAAAACATAGGGATAACTGTATTTGAAAAAACACGGTCGTTTGTAACTGAAGCTGGAAAAGTGATTTTGGCCATGTCGATTCTCCTTTGGGTGTTGGCCTCTTTTGGTCCGGGAAAATCGTTTTCTGAGGCAGAACAAATAGTGGCGGAGCAAACAGATTTTTCTGCTCTTTCGGAAGTGGAACAAGCATCTAAAATTGCGGCTTTTAAACTGGAACACTCATACATTGGCATTCTAGGAAAAAGCATTGAACCTGCTATTCGTCCTTTAGGCTTCGATTGGAAAATCGGGATTGCGCTCATCAGTTCCTTTGCTGCTCGCGAGGTATTTGTGAGTTCCCTTGCCACCATTTACAGTGTAGGAAACGATCAGGAAGAAACCTTAAAATTCAAAATGGCTTCCGAAAGAAAATCCAACGGGAAATTGGTATTTAATTTACCTACCGGTTTGTCTTTAATGGTTTTTTATGCCTTTGCCATGCAATGCATGAGCACCCTAGCGGTAGTGAAAAAAGAAACCAACGGATGGAAGTGGCCCTTGATTCAGCTCTTTGGCATGTCGGCCATCGCCTATTTGGCCTCTTTCCTCACTTTTTTTATTTTTAACACCTAATGGAAACGGTTCAAATTTTAATGCTAGCCTTGGCGGCCTTTTGGGCAGTGCGAAGTCTATATTTTAAATTTTTCAAAAAAGCGAAGGTCAAGATTGCGATTCCAATTGCAACTGCCATTAACCGCCATTCATTAAACTTTCGATTTCCTCTATTTCAATCGGAATATTAGCCATTAAATTCAATGGCTCTCCTTGGGCTTGAATGACCACATCATCTTCCAAGCGAATGCCAAAACCTTCCTCAGGAATATATATACCGGGTTCAACCGTAAACACCATATTGGCTTCCATAGGCAAATGCAGCAAGCCATAGTCGTGCGTGTCGAGTCCCATGTGGTGAGAGGTTCCGTGCATAAAGTATTTTTTATAAGCGGGCCAATTGGGGTCTTCGTTTTTAACATCCGTCGTTTGCAACAGACCTAAGCCTATAAGCTCATGTGTCATTATTTTTCCTACCTCTTGATGGTATTCTTTCCAAAGCGTGCCGGGCAAAAGCATTTTAGTAGCTTCTTTTTTTACTCTTAATACGGCTTGATACACTTCCTTTTGTCGTTTACTAAATCGGCCAGAAACGGGAATAGTGCGCGACAAGTCGCTCGCATAATTACCGTATTCAGCAGCCACATCCATCAGAATTAGATCGCCAGCCAAACATTGCTGATTGTTTTCGGTGTAGTGAAGCACATTTGCGTTTTTCCCTGATGCAATAATGGGCTGATAGGCAAACCCTTTTGAACGATTGCGAAGAAACTCGTGTACAAGCTCGGCCTCAATTTCATATTCCCAAACGCCAGGCGTTACAAATGAAAGCACCCTGCGAAATCCTTTTTCTGTTATATGACATGCGGTTTGAATTTGTGCAATTTCTTCTTCTGCCTTTACCGAGCGAAGCTGCTGAAGAATAGGATTGCTTTTTGCCACGCTATGGGCAGGGTATTTTCTTCTGTATTCTGCAATAAAGCGATCTTCTCGTGTCTGGGTTTCTACTGCTTGGCGGTAGTGTTCATTGGTGTTAAAATAAAAAGTATCGCATTGGGTACTTAGTTCTTGAAAAACGCGCTCAAAGTCCTTTAGCCAATACACCGTTTTGATACCGGTTAGCGCTGTGGCTTCTTCTTGGGAGAGTTTGGCTCCTTCCCAAACCGCAATGTGGGCGTTGGTTTCTCTTAAAAAAAGCACTTCTCGGTGTTTTTCTTCAACGGCATTAGGAAAAAGGACCAATATCGATTCCTCTTGGTCTACTCCGCTGAGGTAAAAAATATCGCGGTGCTGCGCAAAGGGCAAAGTAGAATCTGCACTTATGGGGTAGACATCATTGGAATTGAATACGGCAAGACTGTTGCCTTGCATCTGCGCCATAAAATTTTTTCTCACTCGAGCGTAAAATTGGGAAGATAAAGGTTGGTATCGCATAGGCTTGTTTTAAGCGAATTTAATCAAAAATTGAGCAAGCTCCTGCAAACTTCTTTATGCAATAAAATTTATTGTAGTTTTAGAAAAAACTTTTTGTCATGCGAATTTTTATTTCTTGCTTTTTCCTTTTTTCTTTTGCATTGCTAAGTGCACAAGACGCTTCTACACCACAAGCTCCGTGGGTTGATGTACAGACACTTCAATCTCAGTCTGAAGTTAAAAACGTAGCTTTTGAAAACATAGGTCCTAAAGTAATGAGTGGTCGAGTGGTGGCGCTTGAAGTAAATCCAGAAAACCCAATCGAATTTTATGTCGCTTACGCCTCGGGGGGAGTATGGCACACAACAAATAACGGAACAAGTTTTACTTCCATTACCGAAAATGCACCCACCCAAAACATTGGAGAAATAGCGATGCATTGGCCTACAAGAACCCTTTGGGTAGGGACAGGAGAGAACAACTCATCTCGTTCGTCTTACGCAGGGATAGGTATGATGAGAACCACTGACAATGGCGCAACATGGCAAAGTGCTGGCCTTTACGACAGCCATCATATTGGGAAAATAAGCATCGATCCAGAAAACCCAAACCATGTGGTGGTAGGCGTTATTGGCCATTTGTATACCAAAAATGAACAAAGAGGAATTTTTGTCACCCAAAATGGCGGAGAAAATTGGAAGCAAACACTTTATATAGATGACAACACAGGAATCATTGATATGGTGCACCAACCTTCGGATTTTAATATTCAGTACGCTGCTGCTTGGGAAAGAGACCGCAAAGCATGGAATTTTAATGGAAGCGGTAAAAATTCTGCCGTTTATAAAAGTACAGACGCAGGTTTAACATGGACAAAAATAACAACCTCCGAAAGCGGATTTCCTTTAGGTGAGGGAGTAGGCCGCATTGGTTTGGCTGTTTATGACGATCAAACCCTCTATGCCATTCACGATTCCCAGTTTAGACGCCCCAAAGACGACAACGCAAAATCAGACGGGCTGACAAAAGACGATTTTAAAACCATGTCCAAAGAAGCCTTTTTGGCTTTAGACAACAAGAAGTTGGATGCTTTTTTAAAAGAGAACAAATTTCAAGAAAAATACCGAGCAGAAAACATTAAAAACAACGTCCGTGGAGGAAGTGTTCTTCCTAAAGACATTGCCACTTATTTGGAAGATGCCAACAGCCTTCTTTTTGATACCCCAGTGGTAGGTCCAGAGGTGTTTAAAAGTAAGGATGGCGGAAAAACGTGGCGCAAAACACATGAGGGTTACCTCAATAACATTTACAACAGCTACGGTTATTATTTTGGAAAAATCCATGTGCATCCTAAAAATGAAGATAAAATTTACATTTATGGCGTGCCTATTTTGACGTCGAACGACGGAGGAAAATCATTCGAATCCATTGGAAAATCAAATGTGCATGCCGATCATCATGCCTTGTGGATCAATCCTGATATCCCCGGTCATTTAATTAATGGAAACGACGGTGGGGTAAACATTACTTATGACGATGGTGCACATTGGATAAAAAACAATTCGGTAGATGTTGGCCAATTTTATGCTATAAATTTTGATTACGACACCCCCTATAACGTTTATGGTGGATTGCAAGACAACGGAGTTTGGAAAGGCGCACATAATGCAAAAGACGATGAGCGTTGGCATGCTACAGGACACAATGCATGGACCTCCATTATGGGCGGCGATGGTATGAAAATTCAAATCGACCGTCGTGATAGTAATGTGGTGTACACCGGCTATCAGTTTGGAAATTATTTCCGTTTGAATTTGGATACCAACGAACGCAACTACATTCAGCCGAAACACACCTTGGGAGAAGCGCCTTATCGTTTTAATTGGCAAACGCCCATTTTGCTTTCTTCCCACAATCAGGATATTCTTTATTTCGGAGGGAATAAATTGCATCGCTCGCTCAATCAAGGTGATCATTGGGAAACAATATCGCAAGACCTAACCCAAGGAGGAAAAAAAGGGAATGTCGCCTATGGGACCCTCACGACTTTATCGGAGTCTCCTTTTCAATTTGGATTCCTTTATACAGGAAGCGATGATGGGTTGGTGTATAAAACCACCAACGGAGGAGGGAACTGGGAACGAATTTCAGACAGTTTTCCCAAAAACCTTTGGGTGAGTCGTGTGGTGGCTTCTCAGCATCAAAAAAACCGAGTGTATGTTACTTTAAACGGTTACCGATCGGATGATTTTACTGCTTATGTTTATGTGAGTGAAGATGCTGGAAAATCATGGAAAAGTCTTTCCGAGAGTCTTCCATCTTCTCCTGTGAATGTAATTCGAGAAGACCCAAAAAACGAAAATGTGCTTTACCTTGGAAACGACATGGGCGTATTTGTTTCTCTAAACAAAGGGAAGGAATGGCATTTGTTTACTAATGGCCTCAATACGGTTGCTGTTCACGATGTAGCGATTCAACCCGAAAAAAACCATTTGCTTGTCGGCACGCACGGGCGATCGATTTACAAAGCTGATATCGCTATTTTACAAGATGAAATCAAAGCGCCTTTAACTTTTTTCAGTCCCAATAAAATAAGATTTTCTAAGCGCTGGGGGAATGCTTATTCGCAATGGAGTAAACCCTACGAACCTAATTTAGTCTTCGCGGCACATTCTAAAAAAGAAGCGTCTTTTTCTTTATCGATAAAAAATCAGAAAGGGGAAACAGTACATCAACAAGAAGGTGTACTCGACGCTGGATATAATTTCATTTCCTACGATCTTTCTTATACACAACCCCCAAAGAAAAAAAGAAATCAAACCCAATTAAAACCTGCTAAAAATGGCATTGTTTATCTCCCAAAAGGAACCTACAATGTCTTGCTTAAAACGAGTGAAAATCAACAAAAACAGACATTTATCATTCAATAAACCCATTCTTCTTTTTCTGTTGTGCCTCGGTAGTTTTGCCAGTGCTTTTGCTCAAGACGATATAAAAGTAGATAGTCTAAAGACCAACTTTCACAAAGGGAGCATCGGTCTTTTAATCAATCAAGTCGCTTTTAACAATTGGCTTGCTGGAGGGGCGAATAACTTCAGTGGAACGTTGAATTTAGATTATCAATTTAATTATGACAGCAAACATTGGGATTGGAAAACCACCCTCAATGCTGCTTTAGGGTTTGCAAAATCGGCCAATGACAGCGAAGCAAAAAAGACAGAAGACCGCATTGATTTTCAATCCGTTATTTCTCGAAAATCATCCCGAAAGTGGCAATTTTCAACCAACATCAATTTAAAAACCCAAAGCTTACCGGGGTATAACTATTCGCAAACCGATGAAGGGACCACAAAAACAATAATTAGCGATTGGTTTTCTCCTGCTTATTTGCGTTTAGGGGTGGGTTTAATTCGTGTGAAAAAAGATAAATATACCCTGCAACTCGATCCCATTATGACACGGGTAATTCTTGTAGACCGAAGATTCACAAAGGATTTAACTGCTGATCAAGCCTTTTTTGGTGTCAAAGCTGGAGCCACTTCTTTATGGGAAGTAGGAGGAGCTTTAGGATTTCAAAATCAATGGAAATTGGTCAAAAATATCACAGCGACCAACCAATTAAAATTGGTAAGTCATTATTTAGAAAACCCCAAAATATTGACTTAGATTATACTTTTTCGATGCAGATGAAAGTCAATTCTCATGTCAGCACCACTTTTGAAGTGCAGTTGCTCTATGATGATAATGCCTTTAAAGGGTTACAGTCGCGGCAGGTTTTTGGATTAACCATCGCCATTCCATATTGAATTGTTTAACGAATTGGGAAAAAAAGCACCTTTTTTAAGCGAAAAAATCAACACGATATTCCAATAGTTTAGAGTTAGTATAAAATAGAAAAATACGATTGAAATATTTCTTTCCCATTGGTTTATGCCCTAATTTTGTTTAGTAAACACTGAATTAAATGAGCACAACCATTCAATCGTCATTGGCAAGAAAATATGCCATGGCTCTTTCAGGACTTTTTTTAATTGTCTTTTTATTACAGCATTTTACCATCAACCTCACATCGGTTTTTAGTGAAGAAATTTTCAATCAGTTATCTCATTTTATGGGAAACAATCCACTGGTTCAGTTTTTGCTTCAACCCGTCCTTATTTTTGGGGTTGTTTTTCATTTTGTTATGGGCTTTGTTTTGGAACTTAAAAACCGAAGCTCACGGCAACAAAAATACGCTGTCAATAACGGAGCTGCTAACGCATCTTGGATGTCCCGCAACATGATTCTTTCGGGATTGGTAGTGTTGTCTTTCCTCGGATTGCACTTCTACGATTTTTGGATTCCAGAGATGAATTATAAATATGTAGAAGTACTTCCTTTAGACGCCAACCGCTATTTCGAAGAAACCATTCACAAATTTGAAAGCCCTGTTCGTGTAGGAATTTACATCATCAGTTTTGGTTTTCTCGCTTTGCACTTAATGCACGGATTCAGTTCTTCTTTCCAGTCGTTGGGCGCAAACAACAAATACACCAAAGCCATCAAAGGATTTACTACTGCATTTGCTGTTGGTATTCCAGCGGGTTTTGTTTTTATCGCATTATTTCATCATTTAACTGCATTTTAATATGGCAACATTAGACGCAAAAATACCACAGGGGCCTTTAGCCGATAAGTGGACCAATCACAAAAGCCACATTAATTTGGTCAGCCCAGCCAACAAACGACTCATCGATATTATCGTTGTAGGAACAGGACTAGCTGGGGCTTCTGCATCAGCTACTCTTGCAGAATTGGGTTACAATGTAAAAACATTTTGTTTTCAAGATTCCCCCCGACGGGCGCACTCCATTGCTGCACAAGGAGGAATCAATGCTGCAAAAAATTACCAAGGCGATGGGGATTCTACTTATCGCTTGTTTTACGATACCATTAAAGGAGGAGACTACCGCTCTCGCGAAGCTAACGTACACCGATTGGCTGAGGTTTCTACCAACATCATTGACCAGTGTGTTGCCCAAGGGGTTCCTTTTGCACGTGACTATGGAGGTCTTCTCGACAACCGTTCGTTTGGGGGAGTATTGGTTTCAAGAACTTTTTATGCCAAAGGACAAACGGGACAACAATTGCTTTTGGGCGCTTATTCTGCCATGAACCGTCAAATTGGTCGTGGAAAAATTAAAATGTACAATCGCCACGAAATGATGGATGTGGTGCTTGTGGATGGAAAAGCCAGAGGGATCATTACGCGTAACCTGGTGAATGGAAAAATTGAACGTCATGGGGCCCATGCCGTTGTCATTGCTTCAGGAGGGTATGGGAATGTCTTTTTCCTCTCCACCAATGCAATGGGAAGTAATGTTTCTGCTGGATGGAAAATTCATAAAAAAGGAGCCTATTTTGCAAACCCTTGTTTCACTCAAATCCATCCCACTTGCATTCCTGTTTCTGGCGATCATCAATCAAAATTAACCCTTATGTCCGAGTCGCTTCGAAACGACGGTCGGATTTGGGTTCCCAAGAATCTAGATGACGTAAAAGCCATTCGTGAAGGCAAATTAAAACCGACAGAAATTGCAGAAGAAAATCGCGATTATTACTTAGAACGTCGTTATCCTGCTTTTGGAAATCTCGTTCCTAGAGACGTTGCCTCTCGCGCTGCCAAAGAACGTTGCGATGCTGGATTTGGAGTAAACAAAACGGGTGAAGCGGTCTATTTGGATTTTGCTTCCGCTATTATGCGTTACGGAAAAGAGCAAGCTCACGTCAAAGGGCTGGATGAAAACGATGCGGTTTTAACAAAAAAATTAGGGCAGGAAGTAGTACGTGCAAAATATGGAAACCTTTTCCAGATGTACGAAAAAATTGTTGACCAAAACCCATACGAAACACCCTATGATGATTTATCCTGCGGTACACTATACCATGGGAGGTGTTTGGGTCGATTATAACCTAATGACGTCCATTCCTGGCTGCTATGCTATTGGAGAAGCAAACTTCTCCGATCACGGGGCGATCCGATTAGGAGCTTCAGCACTTATGCAAGGACTGGCAGACGGTTATTTTGTTCTTCCTTATACCATTGGGGATTATTTAGCCAATGATATTCGTACGGGACCCATTAACACAGAATCCCCAGAATTTGAGCAAGCAGAAAATGAGGTTCGTACACAAATTGACCAGCTCATTAATAACAATGGAAAAAACTCGGTCGATTCTTATCACCGTAAGCTAGGGAAAATCATGTGGGATAAGTGCGGAATGTCGCGCAACGAAAAGGGGTTAAAAGAGGCGATTGCCGAAATTAAAGCCCTTCGAGAAGATTTTTACAAAAATGTGAATATTCCTGGGAAAGCAGAAGAGTTCAACGAGCAACTGGCCAAAGCAGGCCGTGTAGCCGATTTCCTAGAATTGGGAGAACTTTTTGCTAAAGATGCCCTGGAACGCACCGAGTCTTGTGGCGGACACTTCCGTGAAGAGTCACAAACTCCAGAAGGAGAAGCCCTCCGTGATGATGAAGCCTTCACTTTTGTTTCCGCTTGGGAATACAAAGGAGAACCTTCAGCGGCCGAACTCCACAAAGAAGATTTGAATTACGAAGAAATAGAAGTTAAAACACGATCATACAAATAGCATGATGAACTTGACACTTAAAGTTTGGCGCCAAGCCAACGCAGACGCACAAGGAACGTTAGAAACGTATCCAATTGAAAATGTTTCTCCAGATATGTCTTTCCTTGAAATGATGGACGTTCTCAACGAACAATTAATGGGCAAAGGGATCGATCCTATTGCATTTGACCATGACTGTCGTGAAGGAATTTGTGGTATGTGTTCGATGTACATCAATGGTGAGGCACACGGCCCCGACCGTTTAGTGACAACCTGCCAATTACACATGCGAAAGTTTAAAGACGGGGACACCATTACCATTGAGCCTTTCCGTGCGAATGCCTTTCCTGTGGTAAAAGATTTAGCAGTGGATCGTTCAGCTTTTGACCGTATTCAACATGCCGGAGGATTTGTGAGTGTCAATACGTCTGGAAATACCCAAGATGCCAACGCAATTCCAATTGACAAACACGATGCTGACAAAGCCTTTGATGCAGCTACTTGTATTGGATGTGGCGCTTGTGTAGCCAGTTGTAAAAACGCATCCGCCATGCTTTTCGTTTCGGCAAAAGTATCTCAATACGCTTTGCTCCCTCAGGGGAAAGTAGAAGCGACCGACCGTGTGTTAAATATGGTGAAGCAGATGGATGAAGAAGGTTTTGGAAATTGTACCAACACTGGAGCTTGCGAAGTTGAATGCCCAAAAGGGATTTCTCTTGAGAACATTGCGCGTATGAACCGCGAGTATTTATCGGCTAGTTTAAAAGGATAAAATCAAGTCTTTAATTTACACTATAGCAGTATAATCTTTAAACGTGGCCACGCAGCCCAATTCCAATAGTTTTTTTTCGCTGAATTGTGTTGCAATACCTACGACTTCCATTCCTGCGGCTTGTGCAGCCGCTATGCCCGATTGGGTGTCTTCAAATGCAAGACAATCCGATGGGGTAACCCCCAATTTTTTTGCAGCCATTAAAAAAATTTCAGGATTGGGTTTTCCTTTTTTCACTTGATGCCCTCCTGTGGTGCTGTGGAAAAAAGGGATAACTCCTAAGCCTTTTAGCGTTAAGTCAATGTTGTTTTGATCGCCCATAGTGGCTAGGCCTATGGGGATTTCTTTTTCTCTAATTTGCTCTAAAAAAGCGATTAAACCTGGAAGAGGATGTATTTGTGGGGCATATATTTTTCGATAAAGTGCTTCTTTTTCATTGCCGAGTTCTCGCAATTGCGCTTCGCTTTTTATGTCGGGGAAAAAGCGTTCCATCACTTCAATTAAAGTTCCTTTGTGATAGTCTCGTTCAAAGGTTACGGCGTCAATACCCAGGTTTTTTTCTTTGATAAACTGCATCCATGCCTCATGGTGAATGTGCATGTTATCGGTTAAGGTACCGTCCATGTCAAAAACAAGGGCTTTTTTCGTTCTGAGATCAAACATTGCTATTTTTTTTACATCTTTATACAAACGCAATAAAGATATGCAAACCCCTTTGACTGTTACTGCCCTACAAACGACTCTTTTTTGGGAAGAAAAAGAAAAGAATCTGGAGGCCTTAGGCCAACAATTGCTTTCGCTTCCACCCACCGATCTTATCGTATTGCCTGAAATGTTTACTACAGGTTTTACTATGAAGAGTAAAGAATTTGCCGAAACCATGGAAGGGCCAACAGTCATTTGGATGCGAAAAATGGCAGATGAAAAAAAGGCAGCCATTGCAGGAAGTGCCATTATTGAGGAACAAGGGGTTATTTACAATCGCTTTTTATTTGTGTCTCCACAAGAAAAAGAAATTCAATTTTACGACAAAAGGCACACCTTTACGCTTGCAGGGGAGCACATGGCCTATGCTACAGGCCAAAATAAAGGCATTGTAAAGTACAAAGGGTGGACAATCTGTTTACGGGTGTGCTACGATCTTCGCTTTCCCGTGTGGAGTAGAAATGTCCATGACTATGACTTGCTCATTTTCACCGCCAATTGGCCTTCCAAACGCATTGCCCATTGGGACGCTTTGCTTCGAGCTAGGGCAATTGAAAACATGAGTTATTGTATTGGGGTCAATCGTATAGGAACAGATGGTTCTGACTTAAGATATCCCGGCCACTCGAGCATTTACGACTATTTTGGAAATTCAATTGGGGAAACCACACCCCATACTGCAGGACAAACAACACAAAAATTACTTCTCACCCCCAAAAAGAAGCCCGAAACAAATTAAAATTTTTAGACGATAAAGACGCCTTTAGTCTTCGACCCTAATGATTTCATTCAACTCCCAGTTTGCTCTTAACTTTAAAGGTTCTTTTAAATAAATCACTTCTTCGGGTTGTCGTTTTTCTAGGTAATTTCCAGTATCCCATTTCCCATTTCCGTTTTTATCATTCACAAATCGTACTTGATAATCTCCTGGAATTAAAAAGGGAAGCGTATATCGATCTGTTGGGTTTTGGATCATTTTTCGAACTACGTTTCCATTGTTATCCAACAATTCAAGGAAATAGCTAAGTTCGGGTTGGTTGTGTTCCACTTTAAGCAACAACGTACCATAGCTTTCAATTTCTTTTGTTCGAAGGCTGTGCATTAGCGTATCGTTGGTGGCCCCTAAAAAGTCGGTTATGGCATTGGGGAACAACTGAAGCTGATAACGGTCGTTGGGTACTTTTTCAAACGTGAGGTAAACGATGTCTTTGTTTTTGTCGATACTAGCTTCATAGGGTACTTCTAGGGTATCGATATCAAAAAGAAGAATGTTGTCGGTATCGATTTCTTGTACAGGCAAACTCGTCTGTATTTTGATGGTATCTAAAAAATGAATGAATTGTTTATTGGCTGGAGTTATCGAAAGCGTTAGGGAATCGGGAATCAGTTTATAAGGTTTTAAATTCCAAGTACGCACACTGTCTTTTTCTTTTAGACCCACGATAATGGAATCCAATTCTTCTTTGGGTTCAAACCAATAATGAAGCGTATCTTTTTCTCTATCGCGGGTAAAAAACCCTGGATGCTCTTTGGAAAATACAGAATCAAAGAGGATTTTATTTTCATCAACCTCTCCAAAAAAACCGAATTCGAGGTGGTGGTTATTGATGATTTTAGGAGACCCCCATTTAAAGTTAGGAATTTCTTGAAAAAGCACAGGGAATTTAATCGAATCTTGTGGAAGCGTAATGGGCTCCTCAAAAAAGCCAATCTGATCAATGTTTTGGTCAAATAAATAATTGAAGCTATAATCTCGAATGGCCAGCATTTCATACTTTCCGGGCGCCAGGCTTTGCAGATTAAAATAAACACTATCGAGGGTATTTCCTATATAAAGAGGCTTTTGAAGATAAATGGTGGAATCGGTATAGGTGGAGTCTATAGGATAAAGATGGATAGAAACGCGATTGATAGGCTCCATCGCATAGGCGTGTTTTACTGTCCCAGAGAGTGTGAGTGAGTCTAAATAGTCGCCAGTAGAAAAAGTATAGCTTAAAAAAGGGTAGGCATTCCCTTCGTTATAATCTTCTACTGCAGCACCGAAATTAAAATTGAACGTTGTGTTTGGGCGGGGAGGTTTATTAAACCGAATTTCGATTTTTTTACTCACCGTTCCTTCAGGTAATATTTTGTAGTCGCTTTTCTCCATGGGGGGAGACAATCAACTGATTTGCAATATTTTTAAGTTGAATGTACTCATCGAAATTAAGCACTACTTTTTCCTTGTCGAAGTTAACGGTCTTAAGCGGTGGATTGGCACTCACTAATTGCGGAGGAATACTGTCTTTAAAGCCCCCAGTCGGTGTGCCTCGTTTTGCACATCGGGAAGTTGACAAGAATAAAATGACACCAAAAATAAACAGCAGTTGCTTCTTCATCTCTACAAAGAAACAGATAAATCTTCTAATTTCGATAGGCAATACACACAATAGTCCAGTGAATCTTTTCTCCTCTCGGGAGTATTTTTAAACACGCATTTAAAGTAGCACCCGTGGTAAAGATATCATCAATCATGAGGTAGTTTCCCTCTTTTAGCGGTTCTGTATTTTGAAAACGAAAGGCATTTTGAACTACCTTTTTTCGTTCTTTTTTCGTTCTTTTTTCGTTTTAGAAAGTGGGGGTGTGTTTTTAATTCGTTGTAAAACGTCCAAATAAGGAATATTTAACCCCATTGCCGCTTCTCTCCCTATGATTTCCACTTGGTTAAATCCTCTTTTTTGCTTTCGCTTCGGATGTAACGGAACCCCCAATATACCATCAAATTGGAGGTGATTTGCTTGGATAAAAGCAACCAATTGCCCCCCAAAAAAGCGTCCAATTTTTTTCATCCTTTTATATTTTAAATCAAAAAGTAGGTGTTCTATGGATTCGTTTTTTCGAAAATAAAACAAAGCGTAACACCCCTTAAGGGCATTGCTTTTTATAAAATCATCAAAAGCGGTTTCCGGCAAGCCCCACGTTCCGTAGGCCAAAGGGAGATTTAACTCACAGGCAGTACAAATGATTTTGTGATGCTTTTTTAAAAGGCCTTGGCAAAGCAAACACAAGCGCGGAAACAACAGATTAAGCAGTTTGGAAAACAAAGAAAAGCGGCTGGGATTCATTTCAATACGATTTGGTCGTTTCAAAATACGAAAAAGGTTATTTTTGTGCCATGACAGATTTTAAGAAAATCATTTCACATGCCAAGGAATACGGATTTGTGTTTCCTTCAAGCGAAATATACGATGGTTTAAGTGCCGTTTACGATTATGGACAAAATGGGGTAGCCCTCAAAAAAAAACATTCGCGATTATTGGTGGAAAGCCATGGTCCAATTGCACCGCAATATTGTGGGAATTGATGCCTCTATTTTTATGCACCCTACCACTTGGAAAGCCTCAGGCCACGTCGATGCCTTTAACGATCCGTTAATAGACAACAAAGACTCCAAAAAGCGCTATCGCGCCGATGTATTGGTAGAAGATTACTGTGCAAAAATTGAAGTCAAAATTGAAAAAGAAGTAAAAAAGGCCGCTAAGCGATTTGGGGATTCCTTTGATAAAGCTCAATTTTTAGCCACCAACCCAAGAGTAGTTGGCTACCAAGAAAAAATAAATGCTATTCTTAAACGCCTAGGGAAGTCGCTCGAAAAAGAAGACTTAGAGGATGTAAAAAATTTGATTGAAGAGTTGGAAATTGCCTGCCCAGAATCGGGATCGCGCAATTGGACCGATGTAAAGCAGTTTAACCTTATGTTTGGGACCAAGCTCGGCGCTTCTGCAGAGTCGGCCATGGATCTCTATTTACGTCCAGAAACCGCTCAAGGTATTTTTGTGAATTTCTTAAATGTTCAAAAAACTGGGCGAATGAAAATTCCTTTTGGAATTGCCCAAACGGGGAAGGCTTTTCGAAATGAAATAGTTGCGCGTCAATTTATTTTTAGAATGCGTGAATTTGAACAAATGGAAATGCAATTTTTTGTCCCTCCAGGAACACAAAAAGAATGGTATGAAAAGTGGAAAGAAACCCGCTTAAAGTGGCATCTCTCTTTAGGCATGGGGGAAGAAAATTACCGTTTTCACGATCATGAAAAATTAGCGCATTATGCCGATGCCGCAGCCGATATAGAATTTAAGTTTCCTTTTGGTTTCAAAGAGTTGGAAGGAATTCATTCGCGTACCGATTTCGATTTAGGGAGCCATGAAGAATATTCCGGAAAGAAATTGCAATATTTCGATCCTGAACGCAACGAAAATTATGTTCCTTATGTGGTTGAAACATCCATTGGACTCGATCGTATGTTTTTAGCGACTCTTTCTTGGGCCTTACAAGAAGAAATATTGGAAGACGGAAGCCAACGTACTGTATTGAAATTGCCTGCCGTTTTGGCGCCCACAAAAGTGGCGGTACTTCCCCTAGTGAAGAAAGACGGCTTACCTGATTTAGCGCACCAAATTATCGATCAACTTAAGTGGGAACACGAAGTTGCTTATGACGAAAAAGATGCCGTTGGGCGTCGTTACCGTCGTCAAGATGCGTTGGGAACTCCTTTCTGTATTACGGTAGATCATCAATCCAAAGACGACCAAACCGTAACGCTACGTCAACGCGATACCATGGAACAAGTGCGTTTGCCGATTGCTGAATTGGCTACCTATTTGGATCAACACTTAAATCCAAAACACTGGTTGCAAAAAATATAAGGGCTAGAAGCGTTTTCCAACACTGAAGTTAATCCGCGGATAGGCCGTTCCATTGGTATAGTTGTATTCGTTTTTCTCCTTGATGTTGGTAATAAAATAGCGACCCACACCCCCATGAATTTCAAAGCTGTAGTTTTTTTGATTTACCCATTTATACCCAATTAAAGCTCCTCCAGACAAGCCAATAAAGTCTTTTTCGGTGAAATAACTATAGTCATAAGAAGAAGTAGATGCTTGGTAAAGGTAGTTGTAGTAGTCATAAACCCCTTTTGTAAAACTGAGGAAGGGCTGAACAAAAAAACCAGTGTTGTGGTGTTTTTTTTGACTGAAATACAAGCGATAGTAAGGGGAAATTTCAAAGGTTTCGTAACGGTAATCTTCTTCGAGATTAAAATTGATAAAACCGCTTACTCCCCAACTCGATACCTCGTCGATAAAATGCTCGTAAGAAACATCAATTCCAGGAAGGACGATGAGTTGAAAAATATCCAAACGAATTTCATGAACGGGTAAATCTTCTTCTTGCTTTTCTTCCTCTTGTGCAAAAAGGGGTTGCACCAATAAACAAAATAAGAGAAAGAGGGAAAAAGACAGGCGAGAAGAAAGGAATGTAAAATTTTTCATAGGATTAGAATTTAAGGCTTAAAGGCAAATCATTTTTAAACGAAGGTAGGTTAAACACTTCCAAGTTAAGCACTTTATTTTCTCGTTCCCATTAATTTGTGGGAAATCTGTTTGTGACGGGCTAAATTTTTAAACGAAAGAAGCAATTTTATTCCTTTCGGATTTTGTATTTTTATAGAAAACGGCAGCACTTTACTTTGTTGTTTTTTTTTAAATTAAAGTCAAAACAACAGGAGAAAAACAGCTATGAAAATCATCTCGTATAACGTCAATGGAATCCGTGCTGCGCTTAAGAAAGATTTTCTCTCATGGCTAAAAGCCGCCAACCCTGATGTGCTTTGTTTGCAAGAAACAAAAGCGAACCAAGAGCAAGTTCCAACCGAAGAAATAGAAGCCTTAGGCTATCGGCATTATTGGTTTTCTGCCCAAAAAAAGGGCTACAGCGGTGTGGCCATTTTCAGTAAAACCAAACCTAACCATGTAGAATACGGAACGGGAATCGATCATGTGGATTTTGAGGGGCGTGTCATTCGTGCTGATTTTGACCAATGCTCTGTCATCAGCTTGTACCTTCCATCGGGCACCAACATGGCACGTTTAGAACACAAGTACATGTTTATGGACGATTTTCAAGTCTATGTAGATCAATTGAAAAAAACAATTCCAAAATTGGTGATTTGTGGAGACTACAACATCTGTCATGAGGCCATCGATATTCACGATCCTGTGCGAAACAAAAAGGTGTCTGGTTTTTTACCGGAAGAAAGAAAGTGGATAGATACCTTTATGCAAAAAGGATTTATCGATTCTTTTCGTCACTTAAATGAAGCTCCTCACCACTACAGTTGGTGGAGTTATCGTGCTAATGCAAGAGCAAACAACAAGGGCTGGCGCATTGACTATGCCATGGTAAGCGAGCCCTTAAAAAATGAAATAAATCGAGCATATATGCTACCAGAGGCCAAACATTCTGATCATTGTCCTGTTGTGGTAGAACTCCAAACAAATACATAAGCCTTTTACAATGAAACCACTTTATTCTCTTCTTCTTTTAATGCTTTTTTCAAGTTGTGTTTCCACAAAAATTTTTAACGAAATAGAAACACGCTACGCTGATTTAAAAACAGAACACAACCAACTCGAAACAGCACAGGTAGCTCTGCTTCAAAACTATGATTCTTTGCGCTATCATTACGGAGAACTTGTTAAACAATATGAAAAGCAAAGCCAACTTTTGGCCACCACTTCAGGAACGCTTTCCACTCTTCAAAGTTCGTATACTGCGTTGGAACAAAACAGCAGTGAAGCACTTAATTCCAGCATCGAAAAAAACCGAGAGTTGCTCGATCAAATGCAAATCAAAGAAGGTGAATTATTGAACGAACGCAACCAGTTGGATTCTCTTCAAAATGAATTGCAAGCACGGATTGCTCGAGTAGAAGAATTGGAGCGTATTGTTAACGAAAACAATTCTTTGATGAGTACGCTAAAAAATACATTGGCCAACGCTTTGAACGGTTTTGAAGGCAACGGATTAACGGTAGAAAAGCGACAAGGCAAGGTGTATGTTTCCATGGAAAACAAATTGTTGTTCCGATCGGGGAGCTGGTCGGTAGGCGCACAGGGAATGCAAGCCCTCGAACAATTGGGTGAAGTCCTTGCCAATAACCCCAACATTGCTATTTTAATTGAAGGGCATACCGACACGGATCCTTTTATTGGCAACGAACAGCTGAGTGGCAATTGGGATCTGTCTACAAAACGAGCCACAGAAATTGTGAAACTATTGCTCGAAAACAAGCAAATCAAACCTGAAAATCTTACTGCTGCAGGAAAAGGATCGCACCTTCCCGTAGCATCGAATAAAACCGCTGATGGAAAAGCAAAAAACAGAAGAATTGAAGTAATATTAACCCCCAAGCTCGACAAAATTGCTCAACTTCTTCAAGACGAAGAATAAACATTACATGAAATACACCACTTTACCGGGAACTGATCTTTCCGTCAGTAAACTATGTTTAGGTACCATGACCTTTGGGAACCAAAACACCGAAGCAGAAGGGCATGCTCAAATGGACTTAGCCCATGAAAGAGGCATCAACTTTTTTGATACAGCAGAACTTTACCCAGTGCCTGCAACTCCACCAACCTATGCCGATACGGAACGTATCATGGGAACATGGTTTAAGAAAACAGGAAAACGCGACCAGATTGTTTTGGCTTCTAAAATTGCGGGTTCTGGAGCATATACTGCTCATATTCGAGATCATGAGCATTTTAGCCCAAAACATTTACGCGAAGCCTTGGAGGGAAGTTTAAATCGTTTGCAAACCGATTACCTTGATTTGTATCAGCTGCATTGGCCCGAAAGGAAAACCAACTTTTTTAGCGTTCGAGGTTATAGAGGCACTCCCGAAAACGATCCATGGGAAGACAACTTTGAAGCTGTTTTAGCTACGCTAGGAGATCTAATTTCGGAAGGAAAAATAAAGCATATTGGCTTGTCAAATGAAACTCCTTGGGGATTGCATCGTTCTTTGGCTTTAGCGGAAAAAGGCTTTCCAAAAATGATTACGGTGCAAAATCCGTATAACTTACTGAATCGGTTATTTGAAGTTGGAAATGCTGAGATTTGCTTGCGCGAGGGAATGGGACTTTTGGCCTATTCTCCCCTTGGTTTTGGGCGTTTAACAGGGAAATATCGCGACGGAATGCCCGAGAAATCGCGCTTTAAATTGTTTCCTAACTTGGCCCGATTCAATGGGGACAACAGTATTTTAGCCACAGAGCACTATTTTAAAATCGCAGAAGAATTTAATTTGTCATTGACCCAAATGGCCTTGGCTTTTGTAACCCAACAGCCTTTTGTAACCTCCAATATCATTGGAGCAACCACCCTGGAGCAATTGAATGAAAACATCGATTCCATCGATGTTTCGCTTTCCAAAGAAATTTTAAAAGCGATTGAAACGGTGCAGGAACAAATTCCCAATCCAGCGCCCTAATTTTTTTAGGAAAATTAATCGCTTTGTAAATCGATTTCAAATTGGTTTATAACGGCATAGCCCGAAGAATTTCCAACTTCAGTACCAAACTCGATGGAAGACAAAAAGTAGTGGGAAGGGACAATTTCTTCTTGAATAAGGTAGTTGAGCATTAGGTCTAAATCAACAGTGCCTTGGGTTCTTTTTTCTTGTCTCGAAAATGCGACATAGGGCCACTGAGTTCCTTCTGGAGTCCAGGTAGGTGTGCCAACCGTAACAGAATAGGTTCCGTTTGGGGTGCTTAGTTCTCCTCTGTCATCTCCAAAAGGATCAATTTTATGAGCGTCTTCCCATACCATAATTTCAAAACGGATGTTTTCTGGACGAACTTCATCACTTGTATTCAACCATAAATCGAAGGCCAAATTGTACATCCCATCGGAATGGGCGACTTCACTGGCATAATGAACTTTTAATCGATTCAGGGCATCAAGACGAAGCGGGAGTTGTGCTGTGGTGCTTTGACTTGCCCAAGGTTTCCACCCATAAATAAGTTGTGGATAGGCATTAATTCCTGTGGTTGCTGTTGGGTATTCCCATTCCCAGCCATATAAATTTTCTTCGTTATTGGTGCTTAGATATATGCATTGGGCATATTGGTCTTCGCTTAAATTGGTAGCATTCCAGGTGTTGTTTTCCAAAACAAGTTCATCGGTGGTTAGCGTACCAAAATTGGCACATGTTTGTGTTGTGGATTGAAACACCACTTGAAGGGCTTGCGAAATTTTACCCAATAAAGTCGTTGATTCAGGTGGTGGTAGGTCTGCTATTTTTTTACATCCTATAAATAAGACTGTGAATACTAAAAGACAAAATTTTATTTTTTTCAATGTATAGAAGCTTTAATTAATGCTTTTGTAAAAGGGGTTTTTGGGCTGAAGTATAAGGTGTCTGCTTCTTCTTCTTCCACAATTTTTCCTTCATGCATAACAATGATTCGGTCCGCCATATGCTTTACCACAGCCAAGTCATGAGAAATGAAAATTAAAGTTAAATCCAATGTTTTTTTGAGACGATTCAACAAATTAAGTACCTGTGCCTGCACCGATATATCGAGTGCGGCGACCGATTCATCGCAGATTAATATTTTTGGTTCAACAGCCAATGCACGTGCTATTACAGCACGTTGTCGTTGCCCTCCAGAAAGCTCGTGGGGATAGCGATTATAAAAATTTTCGGACAAGCCGACTTGATTTAACAACTGATTTACCCTATCCTTTCGTTGCTCATTTTTGAGTTGGCTATGCACTAAAAGCACTTCATCGATACCGTCTCCTATGGTTATTAAAGGGTGAAGAGCGGCAAAGGGGTCTTGAAAAATAAATTGAATTTCTTTTCGGAGAATTTTCAATTGGTTTTTATCAGAAAAGATAATTTTTTTATTCTTGTACAAAAAGCTTCCTCGGTCCAAGGGAGTTAGTCCAACAATGCACCTAGCAAGGGTAGATTTTCCGCATCCTGAAGCCCCAACCAATCCTAGGGTTTCCCCTTCATAAAGGGAAAAATCTATTCCTTTTAAGGCTTCTGTTTTTCTTTTTTTACCCCACCAACTTAGGGTTTCATGATATACTTTGTAAACCTTTTCCGCTTTGAAAAGGGGAGCTGAAGCATAGTATTTTTGATGCTCTTCCGTTCTTTCTTTTTCAGAAATAAGGGAATGATCTAAGGTGGCGTTGAGGTAGTCTTTTAGCGTCGGAAGCTGTTTTAATCGGTGTTGTGTTGGTGGTCTAGAATTGAGAAGCCCCTGAGTGTAGGGGTGTTTTGGATTTTTAAATAATTCTTCAGTTGTGTTTTGTTCTACAATTTCTCCATCTTTCATCACCGCAATGCGATCGGCCAAATGGGCTACAAGATTCAAATCGTGGGAAATAAACAGCACGCTCATTGCATTTTTTTTCTGGTGGATTTGAATCAGATCGATGATTTCTTTCTGAACCAAAACATCGAGTGCTGTGGTGGGTTCATCTGCGATAAGCAATTGCGGCTTGCACAACAACGCCATTGCAATCATGACGCGTTGTTTCTGTCCGCCACTCAATTGATGTGGATAGGCCAAATAAATTCGTTCGGGTTGGGGAAGCTGTACTTGTTCGAAAGCCTCCAAAACCATTTCTTTTAAGGAAACCGTCTTGTTTTTGGCTATCCCATGTTGCCGTCCCATTTCTTCTACTTGCTTCCCGCAGCGCTGGGAAGGGTTAAGCGATGATTGAGGTTCTTGAAAAACCATTCCAATTTTTTCTCCTCTAATTTTCTGCCACTCAGGCATACTTAAATTCAGGAGTTCTTCCCCTTCTAAAAAAATGTTTCCTTCCGAAATTTGGGTTATGTTCTTAGGTAAAAGCCCTGTTATACTATGAGCCGTCACAGATTTTCCACTACCCGATTCTCCTACCAAAGCAACAATTTCGTTGGGATATAGTGTGAGATTAAGATTTCTTATAATGGCAGTGTTGTGAAAAGAAATCGATAAATTTTCAATGGAAAGTAGCGGTTTTAGGTTGTGCTCAGCCATACAATTTGATCTTCTTCTAAATGCGGTTTTCTAAGGAAGGTTAAAAATACTTGAGCTAAAGTTAACACGTCTTTTTCGCAGTAGTGAACTATCCGATCACAATTTTTTTCTTCATAAAAAACACGGGCAACATCGCTGCCATCGATATCGTCTTTTGGAGAGGGAATACCGAGTATTTCTGCCAATAATTTTAAGGAGGTATAATGCTTGTAATCACCAAATTTCCAAAGCTGCAAAGTGTCCAAATGGGCTACTTCCCATTGTTTTTTTCCAAACAATTGCAGCACTTTAGGCAGTTCAATTCGATGAATGACCATTCTTCGTGCGAGGAAAGGAAAATCGAATTCCTTGCCGTTGTGGGCACACAATCGGTGGGTTTTCAATTGAAAATAGGTATCGCAAAGTGCTTTAAATTCGAGCAGTATCTTTTCTTCTTCTCCCGAAAAACTTTTGATTCGAAATTGTAGGTCAGGGGTATTTGTGTCAAAAAAGCCTACAGAAATACAGACAATTTTACCAAATTCCGCCCATATCCCTGCACGTTCATAAAAATCGGAAGCGCTGATTTCGTCTTTGCGTTGGTAGGCTGTTTTTTCTTCCCAGAGAATTTGTTTGGAAGCATTGAGTTCTTCGTAATGATAGACTTCAGGGACGGTTTCTATGTCTAGAAAAAGTATTTTTCGTAGGTCAATGTTGTTTAACATGAGTAATCATTTCAAAACCATCTTCGATCAAATCGTGAAACATTTGTGGTCCAAAAGCATCTTTTTTAGGTCCTTTTTGGTGCCCAAGACGTACAACAATCAAATCCGATTCGGGAAAAACAATGACATATTGTCCCAAATGCCCACGCATAGCGAATCCATTTTCGTTGTTGTATTGTGTCAACCACCATCCGTATCCATATTCTGGACTGTCCTCAAAACGCGGTTTTGTGCTCAATGCAATAAAGCTCGAATCGAGGAGTTGTTCATTATTCCATTTTCCATAATCTTTATATAGTTTTCCCATTCGCGCAAAATCTTTAGCGTTGGTAGCAAAGCAACAATAGGCTTTTTCTCTCCCGTTTTTTTCGCTATCCAGTTGCCATAGCGCATCTTGGGTGGCTCCCATGGGTTGCCAAAATTTTTCTGAAAAATAGTCGCTGATGTTTTTCCCTGTAGCCTTTTCAAGAATCATAGCTAAAATTTGGGTATTCCCACTTAAATAAAGAAAACCTTGCCCCGGTTGAGAAGTGATTTTTGCTTTTTTCATCACCCGATCTAAATCTGGAGATACGTATGCTTCCATCATTCCGTTTAAGGAGAGGTCATAATTTTCATTCCAATCCAGACCGGTAGACATGGTTGACAAATCGCGTAATGTAAGCTCTGCTGCATGGCCTTCATTATAGCCTTCTAAAAAATCACTTACTTTTTGATCGAGGCTATCGATATGGCCTTCTTCAATTGCTTTCCCGAGCATGGCAGACACAAAACTTTTTGCCATGGAGAATGAGTTGCTTTTCGATTGGTCGGAATAACCATCAAAATATTTTTCATAGAGGAGGCTGTCTTTATAAATGACCAAATGGGCAACAGAACCGTATTCTATATGTCCTTTTTCAATTTTTTCTATGCTACTTAGTGTGTTGTATTGAGTGTGTTTTGGCCAATCCAAAGTGTTTTCTCCTGCTTTAACTACTCGGTTGTCAAAATAGACATGATCATTAATTACTGCAGTATCTTTCCCAGAAGCATACATGATTTTTACGGCATTAAACAAAAAATAATAGGGGCTATAGGAAACACCGATAACCAACACAAAAATTCCTCCAAGGAGGATAAGCAATCCTTTTTTCATAATTTTTAAACTATTGTCGTTTGAATTGGAAAGCCTTCCAATTCTAATAATTGTTTTTTACGTGGAATTCCACCGGAATACCCTACCAAAGTACTATCGCTTCCGATGACTCTGTGGCACGGTATAATGATCAATATAGGGTTTTTTCCAATAGCAGCAGCAACGGCCCTTACAGCTTTTGTTTTGCCATAAGAACGTGCGAGTTTAAGGTAGGAAATGGTTCTGCCAAAGGGAAGCGCTTGTAGTAATTTCCATATGGTTTTTTGAAAATCGGTTCCTTCGGGATTTAGTTTTAAATCAAAGGAGTTGCGTTCACCACTAAAATATTCATTTAGTTGTGTAACACACTGTTGTAGATGTATGGGTACAATTGGTTTTTCATTTAGGAAGTTATCGTCAAATTTAACTTCCTGTATTCCCGCGGCATCACCTCTTACTTTAATCGTACCCAACGGACTTTTAAAGTAATGAATCTCCACGTTTGGTAAATATAGTAACCAAAGTTAACTATATTTTCAATACAAGCGACACAAAATATTTAAAATCAATAAAATAGGTTTTGTTCTCTATTTTCATTTTAAGCAAAGAAAAAAATGCACTTAAGATTGTAACAACCGAGCAACATCTTTGGCACAATAACTAGCAATTAGACTTGCCCCTGCTCTTTTAAAGGCAATCAATTGTTCGTACATAATGGGAGTATAATCAATCCATCCTTTTTCTGCAGCTGGACAAAGCATAGCGTATTCCCCACTTACTTGATAAGCAGCGATGGGCGTTTCTATTTCATTTGCTAAATCGCGAAGAATATCGAGGTAGGCCAAACCGGGTTTTACCATGACAATATCCGCGCCCTCTTCAATATCTAAAAGGGTCTCAGAAAGGGCTTCTTTTCGATTGTGAAAGTCCATTTGATAGGTTTTTTTGTCTCCAAATCCAGGAGCCGAGTCAAGGGCATCACGAAAAGGGCCATAAAATGATGAAGCGTATTTGGCGCTATAGCTCATTATTCCAGTAGAGTGAAAATGATGCTTTTCTAAGCTTGTTCGAATGGTGCCAATTCGGCCATCCATCATATCGCTGGGCGCTACTATATCGGCTCCAGCTTGCGCGTGCGAAAGTGCCATTCTTGCCAAAACGGCTGTAGTGGCATCATTTAAAATTTTCCCTTCTTCTACTATCCCATCATGACCAAAACTCGAATAAGGATCAAGTGCCACGTCGGTCATCACAATCATTTCTGGGCATATCGATTTTATTAACCGAATTGATCGCTGCATTAACCCATCAGAATTCAACGCCTCAGTGCCTAGGTTGTCTTTTAAATCATCGGGGACTTTTACAAACAGCAAAACACATTTTAAACCGAGCTCCCAAAGCGTTTCAATTTCTTTTTCCAACAGATCTAAACTGTACCTGAAATAATTGGGCATGGATGGAATTTCTTCTTTGGTGTTTTTTCCTTCTACAATAAATAGGGGAACAATAAAATCATTGACCGACAGGGTACTTACTTGTACCAAGGATCGAATGGCGTCATTTTTTCTAAGTCTTCTGTGGCGTTGTAATGGAAACATAATTTGAATGGATCAAAGATTGGTATGGGTGTCGTTGTTTTCTAATTTTGGTTTTTCCTCGGAGGAATCTGCTTCTGATAAAACGGTATCCGGGGTTGGAAATTCTGTCGCTCCAAAATCAAAAACTTCTTTTTTCTTTTTTTGCATCGTGCCGCGGGTCATCACCAACATCGATAGCAGGATGACTACCAAAAGCACTTGGGCATCGATAACAATACCTGTACTTTCTAGAAAAGGTAATTTTCCAAGCTGCAAAAAAAGTAAAATACTAATCAGCCCTCTCGGAGTGATATACGTGACCGATGAAGGTTTTAATTTAAAAGTAGTGACTAAAAAATAGAGATAGCGCAAACACAGCATGATGCCAAAAATAGCGCCTCCATACACAAAGGGCATGATGGAATTAAAATGCAATAAATCGATTGAAAAGCCAAAAAACAAAAAGAAAAATGTTTTTACAAGAAAGGTAGATTCTGCTGTCAGTACATGAAATTCGTGAAGGTCTTTTTCTGTTTTTAACACATCAATACTTTGTTTTAAAAAAGAGGGGAGAAGGCTCTTCTGGTTACTTAAGAATAAACCAAAAATAAAGATGGTGACCAAGGCGGGTAAATGAAAAATCTTTCCGATTGCATAAACCAATATGAGCAAGGAGAGAATAAGAAAAAACTTGACGTGATGGTCTATGTTTTGAAGAAGTTGGAACAGGGCATGGGTGATTAAAATGGAAACCACTACCACAGCAAAAATCTGAGTTCCCAGAAGCGACAGAGAAGGGAGGTCAATTAAATTCTGATTCATTTCAAATTGTCGAACCGCATAATTGAAAGCCATAATTCCAAGGATGTCAGAAAAAGTAGATTCGTAAACGATGAATTCTTTTTCGTTTTCTGGGAGGGAAGCACTCGATGGAATGGCAACAGCACTGCTAATTACACTCAGGGGGATGGCGTACATGGTTGCTTCTTGCGCTTTCATTCCCAAACCCAATTCCAGAAAAAATTGTATTCCAATAATGTTCAGAATTAAAAGTACTGCTGCGGCCACAAATCCTTTGAAGATGACCGAAAATTTTTCCCAGCTGATATCCAGTTCTAAGGCACCTTCTAAAACGATTAAAATCAAACCCATGGTGCCCAACACAGGGATTAAGCCATCGAGAAAGTCCAATTGCGCTCCCCCAGTTATCGAAACCAATAAACGCGCAAGGATTCCGGTTGTCATCAAAAGAATGACGGCTGGAAATTTGGTCTTTCGAGCAATTAAATCAAACAAATAGGAAAAAATCACTAAAAGCGGTAATGTAATAAGGATAGCGACTGTATTCATCCGATTAATGGCTAAGGATTAGAAGATACAAAAACTAAAGGGCTAAACCCAATTTTTTGGATGCTTCAACACCGTTTCAATTTCAGCTTCTGGCGAGCCTGGAGCAGGAACATGGTTGTATTTCCATTGCACCTGAGGAGGAAGGCTCATTAAAATGCTTTCAATTCGCCCGTTGGTTTTTAATCCAAACAAAGTGCCTTTGTCGTGCACAAGGTTAAATTCAACATACCTACCGCGACGAATTTCTTGCCACTCTTTTTGATGTTGGTTATAGTCCAAATTTTTTCTTTTCTCAACAATAGGAAGATAAGCATTCAAAAAATTGTCGCTTACATCGGTAATAAAAGCATACCATTGTTCCATCGTTTTTTCATCCGCTTTTAAGTAATCAAAAAAAAGCCCTCCAATTCCACGCGCTTCATTGCGATGGCTGTTCCAAAAATAGGCGTCGCATTTTTTCTTATAGTTTTTGTACAATCCCTTATCGTGTCGGTCGCAAGCGTCTTTACAAACTTGATGAAAATGAACAGCATCTTCTTCAAAAAGGTAATAGGGCGTTAAATCTAAGCCTCCTCCAAACCATTGATCTACACAATTTTTTTGATTGTCATACAATTCAAAATACCGCCAATTGGCATGCACGGTGGGTACCATTGGATTTTTGGGATGCAGCACTAAACTGAGTCCACAAGCATAAAAAGAGGCCTCACTTACTTTGAGATAGCTTTGCATACTTGAGGGCAATTCTCCATGAACTCCCGAAATGTTTACGCCTCCCTTTTCAAAAACAGTCCCTTTCTCTATCACTCGTGTTCTACCTCCACCGCCTTCTGGCCGATCCCAAAGGTCTTCATGAAAAGATGCTGTACCATCTATTTTTTCGAGGGCGGTACAAATGGTGTCTTGTAGGTTGCTGATGTGTGAGTAAAACTGGGTTTTCATGAATTTATTTTTGATAGTTTTTCACGGCATTAACAAATGCTTTTGCATGGTCCACAGGAATATTGGGTAAAATACCATGCCCTAAGTTGGCAATGTATCGGTCTTTTCCAAACGCATCGATCATTTGCTTCACTTCTTTTTCTATGGTTGGAATTGGCGACAAAAGGCGCGAAGGATCAAAATTTCCCTGAAGGGTAATTTTTCCTCCAGAAAGATAGCGGGCATTGCGTGCCGAACACGTCCAATCTACTCCTAGGGCACTTGCCCCAGAGGCGGCCATGTCATTCAATGCAAACCAGCATCCTTTTCCAAACACAATCACAGGAATTTCTGTTTTTAAAGCACTTACAATTTGATTGATGTAGGGCCAAGAAAATTCATTGTAATCCTGAGGGGATAACAAGCCTCCCCAAGAATCAAAAATTTGAACTGCATCTACGCCTGCAGCGACTTTCGCTTTTAGGTAATCGATGGTTGTATCTGTAATCATTTGCAACAAGCGATGTGCAAGTAGCGGATGTTGAAAACAGAAGGCTTTTGCTTTGTCGAAATTTTTAGACCCTTGACCTTGCACGGCATAGCATAAAAGTGTCCACGGAGAACCTCCAAAACCAATGAGCGGAACCTCGTTGTTAAGGGCTGCTTTGGTCATTTTTACCGCTTCAATAACATAATTAAGGGCTACTTCAGCATCGGGGACAATAACGTTTTCCAACGCTTTTTCAGTCTGAATAGGATTTGGGATCCAAGGCCCAACCTCGGGCTTCATTTCCACTTCAATATTCATGGCTTGTAGCACCACCAAAATATCGCTAAACAAAATGGCTGCATCGGTGCCTACTTGTTCAATTGGCATTATGGTTATTTCTGTGGCCAATTCTGGTGTTTGACAACGGGTAAAAAAGTCGTACTTCTCTTTCAGTTTCATGAAATCGGGAAGGTATCGACCTGCTTGGCGCATCATCCATACAGGAGGCCGATCGACAGTTTCGCCCTTTAGGGCACGGAGAAATAAATCATTTTTTATCATGGTCATTCAAATACTTTTTTACCGCTAAAAGGGTATGTTCTATTGTAGGTTCTTTGGCTGTAATGATTTGTTGTGTGTAGGCTTCGAGGCTTTTTGCCGTGGTTTCTCCAATGGCAAAAGAAATGGCATTTCCTATGGTGTTTTCAAGGTGGTAGCTCGCCACACCCGAGGGGCTGAAAAAAAGAATTGCATCCATACTTCCTGTTTTTTTGGAACGAAAAAGGGTGTCGTACACTTCAACTACTTTGATGGTGTTGGTGCTGTTTTGCAAAACCGATTCGAGTGTGGGCATCCGCTGTTTTCCTGCAAAAAAAACAAATTTCTTTTGGGTGAAATGGGCTTGTATATAAGTGGCCAAATCGGCGGCATTAGAGGTCATTTTAATTACTTCTTGACCAAAACTAAGGAGCTTTTGTTTTGTTTTTTCCCCTACGCAAAAGCATTTTTTTCTGGGTAATTGCATTGAATTAAAAACATAATCAACAGCATGTTGAGAAGTAAAAATAGACCACGCATCAGGATCAATTTCTTTTGAAAAAGGAAAGGGTTGGGTTTGAATAAAATTGTGCTCGCAATAATCAACACCCATTTCCAAGAGTCGAAACCGTTGACTGGACGAAAGCAATTTGGTCGATAAAATTCTAAAATTACCCTCCATTGCTTTTGAATTCTTGCATTAATTCTTTCCCTCCTTGGGATAAAATTTCTTCTGCACAATGGATTCCTAAGTCTTCCGTTGCCTCAAGCGGTACTGTTTTTTCAACACGAACGGATTTTTTCCCTTGTAGCGAATAGAGGGCGCCTTCAAAATGCAAATGCTTGTTTTCTATATGGGCCAAAGCGGCTATGGGCGCTGTACACCCTCCTTCTAGGGTTTTTAAAAAAGAACGTTCAATATGCGTACACAAAGCACTTTCTTCATCATTGAGTTCAGCGAGTTTTGCTCTCGTCTCGTGGTCTTCTTCTCGGCACACCACCAACAAAGCTCCTTGCGCAGGCGCCGGTAGAAAAGTGTCAAGGCGACTAATGTTTTCATCGGTTATGGCAAGGCGCTTAAGTGCCACTTCGGCAAATATGGCGCCATCCCAATGTGGGGTTTGGTGCAGTTTTTTTAAACGTGTTTGAATATTTCCGCGAAGGGGTTCTACTCTATCGTTGGGAAAGCGACTCTGCCACTGCGCTTTTCTTCTTAAGCTGCCTGTCGCAACAGTGCGTTGTTTTTTTTGCGCACTGTCTTTGCTTTTCCATACCACCACATCTTTCGTTTTTCCACGTCCTAAAACAGCTGCTTGAACAATGCCTTTTGGGAGTTGCGTGGGCACATCTTTCATGCTGTGGATGGCCAGGTCAATTTTTCCATTCAGTAAAGCGATATCGAGCGATTTGGTGAACACACCAACGATTCCCATTTCGTAGAGCGGTATGCTGAGGTTGAGGTCGCCTTCACTTTTTATCGGAACAAGGACAGCATCGATGTCTTTTTCTCCTAATTGCTTTTGAAGATTCTTGGCTTGCCAAAGCGCAAGTTCGCTATCGCGGGTGCCAATACGGTAGGGACTACCCATTGTAGGAAGAATCTAGTTGAAATACTTGCTGAAAAACGGATATCGTTTCGTTCGCTTTGCTTGGATTTTCCTTCAGGTAATTGGCCAATTGACCGGTAATTTTCTGAATCATTTGTTCCGAAACAGTCGTAGCTTCTTCCGGCACTTTGGCTTTTTTGGATTGGGCAGTGAGTTCAGCTTCCTGTTGTTGGGTTAGCTTGGCTTTAAGTGCACGAAGGGTAGGCGCATATTTTCGATCATGAAGCCATTGAATAAATTCTATTTTAACTTCATTTAAAATTTCTTCAGCTTTGGGTAAATGTTTTTGGCGTTCTTTTAGCGTTTCATCAGTAATTTGAGAAAGGGTGTCTAGGTTGACCACCGTGGTATTTTCGTTGGCCACATTACTATGCACATTATTGGGAATAGACAAATCCAAAACCAATAAGGGTTTTTCATTGTGAATTAATGCTTTGTCTATGGTGGGTTGTTGGGCACCTGTGGCAACAATAAGCACGTCTGCTTTTCTGATTTCGGTAGGTAAATCGCCATATTCTTTGACCAATACATTGAATTTCCCAGCAATATTTTTTGCTTTTTCGTGGGTTCTATTAATCAACACAATATGATCGTTGTTGGTGTGTTTCACCAAATTTTCACAGGTATTTCGACCAATTTTTCCTGTTCCAAAAAGCAGAATGTTCTTATCGGAGATTTCAGGAACATGATTGATGATGTATTGTACCGAGGCAAAGGCTACAGAAGTCGCTCCCGTTGAAATTTTAGTTTCGTTTTTAATGCGTTTACTCGCCTGTATAACGGCATTTACCAAACGTTCTGAGAAGCCATTGACGAGTTTTTTCTTTTTTGAACGGTAAAAACCTTGCTTCAATTGACCAATGATTTCGAAATCCCCTAAAATTTGTGAATCGAGTCCTGTTCCTACCTTAAATATATGATGGATGGCTGCTTCGCCTTGAAGCACATAGCCCAGAGCATCAAAAGTGGCTTTGTCACCTTGTGAAAATTGGCATAAAAGTTGGATAAAATCTTCAGCACGTTCGGCAAAGCCGTACAATTCGGTGCGATTGCAAGTGGTGTTAATTAACAATTCGCTACACCCTTGTGTTTTAGCTTTTTCAAGCAATAAATTGCATTGTAAGTTACTTAAACTAAATGCCCCACGAGTAGCGAGGTCAGCAGTGCGGTAACTGATACCAACGGCGAAATAAGATAAATGAGTATGCTGTTGTTGCATTTTATTCTAAATCCGTTGCTAAATTAATGGTGTCGCAAGAAAAAAAATAACGCTAAAAGTAAATAAAGTAACGTTCAGGGTTTTTTTTTGGTCAAAACCCCTATAATATTGTATATTCCTATAAAAAAGACACCCTATTAAGATTTGTTCTAAATAAAATAAAAGAAAATGAAAGAGAAAAACAACGATATAAGTTTTGCGAGAAACATTTCTATTGAAGAAGGATTTAAAGTGCTTTATTTTCAGAATGATACTGCTGCAAATCACCGTGTACAACAATCGGTTAACAGCAGTTATATTCAATTTCATTTTTGCATAAAGGGAAGGGGAGATTTTATTTTTAATCAGGGAAATTATGTTTTTCCTGTTGAAGAGGAACACAATATTTTGTTGTTTAATCCGCAGCGCGATTTGCCCATTGAACTTCTGCTCACCCCAAACACATGGATGGTCAGCCTTGTAATTTCAATCAAAAAGTTTCATTATTTGTTTTCTCAAGATGCGGAACACATTCCTTTTCTGAGTGACGAAAACACAAGCAAAAAATTTTGCGACACGGCCATTAGCTCTCCCAGTATGGCTGTGGTTTTGAGTCAAATTCTAAATGCGCAAGTGCATCCAAGCATGCAGAGTTTGTACTTAAAAGGAAAAGTTTATGAACTGTTAAGTCTTTATTTTAACAAAAATGAAGATGCCAATAGTGCGCATTGTCCCTTTTTAGCGGATGAAGACAATGTGCGAAAAATTCGTCAAGCAAAAGAAATTGTTTTAAAGCGAATGGCCGAGCCGCCTTCTTTGCAGGCTCTTTCAGAGGAAATCGACTTGAGTTTAAGTAAACTAAAAGAGGGTTTTAAGCAGCTTTATGGCGACACTGTTTATGGGTATTTATTTACTCACAAGATGGAGGAAGCACGTCGTATGCTCGACTCGGGTAAATACAATGTGAATGAAGTAGGGTTAAAAATTGGTTATTCCACTTCCAGCCATTTTATTACGGCCTTTAAAAAGAAGTACGGCACGACCCCGAAAAAATATCTACTATCGTTATCTTCGTAAAAAAAAACCCTTCTTGGGGAAATTGAAAAAGAAAGCGAAGATGAAAGGAGTATTATTAGTTAATTTAGGATCCCCAGACAGCCCGCAACCTGCCGATGTAAAGACCTATCTTTCAGAGTTTTTAATGGACGAAAGGGTAATCGATTTGCCTCAATTGGCTAGGACATTACTGGTCAAAGGAATCATTTTGAACACGCGTCCAAAAAAGTCGGCCAAAGCCTACCAAAAAATTTGGTGGGAAGAAGGGTCCCCTTTAATTGTTTTGTCGGAACGCCTTCAAGAAAAAATTCAACAAAAAGTGAGTGTTCCTGTGGTATTGGCCATGCGGTACGGAAGTCCTTCCATCCAATCTGGTTTAGAAGAATTGAATAAAAAAGGGGTAACGGACGTTTTTATAATTCCTCTATATCCTCAGTTTGCGATGGCCACAACGGAAACCATTTTGGTTTTAGCAGAGCAAATTCGCAAGGTTCATTTCCCAGAAATGAATTTCACTTCATTACCTGCTTTTTATCATCACCCCGATTATATCAAAGTGCTTTCGAATTCAATTCAAGAATTTTTAAAAGGAAAAGAATTTGAACACCTGTTGTTTTCTTATCACGGGGTTCCAAAGCGACACATTCGCAAATCAGACATTACCAAATCGCACTGCAAAATGGATGGAAAGTGTTGTTCTACTCCTTCCGAGGCACATCAATATTGTTATAGTCACCAGTGCTACGCAACCACTAAAAAAGTTGCGGAATATTTGGAACTCAAGCCCGGCACCTATTCTACGTCGTTCCAATCCCGTTTGGGCCTCGATCCTTGGTTGCAACCTTACACCGATAAAACCATTGAGAAATTTGCTAAAAATGGAGTTAAAAAAATGGCGGTGGTTACCCCTGCCTTTATTTCCGATTGTCTAGAAACCTTAGAAGAAATAGGCATGGAAGCCGTTGAAGATTTTGAAGACAATGGCGGAGAAACTTTGCACGTTGTCCCCTGTATTAATGATAGGGAAGAATGGGTTAATGTCATGAGCCGATGGATTGATGAGTGGGCAACAACCCCTGTCGCACAATAATGTCGAATCGGGCAGATAGTATGGGTACACAGCCCATTGGAAAACTTCTAATTAAACAAGCTGTTCCTGCTTCCATTGGTATCTTGGTGATGTCATTGAACATCCTAATCGATACTATTTTTGTGGGGCAGTGGATTGGTTCCAATGCCATTGCGGCAATCAATGTGGTCCTTCCCGTTTCTTTTTTTATTGCCGCCCTTGGTATGTCCATAGGGATGGGCGGCGGATCCATTATTTCTAGGGCCTTAGGAAAGAAAGATGTTGCATTGGCCAGCAAAGTGTTTGGTAATCAATTGACCTTAACCTTTGTTTTTACTCTTAGTTTTATGGGGCTAGGGCTCCTTTTTATGGAACAAATTATTCCTTTGTTTGGAGGAAAAGGCGCTCTTTATTCACTTTCGAAAATCTATTATTTTATTGTCGTTCTTGGAGTGCCCATACTCGGGTTTTGCATGATGGCAAACAATAGCATTCGCGCAGAGGGAAAACCAAAAAACGCCATGTATGCAATGGTGCTCCCCTCCATTTCAAATCTTTTTTTGGATTATCTGTTTATCTATGAATTTGGGTGGGGTATGCATGGCGCTGCATGGGCAACTACCCTTTCCTACGCCATTTGCGCCAGCTACATTGTTTATTTTTTCTTGTCCAAAAAGTCGGATTTAACCTTTAAGTGGAGCGATCTTCTATTGAACAACACCCTAATTAAAGAAATAGGAAGTTTAGGATTTGTTACCCTTGCGCGCCAAGCGGTGGTGAGTTTTACCGTGTTATTAGTCAATACTATTTTATTTTCATTGGCAGGAGAGTCCATGATTGCAGTTTATGCCATTATCAGTAGAATGTTGATGTTTGCTTTGTTCCCCGTTTTGGGAATTACCCAAGGTTTTGTTCCCATTGCCGGTTATAACTATGGGGCTCATCAAAAAGAAAGGGTAGTTGAAGTGATTAAAAAAGCATTGTTATACGCGAGTGGCTTAGCCACTTTGGTTTTTGGACTTATCTTCTTTTTTTCGGCGGAAATCGCTGCGGTTTTTACTCGAGATAAAGAAGTGGTTGAGGCCACTACAGAAGTGTTAAAATGGGTTTTTCTCAGCACCCCCATCATCGGAATTCAATTGATTGGATCGGCTTATTTTCAAGCCATTGGAAAAGCCATTCCCGCACTTTTATTAACCCTCACCCGACAAGGGTTTTTCTTTATCCCCTTGTTGTTTATTTTACCTCCTTATTTTGGTTTGATGGGTGTTTGGTTGGCCTTTCCCGTGGCCGAATTATTGGCCACTTTAGTCACAGGGGCCTACCTTTACAGAGAGGTAAAAAAATATATTGGAGAATCCGCTTAAAGAACCTCCTCGCTTTTTTGTAATTTTAACTAAAGAAAATACTTCGAATGACCTTTCTTGCTGAATATTACAACGCGGTAAAAGCCTTGCATTTGATTTTTGTGATGACTTGGTTTGCGGGCTTATTTTATATGCCTCGTTTGTTTATTTACCATATAGAAGCAAAGAAAAAAGAAGCGCCTGCCGATCGAATTATCAGCGAACAAATGAAGCTAATGGCGCACCGTTTGTGGTATATCATTACTTGGCCTTCGGCAATTTTAGCCATTATTTTTGCTTTAGTTTTACTGTGGATTATGCCCGCTTGGCTCCAACAAAGTTGGATGTTAATAAAGCTCTTTTTTGTGGCTGTATTGATTTTTTATCACCTAAAAACCCATGCGATTTTTAAGGCTTTTCAAAAAGAGGAAATATACTACTCTTCTTTATTCATGCGTATATGGAACGAAGGGGCAACCCTTTTACTTTTTGCAATTGTGTTTTTAGTGATTTTAAAAAGCAGTGTCCATTGGATTTTTGGGGTGCTTTCACTGGTCGGTCTGGCCGTGCTACTTATGCTTGGAATAAAGGCTTATCAACGTTGGCGAAAAGAAGACTGATATGAAAACAAAAAGGGTTTCTTTACTATCTAGGATTTTTATCTCCATGATTGTCTTGGTCGTTTTTTCTTTGCTGCTCATTGTTTTTTCTGCCTATTTACAATACAACGCACAAAGTGATGATTACAACACACGTCGACTAATTCGTAAAGAAGCACAAGTAAAAAACCATCTGTTTTATTTGATGGAACGCGACAGCTCCTTTTCATCCATTCATCAAAATTTTAATCATTATAAACAAGATTTCAGTTCCATTGGCATCATCCATAAAGTCGATTATGCCTTATACTCTCCCAGCGGACAACCCTGGTTTTACACCTATGTAGAAAACGATGAATTTCTTGATGAAGAAACCCTACCCAAAGCCTTATTAAATAAATTGTATGCAGGAGAAAACAAACGCTTAGGCATTCAAAATGAGGCAGAGAAGGGAAAGTTTCAGTCGGCTTACAGTGTGCTTACCGATCCAGAAAACCGTCCTTACGCCATTTTGTATTTCCCATATTTTGAAGATGTTTCTTTCAGCACCACAGAACTCAATTACTTTCTAAAAAGGGTTTTTCAAGTTTCCTTTTTTATGATGTTCATTACATTTTCATTTGCGTTTTTACTTTCGGGTTTTATTACCAGGCCCATCGAAACCTTTCGAAATAAAATTGCGAAAACCAATCTTTTAAAGCAAAACAAGCGCATTCGTTTAGACTATGCCAGTAAAGAAATCGATGCCTTGGTTTCTACCTACAACGAAATGTTGGATGTGCTGAACGAAAGTGCGGAAAAACTTGCCAAAAATGAAAGGGAGCAGGCATGGCAAGAAATGGCAAGGCAAGTGGCGCATGAAATAAAAAACCCATTGACCCCAATGCGGTTAACCGTTCAAAGCTTTCAACAGCGGTTTGATATCCATAGCGAGGACAGTCAACAAAAGCTAAATGATTTTGCAGAAATTTTGATTGAGCAAATCGATATTATGAGCAATGTAGCCAGTGCATTTTCAGATTTTGCGCGTTTACCACAGCTCAAAGTAGAAAAAGAGGATTTGGTAGAAATCACAAAAACGGCACTCGAGCTCTTTTCAGATAAAAAACTGGTTTTAGACCTTCCAGAACAGCCCTTGTATTGGCCGATAGACCGAACACAATGGATTCGGGTGTTAACCAATTTGATGAAGAATGCCATTCAAGCTACTCCTGATGGGATCATTCCCATGATAAAAGTAGGTTTGCGAGAACACGACCGCAAGGTTTTCCTCACCATTGCCGACAACGGAAGCGGAATTGCTAAAGCGGATATCGATAAAATATTTGAACCTCGTTTTACCACCAAAACAGGAGGAATGGGTCTTGGCCTGGCCATTGTAAAAAATATTATTCAATCGCTAAACGGCGAAATTACTTTTACCACTTATGAAAATAAGGGAACCACTTTTCAAATCATTTTAAACCCAGCAGAAAAATGAAACTAGATCACATACGCGTTGAATTTCAAGATCAAATTGCCTGGATAAGCATTCACCGTCCAAAAAAATTAAATGCACTAAATTCAATGGTGTTGGAAGAACTTCATTTGCTGTTCAACGAAATCGAAACCAACAAAGAGGTGCGTGTGGTGGTGATTACTGGAAGCGGCGAAAAAGCCTTTGTTGCCGGGGCAGATATTGCGGAATTTGCTTCCTTTAGCGCAGCACAAGGCGAGGCTCTTTCTCGAGAAGGCCAGCACAAGGTTTTTGATAGGATTGCTGGTTTATCAAAACCTGTTATTGCGGCGATCAATGGTTTTGCCCTTGGTGGAGGGTTAGAACTGGCCTTGGCTTGCCATCTACGGATTGCCTCCGAGGGAGCAAAAATGGGCTTGCCAGAAACTTCTTTGGGGCTTATTCCAGGTTATGGAGGTACTCAGCGACTCCCTCATCTAATTGGCCGTGGGCGAGCTACCGAACTTATCCTCACTGCTCGAATGATTAATGCTAAAGAAGCACTTCAATGGGGATTGGTGTCTAAGGTGGTCCCCCAAGTGGAATTATTGTCTACTGCTGCACAAGTGGCCGGGCAAATCATGGGGAATTCTTCCAACGCCATGCACCAGGCGCTGCAAGCCATAGCAGCTGGATATACTGAAAACCAAAACGGGTATGAAGAAGAAATAGAACGTTTTGGTGCTTGTTTTTCTCATCCCGAATTCAGTGAAGGAACTCAAGCCTTTTTAAACAAAAGAAAAGCTAATTTTTAATTCCCTTTGCCACATATTTTTCTATTGCTAAAATGTCGCTATCGTTTGCCCCTGTAGGATAATAAGGCGGATGTATTTTTATGCAAATACGAACACCAACAGGCATTGGAAAATACTTCCATTTTGCCAATTTCCATGAATTGCTAATGCTAATAGGAACGAATACGGGAGCGTGCAATTCTCTCAATAAAACCGACAAACCGCCTTTTTGAAAAGGCCGCATTTGCCCATCTCTAGACCGTGTTCCCTCCGGAAAAATAACCACCGACCAATGATTTTTAATCACCCTTTTACAAAAAGCAGAAAGGTCTGCGAATGCACTTTTGGCATCTTTTCGATCGATGAGTACATTGCCACCGTGTTTTAAATGATAGGAAATACTTGGAATTCCTTTTCCCAATTCTTTTTTGGCAATGAATTTGGGTGAAAATTTCCTCAAGTACCAAATCAGCGGAGGGATGTCGTAGGTACTTTGGTGGTTTGCCACAAAAACGATGTTGTTTTCTTTTTTTTCAACTTCAACTTCTCCTTCGATTTGATAAGAAATCCCTAAAATCTTTAAGAGATGAATTAAAACGAAATTCAATGCATCTACCGTTATTTTCTGCACAGCTAACCCAAAAACCTTTAGGGCAAAGATTTGTAGGGCATGAAAAAAAAGAAGGGCGCTAATAAAAAAGACATAGAACACCCCTGACAAAATGTAGGCGATAGGTTTTTTCATGTGTCTGGTTTCAGAAAAACTAGACTAGCAGTGCTCGTTGTATGCCTGTCTTAAGTTTTCAGCAATCATATCTGCTGGACGTCCTTCGATGTGGTGTCTTTCGATCATATGAACCAATTCCCCGTCTTTAAACAACGCCATAGAAGGTGAAGAAGGAGGAAAGGGAACCATAAGTCCTCGGGCGGTATCCGTCGCTTCTCTATCTACTCCTGCAAAAACAGTGGCTAGGTGGGTAGGAAGTTTATAGTTATCGAGCGAAAAGCGAACCGCTGGACGTGCATTTGCTGCAGCACAGCCACAAACGGAATTAACAACCACTAGGGTCGTTCCTTCGGCATTAATTACTTCTTCAATACGTGATGCTTCATTGATTTGTTCAAAACCTACGGCAGTGAGCTCATCACGCATAGGTTGTACTAATTCTGCTGGATACATAATGCTATTTGTTTGGTTGGTCAAAGATACGTAGATTTCTTCTTTTATATCATCTTAACTACGGTCAATATAAACAGAAACTTATCTTTGTAAATAAAAATTTGCCCAATGATTAAATGGATTTTAGCGCTTTTCGGATACCTCTATTTTCGGATTGGCGGTGCCGTTTTAGGTTATTTTATTGGTGTTGGAATTGAAGGCTATTTTAACGGAAGTTCAAATTTCAATTTAGGGACTAAAAATCAGGCGCGAGAAAAATTACAATTAAACCTTCTTTCTTTGGCCGCAATGGTCATAAAAGCGGATGGAAAAGTAGATGAGCGGGAGCTTCGTTTTGTGCGCAACTATTTTATTGCGAGTTACGGGGAAGCCAATGCCACTACGGTGTTCTCTAAATTCAATCAAGAGGTTAATAAGGAAAAGCAAGATCTCAGCGCAATTGCTCGTTTTTTTATGAATGGAAATTACGAACTGCGTCTTCAAATTGTCCATTTCCTTTTTGGAATAGCTGAGGCCGATGGGCATATTGCAGCGGTCGAAGTTCAAAAAATCAATGAAATTTCGAAGGCCCTTGGGGTGCGTCAAGCAAGTTTTGATAGCATTAAAGCGATGTTTATTAAAGCCACCGATAATGCCTATAAAATTTTAAATGTTTCTCCCCAAGCCACCGATAGTGAAATAAAAAAGGCCTATCGGAACATGGCAAAAAAATACCATCCCGATAAAATCACGTCCGATGACGTTGCCCTAAAAAAGGGGGCACAAGAGAAATTTCAACAAGTGCAAGCGGCTTATGAAGCCATTCAAAAAGAGCGAAAAAATTAATGGATACATTTTTTCTGTTTTTAAGATTAGGATTTACCCACGTCCTTGATATCAATGGATTAGACCATTTTTATTTTATTACTGCACTGGTGTTGCCTTTTCGTTTTTTGGATAAAAACAAACTTCTTTTATGGGTGAGTTTATTTACCCTAGGCCACACCCTTTCGTTGGTGGGCAATTATTATTTAGGGCTTCGATTTTCCAGTTTTTGGATAGAACTGCTTATTCCCGTTACCATTGCCATTAGCTGTATCCCTTTACTTCAATCCAAAACCCCTGAGGCCACATGGGTGATGACTTTAACCACCATGGGCTATGGTCTTATTCACGGTTTAGGTTTTGGTCGGTATTTTGCCATGATGGTTCCGCCAGAAGACGCAAGTTTAAGTCTTCTTTCCTTTGCCTTAGGCGTTGAGATGGCTCAACTGCTAATTGTTTTGGGTGTGCTTTCTATTGCGTTTCTCTTTAGCAAAACCCAATATTTAAAAGCATTTCGGCAAATCACAGGCGTGGTCATTTTTATAATTGCACTTTCTATGATAGTAGAAAGGATAGGCTTATTTTAAATTCATATGCAACAAATTCAATCTTCTTTTTCCTTACCCAATGGCAGCGTTTTACAAAATCGAATTGCAAAATCTGCCATGAGCGAAAACTGTGGTACGCTGGGCAACGCACCCACTTCCACCCTAATCCACGCCTATGCAGTTTGGGCCAAAGGAAATCCAGGTCTGTTGATTACAGGAAACATCATGATCGACAGTCGTGCACTCGGTGAACCGAGAAATGTGGTGGTAGAAGACTATACCCATTTTGACCTATTAAAAGAATGGGCGGCTACGGTAAAAGGGACAGGGGTGCATTTATGGCCTCAGCTCAATCACCCGGGAAGACAAGCCTTTGCTGCCATTAACAAAAAAGTTGTTGCTCCTTCTGCAGTTCCCTTAAAAATGGGCGGTGCTTCTAAAATGTTCACCACCGCTGCCCCGTTAACAGAAGAAGAAATTTGGGACATAATTCAACGTTTTGGCACCAGTGCTCGAATAATGAAAGAAGCCGGTTTTACCGGGTGTCAAATTCACGGAGCCCACGGTTATTTGGTGAGTCAATTTTTATCTCCCCTCACCAATCTTCGCAACGATCAATGGGGAGGGAGCTTAGAAAACAGAGCCCGTTTTGTTCTTGAAGTATACCGTGAAATAAGAAAACAAGTTGGCGATGATTACCCCGTTGGGATAAAAATCAATTCTGCCGACTTTCAACGTGGCGGTTTTTCAGAAGAAGAATCGATAGAAGTCATTCAAATTCTTTCCAGAGAGGGCATCGATTTGATTGAAATTTCTGGAGGGACTTATGAAAAACCCGCTATGGTTAAAGGAAATCGAAAAAAAAGCACGCTAGATCGAGAAGCCTATTTTTTATCTTATGTGGAAAAAGCAAGAAAGACAACAAGCAAGCCTTTGATGCTAACGGGAGGATTTCGATCGGTAGAAGCCATGGAAAAGGCATTGTTAAGTAAAAAGCTAGATATCATTGGTTTGGCACGTCCTTTTTGCTTGTATCCAAAATTGGCGGAGGATATTTTCAATCAAAAAGAGGATCGCTTTGAGGCTCCTGTTCCACGCATAGGAATTGGTTTTTTAGATCGCCTTGGGGGAGTGGAACTGCCATGGTACGAACTCCAAATCCAGCGGATAGGCAGAGGGAAATTGCCCAAACCCAAACTAGGGGGAATTTGGGCTTTTCTTTTTAGTCTTCAAACCATGTTTGTCAAATCTTGGATGAAAAACGACGCCTAAGCAAGAAATCAATATCTTCGTAGCGCTATGAATAAACAACAACAATACGACAATGCGTATTTAAAAATGGCTCATACTTGGGGACAATTATCGTATTGTGAACGAAAAAAGGTAGGGGCATTAATCGTTAAAGACCGTATGATTATTTCGGATGGCTACAATGGTACTCCCTCTGGTTTTGAAAACGTGTGTGAAGACGAAGAAAATTATACCAAATGGTATGTGTTGCACGCCGAAGCCAACGCCATTTTAAAAGTAGCCGCTTCCACCCAATCATGTAAAGGAGCTACCCTTTACATTACCCTTTCACCTTGTAAAGAGTGTTCCAAATTGATTCATCAATCGGGGATAAAAAGAGTGGTTTATTCTACCGCTTATAAAGACCTTTCTGGGGTAGAATTTTTAACCAAAGCAGGGGTAGAAGTAGAACATTTTCACCTATAAAAAACGAAATGAAAACCAACGATATTTACCTTTGGATTGTAGTGTTTCTATCCATTACGTTGGGTTTTTTAATCGGAACCAACCAACAGCTTCTTTTTAATCACGGAATTTCTAAACCTGTGGGAGAGCAAAAGTTGCAACAATTCCTTTATTATTTGAATGAATATTATGTGGATCAGGTCGATGCGGATAGTCTTGCCACCGAGGTGATACAAGAAATAATCGATGAACTCGACCCCCATTCTTTTTATATTTCTTCTGAAGATTTGCAACGTATTTCCGATGACATGCAAGGCAATTTTGTAGGCATTGGCGTTAGTTTTTTTATGGTGAACGACACCGTGAATGTGACCCGTGTTTTGCAAGGGGGCCAGGCAAAAAACAAGGATTAAAAACGGGGGATCGTATTTTGGTTGCCGACAAAGACACCCTTTATGGGAAAACCTTTACTAGTGAAGCAATTGTACAAAGGCTACGCGGTGAAAAAGAGACTGAAGTTAACCTGAAACTCTATCGTCCATCAGAAAAAAGGGAGTTTATCATTCGCCTAAAAAGAGGCTCTGTTCCTATAAGATCGGTAATGCACTACATGATTAATGATGATGTGGGTTATTTAAAAATTAATCGTTTTGCTGCAACGACTACGCAAGAATTTAGGGAGGCCATGCAAGCCCTAATCGCCAAGGGGATGAACGAGTTAATTTTAGACCTGCGCGACAATCCTGGGGGCTACTGGAATCTGCTATTTCTATATCTGATGCTTTTTTAGAAGAAGGAAAAACCATTGTTGAGGTAGAAAGCAACCAAGGGGAACGTACCCTAACGGCATCCACAAAAAAAGGACTATTTAAAAAAGGAAAAATAAGTGTTTTAATCAATCGTTCTTCTGCTTCGGCAAGTGAAATTGTCGCCGGTGCTTTGCAAGACAACGATCGGGCATGGATTATTGGCCGTCGTAGTTTTGGTAAAGGTTTGGTGCAGCAGCAAATGCCCCTCGGAAATAATGAGGCCATTCGATTGACCACAGCACGCTATTACACGCCCACAGGCCGATCCATTCAGCGCCCTTTTTTAAAAGACAAACAAACTTATTTTGCCGAAATCGATGACCGCTTCTCTTCTGGAGAAATGGCCAGTGAAGAAGCGATTCCAAAAAACGATTCCTTGGTGTTTTTTACTCCACAAGGAAGAAAAGTGTATGGAGGTGGCGGAATCACACCCGACTATTATTTAACGTCATCATCGACTTTAGACGATGAGTGGACTGCCTATGTTTTAAAATCCAATGTGCTCAACCATTTTGTATATACGGAATTGGATAAAAATCGTCAACCCTATTCCAACCTTGAACAAGAAGCGTTTGTGTCCAAAAACTTACCAAAAGCAGATTATTGGGTGGCGGAATTAAAAAAATACATTGAGCAACAAGGCATTCCTTTGTCTTTGGAAAACACATCCATACTGGAAAATGCGATTCAAGGATACATGGGCTTGCAGCTATTCAACGAAGAAGCACAACTGGAAATATTGAATAAAAAAGATCCATTTGTAAAGGCCGCTCTAAGCTTTGATCAAGGCGAGAACTAAAATACTTTCCCGTTTTTTTTGGCTTTGATTTTTAATGAAAGCATTAAAATAAGAAGCAACAAAAAGGCCGATCCCGAGGCTAAAACCCCGATGACGGCTACAGCACTGTCCCCATAGTTAGGTGCGCTCCAATCAATCTTGGTCAAGTTAAAAGCAAGCATTCCCAAAGCGAGAACAATCATGATGCGTAAAAAGTTTTTCATGGTGAGGGATTTAAAAAAGTTGTTTGATGTTGGTGGTGAAGAGTTTTACTGCGATGGCTAATAAAACCACCCCAAATACCTTTCGAATAATATTGATGCCCGACTGCCCGAGGATTTTTTCGATTCTAGAAGAAGATTTCAGTATGCCATAGACAATTAGGATATTGATTACAATAGCCACAATGATATTTACCACATGGAATTCAGCGCGTAGCGAAAGCAAAGAAGTGAGTGTCCCAGCACCCGCAATCATTGGGAAAGCCAGGGGAACAATCGACGCGGTTTCGGGAATATCGTCCTTAAAAAGATTGACGCCCATAACCATTTCTAAAGCCAATAAAAGAATGATAAAGGCTCCCGCTACAGCGAAAGAGTTGATGTCAATTCCAATAAGGGCTAGAATTTTTTCCCCTACAAATAAAAAGGCAATCATGATGACTCCAGAAACAATGGAGGCTTTTTCGGATTGAATATGGCCTATTTTTTTTCTAAGACTAATGACAATAGGGATGTTTCCTACAATATCGATAACAGCAAATAAAATCGTGCTTGCTGTTGCTATTTCTTTGATATCTAAGTTCATTTGGGATTTAAATTTTTATAAAAGTACATATTTTTTACGCCTCTTGGCGGGAGAATAATTTATCTTTGAGTTATGATGCAGATAGGGAAAACATTGGTTTCAGAAGATTTACTAGAGCGTGAATTTGTGTGTAATTTATCGCAGTGCAAAGGCGCTTGTTGTGTAGAGGGAGAGGCGGGAGCCCCCTTAACCGAAGACGAATTGCCGCTGTTGAAAAGGGATTTTGATAAAATCCGTCCTTATTTACCAGCACAGGGGTTAGAAGAAATTGAATCGCAAGGCCTTTATGTAAAAGGAGTAGACGGTGAATGGGAAACCCCAATCATTAACGGAAAGGAATGTGTTTACACCGTTTTTGATGAAAAAGGACATGCCAGTTGTGGTATCGAAAAAGCCTTTTTAGATGGTAAAATTGATTGGAAAAAACCTGTTTCTTGCCATCTTTATCCCGTTCGTGTCCAGCATTATTCTGAATTCACAGCTGTCAATTATCACCATTGGCAAATTTGTGATGCTGCATGTCATTTGGGAGAAGAATTGAAAGTCCCTATCTATCAATTTGTAAAAGAAGCCTTAGTTCGAAAGTTTGGTGAAGCTTGGTATAAAGAACTCGAAACCGAAGCAATGAAAAAGCAAAATTAGACGTCCTAGTGTTTATAGGGGCTAAGCACTCATTTTTCTTTTTAATAGGCTCATAAACAGATTTTTATAAAAACGATTTTTTATTTAACTTTGATATAATAAGGGTCAATTTGTTAAAAACTATGCGTCATTGTGAATAAGTATGACTTTCATTTCTGACGACAATTTTAAATCTTTGTTAGAACAAAAATTAGCTAGAAACTTTAAATGACGAAATTATGGCAGCAGTAGAACCAATACTAGACGAAAACAAAGACCGATTTGTAATTTTTCCAATCCAACACCACGACATTTGGGAGTGGTATAAAAAGATGGAAGCTAGTTTTTGGACTGCTGAAGAAATTGACCTTCATCAAGACCTAACCGACTGGAGCACTAAACTCAATGACGATGAAAAATACTTCATCAAGCATATCTTAGCTTTTTTTGCCGCTTCTGACGGGATCGTAAATGAAAATCTTGCCGAAAATTTTGTAAACGAAGTGCAATACTCGGAAGCCAAATTCTTCTACGGTTTTCAAATTATGATGGAAAACATCCATTCGGAAACCTATTCTTTGCTCATTGATACTTATGTAAAAGATGAAGCCGAAAAAGATCAACTCTTTAGAGCAATCGAGGTGTTTCCAGCAATTAAAAAGAAAGCTGAATGGGCTTTGCGTTGGATCGATTCCGATTCCTTTGCTGAACGACTTATCGCTTTTGCTGCGGTAGAGGGGATTTTCTTTTCAGGGGCATTTTGTTCCATTTACTGGTTAAAGAAAAGAGGTCTTATGCCGGGATTAACCTTCTCTAACGAGCTTATTTCTAGAGACGAAGGTGTCCACTGCGATTTTGCTGTGCACTTGCACAACCACCACCTGGTTAATAAAGTACCAAAAGAGCGTATCCAAGAAATTATTTTGGATGCCTTAACTATCGAACGTGAATTCGTCACAGAATCTCTCCCCGTTAGCTTAATTGGGATGAACGCCAAACTCATGACACAATACTTGGAGTTTGTAACCGACCGTCTTTTATTAGAGCTCGGGTGTGAAAAACAATTCAACGTTTCCAACCCTTTCGACTTCATGGATATGATTTCGCTTCAAGGGAAAACCAACTTCTTCGAAAAACGTGTTTCTGAATACCAAAAAGCGGGTGTACTCAACAACGAAACAAGCGAAGAAACTAAGAAAATTAGCTTCGACGCTGATTTTTAAAATCAAGAAACCCACCCTGTAGTTTGCAATCACTCAACTACAGTAGTATATAATAATTTAAATACATAAGTGCATGTTTGTAGTCAAAAGAGACGGGCGAAAGGAACCCATAATGTTCGATAAAATTACGGCAAGAGTAAAAAAACTCTGCTATAACCTCAATCCCTTGGTCGATCCTGTTCGTGTAGCCATGCGTGTTATTGAAGGTCTATACGATGGAGTAACCACATCGGAACCCGACAACCTCGCTTCGGAAATAGCGGCAACCATGACGACTACGCATCCCGATTATGCACAACTTGCTGCCCGTATATCGGTTTCTAACCTGCATAAAAACACCAAAAAATCTTTTTTTGAGGTAATGACTGACCTTTACCAATACGTAAACCCACGTACTGGAAAAGACGCTCCTCTTTTGTCTGATGAGGTGTATGAAGTAATCAAAAAGAACAAAGAAAAACTCGATTCGAGTATCATTTACAACCGTGATTTTGGTTACGACTTTTTTGGGTTTAAAACCTTAGAGCGCTCCTATTTACTTAAACTCAACGGACAAATTGCCGAACGTCCCCAACACATGCTTATGCGTGTTTCTGTTGGAATACATATGGATGATATTGATTCGGTCCTTGAAACTTATGAGTTGATGTCGAAGCGCTATTTTACCCATGCGACACCCACTCTTTTCAACTCTGGAACGCCTAAGCCGCAAATGTCGTCCTGTTTCTTGCTTACCATGAAAGATGACAGCATAGACGGGATATATGACACGCTTAAGCAAACTGCTAAAATTTCGCAGTCTGCAGGGGGAATAGGGCTTTCTATTCACAACATCCGTGCAACGGGTTCCTATATCGCAGGAACCAACGGAACATCGAATGGGATTGTACCTATGTTGCGTGTTTTTAACGATACGGCACGTTACGTAGACCAAGGAGGCGGAAAAAGAAAAGGTTCTTTTGCCATTTATGTAGAACCGTGGCATGCTGACATTTTTGACTTTCTCGATTTAAAGAAAAATCACGGGAAAGAAGAAATGCGAGCCCGCGATCTGTTTTACGCCATGTGGACGCCCGACCTTTTTATGAAACGCGTAGAGGCCGATGCAGAATGGACGTTAATGTGCCCGAACGAATGCCCAGATCTGTTCAACTGCCACAGCGAAGAATTTGAAGCGCTTTATACCAAATATGAAAGTGAAGGCAAAGGACGAAAAACCATTCGCGCTCGAGAGCTTTGGGAAAAAATCTTAGAATCCCAAATCGAGACTGGTACGCCTTACATGCTCTATAAAGATGCTGCTAATCGAAAATCCAATCAAAAAAACCTAGGGACCATTCGTTCTTCTAACCTCTGTACAGAGATTATGGAGTATACCGCGCCTGATGAAGTTGCGGTGTGTAACCTCGCTTCCATTGCGCTGCCCATGTTTGTGAAAGATGGGGCTTTTGACCATGAAGAACTTTTCCGTGTTACCAAGCGCGTTACTAAAAACCTGAACAAGGTTATCGACCGCAACTACTACCCTGTTGTCGAAGCTGAAAATTCAAACATGCGCCACCGTCCTGTAGGTCTTGGAGTACAAGGTTTAGCCGATGCCTTTATCCAGTTGCGTATGCCTTTTACATCGGATGCTGCTAAAGAGTTGAATCAAGATATTTTTGAAACCCTTTATTTTGCTGCTGTAACCGCTCCTATGGAAGAAGCACAACGCGAAGGAACCTATTCTTCTTATAAAGGGTCGCCCATTTCTAAAGGAGAATTCCAACACAATTTGTGGGGCGTTAGCGACGATGAGCTCTCTGGTCGTTGGGACTGGGCAGGACTTCGTAAGCAAGTGAAAAAACACGGGGTAAGAAATTCATTGCTTGTAGCACCTATGCCTACAGCATCTACCTCACAAATCCTTGGAAACAACGAATGTTTCGAACCCTATACTTCCAACATTTATACACGCCGTGTTTTGTCAGGGGAGTTTATTGTTGTGAATAAACATTTATTAGAAGATTTGGTCGCGCAAGGCCTCTGGACTGAAGAAATGAAGCAAGAATTGATGCGTGCATAACGGATCTGTTCAACACATTGAAACCATTCCAGCAGACATTCGTGAATTGTACAAAACCGTTTGGGAGATGAGTATGAAAGACATCATTGACATGTCGAGACAGCGGGGTTATTTCATTGACCAGTCGCAATCGCTCAACTTGTTTATGGAAGGAGCAACCATGGCGAAATTGACTTCCATGCACTTCTATGCTTGGAAATCGGGCTTAAAAACGGGGATGTATTATCTACGAACTAAATCGGCGGTAGATGCCATCAAATTTACAGTGGCGAATAAAGAAAAAGAACAAACGGTTCCTGCAACCGCTGCTGTAGCCGCATCGGCTACCCCTGCCTCCGCAGCCACCCAGGTCAGCAATGTTCCTGTAGAACCGTTAAGTCCTGAAGAGCTAAAAGTCATGTTGCAACAGTCAAGAGAAAGTGAAGATGACGATTGCCTCATGTGTGGGTCATAATTCCCTTATTTTCAAATCAATAAGCCTCTCATTTGGGAGGTTTTTTTTGTGCGAAATCCCTAATGTTAAGTAAACGTTATGTAAGTGTTTTGTAATTGTGTTATAATTGCATATATTTGATTAATATAACATAAAGCTAATCTTATGAAAACAGCATTTTTTTCTTTAATCGCCCTTTTTTGTTTTGGTATCCATGCTCAAAACATGGATGTCAATAAAACGATCCAACGTGAAGGAAATCTTCAAAAAGTTACTTTTTATCATGAGAATGGTCAGATTGCACAGCAAGGTTATCTAAAGAACAAAAAACTTCATGGAAAATGGGTTCAATACAATGAAGACGGAACACTAGGAATGACCGGAAACTACAAACGTGGAAAGCGAGAAGGAACATGGTTATTTTCTACTGAGGAAAGTTTAACCGAGGTTATCTTTAAAAAGAATGCCATTCAAAAGAAGATGGCATGGAAAAACAATGCTCCACTTGTTCTTTCAGAGAAAAATTAACTCCCTTGATTAATTGATGATTTGACGCGTACTGCGGTAAAACTCTTCGATCAATTCAATTTTGTGCGTAATTAAATCTTTCGATTTTAACAAGATATTGAAATACAAGGTTGTGTTTTTAGGACTAGTTTCGTCCCTTCTAGTACGTTCAATTTGAGTATTTATTTTCTCATTCAACGTCGTGTAAATTACTTCTTTTTTATTTAATACTGCTTCTAGCTTTTTAAGCGAGTTATCTTCAAATGCATTGATCGATCCTTTTAAAAGCAAATCTATCCACTCGGAAATGTCTTTCAAATCTCTTATTTGACTTAGCTTCAGCTTGCTGTGGTTGTTATTGATGTGGTTGTGGCTTATGTCCACCAAATACCCCATATCTTCAATAATGTCTTGAATGTAGCGCAGCGTATCGATCTAAAATGTACTTGCATTTAAACTGGTTTCTTCAAGGTTTCGAATAAAAAAGAAAAGGTTGTTTCTTAAATCGTGAATCCCTTCCTCTAGGCGTTTTACTTCTACTTTTGCCGTTTCTAATTTTTTTAGGTTATGCGGCGATAACCCCTCAATCAAAAGGGTATAGGAACGATCGACTCCGATGGCTACCTGAGTGATGTTTTCATCGGCTTCGCGAATGACGCCTAAAAAAGAACGACTTTCCGCTTTGAGCGTAATGCTATTGTCCACGGTTTTCTCTGATTTTTTGCGGTAAGACAGAAAATTTTTCCCAATAATAATTAGTACGGCAAAGAAAATGGAAGCGATGGCAAAAGGCCCTCCGATATGAAAAAGGTAAAGGATAAATCCACAAACGGTAAATGCGCTGATGGCAGTAAAAAACCATCCGCCAATGACATTAATTACCCCAGACACACGATAAACGGCACTGTCTCTTCCCCATGCTTTATCTGAAAGCGAGGTTCCCATGGCTACCATAAACGTAACATAGGTAGTGGATAGTGGAAGTTTTAATGAAGTTGCTGCGGAGATAAGAATGGCTGCTACAACCAAATTGATGCTTGCACGCATCATATCAAAAGATGGCGCATTGTTGACCCAATCCGAAGAGGGATCCACAGGAATGAGTTCAAAACGCTTTGCTATTTTCTTTTTAAACTGTTCTGGAAGCATTTGCGTCACTTGGTCATTAATCCAACCGAATAGCTTTACGATGCCTCGAGAAAGTGCGTTGGACTTAAAACGCTCTTTGGTGTCGTATTGATTAGAGAGATCGAGGGAGGTTTTGACTACCCTCTTTGCTTTTGAAGAAAACCACAATGTAAAAATCATGATGATTCCTGATCCAAGGAGAAATAAGGTAGGGGTGGGTACTTTGGAGGCCAGCACACCCATTTCAAAGCTTTCGGCAGGAACCCCAGAAGCCACCCAAGCTTCATAGGCCTGAAAAGCCGCGATAGGGACACCGATAAAATTCACCAAATCGTTTCCAGCAAAAGCGAGCGCCAATCCAATGTTCCTATTCCGATAATCAATTTAAAGATGTTTATTTTCGTAAAACGAAGCAACAAATATGAAACTAACAACCACAACAACACATTGGCACCATTGACCAATAGAACTTCTTCGTTGAGGAAAGCGCGAATGGTTTTATCGCCTAAAAAGGGAAAAGTTTGGTTGGCATATTCAGTACCTTTGATTCCTTTGATGAGAATAAAATTGGCCAAAGCAGCTAATGAAATTCCTCCAAAAAGGGATTTTTTGAAAGTTGAATTTTTGTCGATGTAAAAAGACAGCATATAGCGCGACACCCACTGCACGAAGGCACCAATGCTGAATGCGACAACAACCGAGAGCAAGATTCCAAAAACAATTTGAGTGGCTTTTGTGGTATTGATGTAATTGCTCAGTTCTGCAATTCCATTTCCGTTGGCATAAATTTTTATTAACGCCATTACAATAGCAGCGCCCAACAATTCAAAAACGATAGAAACCGTGGTTGAAGTAGGCATCCCAAGCGTATTGAAAAAATCCAACAGTAAAATGTCCGTAATCATTACGGCCATGAAAATGAAAATGATTTCTTGAAAATTAAACGCACTGGGGTTAAAAATACCTTTTCGTGCTACTTCCATCATTCCACTTGAGAAAATGGCCCCAAGGGCAATTCCTAAACTCGCCAAAATCATGATGTTGCGAAAAGAAATGGCTTTGGAACCGATTGCTGAGTTTAAAAAATTGACGGCGTCATTACTGACGCCGACGATTAAATCTCCTATGGCTAAAACAGCCAATAATATGACAATATAAAAATATAGATTCTCCATGTTTAACTTCTGCGGTAAATCTACTTGTTTTTCATTGTATTATCAAGGCTTAGAACTTAATATTATATCCCAAAGTGATTGTCCTATCAAGGTTGTATAACGAGAAAGGTAATTGTTGTTCCCCAAAATAGTCATAGTAACTCTCTCTCGTATCATTTAAGATGTTTTGAACTTTTAAGGTAAGGGTTTGATTATCATCTGTACCAAGCTTTTTAATTACCGTTAAGTTTAAGTTATTGAAAGGATCTGTATAGACATCTGGAATGTTTCCTACACCGACGACTTCAAGCGTTTTCCCTTGTACGTTGTAAAAAAGACTAGCGTCAAGACTGGACTCTGGTAAGGTATAAGTAATCCCCGTATTGATCAAGAAGGGAGATTGTCCTTGTAGTACACGATAAGGATCGATGGTTCTATTAGGCTCTGTTATTACACGTCCATCATACTCCCCATCACTCATGCGTTGTCTAGATTGTATAAAGGATGCGTTCACATTAAGAGAAAGCTTTTTTGTACTATTATCGAGCAAGTTCTTGCGGTATTCAACCTCAACCCCAGCAACAGTTGCAGATTCATTGTTACGCGCAATTAATTGATTTGCAGTATTAAAGTCATAAGCAACTATTTCAATAGGGTCTGTTAGCTGTTTAAAGAAAACACTTAAAGCAAAAAACTGATTCCCTTCCCCATACTTTTCATAACGTAAATCTAAGTTATTGATATAAGAAGGATTTAAGTCTGTGTTCCCAATGAAGAAACGCTCTGTAATTGGGTCAAAAATGCGTGCTGCAGAATTTTCTTTAAAACTAGGTCGTGCAGTTGTTCTAGCATAGGAAAAGCGAAGATTAGTGTCCTCGTCCAGGGTTCTAATCACATTTAACGATGGGAAAAAATCATTAACATTTATCAACTCTGCATTGTCAAAAATATCTTGCTCTAAGCTCTGTCCAGTGTATTTTACAAGATAATTTTCGAAGCGAAGACCAATGACTGATTTCCATGCCTCATTAAATTTTAGCTCTGCCGAAACAAAAGCAGCAGTTGTGCTACTACTTGCATCGTATTGATTTGTACGTTGAAAGTCTCCAAAAACATACGAACCATTATTATTCTGGGGAGTCCACAAATTGTTTGGCTCAAGAAGATTATTAGGATCTCCCAATAAATTTTCACTTCGGCCAATATAATCGATAGAGTAGTTCGCTGTTCTAAAGGTTCTGTTTTTAGTTGAATATGCGCCTCCTGTTTTTAGTTTCCCTTCAATTTTACCTCCCTCAAGATTATGCGAATATAAAAATGTACTCGCGAGGGCGTCTTCTCTTAAGGTTCTCCACAAACGTTGGGGTAATTGTGTGGTTGCGGGAGAAAGGACAAAATAAGAGCGATCTTCATTAGTTTCAAAGACAGTCTTTTTAAAATCTTTGTCAAATACTTCGGCAAAAGAAGGAGCAATTTTCCATTCTATTGTTGACTTTCCTTCATTTAATACATGTTTTGCACTAAAAGGGATGGAAACAATATTGCGTTCTGTATAGGTTAAAATACTTGCAATACCGATATAAGGGTTTTCCAAATAATCTTGAAAAACAGCATTAAGTGCAGTAGATTCTGCACTGCGTAAATTGAGTAAATTAAGTTTGTATTTTGACTTTTCAGTCTTAAGTGAAATGCCTGCAAGCCCGCTGGCTAATTTTGTTATTTTACCTAATTCTCCATTTTGAGAAGTTTCTAATGTAATACCACTGCTATTTTCTTTATTGGTTGTTCCAGTAGTATAATTGTCATAGTATTCTGTATTGCTTCTAAAGCCTACAGCAGCAATAAACCCTATGGCTTTATCTTCTGTTAACTTAAATTGGTTACTTGCGCTTGCACCAATGTTGTAATTCAACCCAGAGCTGTATCGGTTTACAGCCATTTCAGGCGTAAATAGTTCGGTTATTTTTGTCAAGACAGAAGAGCGTCCAGGTTGAGAAACTTCCGGAAGGGGGATCACTTGTCGTGCCCCTAATCTTTGGTCAAAGTAACCATTATTGAATCCAAACAGATTGGTTCCCTCAGGGTTATTTTGAATGGCATTACCCACAAGGTTCATTGAGGGATTATATGATCCAGAAACCGAAAAAGTGTATTCTGGTAAAGCCGAAAAGTCTTTTAAGATGATGTTGACTACCCCACCAGAGAAGTCTGCATTTAGATCAGCACTTGCCGATTTATTTACAATGATATTATCTAAAAGGTTGGTAGGAAAAATATCTAATTGAAGGGTGTTTTTATCAGGATCTAAACCAGGAATTTCTAAGCCTCCTAAAAGTGTTTTTGAATAACGATCTCCTAAACCACGGACATAAACAAATTTTCCGTCTTGTAGTGAAACTCCTGGGACACGTTTTATGGCCGCAGCAAGATTGGTGTCTCCAGATTTTTTGATCGATTGTGAAGATAAACCATCCATGAGGTTAATCGACTTTTTCTGTAATGCAAGGACAGCTTGTTCTGAGTTTTGTCTTGCAGAAGTGGTTACCACAACTTCTTCTAGAGCGTTGTCTAAGGCACTAAGTGTTACATTTACAACTACCTCTCCATCGCTGTTTACTTCGATGTCAGAAATATTTTGTGTGCCATAGCCTACATAAGAAAACTCTAAGAGGTATTGGCCTTGTACAACATCAAAGCTAAATTTCCCATCAAAATCAGAAGTACTCCCCCCTAGGGTTGTTGCTCCGTCTGCAGTTTTAAGAACTACATTGGCAAAAGGTAAAGGTTCGACAAATTCGCCGTCTGTAATAGTACCAGTAATAATGGATTGTGAATAAATGTAGGTTGAAAATAATAGGGCGAATAAAATAAAAAATTGTCTCATTTGTAAAAAGTAAAAATTTGCCTGACTTTTTAGTCAGGCAAATTCTAAGATTAGTTAGGTATAAATATTAATTGGAAAGTGCATCCCAAAGGGTCCATGAAAACACTGTTTCATCTGCACCAGTATCCGCTTGTTGTTCTGTTACAATTTCTGCCCAGTTTGCATAATCTGAAACTGCGGTGTTTGCAAAAATATCTGCGATAGCTGAAGTGCTAATAAAGTCAAAATCATTGAAGTTTAAGTTACCTAAAGAAGCTGCAGTAGCTTGCCCGTTGTAGGTATCAGCATCGATGCCTTTAATGGCTAGGTTATCAATATTTTTGTAGACAACGTTGTTTGTTAAGCCAGTAGCATCACTTTTCCAGTCGCCTAGATTATTTTTTCCTGGTTCTGGATTATCATCTCCATAAACCGTTACGTCATTTACTGTAAATACTCCATCAATCGCTCCAGTAGAATCTTCTGTCCCATCAATTTCAAATGGGTTATCAGAGTTGGCTCTTAGGGCTAGGACTGCATTGGTAATGGTTCCTTTGTAGGCTTGATCTAAATCAAGAGCATCGTCACGTTGACCAAAAATCACTACATTATCTACATTGACGCTTCCGCCAAAGATTTCTATTCCATCATCATTACTTCCTACAACTTCAATATGGTTGACCGTTGTTCCATTACCAACTCCACCTAGGGTTAAGCCTTGAATTTCATCTCCACCAGCTAGTTGTGTTCCACTGTGACGAATAGAAAGATAAGTCATTGAACCAGAAGAATCGCTATCGTCATTACCTCCATAAGAGGTCCAGTCAAATCCAGAAGCAATTCCTTCGATATCGTCGCTTCCTCCATCTTGACCTACGGTAGCATTTCCTAAAACAATAATCCCACCCCACTTTCCAGTATCTGTAGGTACGCGATTAGGACTTATAACACCGTCATTATAATCGATATTATCGTTAACATCTGTAAAAATAATTGGACTGTCAGCAGTTCCATTGGCGTTGAATGTTGCTCCACCTGCAATGATTAAAGCAGTAGCATCTACTCCTTGCGCACTTTCTGATTTGACGATTGTTCCTGCTTCAACAGTAAGGGAACCTCCCGATCTAACAACAACTTTTCCATTCATGATCCAAATACGATCATTGGTCCATGTTACTGCATCATCGATATAGAAAATACCACCTGAACCTACTGTTTCAGTTTCTGGAGTAACAACAGGAGTTGAAATGGTAACAGTTACTGTTTCTGTGACTACTTCTGTTTCAATAATGGTTTGTGGTTCACTAGTACAAGAGCTTAAACCAGCAATTAGTAATAATAAGAAAAAAAAATTTGTTGTTTTCATTTTTTAATGATTTTGATATTCCAAAACTAGGCTATATGTAAGCGGAATATTTTAGTTCTGTGTTAAGCCTTGAGCCATAAATTTTAACTTTGTACTACTTGATTTTTAAGCTATTGTTAAGAAAATTGATCTCAATTAACATTGCGTTCATAAACTCCATAAGCGCTAATCTTTTTTTACCTTTACAAAAAATAAATTATGAATTGGGAACAATTGCTTTCTCTTCAACGCTTTGGAGACACTACCAAACGCATTCGCAAAGAGCAAGATGAAATCCGATTGGGTTTTGAAGTGGACTACGACCGAATTGTGTTTTCCTCTTTTTTTCGTTCGTTACAAGACAAAACACAAGTCATTCCTTTTTCAAAAACCGATTTTGTTCATACGCGATTAACCCACAGCATTGAGGTTTCGGTAGTTGCAAGAAGTTTAGGGCGCTTGGCAGGGAAAGAAATCTTAAATCGCCACCCCCATCTTCAAAAAACCCATGGCTACCAACCCAACGATTTTGGGGCAATTGTTGCCGCCGCTGCATTAGCCCACGATATTGGCAATCCTCCTTTTGGACACAGTGGAGAAAAAGCAATCGGTCATTTCTTTTCAAGAGGGGAGGGGCAACACTATAAAACACAACTTACCCCAGAAGAATACGAAGACCTTTGTCTTTTCGAAGGCAACGCTAATGGATTCAAGCTCATCACCGAATCTGTGGAAGGAGCCCCTGGAGGTTTGCGCATTAGCTACGCTACCCTCGGCGCTTTTATGAAATACCCTAAGGCATCGCTTCCCTACCGACCAACCCCACACGTTGCCGATAAAAAGTTTGGCTATTTCCAATCGGAAAAATCCTTTTTTAAGGAAATGGCAACGGAAATGGGGATGCTACAGCCCAAGCGTTGTCATCGTCACCCGCTTGCTTTCCTTGTAGAAGCCGCAGATGATATTTGCTATACCATCATTGATTTTGAAGACGGAATCAACTTGGGGTGGATTGCAGAAGACTACGCCCTGGAGTATTTGATAAAATTGGTTAAAGACCGAATGGATACCGAAAAATACGCAGGTTTAAAGCATACTACTCAACGGATGAGCTATTTACGTTCTTTAGCCATCAACAGCTTAATTTCTGATGCGGTGCGGATTTTCCTAGACAATGAGCAAGCGATTTTAGAGGGGACATTCTCAAGTGCCTTGCTAGATAAAAGCCGATACAAAGCACAAATGGATGACATTATTGCCATAAGTGTAGAAAAAGTGTATCAGTCTGAAGAGGTGCTGCAAAAAGAAATTGTGGGTTATAAAGTAATCCATACCCTTCTCAACGCTTTTTGCCAAGCCGCAGCAAATCAATTTTATGAAAAAGAAACCGCTTACGACAAGCTGGTTCTTCGTCTAATTCCACGCGAAATTCCCATCCAGTCCGATAGTCTTTACAATACCTTGCTCAATGCTACTTCGTATGTGGCAAGTTTATCGGATGGAAAAGCAATGGAACTAGCTCACAAAATGAACTAAATTTATCAATAGCATGCGCTGGATTATTTCAATTCTTTTCCTTGGAGCCTTACAATGGTATGCTTACCAAGCCATAAAAACCTTAGGGTTGAATCGTTGGTTGGTTTTGCTTTATTCACTTATCATTTTAGGCATCCATTTGAATTTTTTCATTCAATTTTCCTTTTACTCAAGAGGCACCAGTTTTACTCCTTCCATGAGTATTTCTGCAGGCGTTTTTATGGCTTTAGTGGTTTTTCAACTTTTGGTAATTGGATTTTTATTTTTGGAAGACATTACTCGTTTTTTACGTTTTCTGTTTCGTTTCTTTTTCTCTGAAAGCACACCTACCCAGTTGCCTGGCCGAAGGGCTTTTGTTTCGAAACTCGCCTTGGTACTAGGCGCCATTCCTTTTGCTTCCCTTTTGGTTGGAATGATCAAAGGAAAATACAATTATAAGGTGTTGAAGTACGAACTCGCTTTTGACGACCTTCCCTCGGCGTTCGACGGTTTTCAAATCACCCATATTTCTGATATTCACAGCGGAAGTTTCGATAACGCAGAGAAAGTTAACTATGGCATTGATTTAATCAACGAACAACAATCGGATGTGATTCTTTTCACAGGCGATATTGTCAATAACAAAGCCGAGGAGTTGCTCCCTTGGAAAGCTTCTTTTTCTCGACTCACAGCCCCCGAAGGTGTTTTTTCAGTACTAGGGAACCACGATTATGGCGATTATGTCAATTGGCCTTCTCCCGATCAAAAAGTAACCAACTTAAATGACCTTTTGAAGATGCAAAAGGAAATGGGTTTTAATGTCCTTTTAAATCAAACTCATTTTTTAGAAAAAGAAAACGAACGCATTGCTCTTGTAGGTGTGGAGAACTGGGGCAAAGGCGGATTTAAAAAAGCGGGGGATTTAAATCGAGCAGTGGCACAGGTAAAGTCCGAAGATTTTAAAGTGTTATTATCGCACGACCCCTCCCATTGGGAAGCAAAAGTAGTTCCTCATCAACATCCGTTTCAACTTACTTTAAGTGGCCACACCCATGGAATGCAATTTGGGGTCGAAATTCCAGGTTGGATCAAGTGGAGTCCGGTCAAATGGCGGTATAAGCAATGGGCCGGTTTATATGAACAAAACAAGCAGTGGTTGAACGTAAATCGGGGCTTTGGATTTTTGGGTTACCCAGGAAGAGTTGGTATTTGGCCAGAAATCACTGTTATCACCTTAAAGCGTTCAGTATAAGAAGTTTGAAAAAAATCCTACCTTAGCAAAAAAGCAGAGATAACTCATACCGCTCAGTCATGTCAAATTTTGGAGATTTAATTGATGAAAAAGCCCCCCTTCTATTGGTCTTTTATGAAGACATAGAAGATATTCATTTGGAATTTCATCCTACCTTAAAAGCAGTCGCTGCCGCAATGGGCGATCATGGGAAAGTCATCAAAATTGATGTCAATAAAAACATCCCTCTGGCCGAGGCCTTACGCGTGAAAGTAACGCCTACGCTTATGATTTACAAAAAAGGAGAAATGGTATGGCGCCAAAGCGGAGAACAAGACGCCAATACACTGATTGGCTTAATGAATGAGTATCTCGATTAGTTTTCGATGATTTCTTCAAAAAGGCTTAGCTGCTTTAGGCTTGTGTAAATTCTTTTTTCTAAACTGTCTCTTTGTTCTTCTGTTCCGTATAAATTCACATAGAGCAGAACATTTCTATAGCCATTTACTTCATCCATAATGCGGTCGTTGAGCTCGTTTTGCCTTTCAGGAGAAAAACCGCTGATGATGGAAATTCGTTCTTCATAAACCGAAGCAATTTGTTCTATCAATTCCCTCGCTTTTATTTCGTTGTTACTCAAATACAACCCTTCAATAAATTCTATCATGGCGGTGTAGTAGTCATAATTGCCGTACAAAAAACGGAATTGATCGCTGAAAGTAATAAACGAGACAATGTATTCGCCCATTTTTTCAGTGTCTTTGTTGTTTTGAACCGCTTCTACTAAAGCGCGATAACGTTCAATTTCGGTTAGAATTTCTTCTCCCAATTCGTACTGCAAATCGAGTGATAAGCTTCCAAAATAATTCAGTTGACTTTGGTGTTTTTGAGCTATTTTTTCAAAAACTTTTCTCGCTTTTTCTTTTTCACCAATTCGGTAATAACTGTCGATAAAAGGAGCCAATAAGCTGTAATATCCAAAATAGTCTATGGGCATTTTATCTATGGCTAAATCTAAGATTTCTTCTGCTTTTTCTTCCTTTCCTTCGTTGATAAGCACTTCGGCTAACCGGGCCATATTGCTTCGATAGGAGATGCTGTTTTTTCGCGTTTCTGGATCGTGATAAATTTCTGGACTATCCGAATTTCCCCATTCCCATTTTTTGACAATCTCATACATATTGTCTGCGTCTAGCCTTCCCATTAAATAAGGATTAATAGGGTTTAACGGGGTTTTAATCGGCACAAGTTTATACACCAATCCTTCCAGCTGCAGATACTCTTTCATCCACAAATACTCGGCATCGTTATAGCTTCCGCCAGTAAAATAAATCGGTCGTTTCCAATCGTTATTGGCTAAAATATCGAGCATCATTAACTGGTTTTTATACAAGCCTGAGGTAGGAAGATCGATATCGATATAGGGAACGATTTTATCTTTGTCTTTGGGTTTAACAATCCCTGAAGCAAGCACATTTTCTACATTCACAGGCACTCTGATTTTGTTGGTAGGGTAGTAAACCATGTCCTGAGTTCCTTTGGGATATTGGGAAGGATCAATGCCCGATTGAACGAGCAATTGTTTGTATTTGGTTCTCGGATGATCGCTATCTACCCAATTGATAAAGTCTTTAATGTTCCACCGTAAAGTATCGGCCAAGGGTTCGTATTTGATGTAGTCGCGAATACCATAAGCATAGCGTGGATGGGTCAATTGAGAGGGAATAGGTTCGCTTTCATAGGTTTTTCTTTTCATCTGATCGATGTACCAATCGGTAGCGAGTAAACTCGTGTTTATGGGGCGTACATCGGTTCGATATCCCTCAATGTCTTGTGCATACCATAGGGCAAAAGTATCGTTGTCTCCGATGGCAAAAATCATCGCTCCTTTATCTTTTTGGATGGAAGTGAGGTAGGATTTGGCAACAGATTGTGCTGTGTAACGACCCGAACGATCGTGATCGTCCCAGTTCTGGAACGCCATAAGTACAGGCACTGCTAGTGCGCAAAGGGTTACAGCAAGAGGTTGAGCCCATTTATTTTTCCATTTGTCTTTTAAGGCTTGTGCCAAGTAGAAAGCTCCCATTCCAATCCAAATAGAGAAAACGTAAAAAGAGCCCACCAATGCATAGTCTCTTTCTCTGGGTTCAAAAGGGCGTTCGTTCAAATATACTTTTAGGGCCAGACCAGTAAACAAGAAAAAGAGCAGCAATACCCAAAAACGTTGCTTGTCCTGTTGATACAAAAAACTTATTCCTAATAATCCCAGAATAAAAGGGAGGAAAAAGTAAGTGTTTCTTGCTTTATTATTCAAGGCATCTTCACTCAATGCCTTTTGATTTCCTAACCTCATTTCATCGATAAAAGGGATTCCGCTGATCCAATTCCCATGTAAAATGTTATAATTCCCTTGGACATCGTCTTGTCTTCCAACAAAATTCCAAAGGAAATACCGCACATACATATAGTCTACCTGATAGGTAAAAAAGTAGTAGAGATTGGCAAAGAAAGTGGGTTTTTCGATGTTGAGATAAGGAGCTAGGGTTTTGTAAAATTGATGATATTCTTTTCCAGTAAGGGTTCCTTCTGCCGCTTCTTGTCTAAAACCAGCAACTCTTTGTTGCAGTTCGGGACTATTTCTGTATTCTGCTTTAACGCTAAAATTGAGGGGTCCTGTAAAGTTGATGTAATTTTCTGCATGTTCTGCACTCCATAGCCGAGGCAGAATACCTTTGTGGTTGCCATTGGCATTGATGCGTGCATTTTCCCAAGCATTAACAATCACATAGCGTCCTGTTTTTTCGTCCCTTTCGTATTTGGGTTTATCATCGATATAAGGTTCTAGATCATCTTGTCCAGCATACATATCAGAAAACATGGGGCCATAAAACAAATGGGTTTCGGGGTACTGTTCTAAGTTGTAATAGGCCAATAGCTGCCGTGCATCGGTTGGGGAATTTTCATTGATGACCGTGTTGGTATTCGCGCGAATAGGAAGCATGATCCAGGAAGAGAATCCTAAAAGGACAAAAAGCAAACTCAGTATTCCAGTATTTAGGTTTACCCATTGTTTTTTTTGAGTGTATCGAAGGCTGTAAAAGAATAAGAGACCAAAGGCAACGCCTGTAATTAGGGTACCACTGTTGAATGGCAATTGCATTTGATTGACAAAAAAGACTTCCATTTTTCCAAAAAGCGCAAGCGTAGAAGGAAGCAGAAGTTTAAAGATGAACAACAGTATAGCCACCGATACTGCATTGGCAGCGATAAAACCCTTTAAGCTTATTTTTTCTGTGTTTTTAAAATAATAAAGCATTCCAATGGCCGGAATGGTTAAAAGCCCCATAAAGTGAACACCAAATGATAGGCCAATCACAAAGGCAATGAGTAACAACCAGCGGTCTCCTCTGGGCGTATTCATTTCCTCTTCCCATTTTAGCGCAAGCCAAAAAAGAGCAGCCAAAATGCAACTTGCCATGGCATATACTTCAGCTTCTACGGCATTAAACCAAAAACTATCGGAAAAACAAAATGACAAAGCACCCACTGCTGCACTTCCAAAAAAGCCTATTGCATCGGAGGGAGTTTCAATTGTGCTGAATCGAGGTAATTTTTTTAATAATAAAGTGAGGCTGAGGTATAGAAATAAAATGCAAAAAGCGCTCGAAAAAACGGACATCAAATTCACCATCAAAGCTACTTTTTCAGCATTGGCCGCAAAAAGCGCAAAAAAAGCACCCATCATCTGAAAAAAGGGAGCTCCAGGGGGGTGTCCTACTTGAAGTTTTGCAGAAGTGGCAATGTATTCTCCCGCATCCCAAAAACTTGCTGTGGGCTCTACGGTTAATCCAAAGGTCAGTAAGGCAATACTAAAAACACAGCCGGAAGTAATCCGATTGATTAAGAGGGTATTTTTGGCGTTTATCATAGGTACGAAAATACAATTTATCGTTTTACTTCTAGCGTTTTAAATATTTGTACTTACAAAAACCCCCTTTTTTTGTTTTTCTTTGCTTTATCCCAGTCAAAATATTGGCCTGTGCAGCAATATAAACTCCTTACGGAAGGCATTGCGAAAATGCCAAAGCACTTTTCAATCGCTTATGGAAAGGCTTAGGCTGTCTTTTATAAAAGTGAATTGAGGCGAATGCTAAGTTCACAAAGACTCCGAATAAACATTTCGGGTAAATGCGTTTCTTTAAAAAAACTTACCGTTTAGAGGATTATAGGTCTTGTCGAAAGTTCTACCCATAGTTATTGAAGTAATTATTTGAAGGAATAAATTTGGGTTCGAGGTCAATTTCAATAAATTTCATTGTTTTTATTTGATTTCGAAGAAAAACTTTCTTTAAATTTGCAGCGCTAATGGCCCATGGTGTAACTGGCAACACGTCTGATTTTGGTTCAGAAGAGTCTAGGTTCGAGCCCTAGTGGGCCAACAAGCTAAAAAAAGCTCTCCTTTGGAGGGCTTTTTTTTTATAAATTAAGTAACATATAAATTAATACGGTTTTGGCAGGAATAATTCGATTGTTATAAAATTTCAATGTTATGAATTTGAATGAGTTAAAAATAATTTATTCTAATTAAATTTGCTAACTAATTTTATAAGCTTAGTGAAGCTTTGAATGTTTTACTTTTATTATAATATGATTCACTTAAAAGTTCAAGATCGTTTATTCACTCACGTTATTATTAAACAATGAAAAAGATAAAAAATAGAAAAGTTGAGCTTGTTCTTATTATCATGGCATTTTTTGTGCCGGTAACGTTTTATGCCCAACAAGTTCCCTATTTTTCACTGAGTCAATATCAATTGAATATTATCAACCCTGCGCACGTGGGTTCACAGGGAAGTGGTTTTACTTTGGGAACACGATCGCAGTGGAGTGCTATTGAAGGAGCGCCACAAACCTTTACGGCAAGTTTTGCAACAGCAAGAACAGAAAAGGTTGGACTAGGTTTTTCTGTAGTGTCTGATAAGGTGAATGTAGAACAACAAACCTTGGCCTATGTCGATTTTTCGTATCGATTAACCTTAAGTGAGAAAACACAATTATTTTTAGGAATCAAAGGAGGAGGAAATTTTCTATCCACCGACCCCACGGGCTTAGAAAACTATTTGTCACAACAAGATCCTGCGAAAGTAGCCATGCGTGCTTTTAATCCCAATATTGGGGTGGGAGCTTACTTGCAGTCTGGGAATCTTTGGGTCTCTTTATCGGCTCCCCGACTTTTTGCAGTCAACCGAGCAGAGGCTCAAGAAATGTATGCCAAAGATCGTGTACACAGCTATTTGGCTGCAGGAACATCGATCGAGGTTAACGAACAGTTCGATTTACTCCCCAGTGTTTTATTTCGAAAAGTAATGGGTCAGCCATTGAGTTCAGAATTTACAGCCCAATTGCAGTACATTAAGCGTTTTCAAGTTGGGGCACAAGTACGCGATATTTCGAAAATGAGTTTATTTGCTTTTGTGAACATTAATCCCAACATCGATTTGGGTTATGCATATGAGTCGTATTTGGATACTCAGCTTTCAGGAATGGAAGTCACAGGACATGAATTGGTTTTACGCTTCCGTCTTAAAAGCAAACCAAAGCCAGCTACAGAAGGGGATGAAAGTCCCTCGCTTACTGAAGACACGAACCAATAGATCTAACTAAAGCAGGGTTTGTTCTACAATAATTTGGCCTAAATTCCATGATGGGATATAATAGGTAAAGTCGCTGTTGTCTAGCGCTTCATTAAAAATACGCTCCTGAAGTGTTGAGGAATTCCCTGTGATTATTGTCAACGAAAAAGCCTTTTCTTTTTTCAGACCTGCTAAGGTGTTTTGAACAAGTTCCATGGCTTGTTTATGCCTTAAACCGTGAAGATCAATTTCTCTTATCAGATCCATTTTTGTTTTTTTCAATTAAAAAACCCCTTGAGGGTTCACCCAAGGGGTAATCTTTAACCAAAATTATCAACTATTACATGAAAAAATCTATTTCAAAAGTATTTTTATAAAGAAAATATCTGTGTTAAAGCCATGGTAATGTTTTCCCAAAAATTCGTTAAAACATTTTTTACAAAGCGTAGGCTTTTAATTCTTCCAGCGAAATGTATTCCAGGGTTTTTTCATGCGTAGCTTCTAAAATGAGTTTAGGAGCTACATTGGCCTTGAGTGCTTCTACCCATCTCAGAACACAGAGACACCAATGATCTCCTGCTACTAAACCCGGAAAGTCATATTGCGGTAAGGGTTGTGTAAGATCGTTCCCTCTGGATTTTGAAAATTGTAAAAAGGCATCGGTGACAACCGCACAGACCGTGTGGGTGCCATAATCGAACGGACCCGTATCACAACATCCATTGCGGTAGGCCCCTGTCATGGGCGAGGTACCGCAGACCATTAAATCATCACCAAAAACATTTTTCGATTCAGCTTTCATTGAGATAAAGAATAATTAAGTCCTATAAAAAAGCGCCTCCCTTGGTTGGGGGCATAAATGCAGGAAGGGTCAAAACTTAACGCATAGGGGTTGTCGCCACTCACCTGTATGGTTCCATCGGTGTTATAGTTAACATTGCGATCAAAAGGGTCGTTACTTCGTGCAATTAAGAAGGGATTGTTTTTTGCTGGCGTCCAGTCTAACAAGTTTTTTATCCCGATAAAAAAGCGCCAATCGTTGTCTTTTTGGTAAGTAAATTTTAAGTTTTGAAGGCTCCAAATTGGAGAAAATTCTGCCCTTGGGTCCAAAGCTCCTAAAAGCGGCATTCGCATAGATCCATATAAATTTCCTGTATAGTCTATTCGAATTTTTTCATTTCCCAAAGGGGCACTTATCGCCCAAGTAGCCGACCATTTTTCGGTGAAAACTGGACGTACTTTTCTTCCTCCTTCTTGGGTAAACACATCCAGAAAACTGGCTCCAAATTGAGAGCGAAATGCACCGTAATTTGCTTCTAAATTGAGGCTAAGCCCTTGAGAAACGGAATGCCCATCAAGATTGGCGTAGCGAATTTGATTGGGGTTGCTATCAAAGTCGGGGAGAATTTGATTACTAAAATAGGTATGCCATAAGGAGGTGTCTAGCCCTAAAATCCACCCTTTTGCTGTATAGGTTTTGGTATAGAAATTAAGGTTGATGTTATACGATTGTTCTGGAGCTAAATCTTCCTCAATGATTAGGTCTCTCGCGCCAGTAAGTGCTGCATGGTCTTCGGTAAATATATTGACTACTCGAAAGCCGGTACCTGCATTTAGTCGGACTAAGGTTTGTTTGTTTAAATTGATTTTATACCCTGCTCTTGGCGTGGCAATAAGACCGTGATCTGGATGATGATCTACACGCATTCCTAGTAGCAATTTGTGCTGTTCTTTTACAGTGATTTCATCTTCTAAAAAAAGACCGGGTAAGGCATATCGATTGGGATTATTTACTGTACCCATTTCAGTAGCGGGGGTATTGTCGTCATACCAGCTGTAGCGGGCGCTTATTCCACCAAGCCACTGGTGATACTCACTTTCTTTTCGCCAAATGCCTTGTACAAAACCAATGCTTTCCTTGGCTTGAAAAGACAGGTCGCCATAAAAAGAATTTTGGTTGTGATTCGTAAAGGAATATTGTATTTCCCATTGATTGGTGAGGCTTTGCGTTCCAATAATTTCAAAACGGGAGGTATAAATGCTTTCGCCATAAATTTCGTTTCCACCCCGATTTTCTGGTGTCCAATTCAATTCTCCTCCCCAGCGGTCTTCATACAAATAACGTAAAGCTAGCGCCCCTTCTCTGTCCGTAGTGCTCTGCCAAGCTAACTTTTGAAAGATTGAAAAGCGCTTTTGCTGGGTGACATCCGTAAAATTATCTTCGTTATTATCAATTGGGTTGTCGTAAACAAATCCATTGATGCCGGTTACATAATCTATTTTCTCATTCAGTTTTCCCGAAAAACCGACATCGGCATTGAATTCCTGCCATGAGGTTCCGTAAATATCACTAAAAAATCGGGGGCTGTATTCGGGAAGTTTGGTAATGACATTGATCAGCCCCCCTACGGCTTGACTACCATATAAGGTTCCTGAGGGGCCTTTAATGATTTCTACCTTTTCAATCATTCCTGTTGGAATACCATTTAAGCCATAGACACTGGCCAAGCTGCTTACAATGGGCATTCCGTCAATCAAAACAAATGTATATGGGCCTTCTAGTCCATTGATGTGAATGTCCCCAGTATTGCAAACCGAGCAATTGATTTGTGGCCTTATTCCGTTGATGTATTGAATTCCCTCAAAGAGGTTAGGACTAGGGTTTTGTTGTAAAAATTCGGGGGAATACACTTCTACCGGAATTGTGCTTTCCAAGCGATTTACCGGTTTGAGGTTTCCAGAGATAATAACTTCGTTAAGGGAAGTATCGGGAGAGAGAATGATTTCTCCAAGGTCAATTTCTTCATTTTCAACGGCAGTTGATTTTTTTATGGGCAAAAAACCAACAAAAGAAACTAACAAGGTAGAATTGCCTTTTTGAAAATCGTTAAATTGAAACTCCCCTTCGGCATTGCTTAGTGTGCCTTTATTCAGTAAAGGAACATAGATTGTAGCACCAGCAATGGGTTGTTGTCCATCGCTAATTCGGCCTTTAACTTGTGACCACCCGACCAATTCGGTGAGAATTAAAAGTAAAAATAAGGCTCTTTTCATTCTGTTTTTTGCGGTCATTAAGACCGTTGCAAAAGTACAAGCCTTTTGATTAACACACAATAAATTAGGTGCTTAGAATAGGGTTATTCAAAACCTTGAATTCCCTGTACGGTGGTGTATTTTAGTGTAAACCGTTTATCGGGATTAATGATTTTGTAAGCTGTTTGCACCGCTAAAGTTGCTTCGTGAAAACCACAGAGAATTAACTTTAATTTGCCCGGATAGGTGTTGACATCTCCAATAGCAAAAATACCAGGGATATTGGTTTGATAGTCGAGCGTGTTATCGACTTTAATGGCATTTTTTTCAATTTCTAACCCCCAGTTGCCAATGGGACCCAGCTTTGGGGATAAGCCAAAGAGTGGTAACCAAGTGTCTACTTCTACCGTTTTATTGGGAAGGTCTTTTTGTTTGATTTCAATTGATTTCAGTCCATTGTCTCCGTTTAACCCAATAACTTCTGCATGGGTATAAAAATCAATTTTTCCTTCTTTTTGCAATTGGTAGGCTTTATCTACCGAATCTTTATGGGCTCTAAAAGCATCACTTCGGTGAACAAGTCCTACAGGACTGTTGTTGTGTTCTGCAAAATAAATGGCCCAATCTAAAGCAGAATCTCCACCTCCTGAAATAAATATCTTTTTCCCGAGGAAAGTGTCGGGTTCTTTAACCATGTACTCTACGCCTTTTTTTTCAAATTGTGAAAGGTTTTCGATTTTTGGTTTACGGGGCTCAAAACTTCCCAACCCTCCTGCAATCATTACCACTGGGGCTTGGTGCTGAGTGCCTTCGCTAGTAGTAACGATAAAACCTCCATCACTTTGTTTTTCGATGGTTTCAGCACGTTCGCCAAGTGTAAAACCCGGTTTAAAAGGGGCTGCTTGTTCCATTAAATTATCGATGAGCTCCCCTGCCAATACACTGGGATAGCCTGGAATATCGTAAATCGGTTTTTTTGGATAAATTTCAGTCAATTGCCCTCCAGCTTGCGGAATGGCGTCGATTAAATGACACAATAATTTCATTAATCCCGCTTCAAAAATAGCAAATAACCCTACGGGGCCTGCGCCCACAATGATGATGTCTGTTTTAATCATTTTTATCTTCTAATAGCAATTTAGTTCTCTTATTCATTTCAATCACTTTGGATTCGAAGTCCCCTTTTAGCGTTTGTCGATAGTCTCTTAATGTAGTGAGCAATTCATCGATTTCATCAGGGAGTATACCCTCCAAAAATTGCCGCATTCGCTTTGCAATGGTCGGCGATTTTCCGTTGGTGGAAATTCCAATTTTTAAATTCCCTTTTGTAACAATTCCCCCCATATAGAAATCACAAAGGTCGGGAGTATCTGCCACATTTACTAATATTCTTCTTTTGTTACAGGCGCGTTGTATTTTTTTATTTATTTCTGGGAAGTTAGTAGTGGCAATCACAATGTTTTTTTTGCGTAAATCCCAAAGTCGAAATCGACGTTTGATTACGCGTACAGGTTTGTTTTTTATAAATGCTTTTGTTTGAAAATTAAATCGGTCATCTTATAAATACTTAAAGTCTATAGGAATTATAGGTTTATAAAAATAAAAATTAGGCAAAGCGATAACACAATGCCTAATTTAGTTTAGTTAAAAGCTTGTTTTAAATCTGCTTTTAGGTCTTCAACATCTTCAAGGCCAACCGAAAGACGCACTAGGTCTTGGGTTACCCCCGTTTCTTTTTGTGATGCTTCGTTCAATTGTTGGTGCGTTGTACTTGCTGGGTGGATGATCAACGATTTAGAATCCCCAATATTGGCTAGGAGAGAGAAAATCTTTGTATCATCCGCTACTTTTTTCGCCGCATCGAAACCACCTTTTAAACCAAAGGTGACAATTCCACTTTGCCCTTTTGGTAAGTAATCTTTGGCTAGGCCGTTGTATTTACTTGCTGCTAAGCCTGGATAGTTTACCCATGCTACTTCTTCTTGTTGCTCTAACCAAGTTGCAATTTCCAAAGCAGCCTTGGAGTGCTGTTGCATACGCACACTAAGGGTTTCTAAACCTTGTATAATTTGGAAGCTATTGAATGGACTTAAAGCCGCACCAAAATCGCGAAGTCCTTCGATACGAACTTTAGCAATAAAAGCAGCTGGGCCCAAAGCCTCGTGGTACACTAAACCGTGATAACCAGCAGAAGGTTCTGTGAATTCGGGGAAGAGTCCATTGCCATAATCAAAAGTACCAGCATCGATAATTACACCTCCCATAGCGGTTCCATTACCGTTAATGAACTTTGTAAGGGAATGAATAACGATGTTTGCACCGTGTTCGATGGGGTTTAATAAAGCAGGTGTTGCCACTGTATTATCAACGATAAAAGGAACTTTTGCTTTTTGTGCAAATCCTGAAATTGCTTTTAAATCAAGAACGTCTAGTTTTGGATTTCCGAGTGATTCTGCAAAGAAAGCGCGTGTGTTGTATTGCACAGCAGCTTCAAAATTAGCGGGATCATCAGGATCTACAAACGTAGTTGTGATACCTAAACGGGGAAGGGTTACACTCAACAAATTGTAAGTTCCACCATACAAACTGTTGGAGGCTACAATATGATCTCCTGCCTTGAGTAAAACCATTAATGCTGTAGCAATTGCTGAGGTTCCAGAAGCAGTCGAAACAGCTGCAATTCCTCCTTCTAGCGCAGCTAAGCGTTGTTCTAGTACATCGTTGGTAGGATTGTTTAGACGAGTATATATATAACCAGGCTCTGCTAAAGAAAATAAGTTAGCTGCATGTTCTGCGCTATTAAAGACATAAGCAGTAGATTGGTAAATAGGAACCGCACGTGTTCCTTGTGTTTTGTCTACTTCATGACCTGCATGAAGCGTTTTGGTATTAAAATTGAATTCTCCCATTGTTTTTTTTTTGATGGAGCAAATGTATTGTACAGTTTTTTAATAAACAAGTAAAACCTACAAAGTTTATAGGGATTACCTGTTTTTCATTTATTTCATTTACCTTTAGACCGTAAAACAAAGTGATTACATGATTTCAAAGAAGTGCAAATACGCCATTAAGGCTTTGTTATATTTAGCGGATAATCAGTCGGAAGAGCGGTCTATTTTTTCAACCGAAATTGCGGAAAAGGAAAACATACCTCAGAAATTCTTGGAAACCATTTTGAGGGCATTACGCAACTTTCAATTTCTCCAAAGCAAACGGGGAAAGACGGGTGGCTATCGGTTACTTAAAAAGCCTTCCGAAATTAAACTGGCAGAATTGATGCGGATGATGGATGGCCCTATCGCATTGTTGCCTTGCGTTTCTTTGAATTATTATTCGTCTTGTGAGGAGTGCGACGAAAAAACATGCACCATCAAGCCCGTTTTTGAACAGGTGAGAGATCAAACCTTAAAAGTCCTTGGAACTACCACCATCGAAATGATGCGGCATTAAGACCTTAAATGCAATCAAACAATAGGCAGAAAAGAACGGCTTTTTTAGCTATCCCAAACAGCACAGAGTAAAAGAGGACTTTTCTTTTTTTCATAATCCACTAATGTAACTTCCCAAAGCGTCTTTGAATTGAAAGCCCTCAAGAGTGCGGTATTTATTTAAGCGTTTATTGGCTTCTAAGCCCCATAACAAAAATTCCATCATAAAGTGAATGTCTTCTTTTGGACAGTCGGGTTGATGTGTGGATAATATGTTTTTAATATCAGGGAGATTTTCCAAAGTGTCTTTGTAAAGACCATCGTTTAGGGTGTCTTCCAAAAAGAGCTCATTATCGCTAAAAAACCAACCCAATAACTTGTCATAGGGGCCGTCTTCATCTTGTTTCTCCAGTTTTTTTATCTCTGGAAAATAGTTTGGGAAAAGGGTTTTACAGGCTTGTGAAATTAAATGATACGAAATTTGTTCTGCCCCTTCTTGCTCTCCTTCGTACACCAATTCTACTTTCCCGTTAATGGCCGGAATAATGCCTAGAAAATCAGACATACGAATACAGCTTTTTTCTTCCCCGTTCATTAATATTCTTCTTTCCGCTGTGCTGATGAGGTTTTCAAAAGCGGTAATGCTCATCCGTGCGCTTACTCCACTTTTTGCATCGACATAATCGCTTTTTCGCGCTTCAAATCCAATTTGCTCCAAGATGTCTCTAGCCAATTCAGGAATGTGGATTTGTGCGGTAATGCCTTCCTCCATTTTCACTTCTTGAGCGGTAATGGCTTTGGCAATTTCCCGGTTGTGTGGGTAGTGGGTAAGTATTTGTGAACCAATTCTATCTTTTAATGGAGTCACGATACTCCCTCGGTTGGTATAGTCTTCTGGGTTGGCAGTAAAAATGATTTGCGTTTCGATGGGCAAACGCAATTTAAAACCGCGAATTTGAATTTCTTTTTCTTGTAGAATGGAAAAAAGCTCTACTTGAATACGCGCTTGTAAGTCAGGCAATTCATTAAGCACAAAAATACAGCGGTGTGCACGTGGAATCATCCCAAAATGAATGACACGCTCGTCGGCATAGGACAATTTTAGGTTGGTCGCTTTGATGGGATCTACATCTCCAATGAGGTCGGCAACGGTCACGTCTGGCGTAGCCAACTTTTCGAAAAAACGTTCCTCGCGATGCAGCCATTCTATGGGTGTGTCGTCTCCTTTTCTGCAATCAGTTCTTTTGCTTCTCTGCTGATGGGGTCTAGCGGATCGTCATTGATTTCTGACCCCGCTACTACGGGAATCCACTCATCTAGCAATTGGGTCATTTGTCTGGCTAAACGGGTTTTGGCTTGCCCCCGTAAGCCGAGCAAATTAATATTATGTCCCGAAAGTAGCGCACGTTCCACATCAGGGATTACGGTATTTTCATAACCAATTAATCCCTCAAAGGTAGTATGGCCGTTGCGTAAGCGTTGACGTAAATTATGTGCCAATTCATTTTGAATGCTTTGGGATTTATAATCTGTTTTTTTCAGGCCCCCAAGGGTTTTGATGTCAGGTGAGTTCATAGTGGGATATTTCTTTATTCTAAGCGTTTTTTTCTGTTTTTCTCGTAATCTTCAAAAATCATTTCCCCCAATCCTTTTAATCCAGTGAAGAAGGCTTTTCCTCGGTTGGCTTCGGTGAAGGTGCGCACAAATTGTTGGAGATAGGGGTCTTGTGCAATCATGAATGTGGTGATAGGAATGTGGAGTTTTTTTGCTTGTCGAGCCATGTTGTAACATTTTTCCACAATCGTATCGTCGAGGCCTACACTGTTTTTATAGTAACTACCATCGGAAAGTTTTAGGCAACTAGGTTTTCCGTCGGTAATCATAAAAATTTGTTTGTTGCTGTTCTTTTTTCTGCGGAGAATGTCCATGGCCAATTCTAAGCCTGCTACGGTGTTGGTGTGATAGGGTCCTACTTCCAAGTAAGGCACTTCTTTTAAAGCAATGGGCCATGCATCGTTTCCAAAAACGAGAATATCGAGGGTGTCTTTAGGGTAGCGAGTGGTAATTAATTCGGCTAAGGCCATTGCTACTTTTTTAGCAGGCGTTATTCGATCTTCTCCGTAGAGAATCATGCTATGGCTGATATCGATCATTAAAACCGTACTCATTTGGGTTTTATAAAAGCTGTCTTCCACCACCAGGTCGTCATGCTGAAGAGTAAAATCATTACCCACCGATCGGATTTGCGCATTTTTGATGCTTTGGGTCATGTCGATTTTTTCCAATGCATCGCCAAATTGATAGGCTTTGAATTCTCCAGTGTTGTCTTCGCCTTGTCCTAATTTTTTTGTTTTATGATTTCCAGAATTTGATTTTTTGAGCTTCCCAAAAATTTGCTTTAATGCGTGTTCGCGCAGAAGTTTTTCTGTTTTTGGAGTTAAGCCCATTCCTTCACCTTTTCCGCTCCCGTTTCCGTTTCCTTTGGGTTGGATATAGGATTTTTGGAGAAGTTCTTCAATAAAATCGTCTATGGTATAGTCTTCATCGGTCAATTGGTATTCGCGATCGACTTCTCGTAGCCAATCGATGGCTTCATCAAAATCTCCAGAAGTATGGGTGATTAATTCCTTAAAAATCTCAAACAAGCGTTCAAAGGGCGTTTGCTCCTTTGCACGGTGTTTTGTAAACCGTATTCCAAGGGAAGTGATTTCATATTTCATAGCACACCAAAATACATATATTTTTTCTGTCATGCCAAGCCAAAAATGTGAAATCCCTTTTTTTTGCTTCATTCACAATTTAACTACAGAGATAATTGCATGATTACAAAGGATTAATCATATAAATGTCATATATTTGCATCGCATTCTAACAAAAACACCCGTAGAAGACATTTAGTCTTCTTTTTTTTTAGATGAGTTTTAAAGAACAAGTACACGAATTACTAGAAGAAGCCTTAGCTGAGGATACGTCCTTATTTCTAATTGATTTTAAGATTGGAGCTGACAATAGCATCCATATTGAATTGGATGGAGATCAAGGAGTGACCCTAGAAAAATGCATGGCGGTGAGTAGAAAAATTGAGCACAATCTCGACAGAGAAGAAAACGATTTTTCGCTTCAAGTAAGTTCTTGCGGAGTAGGTTCTCCTCTTCGCATGGCACGTCAGTTCAAAAACAACATCGGGCGAAAATTAGAAGTCATTCAAGAAGACGACAAACAGGTTACAGGAACGTTGGATTCGGCGGATGATACTGCTTTTCAAATTACTTGGAAAGCAAGAGAACCCAAGCCAGTTGGCAAGGGGAAAGTAACCGTAACAAAAACAAAAAAATATAACTATGGCGCTTATAAAAACGCCAAAATAATTGTATCGATTTAAACAGTTTAACCATGGAAAATCTAGCATTAATTGATTCTTTTTCAGAATTTAAAGATGAAAAACTTATTGATCGTGTTACCCTAATGGTAATTCTAGAAGAAGTATTTCGCAACACTTTAAAACGCAAATTCGGATCGGATGAGAATTTTGATATCATTATCAACCCCGATAAGGGAGATCTTGAGATTTGGAGAAATCGTATAGTGGTTGCCAACGGGGAAGTGGAAGACCCCAATCAAGAAATTGAATTGAGTGAAGCTCAAAAAATAGAACCCGATTTTGAAGTTGGGGAAGACGTTTCTGAAGAGGTTAAATTAGTCGACCTTGGACGTCGTTCTATTTTATCTTTACGTCAAAATTTAGTGGCTAAAATTCACGAACATGACGCTACCAGTATCTTCAAGCAATTTAAAGAATTGGAAGGAGAGCTTTATACCGCTGAGGTTCACCATATCCGCAGTAGAGAAGTCATTCTTTTGGATGACGATGGTAACGAATTGATTCTTCCAAAAGACCGTCAAATTGGTTCTGACTTCTATCGCAAAGGAGATAATGTTCGTGGAATAATTGACTCTGTTGAACTCAGAGGCAACAAACCACGCATTATTTTTTCAAGAACCTCCCCAAGTTTTTAGAAAAACTCTTCGAACAAGAAATCCCAGAGGTATTTGATGGATTAATCAACATCAAAAATGCAGTAAGAATTCCTGGAGACAAAGCAAAAGTTGCCGTAGATTCTTACGATGACCGCATAGACCCTGTTGGCGCTTGTGTGGGAATGAAAGGATCGCGTATTCACGGTATTGTCCGCGAACTAGGAAACGAAAACATTGATGTAATCAACTACACCAATAACCTGCAACTTTACATTACCCGAGCGCTTTCTCCTGCGAAAGTGAATTCATTAAAAATAGATGAAGAAAACAAACGTGTTCAAGTCTTTTTAAATCCAGAAGAAGTTTCCAAAGCCATTGGTAGAGGAGGAAATAACATTCGCCTTGCAGGGCAGCTTACTGGTTTTGAAATCGATGTTTACCGAGAGGGAATAGAAGAAGACGTAGAATTGAGCGAGTTTTCTGATGAAATTGATGAGTGGGTAATTAAAGAGTTTGAAAAAGTAGGACTAGATACAGCTAAAAGTATCTTAGAACTGGATATTACTGAGCTTATTAAGCGTACCGATCTTGAAGAAGAAACCATCGCTGAAGTAATTAAAATATTGAAAGAAGAATTTGAAGAATAGAGAAAACGATAATTTTTCTATTTTTGATATCGCATAAAAACAAGTATGTCAGACCAACCCACATTGCGCTTAAACAAAGTTCTAAGAGAATTAAATATCTCATTGGATAGAGCTGTCGAGCACCTTTCTCAAATGGGCCATGAAATTGAGGCACGTCCAACCACTAAAATTTCACAAGAAGTATATAAAGTTCTTTTGGATGAGTTCGAAACAGACAAGTCCAAAAAAGACGCCTCTGCTGAAATTAGTGAAGAGAAGCGAAAGGAGAAAGAAAACTTGCGCCTTCAGCAAGAAAAGCTAGAGCAAGAAAAACTTGAGCGCCAACAAGCCCAACAGGAAATCATTAAGGCCAAGGCTGAGATGCAAAAACCTAAAACGGTGGGCAAAATTGATTTGGGCGAAAAAAAGCCAGCGGTGGCCGCTGAGCCTGAAAAAGCAAAGACAGAACCTGTTGAAAAAGCTCCTGTAGCAGAAACTGTAACAGAAAAACAACCCAAGGAGGAGAAAGTAGAAGCTAAGCCCGTAGTAAAAGAGCAGCCTAAACCAACAACTCCTGTAAAAGAAGAAAAGCCTTCAGAAACCGAAGTGATTAAAGAAGGTGATGGAGAAAAAATAACCACCAAATACACCAAACTAACCGGTCCGAAGAAAACGGGGCAAACCATTGACCTTAACCGTTTCAAAGAAAAAGAGAAAAGTGTAGAAGAAGCACGTAAGAAAAAGCGTAAGCGTATTAGTAAAGATACGGGTAACGCCAACAACCGTGGTCCAGGCAATAGAAACAACAAAGCGGGTGGAAACCGTAATAAAAACACAAGACCTGCTGTTGCCAAGGTAGAGCCTACCGAAGAAGAAGTACAAAAGCAAATCAGAGAAACCCTCGAAAAACTTCAAGGGAAATCGAATAAATCCAAAGGGGCAAAATACCGTCGCGATAAGCGGGTACAGCACCGTCAGAAAACAGAAGACGAACTTGCACAAATGGAAGCCGAAAGCAAAGTGCTGAAGGTGACCGAGTTCATTACTGTGGGTGAAATTGCTACGCTAATGGAAGTAGGAGGTACTGAAATCATCTCGACCTGTATGAGTCTGGGGATTATGGTTACCATGAACCAGCGTTTGGACGCAGAAACCCTAACAATTGTAGCAGACGAATTTGGATATAAAGTTGAATTCGTAAAGTCAGATCTCGAGGAATCTTTCGAAGAAGAAGTAGAAGAAAATGATCAAGATCTCATTGAGCGCTCTCCTATTGTTACCGTTATGGGACATGTCGATCACGGAAAAACGTCTTTACTCGATTACATTCGTGAAGAAAACGTAATTGCCGGAGAATCTGGAGGAATTACACAGCACATTGGTGCTTATGCGGTTATGCTTGAAAGTGGTCAAAAAATTACTTTCTTAGATACACCCGGACACGAAGCCTTTACCGCTATGCGTGCTCGTGGAGCGCAAGTTACCGACATCGCTATTATTGTAATTGCGGCAGATGACGATATCATGCCACAAACCAAAGAAGCCATAAGTCATGCGCAAGCTGCTGGCGTTCCTATCGTTTTTGCGATCAACAAAGTAGATAAACAAACGGCCAATCCTGAAAAGATTAAAGAAGGTCTTGCCGCGATGAATTTAATGGTAGAAGATTGGGGAGGAAAATTACAATCTCAAGAAATTTCTGCCTTAAAAGGAACAGGAGTAAGCGAGCTTTTAGAAAAAGTATTGCTCGAAGCTGAATTGCTAGAGCTGAAAGCCAACCCTCATCGAAAAGCAAAAGGAACCGTTGTAGAAGCCTTTTTAGATAAAGGGAGAGGATATGTATCGACCATCTTGGTACAAACAGGAACATTGAAAATAGGCGATTATATTTTAGCTGGAAAACACAGTGGAAAAGTAAAAGCGATGTTTGATGAAAGAGGAGGAGCCCTTGAAGAAGCACCACCATCTACCCCAGTTTCTATTTTAGGTTTGGACGGAGCACCGCAGGCAGGAGACAATTTCAATGTGCTTGAAGACGAGCGGGAAGCCAAACAAATAGCCGCAAAAAGAACGCAATTGCTCAGAGAGCAAAACGTGAGAACACAGCGCCACATTACCCTAGACGAAATTGGACGAAGAATTGCTTTAGGCGATTTCCAAGAACTTAACATTATCCTTAAAGGGGATGTAGATGGTTCTGTAGAAGCGCTTACCGACTCGCTTCAAAAACTTTCTACCGAAGAAATACAGGTTAACATTATCCACAAAGGGGTAGGGGCCATTACCGAGTCTGATGTACTACTCGCTTCTGCTTCAGAAGCCATTGTTATCGGCTTTAATGTACGCCCAATGGGCAACGCCCGTGCCGTTGCGGAAAAAGAAGAAATTGATATCCGTTCTTATTCTATTATCTATGATGCCATCAACGACGTTAAAGATGCCATGGAAGGGATGCTGTCACCAGAAATGAAAGAAGAAGTTACAGGAACTGCGGAAATTCGCGAGACCTACAAGATTTCTAAAATCGGAACCATTGCAGGATGTATGGTTACTTCTGGAAAAATTTACCGCAATAGTAATGTGCGAATTATTCGCGAAGGAATTGTAGTTTACACAGGGGGTCTATCTTCTTTAAAACGCTTTAAAGACGATGTGAAAGAAGTAGCTAAAGGATACGATTGTGGACTTCAGATCAAAAATTACAACGACATCAAGATAGAAGACACCATTGAATTCTATCAGGAAGTAGCGGTTAAAAAGACCTTATAAATTATTCGGTTCTAGTAAGAAGGCCGAAGGGTATTCTTTTCGAATTTCCTCCAGTTTTTGTTGCGCTTCGGATAGCTCTTTAAAATGACCGGCGCGAACTTTGTAGTTGGGTGTTTCAAAAACCACTTCCGCTTCCCAGGTCGGGTATTTTTCTAAAAACTCATCCACCAATCGATTGGCAGCTGTATAATTTCCGTAATACAGTTGAATCGCATAATAATCGTTGGCAAACCGTTCGGTATTAATTTCTTTTTTTAAGGCTACCAAAGCTTCAATTTCTTTCGATACAACAACTTTTGAATTTGATTCTTGGCCAAATAAAGCCGTGGTTGTCAATAGTCCTACAAGGAGCAACAATCGATAATGCATAGTTTCAATTTTATAAAACAAAGTAAATGAAAAAGTCCGAAGCAGAAGAATTTTTCATTCAAGAATAGCTCGTTATTTAGAATTAATATAAATTGTAGGAATACAAATAATAACCTTTCTCAAAAAGCGGTTGATGTCTTACTTTTGTACTGGATTTTAGTACATCATTTGATGATTTACATTAATACTATTTCATAGCATGAGGAAGATTCACTACGGTGTTGGTGTTGGACTTAAGAATATTATTATAGCGTTTGCGCTATGCTTTTCTTTTACGCTCCAAGCTCAAGAAGCCGACCCAATAGCGGGGAAAAAACTATTTAATGCCAATTGTGCAGCCTGTCACAAACTGAATAAAAAAGCCGTTGGGCCCGCACTAAAAGGGGTTTCTGCGAAGTACGACAAAGAATGGTTGTATAGCTGGATAAAAAACAGTTCGGCAATGATTAAAGCAGGCGATGCCCAAGCCGTTGCCATCTGGGAGGAATACAACAAAACAGCGATGAATGCTTTTCCTCAGCTTTCCAATGCAGACATCGATAACATTATTGCTTACACGGATTATACTCCGCCGGCACCGGCTGTAGTACCGGGTGCGGCAACAGCAGCGCCAGCAGCATCGGATTCATTTTCCAATGATTTAATCCTTGCGGCCCTAGCCTTGGTATTCGCCATTTTGGTGGTCATGTTGGTTTTGGTTAACAGAACCCTTCAGAAAATTGCCCAAGCACAGGGAGTAGAACTTTCTCCAGTAAAAGAGAAAGAAGAACGTTTACCGCTCTGGCAAGCTTTTGCACAAAATCAATTTTTAGTGATTTTGTCTGTTGTCTTTTTACTTCTTTCGAGCGCTTATTTTGCTTACGGATATTTAATACAAGTAGGCGTTGATCAAGGATACATGCCTGTTCAGCCGATACATTATTCGCATAAAATCCATGCAGGAGCCAACCAAATCGAATGTAAATACTGTCACTCCTCAGCGCGGGTGTCTAAGCACTCAGGAATTCCTTCTTTAAATGTTTGTATGAACTGTCATGTCAACATTGCTGAGTATAATGGAGAAGAAGATTTAGAAAACGGATACACAAAAGATTTCTATACCAAAGAAATTAAAAAGCTTTACGCTGCTGTAGGTTGGGACGAAGAAAACCAACGTTACACAGGGGAAACGGAACCAGTGAAATGGGTTCGAATTCACAACTTACCTGACTTTGTTTATTTCAACCACGCACAGCACGTGCAAGTAGGGCAAATTGAATGTCAAACTTGTCACGGACCTGTAGAAGAAATGGAAATTATGTACCAATACTCTCCTTTAACAATGGGGTGGTGTATCAACTGTCATAGAGAAACCAATGTGAAAGTTGAAAGCAATGAGTATTATGCCAAAATCCATGAAGCGCTATCGAAAAAGTATGGTGTAGAGAAATTGACTGCGGCACAGATGGGCGGTTTAGAATGTGGAAAGTGTCACTATTAAAACAACAAGCGTAATAACAAGAATGTCTTATGGCAGCAAATAAAACCTATTGGAAAAACACTGAACAACTGAATGAAGATTCTTCGTTGGTTGATCAGATAGAGCAAAAAGAATTTGCTTCTCATCTTCCAGTAAACGAATTTTTAGAAGACCAAACGTCATTAGAAGAAAGCAATACCTCTCGTAGAGATTTCCTTAAATATGTTGGATTTAGTACTGCTGCGGCTACTTTAGCTGCTTGTGAAGGACCTGTAATTAAATCGGTTCCTTATGTGGTGCAGCCTGAACAAATTCGTCCAGGGATAGCCAACTACTATGCTACGTCGATTGCCGATGGATTTGATTTTGGTTCGGTTCTAATCAAAACCCGTGAGGGTCGTCCAATTAAAGTAGAAAACAATCCCGATGCCCCAGTATTAGGCGGTGCCAATGCGCGCGTTCATGCTTCGGTTTTGTCCATGTATGACACTCAGCGCCTGCAAGGGCCAAAAGCCAATGGAGAAGATGTCTCTTGGGAAGATTTAAACACTCAAGTAGTAGCCAAATTAAATGCATTGGCCGCTACAGGAAAAGAAGTGGTTCTTTTAACGCAAAGTTTTGCAAGTCCCACAACAAAAAATATTATTGCAGATTTCACTCAGAAATTCTCAAATATAAAGCACGTTACACTAGACACCGTTTCATCTTCAGAGGCTTTGGATGCTTTTGAAGCTGCTTATGGAAAAAGAGCTTTGGCCGATTACGATTTTAGTAAAGCCAAAACAATTGTTTCGGTAGGTGCCGACTTTTTAGGAGATTGGCAAGGGGGTGGTTTTGATTCTGGGTATTCTCAAACGAGAATTCCTCATAAAGATCATGGAAAGGCAAGCATGTCTAAACACTTCCAGTTTGAAGCCAACCTTACATTAAGTGGTGCTGCAGCCGATGTTCGTGTACCAGCGACACCAACAGCACAGAAAAATATCCTTGCACACATTTATGCCGGATTAACAGGAACAAATGTCGCAGGGAAACTGAGTCAGGCGCATCAAGCCAAAGTAGAGGAAGCAGTAGCCCAACTGAAAGCAGCAGGCAAGAAGGCTGTTGTAGTAAGTGGGATTCAAGATACAAATGCTCAATCACTTGTACTTTCGATTAATAATTTGCTTCAAAGTGAAGTGATGGATGTTGCTCAGCCTCGTTTAATTTTCCAAGGAAATACCAACGAAGCCAATGCGGTTGTAGACCAAGTCATCAACGGTTCTTTAGGAGGGTTAATCACTGTAGGAATAAATCCTGTTTACAGTTTACCCAACGGCGAAGCATTTGCTGAGGGCGTTAAAAAATTAGATTTATCGGTAGCTTTCTCTATGAAAGAAGACGATACGGCCAAAGCAGCGCAATACGTTGCAGCCACTCCACATTATTTAGAAAGCTGGGGAGACTTCGAATTTAAGCAGGGTCATTTTGCACTTGCTCAGCCCACCATTCGTCCATTGTTTGATACCGTTCAGTTTCAAGATGCCCTTTTAGGATGGAGCGGAAGCGACACCACCTATTATGAGGCTATTCAAGAAAACTGGGCTTCTTCCATATTGAATGGCGCATCGTGGAACAAAGTACTTCACGATGGATTCATTTCAGCTTCAAACGAAGAAAAAGTAAGCTATAAGGAAAGTGATTTAACTTCGGCAGTCAATGCACTTGCTGCTGCAAAATCAGGAGGTTTAGAACTTTCACTTTACACCAAAACAGGTTTAGGAGACGGACAGCAAGCGAACAACCCTTGGTTGCAAGAACTTCCAGATCCCATTTCTCGAGTTACTTGGGACAACTACCTTACCGTTTCAGCTCAAGATGCTGCAGCACTAGGATTGAAAAACGTAAATGTTGCCAACGGAGCACTTAACGGAAGTTATGCTAAAGTTGTTGTTGGAGACACTAGCCTTATTGTTCCCGTACTTATTCAACCAGGGCAAGCAAAAGGTTCTGTAGGACTAGCGTTAGGTTATGGGAACCGCCAAGGCTTGCAAGAAGAAATGCAAGTTGGCGTAAATGGATATAAATTCTATAACAATTCCAATGCAATTGTAATTGCGGAAGTGTCTTTAGCAGACGGATTCCATGAATTTGCATGTACACAGCTTCACAATACTTTGATGGGGCGTGGTGATATTGTTAAAGAAACGACTTTAGAAATATTCAACACAAAAGATAAAGCATATTGGAACTCAATTCCTGTGGTTTCTAAAAACCATATGGAATATGAAGTAACTTCTGATGAGGTTGATATGTGGCAAGAATTTGATCGTTCGATTGGACATCACTTTAACCTCTCTATCGACTTAAACGCTTGTACCGGATGTGGTGCTTGTGTAATTGCTTGTCATGCAGAAAATAACGTACCTGTTGTTGGAAAAGAAGAAGTGCGCAAGTCTCGTGACATGCATTGGTTGCGTATCGACCGCTATTACTCTTCTGACGAAACTTTTGAGGGTGATGTAGCCACCAAGGAAAATATTTCAGGAATTGGTGATTCATTGACCACTTTCGGTAAAATGGAACAAGCTTCCGAAAATCCACAGGTGACCTTCCAACCGGTAATGTGTCAGCACTGTAACCATGCTCCTTGTGAAACGGTTTGTCCAGTAGCGGCTTCCTCGCATGGGCGTCAAGGTCAAAATCACATGGCTTATAACCGTTGTGTTGGAACACGATACTGTGCGAACAACTGTCCTTACAAAGTGCGTCGATTTAACTGGTTCTTGTACAACAAGAATGACGAATTCGATTATCATATGAACAACGACCTTGGGCGTATGGTGTTGAATCCTGATGTTGTGGTTCGTTCTCGTGGGGTAATGGAGAAATGTTCTATGTGTATTCAAAAAACACAAAAAACCATTTTGGATGCCAAGTTGGATGGACGACAAATCAAAGATGGAGAATTCCAAACCGCTTGTTCTGCTGCATGTAGCAACGGAGCAATGACCTTTGGCGATATCAACGACAAAGACAGTAAAATAACTGAATTGAAGGAAAACGAACGTATGTATCACTTGTTAGAGCACGTGGGCACAAAACCCAATGTGATGTATCAAACTAAAGTGAGAAACGTATAATTTAAACACAGAATAGCAATCGCATATGGCCTCGCATTACGAAGCACCGATTCGAAAACCCTTAGTTACTGGAGACAAGTCATATCATGACATTACAGTAGACGTAGCTGCTCCGGTAGAAGGGGTTGCCAACCGCCAGTGGTGGATAGTATTTGGCATTTCATTAACCGCTTTCCTTTGGGGAATTGGTTGTATTATTTACACAATTTCCACAGGGATAGGAACGTGGGGATTGAACAAAACTGTAGGATGGGCATGGGACATCACCAATTTCGTTTGGTGGGTAGGTATCGGTCACGCCGGTACATTGATCTCTGCTGTACTCCTTTTATTTAGACAAAAATGGCGTATGGCCATTAACCGATCTGCAGAAGCCATGACGATTTTCTCTGTTGTGCAAGCGGGTCTTTTTCCAATTATACACATGGGTCGCCCATGGTTGGCTTATTGGGTACTCCCCATTCCGAACGGATTTGGTTCTTTATGGGTCAACTTTAACTCCCCCCTTTTATGGGATGTATTTGCCATTTCTACTTATTTATCCGTTTCTCTAGTCTTTTGGTGGACAGGATTGCTTCCTGATTTCGCCATGATTCGAGATCGTGCTGTTCGTCCTTTCCAAAAGAAAATCTACGCTTTATTAAGCTTTGGATGGTCGGGGAGAGCAAAGGACTGGCAACGTTTTGAAGAGGTTTCTCTTGTTTTAGCAGGATTAGCAACTCCTCTTGTACTTTCGGTACACACCATTGTATCTTTTGACTTTGCAACTTCTGTCATTCCAGGATGGCACACCACCATTTTCCCGCCTTACTTTGTTGCAGGAGCAATTTTCTCTGGTTTTGCCATGGTAAATACGCTACTCATCATCATGCGTAAAGTGTCTAAGCTAGAAGATTACATCACAGTTCAGCACATCGAATTGATGAACATCGTAATCATGATTACAGGTTCTATCGTAGGTGTTGCTTACATCACCGAGCTATTCATTGCATGGTACTCAGGTGTAGAATACGAACAATACGCCTTCCTTAACCGTGCCACTGGTCCCTACTGGTGGGCCTATTGGGCAATGATGACCTGTAATGTATTTTCTCCACAGTTCATGTGGTTTAAAAAATTGCGAACCAGTATTATGTTCTCCTTTATCATTTCAATTGTTGTAAATATTGGAATGTGGTTCGAGCGTTTTGTAATCATTGTGACTTCATTGCACCGCGATTACCTACCCTCATCGTGGACCATGTTCTCTCCAACTTTTGTAGATATTGGAATTTTCATCGGAACCATTGGCTTTTTCTTCGTTCTTTTCTTGCTCTACGCACGAACATTCCCTGTAATTGCACAAGCTGAAGTAAAGACCATTTTAAAATCATCTGGAGAAAACTTTAAAAAATTAAGAGACGGAAATGAGTAATCAAGTAATACATGCTTTGTACGACGACGACGATACGCTATTGAGCGCTGTCAAAGAAGTTCGTGCCAACAAGCACCATATTGAAGAAATATACACCCCTTTCCCTGTTCACGGTTTAGACAAAGCCATGGGATTAGCTGAAACCAGAATCGCTATTATGGCATTCATTTATGGCTGTATTGGTTTTTCAGTTGCAGTAGCCATGATCAACTTCATTATGATTGAAGATTGGCCACAAAATATCGGAGGAAAGCCGAGCTTTAGTTTTCTTGAAAACATGCCTGCTTTTGTACCCGTTATGTTTGAAATGACCGTTTTCTTTGCGGCCCACTTAATGGTAATCACCTTTTACTTAAGAAGTCGTTTATGGCCCTTCAAAGAAGCAGAAAATCCGAATCCATTAACGACCGACGATAAGTTTTTAATGGAGATTGCGCTTCACAACAATGAAGACGAATTGAAAGCCTTATTGAAAAAAACAGGAGCCATAGAAATTAGTGTTCCAGAAAATACGGAAGAATAATGAAGAAGTTAATCAGCCTTTCATTCAGTATTGTTGTGGCCCTTGGACTAGGGTCATGCCAAGATCCTTCTAAACCGAATTACCAGTACTTTCCCAACATGTACGAACCTGTAGGATATGAGACCTATGCCGATTCTGATGCTTTTGCCAATGGAATTGAAGCTCAAATTCCTGCTGAAGGTTCTGTTGCTCGTGGATGGCAACCTTACGACTACCCCGATACCAATGAAGGGTATGAAGAAGCAAAAGCGAAGTTAATTTCGCCCGTTGCCCACAATGATGCAAATCTTGCCAATGGAAAAGAACTCTACGGAATTTACTGTGCAGTTTGTCATGGTAAAAAAGGAAATGGTCAAGGAATTTTAATGACCAGAGAGAAGTTTTTAGGAGTTCCTAGTTATGCCGATCGCGAGATAACCGAAGGAAGCATCTACCACGTTTTGATGTACGGAAAAAATGCCATGGGATCCCATGCTGGTCAAGTTAATGCCACCGAGCGTTGGCAAATAGCACAACATGTAATGGAACTTAGAAGTTCACTTATCAAATAATATTAAACTGTTTTATGTACACCTTTCCAAGTAAACTCAGAATTTTAGCCATTGCATTCATGGTCCTCGGTTTGGCCGGTTTAGTTTATGGATTTCTAAGTGCGCCAAAAACAATAGAAGAGTCTAAAGCCATTGTGGCTGCTACGGCTCACCACGACGGACACGGAACTCATGAAGCTCCGATTGCGTCTGCTGAAGCACACGACGATCATGCCTCACACGATGCTTCTGAAGAAGCACACAATGAACATGCTTCACACGATAATGCTCATGAAGAAGCGGGCCATGGTGAAAGCCATAGCGCAGAACACGACGAGCATGTTTTCCATCAATTGAGTAACAAGCCATGGGCTGCATTGTATGTGGCTGCCTTTTTCTTTTTTATGATTTCGTTAGGGACACTAGCTTTTTATGCTATTCAGCGTGCAGCACAAGCAGGATGGTCACCCGTACTTTATCGAGTAATGGAAGGGATAACTGCTTACCTATTGCCAGGAGGAATCATTGTAGTCGCTATCCTTGCCATGTCAGGATTGCATATGAACCACTTATTCATTTGGATGGATCCTGAAGTTGTGGCACACGACAAATTGATCGCCGGTAAAACAGGGTTCCTCAATGTACCTTTCTTTTTAGGAAGAGCCGTGTTCTTTTTAGCAGGTTGGACCTTATATCGTTTTATTTCTAGAAAATTTTCTTTGGCTCAAGATGAAGCTTCAGACAACAGCAACCACGTCAAAAACTTCCGTTTATCGGCAGGGTTTTTAGTGTTCTTTATTGTAACAGAATCCATCATGTCTTGGGACTGGATCATGTCCATTGATCCGCACTGGTTCAGTACACTTTTCGGATGGTATGTATTTGCCAGTATGTTTGTAAGTGGAATTACGACCATTGCTTTGATCACCATTTACCTAAAATCGAAAGGATACCTCGATTTTGTAAACGATTCTCATATTCATGACCTTGGGAAATTCATGTTTGGAGTTAGCGTATTTTGGACTTATTTATGGTTTTCACAATTCATGCTGATTTGGTATTCAAACATTCCAGAAGAAGTAACCTATTTTATTACTCGAATTGAAGATTATAATTTACCCTTCTTTGGAATGATTGTAATGAACTTTTTATTCCCTTTATTAATCTTAATGAATAGCGATTACAAGCGTACTAATTACTTTATTGTAATGGCTGGAATCGTAATTATACTTGGGCATTACTTAGATGTATACAACATGATTATGCCCTCTGCAGTAGGAGACCAATGGTTTATTGGTGCTGCCGAGATCGGAGGCTTTTTGTTTTTCCTCGGCTTATTCATTATGATTGTTTTTACCGCACTAACCAAAGCTCCACTCCATGCCAAGGGTGATCCTTACATGGGAGAGAGCGAACGTTTTCATTATTAAAATAACTAGAAAGAGATAGATGACGACCTTATTAATTCTAACCGTACTTATTTTAATTGGAATTTCCATTTGGCAAATTTCCAAGATGTTTGAATTGTCTCAAACCAACAAAAATACGACTGAAGTTGCCGATGATCGGGATAACAATACCCAAGGAAAACTCATGTTTGCCTTTCTGGTATTTATCTATGTTCTAACGCTCTACTCTTTTTATGCTTGGGGCGATGTGCTCCTACCAGCTTCTGCTTCAGAACATGGCGTCGAGTATGATAACTTGATGTGGATTTCTTTTGGACTTATCTTTTTTGTACAAACAGTTACCCAAGCGCTACTCCACTATTTCGCTTACAAATACCGAGGAGAGAAAGGCAAGAAAGCCCTCTTCTACGCAGATAACGATCGATTGGAGGCCATCTGGACTATTATTCCTGTAATTACTTTAGCAGGGTTAATTCTCTATGGACTTTACACTTGGACAGATATCATGTCTGTGGAAGAAAATGAAGACGCCTTGGTTATTGAGCTTTACGCTCAACAATTCAATTGGAAAGCGCGTTATGCCGGACAAGATGGTGTATTGGGCGATGCCAACGTTCGTTTTTTACAGGATTTTGATGGAAAAAACTTAGTAGGAATCGATGCAACAGATCCTAATGGACTCGATGATGTGGTGGTTCAAGAACTGCATCTACCTGTAGGTCGTGAAGTGATTTTTAAAATGCGTTCACAAGACGTTTTGCACTCCGCATACATGCCTCACTTTAGAGCACAGATGAACTGTGTACCCGGAATGATTACCGAGTTTGCTTTTACTCCTACAGTCACTACAGACGAAATGCGTCAAAGCCCCGATATGATTGCTAAAGTGAAAAAAATCAACAAAATTCGTGTTGAAAATAGCAAAGAACTCGTTGCAAATGGTGAAGAAGCCCTAGAACCTTATATCTTTGATTATGTTTTATTATGTAATAAGATATGTGGTGCTTCTCACTATAATATGCAAATGAAAATAATTGTAGAATCACCAGAGGAGTACAACCAATGGATGGCGGAACAGCAAACCTTTGCTCAAGTTATTCAATAATTAAAAAAAGAAAAAGATATGTCAACAGTAGCGCACGCACACGAAGAGGATCACGGGCATCATCACAAGGAAACGTTCATGACGAAGTACATCTTCAGTCAGGATCACAAAATGATTGCAAAACAATACCTCATTACAGGGTTGTTTATGGGAATCATTGGAATTGCAATGTCCTTATTATTTAGAATTCAATTGGCTTGGCCAGAACAATCCTTCACTATTTTTGAAGTATTACTTGGTAAATGGGCACCCGAAGGAGTAATGGATCCTAATGTATACTTAGCATTAGTAACCATCCACGGAACCATTATGGTATTCTTTGTTTTGACTGCTGGGTTAAGTGGTACTTTCAGTAACCTTTTAATTCCATTGCAAATTGGAGCACGAGATATGGCATCAGGATTACTCAACATGATTTCATTCTGGTTGTTCTTTTTATCTTCAGTACTAATGCTTGCTTCCCTTTTTGTAGAGGCAGGACCGGCAGCAGCAGGATGGACAATTTACCCTCCTTTATCTGCTCTCCCACAAGCACAACCGGGTTCAGGAATGGGGATGACTTTATGGCTTGTTTCTATGGCCATTTTCATCGCTTCTTCGCTTTTAGGATCCCTCAACTATATTGTAACGGTATTGAACTTAAGAACAAAAGGAATGTCCATGTCAAGATTGCCACTGACCATTTGGGCTTTCTTTGTAACGGCGATCATCGGGGTGGTTTCTTTCCCTGTATTGCTATCTGCTGCATTGCTTTTAATTATGGATAGAAGTTTTGGAACTTCTTTCTTTTTATCGGATATTTTTATTCAAGGTGAGGTATTGCACTACCAAGGAGGTTCTCCTGTATTGTATGAGCACTTATTCTGGTTCTTAGGGCACCCTGAAGTATATATTGTATTGCTTCCTGCGTTGGGAATTACATCAGAAATTATTGCGACGAATTCGCGTAAACCGATTTTCGGTTACCGCGCCATGGTTGCCTCTATTTTAGCAATTGCATTTCTTTCTACCATCGTATGGGGTCACCATATGTTTATCTCTGGAATGAATCCTTTCCTAGGATCGGTATTTACATTTACTACGCTTCTTATTGCAATTCCATCTGCGGTAAAAGCCTTTAACTACATCACTACCCTTTGGAAAGGGAACCTTCAGTTTAACCCGGCTATGCTCTTTTCAATAGGCTTGGTTTCTACCTTTATTTCAGGTGGACTTACGGGGATTATTCTTGGAGATAGCACCTTGGACATCAATGTACACGACACTTACTTTGTAGTGGCTCACTTCCATTTGGTAATGGGAATTTCGGCCCTCTACGGTTTATTTGCAGGGGTATACCATTGGTTCCCAAAAATGTTTGGTCGAATGATGAACAAAAACCTTGGCTATGTTCACTTCTGGGTAACCGCCGTTTGTGCTTATGGGGTTTTCTTCCCCATGCACTTTATTGGAATGGCAGGTCTTCCTCGCCGTTACTACACCAATACAGCGTTCCCATATTTCGATGACATTGCAGACATAAATGTAGTTATTTCCATCTTTGCATTCATTGCAGGAGCGGCACAGCTGGTGTTCTTATACAACTTTATCAGCAGTATCTTCTACGGAAAGAAAGCGGAGCAAAACCCATGGAAATCCAACACCATGGAATGGACTACGCCAGTAGAACACATGCACGGAAACTGGCCTGGTGCAATTCCAGAAGTTCATCGTTGGGCATACGACTATTCGAAACCTGGTCAAGAAGAAGATTGGGTGTCTCAAGTGGTTCCACTTAAAGAAGGGGAAGAAGAACTTCAGCACTAATCGATTAACTTATTATAAATCAAAGGGACCTTTTCGGTCCCTTTTTTGTTTCCACTCCCTATATTTGTTTTATGAACGAGAATTTAGATCCCAGTGGAGAGCACTTCAGTCCAGAAGAGCAAGATATTGATCGCGCCTTACGTCCGCTCAGCTTTAATGATTTTGCAGGACAAGACGCCATTCTTGAAAACCTTCAAGTGTTTGTTGCTGCGGCCAACCAGCGTGAAGAGGCGCTTGATCATACGCTTTTCCATGGACCTCCAGGTCTTGGGAAAACAACGCTAGCACATATTTTAGCCAATGAATTGGAAGTAGGTTTAAAAATGACCTCTGGTCCAGTGTTGGATAAACCGGGAGATTTAGCTGGCTTGCTTACCAATTTGGCTCCGCGAGATATTCTTTTCATCGACGAAATCCATCGCCTAAGCCCCATAGTAGAGGAGTATTTATATTCCGCTATGGAGGACTATAAAATCGATATTATGATTGAAACGGGACCGAATGCCCGGACGGTTCAAATCAATCTCAATCCCTTCACTTTGGTTGGTGCCACCACCCGATCGGGCTTATTAACGTCTCCTATGCGCGCACGTTTTGGCATCAGTAGTCGTTTAAAATATTATTCAACCGAATTACTTTCCACCATTATTCAACGGAGCTCTTCCATTTTAAAGGTTCCTATCGATGAAAATGCCGCTATTGAAATTGCAGGGCGAAGTAGGGGAACCCCGAGAATTGCAAACGGATTGTTGCGTCGTATTCGAGATTTTGCCCAAATTAAAGGCAATGGTGACATTGACCTTGAAATAACTAAATACGGCTTAAATGCCCTACAGGTAGATGCCCATGGCTTGGATGAAATGGATAATAAAATTTTAACCACACTCATCGATAAGTTCAAAGGGGGCCAGTGGGGATAACCACCCTTGCCACGGCAGTATCCGAAAACGGAGAAACCATTGAGGAGGTGTATGAACCATTCTTAATTCAGCAGGGTTTTATAGTAAGAACCCCTCGTGGACGCGAAGTAACGGAATTAGCTTACCAACATTTAGGTAGAATAAAAGGAAATCAAGGCGGTCTGTTTTAATGCATCCAACAGCACTATCTTCGTTTATTAAAACCCAAGCGAAATCCTTAGGGTTTCTTTCCTGTGGAATTTCCAAGGCAGGTTTTTTGGTTGACGAAGCGCCAAAGCTAGAGCAGTGGCTTAAAGAGGGGCGGCATGGCAAAATGCATTATATGGAAAATCATTTTGACAAGCGATTAGACCCCACCAAACTTGTCCCTGGGGCAAAAAGCGTGATTTCCTTGTTGTACAATAACCATACAGAAAAACAGCAAACCGATCCTGCTGCACCAAAAATAGCAAGCTATGCCTTTGGTGAAGATTATCACTTTGTTGTCAAACGAAAATTGATTTCTCTTTTCGAAAAAATAAAAGAGAAAGTAGGGGCGGTCGAAGGGCGTGTTTTTGTAGACTCTGCTCCAGTAATGGATAAGGCATGGGCGGCAAAAGCAGGTTTAGGATGGATTGGGAAAAACACCAATTTACTTTCAAAACAAGTTGGGTCTTTTTTCTTTATTGCTGAAATTATTTTGGATCTAGAGCTGCAAGACGATCTTCCTGTAGCCGACCATTGTGGAAGTTGTACTGCCTGCATCGATGCTTGTCCGACCGAGGCATTAACCGCACCCTATCAAATTGATGCCTCAAAATGCATTTCGTATGCCACCATCGAATTAAAAGAGGCCATCCCTGCTTCTTTTAAAGGAAAAATGGAAGGTTGGGCTTTTGGGTGCGATATCTGTCAAACGGTTTGTCCTTGGAATCGTTTTTCTACTCCCAACAACGAAACCGCTTTTTCTCCTCAGGAGGAACTGCTGGAGATGCGTAAAGCCGATTGGGAAGAATTGACCGAAGAAACCTTTAAACGTGTTTTTAAGAAAAGTGCTGTTAAGCGAACAAAATACAATGGGCTTATGCGCAACATTCGTTTTTTAAACCCTAAATTAAGTGGAGGCTCGAATGATTAGTTTTGTTTCGAGTTCCACTATTTTTTGTTCTGGGGTTTGTTCTTTTTTGATTTGTGCCTTTTCATCCAAAAAAAGTTCGAACGCTTTCTGTCCCATCAGCACTCCTGGTTGATTGACCGTACTTAATGCAGGAGAAGAAAGCTCTGTAATGCTCCAGTTGCTAAAACCCATAACGGAAACATCATCGGGTACTTTAATGTTGTTTTCGTTCAAGCATTTTAGCGCTCCCAGGGCAGGGAGGTCTGCCATGGCAAAAATGGCATCCACTTCAGGGTATTTTTCTAAAATGGTTTTGGTGTGCTGATATCCGTCTTCACTGGATAGATTATCGCAAGTAAACACCCAATCTTTATTATAGTTCAACTGGTGTTCTTCAATGGCTCTTCGGTAGCCCAAAAATCGATCAATTGAGTTTTGAGGGAGCAAAGGTCCTCGAAGGTGGGCGATGTTTTTCTTTCCCGAATCGATAAGGTGCTTTACCGCGCTGTAGGCCGCTTTTTGATCGTTAATAATGACACTTGAGCAGGTACTTAACTTGGTATATTTATCAAACAAAACCAACGGAATGTTGCTTTGGTGCGCTTTTTTTATGTGTTCAATATTATGGGTGGAATCTGCAATCGACATCAATATCCCATCGACATTTTGCAATAATAATCTTCGGAGTTGCTTTTTTTCAATTTCATACGATTCTTCAGAACTCAAAACAATCACCATATAGTTTTCTCGCTCTGCTGCCTGCATGATTCCTTTTAGTATGTTGCTGAAAAAAAAGTGGTTGAGTCTGGGAATAATAACACCGATAATTCGAGACTCTTGGGTGCGTAAAAAAGCGGCATATGCATTGGGTGAAAAATTAACCTTTTCCGCATAAGCTTTCACTTTCTCCTTCGTCTTCTTACTCACATCAGGGTAATCTTTAAGCGCTTTCGAAACCGTAGTAATCGAAATCCCCAATGCTTTTGCAATGTCTTTCAGGGTTAAATTTTTCATTTTGAGAATTTGAAACGAAATTAATAAAGAACTCTTGAATTCGAAAACGATTTCGATACAAACTGTTAAAAAATTTAACATTTACTCACTATTATTATAATGTTAAATTCTACATTAGTTGGGTAGGATATACAAATAACTCAATTAACTTAAACAAACAAGAATGAAAACATTTCAATTCAAGGCATTCCTGTCTGCTTTACTTTTTATGGTAAGCTTAGGAATGTATGCTCAATCAGTATCCGGTACTGTGACGAGTGAAGATGGACCCCTACCTGGGGCTACTGTTGTTGTTAAAGGTACCTCTAACGGTACTACAACTGATTTCGATGGAAACTTTACGATTGCTGCTGGAGCAGATGATGTATTAGTTGTTTCTTTCGTTGGTTTCTCAACACAGGAAGTAGCAGTTGGAGGGCAAGACCAAATTAATGTTGTACTTGCAACGGACAATGAATTAGAAGAAGTTGTGGTAACTGGTTACGGTTCTCAACGTCAGAAAGAAGTTACCTCTGCGGTAGTTAAAATCGACGAAGAGGAATTTAACAAAGGGACAATCAACGATGCTTCTCAATTACTTCAAGGTAAAGTAGCTGGTCTTCAGATCTATAACCGAGGTGGAGATCCAAACTCAGCGGCGACAATTCGTCTTCGTGGTATTTCTACCGTAGGGGCAAACACACAACCTTTAGTTGTTGTTGATGGTGTAATCGGAGCTTCTTTAGCAAACGTAGATCCATCTGATATTGCTGAAATTAACGTATTGAAAGACGGTTCTGCTGCAGCGACGTACGGTTCTCGTGGTTCTTCAGGGGTAATTTTAGTAACTACTAAAAGAGGTAAAGAAGGAAAAGTAACCTTAAACTATAACGGTCAATTAGGTGTTTCAAGTGCATTCAACACTGTTAATGTACTCAACGCGCAAGAATTTGTTGCTGCTGGTGGAACAGACTTAGGGTCAGAATCAGACTGGGTTGATGCAGTTACGCGTCAGGCAGTTTCTCGTATTCATAACCTTTCTGCTTCTGGAGGATCTGGAAACACTTCTTACCGTGTATCGGCTAACTTCCGTGATGTGGAAGGAATTTTGATCAGCTCTGACTTTAGCCAGTTCAACACGCGTATGAACTTTACTACGAAAGCATTAAATGACAAACTTACTTTAACTGTTAATACTGCTTTCACAAGAAGACAGCAAAACAACGGTTCTAAAGAAGCATTAAAATATGCTGTACTTTATAACCCAACTGCTCCTATTTATGCAGCTGACTACACAGGTGGTGCTTTCAACGGAGACCAATTTGGTGGTTTCTTCGAAACGTTAGGATTGTTTGATAGCTACAACCCAGTATCGATTGCCGAGCAGCAAATCAACGAAGGGAACAAGTCTGAATTGAACTACAGCATCAATGCTGGGTACCAAATCAACGATAACCTTTCGGTTAACTTGAACGCTGCAAGTCAGGTAAGCAAGTATTCAAACAAACTATACAACCCGACTACTCTTTACCGTGGAGGAAACGCAACTTCTCCTGTTCGTAAAGGTTTAGCAGAGTTCTACGACCAAACTTATTCTTTCAAATTATCTGAAATCTACGGTCGTTATAGCAAATCATTTGGTAAAACAAACCTTGTTTTAACAGCAGGTTATTCTTACCAACAGCAAAACTTTGAGGATCACTTCCTTTCTTTAGGAGATTTCCCAAATGAAACTGCTGCAGGTATTGACTTTATCAACGCCATTGAGTACTCTCAAGATTTATTGAACGCTGGTTTCATCGGAGCGAACTCAAATGCAAGTCCTGATGATAAAATCATCGCTTTCTTTGGTCGTGCTAACGTTACCATTGACGATGCTATCTTCATCAACGCATCCCTTCGTCGTGAAGGATCAACTAAGTTGGGTGCTGAAAACCAATGGGGTATTTTCCCAGCGGTTGGTGTAGGTGTTGACTTAAACAAATACATCAATACAGGTGCAGACAAATTTAAAGTACGTGTTGGATACGGTGTAACAGGAGCACTTCCTGGTCCTAACGGACTTTCTCAGCAGATTCGTGGATTCACCTACGACGGTGGACAAGGAGGAGGATCTTCTTCCCCTTCACGTGATGCTAACCCAGACTTAAAATGGGAAGAAAAAGCAGAAACAAACTTAGGTATCGAATTCCGTAAAGGGAAACTAGACCTTACGTTAGATATCTATAACCGTGATATTTCTGACTTTATCCTCGAGCGTACAGTTGACGTAGCAGTTTATCCAACTGGCCGTCGTTTTGAAAACGCTGGTAAATTGAACACAGTAGGTGCTGAATTAGCAGCTAACTATCAAGTAAACGACAACTACACCACTGGAGTTGTTCTTTCTACATACAAAACAAAACTTGACGAATATGTTTTAGATGCAGAAATGAGAGCTAACCTTGGTGCTCCTGGACAAAATGCAACTGCGGTTGTACGTGTTAAAAAAGGAGAAGAAATTGGACAACTTTGGGGTCCTGTTTTTGAAGGTGTTCAAGATGGTGCGCCAATTTTGGCTGACATCAACGGAGACGGTGAGCTTGTTGTAGGTCAAGATCGTGCATTAGACGATAACGTTGACTTTACAGAACTTGGGAACGGTATTCCTGATTTAGAATTAGGTTGGACAAACCAAATCACATTTGGAGATTGGACAATCAACGCTTTCTTCCGTGGTGCATTTGGACACAGCTTAGTGAATACATTCCGTGCTTTCTACGAGCCTAGAATTTCAACACAAAGCTCCTACAACTACGTAACTACTGATCTTGCTCCTGAAGGACTTACTTCTGCACGATTCAGTTCATTATATGTGGAAAAAGCAGATTTCTTGAAATTAGACAACTTGACCATCACTCGTGATATTGACACGTCTAACCTTCCTGGAATCGATGGCCTTCAAGTTTCTTTGAATGCTCAGAATCCATTAGTGATTACAAATTATTCGGGTCTTGATCCAGAACCAGCACTTATTGACATAGGAGAGAATGGTGGAGGTTCTGATGTGTTGTCTCCTGGACTTGACCGTCGTAACAGCTATTTTGCTGCTCAATCCTTCACCTTAGGTGTAAACATTAAATTTTAATTTAAAAAAAGAAGTAATTATGAAAAGTATTTTCAAAACAATGTTACTTGCCTCAACGGCCTCAGCTGTGCTTTTTTCTTGTACAGATCTTGAAGAGGAGTTGGTAGGCGATATTACCGAAGCAGTTACGGTTACCGCACCTGCTGTTGCAGGTGATGGAGGAGGAGCTGGTGATAAACTCGCCGGGGCTTACTCACAACTACAATGGTCGGGAACGGCCAACCACTTTAGCTACTTTAGTATACAAGGGCTTCCTTCAGATGAAATGGCCATTGCTGCTAAAGGGGGTGACTGGTATGATGGAGGTGTATTAATTGAAATGCACAACCATTCCTACGGACCAACCAATGGTATTATTGGTAACTCTTGGGGCGGACAGTATGGTGCAATTGGTGCCATTAATGACGCAATCGCTAACTTAGATTTAGCACCACAAGAAGTAAACCAGATGCGTGCACTTCGTGCTTATTTCTACTGGAGATTACTCGATCTTTACGGAAATGTAAAAATCGTAACTGCACCAGGAGGCGATGCGCAACAATCGAATAGAGCTGATGTATATGCCTTTGTAGAGTCAGAGTTATTAGCTGCGCTAGGAACTTCTGAAATCACAGCAAATACTACTTTTGCTGATACAGGTTTACAGTCTTCTTATGGGACTACGTACCGTTTAAACCGATTCGGAGCTTTAGGTATTCTTGCAAAATTATACCTTAATCACGCGGTTTATTTAGGAGCTGAAAGTTCTGCGACTTACGAAAAAGCGGCTTTAGCTGCAAAACACGTAATGGACAACGGTGGATATGAACTTTGTGGATCAGGATGTAATGTTTCGAACTTAGGACGTCGTCCTGATGTAGCTTCAGACCCTGCTCAATTGGAAGGTTATGCTGCAGTATTTGCCGCTAACAACGACCAAAATGTAGAGCACATCTTCTCTGTAAACTTTGATGAAGCAACTGCTGGAGGAATGAACTTCTCTCAAATGACGCTTCACTATTCTTCTCAGTTGACTTGGAACTTCCAAGATCAGCCATGGAACGGATACGCTGCATTAGAAGAATTCTACAACTCGTACGAAGATTCAGATTTACGTAAGAAGAACAACTTTATTGTTGGACCACAGTTTGACTACGGTGGAAATGCATTGAATGACTTTGCTGCTGATGATAGCGGACAAGGCGATGTACCTGCAATTCAGTTGAACTACACACCACAAATCAACGAACTTGAGCCAAACTCACTCCGTGAGGCTGGAGCACGTTTAGGTAAGTTTAGCTTTAAGCAGTTTGGACGTCCCGACATGAGCAATGACTTCCCTATCGTTCGTTTAGGAGACGTTATGTTAACTTATGCTGAGGCACACGCTCGCGCTCTTGGAAACTGGAGCAACAGTGAAACTCTTGCTGCTGTTAACGCAATCCGTTCACGTGCAGGTGTGTCTGCAATGAGTTCACTAACAGCAGACACTTTCCTAGCAGAAAGAGGTCGTGAGATGTTCCAAGAATCATCTCGTCGTACGGACTTAATTCGCTTTGGAAAATACAGCACCGGAACTTGGTGGGAAAAGTCAGCTTCACCAGCTTACAAAACCCTTATGCCAATTCCATTTGATGCAGTACAATCCTCTAACGGATCACTACAACAAAATACTGGGTACTAATCCAGCGGTATATTCACTCACTTTGTGAGTTTAGAAAGGCTGTTTTTAACTAAACAGCCTTTCTTTTTTTATTATATTTCGTTCATGAACAGAATTTACCTCATCTTACTATTCATCTTGGTTTCCTGTACTTCTTCAGACTCGAAAAGATTTCGATTAATGCCCGAAGACGAAACAGGAATTTCCTTTGAAAACAAACTGACCTATACCGAAGAATTTAACCCCTATACTTATCGAAATTTTTACAATGGAGCTGGGGTTGCCATTGGCGACATCAACAATGATGGCTTGCTAGATATTTATTTGACTGGAAATATTGAAGACAACAAGCTTTATCTTAATAGAGGCAATTGGAATTTTGAAGACATTACCCTTTCAGCCGGGGTTGCTTGCCATAACATATGGTCTACTGGTGCCACTTTTGTCGATATCAATGCGGATGGCTTTTTAGACCTTTACGTTTGTAAATCGGGGAAACCAGGTGGAGAAAACAGAGCCAATGAGCTTTTTATTAACCAAGGCGATAATACCTTTATTGAACAAGCAAAAGCTTATGGATTGGACGTAAAAGGCCTTTCAGTACATGCAGCATTTTTGGATTATGATAAAGATGGAGATCTCGATGCCTATGTTTTGAATAATTCCATTCGATCGGTAGGAGGTTATGATTTAATCGAAGGGCAACGTTCTATTCCAGACCCCAACAACAATGGAAATAAATTTTTTGAAAACCAAAACGGAACCTTTGTCGATGTCACTACCCAAGTAGGGATGTACACCAGCGCAATTGGTTTTGGTTTGGGGATTACGGTAAGTGATTTTAATAATGATGAGTGGCCCGACCTTTTTATTTCTAACGATTTTTTTGAAAAAGATTACCTCTATTTAAATACGCAAGAAGGAAGTTTCGAAGAGGTTTCTGACGCCTATTTTGGGAGTCTTTCAATGGGTTCAATGGGCGCCGATGCTGCCGATCTTGACAATGATTTATCACCCGATTTATTGGTCACAGAAATGCTTCCTAAAACCCTAAAAAGGAAAAAGACAAAAGCCAAATACGATTCCTGGGACAAATTTACCTTAATGCAAAAGAAAGGGTATGCCAATCAACTTCCACGAAATGTGTTGCAGCGCAACATTGAAGGAAAAGGATTTTTTGAAGTAGGAAGAAAAAGCGGAGTTGCGGCAACAGAGTGGAGCTGGGCATCGCTTTTATTTGATATGGACAACGATGGTCTGCGCGATATTTTTATCGCCAACGGAATCAATAAAGACTTGTTGGATCGCGATTATTTAGCCTATATGGCCAATGAAGAAAAAGTGAGAACGCTAATTCAACAAAAAGAGGAAGTCATCAAAAAATTGATCGATATTATGCCATCACAAGCAGTGAGCAATGTGAGCTATCGCAATTTGGGTGAATTTGATTTTGAAGAAGTAACGGAGCAATGGGGTCTCGATCAACCTAGTTTTAGTAACGGAAATGCCTATGGTGATTTAGACAACGATGGCGATTTAGACCTGATTGTAAATAACGTAAACATGCCCGTTTTTGTCTATCAAAATCAAACGGATACTCTCAGTCAAAGAGGGCTTCAAGTGGAATTTTCTGCACAAGGACAAAACACAAAACTAATTGGAACCAAAGCCATTGCCTATACAGGAAATAACAAGCAAATTGCGGAACTGTATCCCTCTAGAGGTTTTCAATCGTCGGTGCCACACCGCTTGCATTTTGGGGTGGGTGTTTCTACGGTTGTCGATAGTCTTTTAGTGACTTGGCCCACAGGGGAAAAAGAACGTTTTACGCAATTAAAAACCAATCAAATTCATCGTCTTTCTCCAACAGCCTCAGGGGTAAATAAACAACAGCCAAAAGCACAAAAAAACCTTTCCGTGGTAGAAACTCCTTTTTCTTTTGTGCACCAAGAAAATAACTTTATCGAATTCAACCGCGAACGATTAACCACACAAATGCACTCTAACGATGGCCCTGCTTTGGCCACAGCAGATGTAAACCAGGACGGAAAAACGGATGTTTTTATTGGGGGAGCAAAAGGCCAATCGGGGAAACTGTTTGTCAGTCAAAAAAACGGTTCATTTCAAGAAATAGTTGCGCCTTTCGAAGCAGACCTAGCGGCAGAAGACACCCAGGCCATGTGGATGGATATCGATCAAGATCAAGATCTCGATTTAATTGTAGCTAGCGGAGGAAAAGCCTTTTCCATTTATTCTTCCTCGCTTACCGACAGGGTGTATGAAAACAAAGGCAACAATGTCTGGCAAAGAAAAAAAGAGGCCTTTTCCTTTGATCGCTATTTTCCTTCTAAAGCACTAGCAAAAGCCGATTTTAATCAAGACGGAAAAATGGATCTTTTTATTGGCGAGCGCTACAACATTTCGACCTATGGTTTTCCTGGAGATGGGTTTTTGATGCTCAATAAAGGAAACGGAATATTTGAACAGGTACAAAAGCCAGTCTTTGAAGCAATCGGAATGATGACCGATGCCGTTTTTTCGGATTTAAATGGAGACGGATGGGAAGATTTAATTGTGGTTGGCGAGTGGATGCCCATTCGGGTTTTCATTAATCAGAAAGGCACTTTTGTCGAAAAAACGAAAGATTTAGGTTTAACCGCATCCACCGGCCTTTGGAATACGCTTGAAGTAGCGGATGTAAATCAAGATGGATATATAGATATCTTGGCAGGAAACCACGGTAATAACACTTTTTTAGAAGCAAACATGAAAATGTTTGTCGCCGATTTTGATGCCAATGGAAGCGCAGAACAAATTTTGTGTGTGCAACGCAACAATGCTTATTATCCCCTCGCAGACAAAGACGAGCTGATTGCCCAAATGCCCGTCTTGAAAAAGAAAATTGTTTACTACAATGACTATGCAAATAAAAAAGTAGATGAAATTCTCCCTCCTGGACTTTTAGAAAACGCCTATCAAGTTGAGCTCAACCGTTTAGAAACAACTTTGTATTTAGGAGGTAAAGATGGGTTTCTTCCCCTAGCGCTACCTCCTGAAATTCAATACGCTCCCGTGTATGCAATTCAATATCTAATCGATGAAAAAAGTAATGAAAAGTCATTATATTTGGGAGGAAATCAATATTTAGTTAAACCTCAATTTGGACGTTACGACGCCTCCAAAGGCTGGAAATTATCGCTTCATAACGAAGCAGCTACAAACCTTGTGTTTGGAAAACCAAAATCCTTAACGATTGATGGACAAATTCGTGGAATTGCTCCACTTAAGTTGAACAATAAAACCACAATGCTATTTGTGATTAATGATGAAGAAATACAGTTTTATCCGATTGACTAAAGCCCTTGCGCTAATTTTTTTAACAACAGCTTGCTCCACTTCAAATTACGAACAGGTAATCAAAGAAGAATTGGCCACTGGAAAAGAATACAAAGACCTCATTTTTGATATGAAAATTGGGCAAACCCAAAAAGAGTTTTATGGGGCTTGCTGGCAACTGAATAAAGACAAACTTGTTTCTCAAGGGCCTAGCAACCAGTATGTGCGCCACGTACTCGATTCTGTTTCTCCCATTTATCAACCCGATAACCGAATAGAAATGCTCTTCTTTGGGCTTTTTGACGATGACAAAATTATGAAGGGAATGCGTTTTCGTTTTTCGTATACCGCGTGGGCGCCTTGGAATGAATCCCTTCAACCCAAAGCACTTCAAGAAGAAATTAAAAAGATGATGTTGGAGCTGTATCCTGGAAACGATTTCTTTAACCTTTCGAAAGAAATTAAGGATAATCCCATTTCCGTAAAAATTGATGGCAATCGTTTGATTACTGTTCATGTCTTCGACAATCGTTATGTGCAAGCTTATGTTGAAGACCTAAAGGCGAAATACAATGACTAATGCCTCCCTTTTTTATCGATTTACCTTTTTAGTTGCATGTATTCTTTCTTTTATTTCTTGTGAAAATAAAGAACAAGCCAACGCGCTGTTTGAACTTCAAGATTTAGAAGACATCGGGATGGTTTTTTCCAATGACCTTTCTTTTTCGAATGAATTCAATGTCTACAAATACAGAAATTATTACAATGGAGGAGGGGTTTCCTTAGGTGATGTTAATAACGATGGACTCATCGATGTTTACCTTACGGCAAACCAATTGCCTAACCGCCTTTTTCTCAATCAAGGCAATTTTAAATTCAAAGACATTACTTCCCAAGCAGGTGTAGCCGGACAAAAAGCATGGGCTACTGGGGTTACTATGGTCGATATTAATGCCGACGGTTTCTTGGACATCTATGTGTGTAACTCGGGGGATGTAAAAGGCGATAATAAACAAAATGAACTCTTCATTAACAATGGTGATCTCACCTTTACCGAAGCGGCCGAAGCCTACGGATTAGATGATCGTGGATTTTCAACGCATGCTACTTTTTTCGATTACGACAAAGATGGAGATTTAGACGCCTATCTTTTAAATAATTCTTACCAAGCCATCGGAAGTTTTGATCTTCGAAGAAACGAGCGTCCGAAGCGCGATGAACTCGGGGGAGATAAATTAATGCAAAATCAAAATGGCGTTTTTGTGGATGTAAGCGAACAAGCTGGGGTTTATGGAAGCGTAATTGGTTTCGGATTGGGAGTGAGTGTAGGAGACACCAACAACGACGGTTGGGAAGATATTTTTGTTTCAAACGATTTTTTTGACCGCGATTACCTGTACATCAATCAACGCGACGGTACATTTAAAGAAGACCTGACCTCACAAATGCGTTCCATCAGCGGCGCCTCCATGGGAGCAGATATGGCCGATCTAAACAATGACGGCTTCAACGATATTTTTGTGACAGAAATGTTGCCCTCGGACTACCAACGTTTAAAAACCGTAACCACGTTTGAAGATTGGAACAAATATCAGTACAACGTAAAAAATGGCTACCACCACCAGTTTACCCGCAATATGTTGCATCTCAATAATGGGAATGACACCTTTAGTGAAATTGGTCGATGGGCCAATATTGAAGCTTCAGACTGGAGCTGGGGAGCCCTATTTTTTGATATGGATAATGACGGCTACAAGGATTTATTTATTGCCAATGGAATCTATCAAGACCTTACCGATCAAGACTATTTGCAGTATGTGGCTAGCGAAGAAGTAATCAAATCCATCGTGTCGAATAATCAAGTAGACTATAAACGTTTAATCGATATTATTCCTTCCAACAAGGTGCCCAATCATTCTTATCGAAATACTGGAGGAATTGGATTTGAAAACTTTTCAGACTCTGGGTTGAATCTTCCAAGCTTTTCCAATGGAGCAGCCTATGGCGATTTGGATAATGATGGCGATCTGGATTTGATTGTCAATAATGTCAACATGCCTCTGTTCGTTTTTAAAAATTCGGCCGAAAAGAGAGGGAATAATTTTATTAAAATTGCCTTAAAAGGAACGAAAGACAACCCCAACGCTTTGGGAGCAAAAATTGAAGTAGCTACCCAACAAGGCACCATCTACCAAGAAGTGCAGCCTGTGCGCGGTTTCCAATCGAGTATGGATGTCATGTCGACCATAGGCGTTGGAAAAGATTCGCTAGTGGATGTTACCATCACTTGGCCCTCGGGGAAAGTAGTTAAACGCACCCACCTATCAACCAATTCGAGTTATACGCTTTCCACAGAAGAAGCGACAGAAAACGAAGCACTTGCAAAAAATCAACCTCAGAAAACCTTTGAAAAAGTAGATTATGTTGTTCCTGTGCATCAAGAAAATAATTTTGTAGACTTTCATCGTGAACGTCTTAGTTATCATATGCTTAGCACTCAAGGACCAAAAATTGCTTTGGCCGATTTTGATGGTGATGGGAAAGAAGAGCTTGTTTTTCCAGGGGCAAAAGGAAAACCAACTCAGATTTTACGCTCCACCGCAAAGGGCTGGATAAAAGACGATACAAACGAAGCATTGTTCAAGCAATTGTCTGACGTGGAGCATATTCAAACCGAGTTGTTTGATGCCGACAACGACGGAGACATCGATATGCTTTGGGTGTCTGGCGGGGTAGAAACATCAATCTATTCCACGTCTTTGTTTGATGTACTTCTTTTAAATAGGGGGGATGGCACCTTTGAAAAAAGTCCTCAACAACTTCCTAATTCCGAAAGTAAAATGAACTCGCAAGCCATTGCGCATGCCGATATTGATGGCGATGGCGATCTGGATATTTTCATAGGCGAGCGTTCAAAAATAGGGGACTACGGCTTACCGGGCTCAGGTTTTCTTTTGTTAAATGATGGGCAAGGAAATTTTAAAGACGTTACTTCATCTCAAGCTCCTGAATTGCAAAATAAGGGAATGTTTACTGCAGCATTATTTCATGACTTCGATGAAGACAACGACCCCGATTTGGTTGTAACAGGCGAATTCATGGGGATTCATATTTTTGAAAACAAGGAAGGGGTGTTTACAGAAATTGAGCAGCCCTTGCAACAACAAAAAGGGTGGTGGAATACCCTTCATTTAGCAGACATAAACAACGACAAAAAGCTAGATTTAATTGCCGGGAATCACGGAACCAACAGCCGTTTTAAAGCCTCAAAAAAATTTCCGATAAAATTGTATTTCAACGATTTTGACGGCAATGGACAAGGCGAAGGTATTTTGGTTGAAACCCACGAAAACGGGAAAGAATACCCTTTTGCTTTGCGGCATAACCTTATTGATCAAATGAAAAGCCTCAAAAAGAAATTCCCAAATTTCGATACCTTTAGAGAAGCCGATATTACCCAAGTGGTAGACGCCAAACCCCTTTCAGAAGCCTATGTGAGTGAAGCTTATGTTATGGAAACCAAAGCTTTTCTGCATCAAAAAGGATTCGAATTTAAAGCCTTGGATTTACCTGAACAAGTTCAGTTTAGTCCCATATATGCCATTAGTGCTCAAGATTTTGATGCCGATGGCGATATAGACCTTTTGATGGGAGGAAATCTGTACCGCACCAAGCCAGAAGTGGGAAGCTACGATGCCAGTTATGGGGTGTATCTTGAGAATACTCCACAGGGTTTCCTTTTTCATAAAGACGGAAAAGGATTTCATGTAAAAGGGGAAATTCGCTCTTTTGCTTTTGACAAAAACACCGTGTTGGTAGGAAAAAATAATGCTCCGCTCGAAGCCTTTCAATGGAATAGAAAATGAAAACAAGTAGACTAGTTGCCGCGCTTATAGGATTTGTTGTCCTAGGATGCCAATCGTCAGAAGAAGAGACCATTACTTCATCTATCCCATTTGAACCACTGAGTTCAGAACAAACGGGAGTCACCTTTAGCAATACGCTTTCCTACAAACCCTATCTCAACATTATTGAATATCTGTATTATTATAACGGAGGAGGGGTAGCCATTGGCGATATTGATAACGATGGTTTGGAAGACCTTTATTTTTCTGCTAATCAGTTGCCAGATAAACTCTATCGCAATGATGGCAATATGCGTTTTACCGATATTTCTGAACAAGCGGGAATCAGTCAGCTCCCCAGTTGGTCCAACGGGGTCAGCATGGAGGACATCAATAACGATGGTTATTTAGATATTTATGTAAGCAAAGTCCCTTTAAAAGGCTTGTTTCAAAACAAACAACAAACCAATCTTCTTTACCTCAATAATGGCGATGGTACTTTTACAGAAGTAGCTCAAGATTATGGTGTCGATTTTTCAGGTTTTTCCACTCAGTCGGCATTTTTTGATTATGATAAAGATGGCGATTTAGACATGTACCTGCTCAACCATGCAGTGCATTCTGTACGAAGTTATGGAACGGTAAAAAAGCGAACAGAGAAAGATTCTATTTCGGGAGACCGTTTGTATAAAAATCTATTGGTTGAAGGAGAAAATCGATTTGTGGATGTGACCGAAGAAGCGCAAATTCGAAATAGTCCTTTGGGATATGGTTTGGCCATTACCACCACCGATATCAACGAAGACGGGTGGATGGACATCTACGTAGGAAATGATTTTCATGAAAATGACTACATCTACATCAACAATCAAGACGGTACGTTTACCGAGTCATTTACCGAATACCTAAAGCACAGTACTCGATTTACCATGGGGGTTGATGTTGGCGATTTGAACAACGATGGAAAACTCGATTTATTCGCTACAGATATGATGCCCTACGACGCATCGATTGCCTTAAAATCGGGGGGAGAAGATTCGAATAAAGTCACTCAAATTAAAAACGATTTTGGTTTTGAACCTCAATATTCGAGAAATCATTTGTTCCTAAAAAAGCCCTACGGCGACTATGCCGATATCGCTCTTTTCACAAAAACCTATGCCACAGATTGGAGTTGGTCGGTGCTGCTGCAAGACTTTGACAACGATGGATTAAACGATATTTTCGTTTCGAATGGAATTGCAAAGCGTCCTAATGACCTGGATTATATCAATTATTTGAGCAGCAGCAACTACAGTAATTTTGTTGAAAACCAGCAAAATGAAATGAAAAAGGAGCTGATAGATCAAATGCCGACTTTAAAAATTCCTAACCTTCTTTTTCGCAACCAAGGCAATTTAACCTTCAGCAAACTCGAAGATTCAAAAGTGACTGCCCCATCCTTAAGCAACGGTTCGGCTTATGGCGATTTGGATAACGATGGTGATTTGGATTTGGTTATTAATAACCTCAATGCGCCAGCAACCATCTTAGAAAATAAAAGCAAAGATTCGTTAAGTTCTCTCGCCATTCAGTTAAAAAACGGTTTAAGTACAGGTGCAAAAGCAACCGTTTATTACGGTGGAAAAATGCAAATGAAGGAAGCCGTTTCTACCCGTGGATTTCAATCTTCATCAACCAAGCGGATTCACTTTGGTTTAGGCAATACTCCAGCCGACTCGATAGAAGTGCAGTGGCCCGATGGAGCGATCCAAAAAATCGAAGGCCCATTTTCTACTTTGGTTGAGATAAGCAAGCCCGAGCGAATTTATAAAAAACTGATCCCAATTAGCGAAGATCAATCTTCGTTAAGTGTTCTGCCATTTAAGCACGAAGAAAACGTGTATTTGGATTATGAGCGAGAAAAATTAATACCCGAAAAATTATCAGCCGAAGGCCCAGTCGTCCTTATCGAAGACTTTAATGGAGATGGAAAAAAAGACCTCTACCTCGGTGGAGCACGCTACCAAGATGCGCAACTGTTTTTAGCCAATGCCGAAGGAGGCTTTGAACTCAGAGAAAACAAAGACTTTCGAATCGATCAAAAATATGAAGACGTTGATGCCGCCGCTGCCGATATTGATAACGACGGAGATTTAGACCTTTATATCGTTAGTGGAGGAAACGATTTTGCCGATCAGAATGAATACCTAATGGATCGTATCTATTTGAATGACGGGCAGGGAAATTTTAATCGCCACGGGGTTTACCTTCCTCAAACCAATGGAAGTGTGGTAGCGGTAAACGACATCAATAATGACGGTTTTCCCGATTTTTTTGTTGGAGGAAGATCAATGCCAGGAGGCTACGGATTAGATCCCGTTAGCTTTATTATTCAAAATAAAGGGGATGGAAATTTTGAACCCATTTGGCAAGGCCGATTTGGGATGGTTACCGATGCAGTTTGGCATAATGTCGATGAAGATTCTGAAAAAGAGCTAATTGCTGTAGGCGATTGGATGGCTCCCATGGTGATTCACCCCGATGAAGAAAATCAATTTGTTGTAAAGCCCTTGGCCGGAACAGAAAACCGCTATGGGTTTTGGAAAACCATTGCTTTGGCAGATGTGAATGCTGATGGGGAAGAAGAAATTCTTCTTGGAAACATAGGGGAAAACACAAAATTCAGCGCTTCTGAAAAACACCCGATTTACTTGTACGTCGACGATTTTGATGAAAACGAACAAGCCGATCCTATCATTTTCTATCATTTTTTCGGGCAATATCGTCCTTTCAATTCAAAAGCTGACTTGCAAGAGCAAATGCCGATGATTAAAAAACGCTTTCCCAATTTTAAAACCTTTAGTGAGGTAACAGATATCGAGGGCTTAACCGGGAGAAAAGAAGATGACATCGTATTGAAGAAAAAAGTGACCGAGTTGCGCTCAATGGTTCTTCAAAAAATAGAAAACACGTATCAACCTATGCCCTTGCCAATGGAGGCTCAGTGGAGCAATGTTCGTGACTTTTATTGGGAGGAGAGCAAAAAGCAACTCTTTTATGTTGGAAACGCACAAGAATATGTAACCGAATTTGGAAATACTGCGGCCAATCCTGGTGGTGTAATTTCGTTCGAAAAAGGGGAGGGTGTAAAAGCCCAATCTCACACATTTCTTCCGCTGCCTATTCGCCTTAATTTGAGGAAGATAGAGCAGTTAAGTCCAACAACGCTTTTGTTATTGACAAATAATGATTATGTTTATTTATTAAACCCAAGCCAAAATGATTAAGCAAGGTTTTTTTCCATTACTTATGGGGATATTCCTGTGGGTAAGTTGTACCCCATCTACCGAGTATAAAGCACAACTAGCTGATCCTGAATTATTTCAATCTGCCGTTCAAAATTTATCGGATATCGTGGTGTACGATATCTTTTCACCGCCCGTAGCCTCACGAGTTTATATGTATCCTACAGTAGCGGCCTACGAAATTTTAGCACAAGCCGATTCAGAAAACTATCAATCCGTTGCTGGGCAGTTGAGTGAATTGACTCCCATTCCAGCACTTTCCGAAAATGCAAATGCCCACCTTGCGGCCTTGTATGCCTACAACACACTTGGAAAAACATTGATTTTCTCTGAAGACAGAATGGAAACCTTTCAGGAAGAATTAGAAGAAAAAATTCAAAGCTTCGGAGTACCAAGAAGTGTTAGAAAGGCTTCAGAAAAATATGCACAGCAGGTGGTCGATCATATTTTAGACTGGGCTAAAGGCGATTTGTACAACCAAACACGTACCTATCCCAAATACACCATTTTAGAAGAAGAGCGATTTTGGAAACCCACTCCCCCGATTATATGGATGGAATAGAACCCCACTGGAACAAAATCCGCACTCTCATTTTAGATTCCCCCCAACAGTTTCGCCCAAAAGACCCGCTCCCTTTTGATTTAACAAAAGGAAGTCCTTTTCAAAAGCAACTGCAAGAAGTATATGAAATTGGGGAAGGCTTAACCGACGAGCAGGTCGAAATTGCCAAATTTTGGGACTGCAACCCCTATGTTACTCACCACCGTGGGCACGCTATGTTTGCAACCAAAAAAATTACTCCTGGAGGACACTGGATTGGAATTACAGGAATTGTAACTCGAAAAGCAGAAAGTAGCTTCATCGAAACTGTAGACGCTTATCTTCACGTAAGTGTAGCTTTGTTCGACGCTTTCATTAGCTGTTGGGATGAAAAGTGGAATACCCTTGTGGTTCGTCCAGAAACGCTCATCAACAAGCACTACGATGAAGAATGGATGCCTTTGTTACAAACTCCCCTTTTCCGGAATATACAAGTGGCCATTCGGTTATTTCAAGAGCCTCCGCAGTGGTACTCACCAAATTATACGGAAGCAACTTTGCTTTTGATGATACCACAGAAGAAGCCTTTGGCTTGCCAACACGTCATTACAATTCCTTTATCCACGCCTCTGAAGAAGCAGCCATTTCGCGCTTGTATGGGGGCATTCACTACATGATGGCCATCGATGAAGGAGTAAAACAAGGCGATTTAGTAGGAAAACTTGTTGCTCAGCGTCTTTCAACAAAACAAAATAATACCGCTTTGGCGGCAAAAGAATAAATAGATATGGGAAAAAAACAGCTTTCTTTCGGGCAGATTCTAACCATGAACTTCGGCTTTTTCGGGGTTCAATTTAGCTTTGGACTGCAACAAAGTAATATGAGTGCCATTTATAAATACCTTGGCGCCAATGAAGCTGAACTCCCCATGCTTTGGCTTGCTGGACCTGTTACAGGTTTACTCGTTCAGCCCATTATTGGAGCCATCAGCGACGGTACTTGGTCTCCAAAGTTTGGCCGAAGAAAACCCTTTTTTCTCATTGGGGCTATCGTGGCCAGTCTTGCACTTATTGCCATGCCTTTTTCGAGTTCCATTTGGATGGCGGCTAGCTTACTCTGGATTTTAGATGCAGCCAATAACATCGCCTTAGAACCTTATCGTGCGTTTATTTCCGATAAATTACCCGAAAAGCAATATTCCCTTGGGTTTTTAATGCAGAGCTTTTTTACAGGCCTCGGGACTACCCTTGCCAATTTTACTCCCGCGATTTTAGTTTCGCTAGGAATTTTAGCCCTAAGTGATAAAATGGATAACGGTATTCCAGTTTCTACTTATTGGGCCTTTGGAATTGGTGCCATTGCCTCCACAGCCACTATTTTAGTTACAGTTTTTACCACTTCAGAATACCCTCCTACTGAAGAAGAACTCGCAAAAATTGAAGCCGATAAAGCTAAAGGAAGTTTAATTCAACGTACATGGGAAGAAATTGTGGTGGCATTCCAAGAAATGCCGAAAACAATGAAGCAACTTATTCCTGTGATGTTCTTTCCTTGGTATGCGATGTTTTGCTATTGGCAATACCTCACTTCGGCCTTATCGCTCTCCTTGTACGATACCATGGATTCTTCCAGTTCCTTTTTTAATCAAGCACAGCTGCTTACAGGAAATTTAAATGGGACATATAACATTATCTGTTTCTCGGTAGCTTTTGCTCTAATTCCCATCGCCCGAAAATTTGGTGCGAAACGCCTTCATTTTGCCAGTCTTGCTCTTGGGGGTATTGGTTTGTTGTGCATGCCTTTTTTAAACGACAGCACGGTAATATTTACCCTCCCAATTGGACAAGGAATAGCGGTGACACAGATTTATCTTTTCTCCTTTGCATTAGGAATCACCTGGGCCTCCATGATGGCGATGCCCTATCAAATGCTGGCCTCTTCAATTCCAAGTGATAAGACAGGGGTGTATATGGGTATCTTCAATATGTTTATCGTCATTCCGATGATTATTCAAATTTTTTCGATGCAATATTTCGTTTACGATTTGCTAGGAAACAACCCCATCAACGTGATTCGATTGGCAGGGGCGTTTTTAATTATTGGAGGGATTTTTTCCCTTTTTGTTCAGTCAAAGAAGGAGACTGCTTAACGTAAGATTCATTTTTAAAATCAAGGACGAAAGGCCAACTTTTCGTCCTTTTTTGTTTTATAAAACCAATTTATATAGTCAGTATATTTTAAGTTTTAATTGGGTTTTTGCTTAAATTTCGAAAACGATTTAGTCTAGGGATTATTCGTCTTTTAATTCCTTTATAACCCAACCCTTAGGCTGCCACTTACCTTTTCCCTATCACAATTTCCTCAACGTCTTTTTCCTTTTCAGTTTCATGAATGAACAAGACAACAAGGACACTATAGCTGCATTTATGAATAACTAAATTAATTAACCGAATTCAATTTAAGTATGAAAAACATGTATGCAAAAAGACTGTTTATGCTTTTGCTATTTTCCAGTGCAATAAGCATTGCTCAATCCGTCTCCGGACTGGTGACAAGTGTCGATGGCCCTCTTCCGGGAGCAACCATCGTAATTCAAGGAACAACTTTAGGAACCACCGCAGATTTTGATGGAAACTTTTCCATTAATGCAGAAAGCGATGATGTCCTTATCGTTTCCTTCGTAGGCTTTGAAACGCAACAAGTGGCTGTAAATGGTCAAGACAATTTAACAATTACCTTTCAAACCGATAACGAACATGAAGAAGTGGTTGTAATTGGTTATGGCTCTCAGCGGCAAAAAGAAATTACTTCTGCTGTAGCTGTTGTTGGAGAAGAGGAGTTTAACAAAGGAACCATTAACAATGCTTCTCAACTCTTGCAGGGGAAAGTCGCAGGTTTGCAAATTTATAATCGTGGAGGAGATCCTAATGGAGAACCCACCATTCGATTGAGGGGTATTTCCACTGTAGGTTCTAACGTTCAACCTTTGATTGTAATCGACGGTGTAATTGGCGCTTCACTCGCCAATGTAGACCCATCTGATATTAAAGAAATCAATGTATTGAAAGACGGTTCTGCCGCTGCAATTTATGGGAGTCGAGGATCTTCAGGGGTTATCTTGGTTACCACTAAAAGAGGAAAAGATGGAAAAACAACCCTCAACTACAATGGTCAGCTCGGGGTTTCAAGTGCTTTCAATACGGTTAATGTACTCAATGCACAAGAATTTGTTGCCGCAGGCGGAACCGATTTAGGATCCGATTCCGATTGTTCGTTTAAGCGATGTGATGCTCATTTATGCTGAAGCAATGGCAAGAAGAACCAACAATTGGAATAATGCTGAAACTCTTGCAGCAGTAAATGCTATTCGTAAACGTGCTGGAGTAGCCGAATATTCTTCGCTCACTGCAGACGAATTCTTAGCAGAACGTGGACGTGAAATGTTCCAAGAATCTTCGCGTAGAACCGATTTGATTCGCTTCGGAAAATACAGCTCGGGTACTTGGTGGGAAAAGTCAGCCTCACCGGCGTACAAAACTTTATTTCCCATTCCTAATGATGCTGTGAATTCTTCAAACGGATCGCTAAATCAAAACGAGGGTTACTAAACCTCAATTCAATTCATTTCAAAGGCTCCTTATTTCAAAATAAGGAGTCTTTTTTTATGGCATTCAAAGCAAAGATTAAACAAGTCTTTCTACATTTGTTTAAAGCATCTTTTATGAGCAAAGAAAAAAACCGTCGCGAAGCCCTAGTTTATCATGCCAAACCGAGACCTGGAAAAATTGAGGTAGTACCGACCAAAAAATACAGCACCCAGCGCGATTTAGCTTTGGCTTATTCTCCCGGGGTAGCCATTCCTTGCCTCGAGATAGAGAAGGAGGTTAAAAATGTATACAAATACACCAACAAAGGCAATTTGGTTGCCGTTATTTCAAATGGAACCGCCGTTTTAGGCTTAGGCGATATCGGTCCAGAAGCCTCAAAACCTGTGATGGAAGGGAAAGGCTTGTTGTTTAAAATCTTTGCAGGCATTGATGTTTTTGATATTGAAGTAGACACTAAAAATACCGAAGAATTTATTGCGGCGGTAAAAGCGATAGCCCCCACTTTTGGAGGCATCAATTTAGAAGATATTAAAGCCCCAGAGGCTTTTGAAATAGAGCGGCGATTAAAAGAAGAGCTCGATATTCCAGTCATGCACGACGACCAGCACGGAACGGCAATCATTTCCTGTGCAGCCTTGTTAAATGCGTTGGAATTAGCCGGAAAATCGATCGAAAAAGTAAACATAATCATTTCGGGAGCTGGAGCTGCAGCCATTTCTTGTACACGCCTGTACAAAGCTTTTGGCGCAAAGTCAGAAAACATAGTGATGACGGATAGCAAAGGGGTTATCCGAAAAGACCGTGAAGTACTTACCACAGAAAAAGCCGAGTTCGCCACATCGAGAGATTTGCATACTTTAGAAGATGCTATGCAAAATGCCGATGTGTTTATTGGTCTGTCTCTTGCGAATATAGTAACTCCTGCCATGCTTAATGCTATGGCCAAAAAACCCATTGTTTTTGCCATGGCCAATCCCGATCCAGAAATTGGCTACGAATTGGCATGTGAAACCCGAGACGATATTTTAATGGCAACCGGCCGCTCCGATCATCCCAACCAAGTAAACAATGTTTTGGGATTTCCATTTATTTTTCGGGGAGCGTTGGATGTACGTGCTTCGGGCATCAATGAAGCCATGAAAATGGCCGCAGTAAAAGCCTTGGCAGAGCTCACAAAAAAACCCGTTCCAGAACAAGTGAATCTTGCCTACAATGAGACACGTTTAACTTTTGGACCAGAATACATCATTCCCAAACCCTTTGATCCACGACTCATTGTTGAGGTGCCCATGGCCGTGGCCAAAGCAGCTATGGAATCGGGAATTGCCAAAGAACCCATAGAAGATTGGGATCGCTATCGAGAGGAGTTGGCTTCACACACTGGCGCCGAACAGAAAACCCTTCGTGTGCTCCACCACAGGGCGAAGCAAAACCCAAAACGAATTGTTTTTGCAGAAGCCGATCAGCTTGATGTTTTAAAAGCGGCTCAAATTGTAAAAGAAGAAGGCATTGGAGAATCTATTTTATTGGGGAGAAAAGACGTGATTTCTGACTTAATGAGCTCCATCGATTTTGATGAGCAAGTAGAAGTTTTAGATCCTAAAAGCGAGGAAGAAAGCCAAATCAAAGATCATTATGCACATCTGTATTGGGAAGATCAAAAACGCAAAGGAGTTACCGAGTACGAAGCAAAATCGCTGATGCGCGAGCGCAACTATTTTGCAGCCATGATGGTGAAAACCGGAGATGCCGATGCTATGCTGTCAGGTTATTCTCGTAACTATGCCTCTGTGGTGAAACCCGTTTTAAAAATCATAGGCAAAGCAAAAGGGATTACCCGTATTGCAGCGACCAATATGATGCTCACCGATCGTGGTCCTTTGTTCCTTTCCGATACCTCAATCAACATTGACCCCACTGCCAAGGAAATTGCCAAGATTGCGCAAATGAACACCCATGTGGTAAAAATGTTTGGTTTTAATCCCGTCATTGCACTCCTGTCTTACACCAATTTTGGAGCATCAAGTCATCCTCACGCAAAAAAAGTATCTGAGGCAGTCCGTTATTTACATCGTTACTATCCCGATACCATTGTAGATGGCCCTTTACAATCGGATTTTGCATTGAACAAAGAAATGCTTCAAGAAAAATTCCCTTTTTCTACGGTTTCAAAAAGAATGTAAACACCCTGATTTTCCCCAATCTAGAGTCGGCTAACATTACCTATAAACTTTTAAAAGAATTGCACGGCGCACTATCGGTGGGCCCCATTATGCTTGGTTTAAATAAGGCGGCGCACATCCTTCAGCTAGGAGCTAGCGTAGATGAAATTGTCAATATGGCTGCAGTAGCAGTAGTAGACGCTCAACAAAGAGAACAGATATGATAACACAAATACAAGGTCGACTGATTGAAAAATACCCCACCCATGTGGTTGTTGATTGCCAGGGTGTAGGCTATGAAATTCATATTTCCTTGCACACCTATGGGCAAATTGGAGAGGATGAAAATATTCGCCTTTTTACCCATCTTCAAATCCGAGAGGATGCACATACCCTTTATGGGTTTTATCAACCTGTTGAACGAAGTATTTTTAGGCTTTTGATTTCCATTTCAGGTATTGGAGCCAATATTGCCCGAACGATGCTCTCTTCGATGACCCCCTCGGAAATTCATACTGCAATTACTCAAGAAAACCTCGCCGCAATTAAAGCAGTAAAAGGGATTGGTTTGAAAACAGCACAAAGGGTATTGATCGAATTAAAAGATAAAATTCAAAAAGTTGCAGGAATGGATGAAATTCCTGTGGTTAAAAGCAATACAATCAAAGAAGAAACGTTATCAGCATTAGAAGTTCTTGGTTATCAGCGAAAGCAAGCCGAGAAAATAATCGATAACATCCTTCAGGGCGAGCCCGATAGCAATGTGGAAACACTTATCAAGCTGGCTTTGAATAAATTATAATTTCTTTGGTAAATAGACGAAGCGCCCTCCTTCTCAAATCTCGCTTTTTTCTTCTAATCCTACTGTTCTTGTGGTTAGGGGTACACCAAAGTTTTGCTCAAAATCAACCCAATCTCGGAACTACTTCAGTTTTAAATGCACCCCCGATTTCCTCTTTGTACAAATACGATCCTGTTAACGATCGGTACATTTACATTGAAAAAGTAGGCGAAACTCCTCTAGGCTACCCACTTATTTTAACCCCTAAACAATTTGAAAATCGCGTTTTAAAGCAGCAAATGAAGCGCTATTTTAAAGACAAAATAAGCGCATTAGGGCAAAGTAAGAGTGAAGATAGCAATGCGCAAAAAGATTTATTGCCGGAATTGTATATCAATTCCAATTTCTTTTCTTCCATTTTTGGGGGAAACGAAATTGATGTTCGCCCTCAAGGATCCATTGGAATCGATCTTGGGGTGCGCTACCAAAAATCGGATAACCCCAGTTTTTCTCCGCGCAATCGCAGAAATTTTGGTTTCGATTTTGATCAACGAATCAACCTTAGTTTGATCGGGAACATTGGAAAACGCTTACAAATCACGGCGAATTACGATACCGAATCCACCTTTGATTTCCAAAACCTAGTCAAATTACAATTCAATCCACCCCAGCTCAATGAAGTCACCGATTATTTACCTGAATCTTTGCAAGGCAAAGTGGGTAGAGGTCAATCGTTATTGAATCAATACCAGGGCATCAATGAACAAATTGGCGATGCAAGAAATACCATTGATGATGTTAAAGGAAAACTTAAAACCCTTAAAGACAACGCCTCTAATGTGCAAGGCTTGGTAGGGAATTATCAGAATCAAATCAATAATTTTTTAAATAAAAAAGCTTCTGAAGATGCCATCCTTCAAAACATCGAAATAGGGAACATCAATATGCCGCTTAACAGTAGTCTTATTAACGGAGCTCAGAGTTTAATGGGAGTGAAAGCGCAACTAAAATTTGGGCGTACCAGTATTACAGGGGGCTTTGCAGAGCAGCGTTCACAGTCCCAATCGGTGATTGCGCAGGGAGGGGGAACCGTTCAAGAGTTCTCCATTTTTGCATTGGATTACGAAGCCGATCGGCATTATTTTATCGCGCATTATTTTAGGGACAACTACGATCGTTTTTTAGAAAATTATCCCTTTATCAATTCCCCTATTCAAATTACCCGTTTAGAAGTTTGGATTACTAACCGCCAATCACAAACCAACAATATTCGCAATGTAGTGGCATTGCAAGATTTGGGCGAATCTGACCCTAACAATACAAGAATTGCTGCAATCGATTCCAACTTTATCAATTCTTCTCCTTTAGCTATTCCAACCAATGAAGCCAACAAATTTGACCTTGATCAGCTGGGAGCAGGGGGTACTTAAATGAAAATATTCGAGACATCGGAACCTTGCAAAATGCCTTTGGCCCGCTTTCTGGAAAAGTGCAAGAAGGAATTGACTATACCATTCTAGAAAGTGCCCGAAAATTGGAGCCTAGTGAATACAGTTTCCATCCTCAACTGGGCTATATTTCTCTTTCTCAACGGTTGAGTAATGATGAAATCCTTGGGGTTGCATTTCAGTATACCTACCAAGGAAAGGTGTATCAAGTAGGGAGTTTGCTAATGGCGGGGTTGCCGGAACAACACTAGATTCTGATCAAACCGTAGTGCAAAGCAATCCACAAGGCGGAACAACAGCGGTGATCCCTGGAGTAGAAACAAACAACTTGGTGGTGAAAATGTTGAAAAGTAGCTTAACAGATGTGCGTCAGCCTGTATGGGATTTGATGATGAAAAACATATACAACACTGGAGCCTTTCAGTTGGATGCGGAAGATTTTAGAATGAATATTCTCTACACCGATCCTTCTCCCATCAATTATTTAACTCCTGTAGACGCCTCCATTTGGCCTGAAGAACTTGTCAATACCGTTTTGTTACGTTCATTAAAACTCGATCGATTAAACATCTACAATGACCCAGAGCCTGAGGGAGACGGGTTTTTTGATTTTATTCCAGGAATTACAGTAGACCAACAATACGGCCGAATCATTTTCCCTACTGTTGAACCTTTTGGGGAAAATCTGTTTGAGCTTTTGGGAAGTTCCGATACCTCGGCAGAAGATTATGCTAATTCGCTTACGTACAACCCAAATCAAGAAAAGTACGTTTTTCGAGAAATGTATGCCCTAACCCAAGCTGCCGCTCTCGAAGCCACAGAGAAAAATAAGTTTCAACTGAAAGGAAGATATAAATCAAGTGGTGGAGACGGTATTCCTATCGGTGCGTTTAATGTGCCTCGAGGTTCGGTACAGGTAACAGCAGGGGGCGTGTTCTCCGCGAAGGAATCGATTATACGGTCAACTATCAAATTGGACGGGTAAAAATTCTCGACCCAGGTTTGCAAGCCTCTAACGTTCCCATTAATATTTCAGTAGAAAACAATACTTTTTTTGGGCAACAAAACAAGCGCTTTTCCGGAATTGATGTACTCCATCAATTCAACGATAAAGTTGCCATTGGTGGAACCTTGATTAATTTGAGCGAAAACCCACTCACCCAAAAAGCAAATTATGGAACCGAGCCCGTAAACAATACCATGGTGGGCTTCAATACTAATTTCTCCACAGAGGCTCCTTTCCTTACACGACTGATTAATAAACTCCCGACGATTAATACCGACACAAAATCTCAAATTGCCTTTCGAGGGGAAGTGGCAGCGTTGATTGCTGGTGATCCCAGAAATACACTTTTACAGGGAGAAACCAACGTGTATTTAGACGATTTTGAAGGGGCACAAACCAATATCGATATTAAAGGTGCTTTTGCTTGGCGCTTGGCTTCCGTTCCTGTAGAAGATTTTGCAGGTTCCGATGCTGGAAACGACAACCCAACGGCTGGTTTTCATCGTGCAAAATTGGCTTGGTACACTGTAGATCCTGTTTTTTATTCTACTCAATTACGCCCTAATGGAATTTCCAACGCCGATATTTCACTCAATACCACCCGTCGAATTTTTATTAATGAAATTTTTCCAGAACAAGATTTAGTTCAAGGGCAATCTACCATACAGACCACCTTGGATTTGGCTTATTTTCCTGAAGAAAGAGGCCCTTATAACAACCAACAAGAACAGCAGTTCAATCAAAACACACCGCAGCATTGGGGTGGAATCATGCGGGGAATTAACGCGACCAATTTCGAACAATCTAACGTTGAGTTTATCGAGTTTTGGTTGCTAGATACTTTTGACGAGGTGAATTCTGCTTCCGACGATCTTGGGGAATTGACCTTCCACTTAGGAAATATTTCGGAAGATATTTTGGGCGACGGCCGCAAGCAATATGAAAACGGATTACCAAGCACCACGCCAGCTGCTGTTCAAACCACAGCATGGGGAAAAACACCAACTTCACAATCTTTGTTGTATGCTTTCAACACGGTAGAAGAAGATCGACTTTTACAAGATGTGGGGCTAGATGGGTTGAGCGATGAGGAGGAAAAAACCTTTTATCCCAATGGACCAGTCGAAGATCCTGCAGGGGATAACTATTCGTATTTTCTTCAAGAGCAAGGAGGAATTGTAAGTCGATATAAAAAATACAACGGTACCGATGGGAATTCACCTATTGCCTTTTCGGATACCAATCGTGGAAGCACGGCAGAGCCCGATGCAGAAGATGTTAATCGGGACCAAACCATGAACACCATCAACAGTTATTTTGAATATAAAATTCCTATTCAAAAAAACATGCAGGTTGGAAGTCACCCTTTTGTAACGGATGTACGCGATAATGTGCAAGTGGAATTGCCCAATGGTCAGTTTCTTACCACGCGCTGGATTCAGTTTAAAATTCCTTTAGATAAAAACTATTACCAAGGCACAACCTTCGATTCCTATTTTAATAAGATCAATGGAATAGAAGATTTGCGTTCTGTCCGATTTATGAGAATGTTGTTAAGCGGGTTTGAGCAAGAAGTAGTCATGCGTTTTGGAACGCTGGACTTGGTTCGTGGCGATTGGCGTCGTTATAACCGAACGCTCAATAAAAACCTTGCGCCAAATGCAAATACTACGGTTGATATTTCTACGGTGAACATCTTGGAAAATGAAAATCGCATTCCTGTCAATTACGTTCTCCCTCCGGATATTCAACGAGAGCAAATCAACAACAACAACACCATTGTAAGGCAAAACGAGCAGTCGCTGTCTTTCCGTGTGTGCAACCTTGAACCTATGGATTCTAGAGGGATTTTTAAGGGAGTGGAAATTGATTTACGTCAATATGAAAAACTAAAAATGTACTTGCATGCCGAATCCATTCAAGGGCAAAACCGACTGCCTGGGGAGGGAACAACAGAAGACTTCGACCAGCGCCTTGTGGCCTTTATTCGTTTAGGAACCGACTATCAAGACAACTATTATCAAATTGAGGTCCCGCTAAAACCGACCACCTACATTGAAAACACGGCCAATAACTTGAGTGCAGAAGAAGTTTGGCAACCCGATTTTAATTCCATTGATGTGCCCATTGAATTGTTAAGTCAAATCAAGGCCGCCTATTTAAAAAACCCCTCTTTTTCCGAGGCAAGTTATTTTGATGAAAACCTTCAGCCCATCGATGAATTTGATCCGATAAGCGGTTTGCCGGGCGATAAACGCTACAAATTTGCCATTAAAGGGAACCCTTCTTTAGGGAGTATTCGTACGGTAATGATTGGGGTGAAAAACCCTTCGACTCAGTTGGGTGATGTGTTGTGTGGAGAAGTTTGGTTTAACGAATTGCGTATTGCAGGGATTGATAGTGAAAGTGGATGGGCTGCCATTGGAAGTTTAGATGCAAATATTGCCGATTTTGCCAACCTAAGTGCAAGTGGGCGATTTTCAACTATCGGCTTTGGAAGTATCGATCAGTCACCCAATCAGCGAAGTCGTGAACAACTAAAGCAATACGATTTTATTACCACCATTAATGCGGGACAATTGCTTCCAGAAAAATGGGGATTGAATTTACCTTTAAATTACGGTTACGGAATTACCGAAATCACGCCTGAATACGATCCGTTTTATCAAGATTTACGCCTTGAAGACCGTTTGGCCTCCGCCAGCTCGTCGGAAGAAAGAAAACAAATCAATCAGCAAGCTTCCGACTTTACAAAACGAAAAAGTATAAGCATGATTGGGGTTAGAAAAATGGGTACTCCCGAGAAACAGCGCTTTTATAACATTGAAAATTTTGATTTTTCTTATGCCTTCAATGAAGTTTCACATCGCGATTATGAAATAGAAAAGCAAACCAATCAAACATTGCGACTGGGTGTGAATTATGGACATACTTTTAAGCCTTTTGAAATTAACCCATTGAAGAAAGTCAAACTCTTCAATAAAAAAAGCTATTTGAAATGGCTTTCTCAAATCAATCTGAATCCTATTCCCGCCAATATTTCTATCAGTTCGAACATCAATAGAATGTTCAATAATCAGCAATTTAGAGAAGTGTTTATGGAAGGTGTAGATGCAAGTCAGCAATTGGCGTTACCAGAACTACAACAACGCAATTTTTTGTTTGACTGGTCCTATAACATCAATCACAACCTTACCCGTTCGGTGCGTTTGAACTTTACTTCATCGAGCAATAATATTGTCAAAAATTTCTATGAAACCGATCTCGATGGTGTGCAACGGGTAGACAAAGCCCGCGGCATTATGGATGGTTTGTGGGACATGGGTGATTCCAATCGACATTTTCAATCCATTAACCTTACCTATAAACTGCCTTTTACTCATATTTCATTTTTACGTTTTATCGATGCCAATTTCAGCTACAACGGTGATTTTAGTTGGCAACGTGGTTCGGACGTATTGGCTGAAGTGGAAAGTGAAGATGGAATTCCATTGGGCGTGCTGAACACCATTCAGAACAACAATTCGAAAACCCTCAATGGATCTATTTCAACCGATCGTTTGTATCGGATTTTAAAACTGAATCGCACGAGTCGTTTACGTCAAATTATACCCAAACGCAATCCATTAACCGATACTGTAAAAGCAAAAAAACGCAAACCAAAGAAAAAGGTTTTAAAACAAATTGTTGATGTCATTGCAAAATTGAAACGTGTCCAATTTTCGTACACCGAAAGCAATGGTACCCTCCTGCCTGGTTACCTTCCAAAAGTGGGCTTATTGGGAACCTCGCAACCTACTTTTGCATTCACCATGGGGAGTCAAGCCGATATTCGGTATGAAGCTGCAAAACAGGGTTGGCTAACAAGTTTTCCAAACTTTAATCAACCGTTCAATCAAGTCCATACCAATCAACTCAACATTACAGGGCAATTGGATTTAGGCAAAGGGTTGTTGATTGATTTTAATGCCGAGCGAAATTTTTCAGAAAACACCACAGAAAATTACAGTGTAGAAAATCAACAGTATCGGGCATTGAATTCAAACGTATTTGGAAACTACGGAATTTCTACCCTTTTGATAAAAACGGCATTTAATCGCACAAGTGGAGCAGACAATCCTTACTTTGAAGCCTTCCGTAACAATCGCTTACTGATTGCCGAGCGTTTGGCACAACAAAAAGGAGTTTCCCTTGCCGACAGAGACGAAGATGGCTTCCCCTTGGGATATGGTAAAAGTCAGCAAGATGTGATTATCCCTGCTTTTTTGGCGGCCTATTCTGGAAGAAACGCAGCAAATATAGCTTTAGAACCCATTCAAAAAACCCCCCTTCCCAATTGGAATTTGAAATACACGGGATTATTGAATATCAAAGCATTTAAGAAAAGCTTCAATCGTTTTTCTCTAACCCATGCCTACCGATCGAGTTATACTATTATTCAATTTCAAACCAATCTCGATTTTGATGAATCGCTTCCGCTTCAAAAAGACCCCAACGGAAATTTCATTTCCAAAATGCTCTTTGGCAACATGAATTTGGTAGAGCAATTCAATCCTTTAATTCGGGTGGATTTTGAATTGAAAAATTCGTTCAAGTTTCTGGCGGAGTTAAAAACAGATCGTGCACTATCGTTAAGTTTAGACAATAATTTGTTTACAGAAACAAGTGGAGAAGAATACATATTGGGGCTTGGATATCGGATAAAAGAACTTCCGTTTACCACTTCCATTGGAGGACGAAGAAGAACCCTAAAAGGAGATTTGAACATCAAAGCGGACCTTTCTTATCGCAACAACATTACGGTGTTGCGCAACCTAGAAATCGATAATAATCAGGTAACTGCCGGACAAACACTTTGGTCCATAAAGGTTTCGGCAGATTATATTTTATCCAGAAATTTAACAGGAATTTTCTTCTACGATCACAATTTCTCGAAGTTTGCCATTTCCACCGCCTTCCCACAAACCAACATTCGATCAGGCTTCACCATTCGCTACAATTTTGGAAATTAAACCTTTTGTGTTTTAGGTAAAAAATTATATTTGCTTAAAATTTTGTGTTATGAATGTACCGAATCAATTTCGCTATACGAAAGACCACGAGTGGGTGAGTCTAGAAAATGGGATAGCCACTATAGGAATCACTGATTTTGCTCAGCAAGAACTAGGAGATATCGTTTATGTAGAAGTAGAAACTTTGGATGAGGAAATTGCAGCAGAAGAGGTGTTTGGTACAGTTGAGGCTGTAAAAACCGTTTCCGATTTGTTTATGCCCATTGCAGGGAAAATCATTGAAGTAAACGAAGCTCTTGTCGATGAGCCTGAATTGGTTAATGACGATCCCTATGGAAACGGCTGGATGATTAAAGTGCAAGTCGACGACGAGCAAGACTTTCAAAACTTATTGGATGATGAAGGCTATAAAAGCCTTGTTGGTGCCTAGGTATTTTTTTAGTGTCCTTGCTTTTTATAGCGCAACCCTAATTTTCTTTTTTTCTACCGTTCCTCTGTCAATCCCCTTAAAAGTATCCACGGTATTTGACATCGATAAACTCTTGCATGCGTTGTGTTATTTTTTTCTAGCGACTTTTTGCCATTTGGCACTTCATATCGATTGGAAACAAGGAAATGCAGAGTTGCAAACGTTTTTGAGTGGATTTTTATTCGGACTTTTTATAGAAATCCTTCAAGGATTATTTTTTGCTTATCGCTCATTTGAGCTTTATGACCTTCTTGCCAATCCCTTAGGGATAATGGTCCATCTAATCTTGAGAAAAACTATCTTAAAAATTGTAATTCGAACAGGTATTTTTTTAAATTAGCCTTCTAATCAAATGTCCATGGAATTAAAAAAGAGTCCAAAAGCAGATTTAACAAAAAACAGCAGTCTTTATTTTGCTATCGGCTTGGCTGTTGTATTGTTCATTAGCTGGCAAGCGATAGAGTGGAAAACGTATGAAAAAAACGCCTACGGATATGAAGCCCTAAACGTTGAAGATGATGACGACGAAGAAGTGCCGATTACAGAACAATTAAAAACCCCTCCACCGCCACCGCCACCACCACCAGCTCCAGAAGTTATTGAAGTGGTAGAAGACGAAGAAGAAGTTGAAGAAACGGTAATCGAGTCTACAGAAACCGATCAAGAAGAAATTGTTGAGGTTGAAGACATTGAAGTAGAGGATGACTTTGAAGATGTGGATGTTCCTTTTGCAGTCATTGAAGATGTTCCAATCTATCCTGGTTGTGAGCGTGTTTCTAAAAGTGAAAGAAGAGCTTGTTTTCAAGAAAAAATAAACAAACACATTCGTAAAAACTTCCGTTACCCTGAGATCGCTCAAGAAATGGGAATCCAAGGACGAGTTTATGTTCAGTTTGTGATTGGAAAAGACGGATCCATTACGGGTGTTCGCATGCGTGGTCCAGATAAAAACTTAGAAAAAGAAGCAGCGCGTATCATTTCTAAATTACCAAAAATGACGCCTGGAAAGCAAAGAGGAAGACCCGTACGTGTTCCCTTTAGTATTCCGATTACTTTTAGACTACAATAAAAAGGTACAAAACCCGAAATTTTTTTCGGGTTTTTTTCTACCCAAAAACCATCGTATTGTAAGGTAAATCCAATGGGGTGAGTTATCTTTACCCCAAGAAGAGAACTATGATAGCGGAATCCTCTATTTCGTGGATTGATGATTTTAAAGCAATTACCAAAATGCGCTTGTCCATTAGTGTTGTTTTCTCTTCTATCGCAGGCTATCTTTTGGCTGCTCCCAGCATTCATTATCCCGATTTAGTTCTTTTGGCCTTAGGCGGCTACGCTTTAGTTGGGGCTTCCAATGTGTTCAATCAAATTTCAGAAAAAGAATTGGATGCTAAAATGGTGCGCACACAAAACCGACCCTTGCCTGCAGGGAGAATGACTAAAAAAGCAGCATTTGTAATTGCAAGCAGTTTAACAATCGTAGGAGTTTATCTCCTTTATCTTTTAAATTGGCGAACGGCTTTTTTTGGGAGTATTTCCATCTTATTATATGTTGCGGCTTATACTCCGCTAAAAACCAAATCGCCTTTAGCAGTTTTTGTGGGTGCCTTTCCGGGGGCTATCCCTTTTATGTTAGGCTGGGTGGCCTATACCAATTATTTTGGCGTGGAGCCAGGAGTGTTATTTATGCTTCAATTTTTTTGGCAGTTTCCACATTTTTGGGCCATCGGGTGGATGCTTGATAGCGACTATAAAAAAGCTGGATTTAAAATGCTTCCAACAGGAGAAAAGGATCAGGGCACTGCTTTTCAAATTGTGGTGTATACCCTTTGGATGGTTTTGATTTCTCTCCTTCCTTTTACACACTTTACCGGCGCTTTGCAATTGAGTAAAATGGGTGCCATCGGTGTGGGCGCTTTAGGCATGGGCATGTTGTTTTTTGCCACCGATTTAATGGTTAAAAAATCCGATGATGCCGCTCGAAAACTCATGTTTGCTAGCGTTATATATATCAGTTTAATTCAAGTGATTTACGTCATTGATAAATTCGTTGTCTATGGAAATTAGCGAAAAACAAAGAAACAGTAGAACCAAAAAAATGATGCTTTGGTTTGGGATGATTAGTATGGCAATGACCTTTGCAGGGTTAACCAGTGCATATGTTGTAAGCAGTGCGCGAGCCGATTGGTTGGAGAATTTTGGATTGCCAACCGCTTTTTCATTGAGTACGTTATTGATTTTGACAAGCAGCCTTACCTTTTTTATGGCCAAAAAAAGCCTTCAGAACAATCAATTAACACGATTTAAACCCCTTTTGTGGGCAACATTACTGCTCACACTGGCTTTTGTTTATTTTCAATTTACAGGATTTTCTGAAATCATTGCTTCAGGGTATTATTTTACTGGAGCGGAGAGTTCAATTACCACCTCTTTTCTCTATGTTTAGGTGCTTTTGCATTTGCTTCATGTTTTTGCAGGACTCATCGTCTTATTGGTCGTTATTACCCAAGCCTATTTAGAAAAATATTCCGCCGAAAAAACCCTTGGCATTGATCTAGCGGAATTATTTTGGCATTTCCTCGATTTTCTTTGGTTATATTTATTTCTGTTCGTTACTATTTATTAGTAAAAACCCCTATTTTTGTAAGCGATAATTTGACAGTACATTATGGAAGTTACAGCAACCAATCCCAATGAAGAAACTAATGTTTGGGGAGGCGGCAACCAACCGCTAAATGCAAGCTATGGAAAAATGATGATGTGGTTTTTCATCGTTTCAGATGCTTTAACCTTTTCAGGATTTTTAGTCGCATACGGCTTTTCCCGTTTTAAAAATATTGATTCTTGGCCCATCGCCGATGAAGTATTTACTCACTTTCCCTTTTTACACGGTGTAGATGCACCGATGTATTATGTGGCTTTAATGACCTTTATTCTTATTTTTTCTTCTGTGACTATGGTATTGGCCGTGGATGCAGGGCACCACATGAATAAAGCAAAAGTTACTTTTTACATGTTGCTTACCATCATTGGTGGTGCAGTATTTGTAGGGTCGCAAGCTTGGGAGTGGAATAACTTTATCAAAGGAGAGTATGGAGCATTAGAAACCCGCGGAGGACAAATCCTCCAGTTTGTAGATGCTTCTTCAAACAAGCGCGTCGCTTTGGCTGATTTTGCTGCTACCATAGACACCCCTCGAACAACGCACGCTTCGAGCAACGGAATTTGGTTTGTTGACGAATCTACCTTACCGAACTACAGCGTAGATGAAATAAAAGCTGGTTTTGCCGCCAACGAAAATATTGTTATTCGTGGTGAAAAAATTGATGGAAAAGGGCATAAAATTGTGCTTTCAAGAGAAGCTTCCTTAGAAAAAATCAATGATGCAGTGAATGTGGTGGAAGGAGCAAACCTAATTCACAACGAATACGGAAATCGTCTTTTTGCCGATTTCTTTTTCTTTATTACTGGTTTCCATGGCTTCCACGTTTTTTCAGGAGTAGTCATTAACTGTATTATTTTCTTTAACGTTATTGTAGGAACATACGAAAGAAGAGGGCATTACGAAATGGTAGAAAAAGTAGGCCTTTACTGGCACTTTGTCGACCTCGTATGGGTTTTTGTATTCACCTTCTTCTACTTAGTATAATTGTAAAAAAAAACATCATGGCACACGCAGACCAAAAATTAGCCATCTTTAGAGGTTTACTCAAGTTTAAATCGAACGTTCAAAAAATATGGGGAGTACTTATCTTTCTTTCCATCGTTACCACCGTTGAAGTCGTTTTAGGAATCATTAAACCTGCGAGTTTAATGGGGATGTTCTTGGGAATGAAAATACTCAATTGGATTTTTATTATTCTCACCATTGTAAAGGCTTATTATATCGCTTGGGATTTTATGCATATTCGCGATGAAAAAGGCTCTTTTAAAGGATCAATTGTTATTCCATTATTGATTCTTATCCCTTATCTCGCTTTTATTCTATTAGTAGAAGCAGACTATATCTTTGATGTAATGAGCACAGGCTTTGTGAGCTGGAATTTTTAAATAAGGAAGGATGAGTACTGCATTTAAAAAGTTTTTAGTACTCGGAATCTTATTTATATTCCCGCTTGTTATTTACCTATTTTTTGCATCTGGAATCAATAATTTTGCACGCCTTCCCATCTTAACAGAAGAAGTAAACGAAATTGAAAATTGGGCCACCTTTTCAGGAGAAAAGCACCAGTTTTCCTCTATGATTTCTGTGGTTGGTTTTTGGGGAAGCGATTTGGAGTTGAGAAAAGCCGATGCGTTTAACCTCAATCAGAAAATTTATAAGCGTTTTCATGAATTCAATGACTTCCAATTCATTATGGTAGTCGACCAGGCGCAGCAGGAAAAAATTGCAACCATTTTATCAGAGCTTAAAAAAGGAGCTGATATCGATTTGAGCAAATGGAAATTTATTTTAGGCACTGCCGATGAAATCCAACGTCTCTTTCAAAGCTTTAAATCAGACATTGCTTTGAATGAAAAGCAAAGCACGTCCACTGTCTTTATTATCGACAGAGATAAAAAGCTTAGAGGCCGTGATGATGATGAAGATTTAGGTACTTTATATGGCTATAATACCAGTTCGGTAGCCGAATTGAATAAGAAAATGACCGATGATGTAAAAGTCATTTTAGCGGAATACCGCCTTGCCCTGAAAAAAAATAACAGCAATCGTAAGAAATAGCTTCTGTTCTTAAACGGAAATAGTAATACCTTTATTTTATGAAGAAAAATTTTTCCATCGGTCTTGTTGCCATTTTACTCATTTTCGGGTATTTATTTATCCCAAAAATCGTGCAACGTTTGTCCTCTAAAACCACAGTTGGGAGCAATCGAAGTATAAAACCGGGTCACGAAGGGCTCGATTTTATTCGTTTGAATGGCGAGGCGAAGAAAGTTCCTGAGTTTATTTTTCTCAATCAAGACAGCCTGTACATTTCCAATGAAGATTATTTGGGAAAAGTTGTTGTCGCTGAATTTTTCTTTAGTCGTTGTCCCAACATTTGTCCCGTGATGAACAAGAACATGAAAATATTATACGACACCTTTGCTGATCGAGATGATTTTGCCATTGCTTCTTTTACCATCGACCCAGAACATGACACTCCGAGTCAACTTAAAAAATATGCAGAAGGCTATGTAGACAAAGCCGAAAGCTGGCATTTTTTAACAGGAGATAAAGCAGACATTTACGCCCTAGCCAACACAGGATTCAATATCTTTGCTTCCATCAACCCAGCAGTTGCAGGAGGCTTTGAGCACCAAGGCTATTTCGCGCTTATCGATCAACAAGGGTATTTGCGTTCCCGGCGCGACGAATTTGGAAATCCCATCGTATATTACATGGGAATTGATTTAGAAGACGAAGAAGTTCAAGGGGTTGATCAACTCTTGGTCGACATAGAAAAACTTTTAAATGAAAAATAAAATGAGCAAAAAAACATCCAATTCAGGGCAACTTCCTTACAAAAATTTAATTATTGTTCTTTCCATTGCTATTCCAGTAGTTGTAGCTCTTTTGTTTCGAATCCGTTTAACGGGTGTACAATCGCTTTCTTTTCTTCCTCCCATCTACGCTTCTATCAATGGGTACACATCCATCATTTTATTGATTGCTCTGTGGGCAATAAAGAAAAGAAAAATAATATTGCACGAACAATTAATGAAAACTGCCATCGGTTTGTCCTTGGCATTTTTAGTGATGTATGTAGCCTATCATTTAACTTCTGATCCAACACCTTATGGAGGAGAAGGTATAATGAAATCCGTGTATTATTTCATTTTGATATCTCACATTATTTTATCTGTAGCGATTATTCCACTAGTCCTTATTTCTTTTGTGCGGGCCTTTTCGCAACAGTTTACTGCACACCGTAAAATAGCACGTATTACTTTCCCGATCTGGTTGTACATTACCACTACAGGGGTAATTATTTACTTAATGATATCTCCTTATTATAGCTAACTCATGCGTTCATTCCCTTTAAGTTTTCTTCTTTTTTTAGGAATTGTTCTCTTTTTTCCGGCAGAAGCAGAAGCGCAATGTTCTATGTGTCGCGCCGTTTTAGAGTCTGAAGAAGGACAAGCAACAGCCAAGGGAATCAATGACGGTATTGTTTATTTGATGGCCATGCCTTATATCCTTGTTGCTGGGGTTGGGTATGTGGTTTTTCGTATGATGAAAAATTAATTAAATAAACTGTAACATTTTACCTCCTTAAACGTCTTATTGAACAGATAATCGATCGTGCTACTATGATTCAAATAAAAGACTTACACAAATCTTATCAAATGGGGAGCTCTTCGCTTCACGTCTTAAAAGGAATAAACCTCAATATTGATGACGGGGAGTTGGTAGCCATTATGGGTTCTTCAGGTTCTGGGAAATCCACTTTGTTAAACATCATTGGAATGTTGGACTTGCTCGACGAAGGTACCTACGAGCTCGATAATGTTTTAATCAAAGACTTAGACGAAACCAAAGCCGCAAAATACCGAAACAAGTTTTTAGGTTTTATTTTTCAATCCTTTAATTTGATCAATTACAAAACCGCAATTGAAAATGTTTCTTTGCCACTTTATTACCAAGGAGTTGGCCGTAAAGAGCGTCAAGAAAAAGCCCTTCGCTATTTATCGAGCGTCGGTTTGGCCGATTGGTCTTCCCATTTACCCAGTGAGCTTTCTGGAGGACAAAAGCAACGTGTGGCAATCGCCCGTGCCATGGCTTCAGAACCTAAATTGCTTTTAGCAGATGAGCCTACCGGAGCACTTGACACCAAAACTTCTTATGAAGTAATGGATCTCATTCAAAAAATTAACCAAGAAGGGAAAACCATTTTAGTGGTAACACACGAGGAAGACATTGCCCAAATGTGCAAGCGTATTGTCCGACTAAAAGACGGGGTAATTGTAGAAGACAACAAAGTAGATCAAGTTTTAGCCGCTCAGTATGTTCAATAGAGATCGTTGGCAAGAAATATTTGAAACCATACGCAAAAATAAACTCCGTACATTTTTGTCTGGTTTTACAGTAGCCTTAGGAATTTTCATTTTCATTATTCTTTTTGGGTTTGGAAACGGCCTCAAAAACACTTTTCGCGAATTCTTTTTAAACGACGCAACCAACACTCTTTTCCTTTTTGCTGGAAAAACATCGAAGCCCTATAAAGGGTTTAAGTCGGATCGAAGAATTGAATTCGATAATTCTGATCTTTCCGATATCAAAGAGAATTTTGCTTTCTTTTTAGAATACTTAAGTCCTAGAATTTCCAGAGGAGCTTCCGTACGCTACAAAAACGAATTTGATAATTACACCACACGTGGGGTTGGTCCTGCGCATCAGTTTGCGGAAAAAACCATCATCATCAAAGGGCGATACGTAAACGGACTCGATATAAAAAATAAAAGCAAACACGCCGTTATTGGGCGTTTAGTAGCCCAAGATCTTTTTAAACAAGAAGATCCAATTGGTTAATTTATCTATGTGGGGAACAGTGTGTTTAAAGTAGTCGGAGTTTTTCAAGACGATGGAGGAGACAACGAAGAGCGATTTATTTATATCCCTTATACCACACGCCAATCGTTAGAAAAAGGAAATGATAAAATAGATCAAATCATCGTGGCATTTCGCCCTGAACTTGGTCATGCCGGAGCTTTGGGTTTTGAAAAAGAACTCAGAAAATTTTTAAAAGACAAAAAATCCATTGCGCCCAGTGACCCTAACGGGCTGTTTATTCGAAACGTAGCGGACGATTTAAAACGGAATCAACAATTTTCTAACGTGCTTCAACTCATCGTTACTTTTGTAGGTTTAGGCACCCTAATTGCTGGTATTATTGGGATTTCAAACATCATGGTTTTTGTTGTAAAAGAACGCACCAAGGAATTGGGTATCCGCAAAGCCTTGGGGGCAACCCCTCGCTCGGTCATTCAAATGATTCTTCAAGAATCCATTTTTATAACCACCATTTCTGGCTATGTAGGCATGGCCTTGGGCGTACTCATTCTCAATAATATTGGGGTCACTTTGGAAGATTATTTCATCAAAAACCCTTACATCGATATGTCAACTGCACTTTTCTCAACCCTGATATTAATCATCTTTGGGGGAATAGCAGGATATGTACCCGCTAAACGAGCAGCGAGCATAAAACCTATAGTAGCACTTCGAGATGAATAGTTTAAAAATCATATTTGACCGAGATACTTGGCAAGAAATTTTTGGATCCATCCAAAAAAATAAAGTGAGAACCATCATTACGGTGATTGGTGTCCTTTGGGGTATCTTTATTTACATCACCCTTTCCGGATCTGCAAAAGGACTCGACAATGGTTTCGAACGCGAATTCCAAAACATTGCCATGAATTCAATGTTTGTGTGGGCACAAAGTACGAGTGTGCCTTACGATGGCTTTAAAACCGGTAGAAACCCTCAATTAAAAATCCAAGATGCACAAACCCTGCGCAACAACATACCCGAAATTCAATTTATAGCTCCACGAAATGCACGAGGAGTTTTTGGAGGGACAGGTTCCCAAATCGTTCGCGGCATGAAATCAGGCACCTATAATATTTACGGTGATTTCCCGGAGTACACGAAAATTGCCACAAAAAAAATCTATGATGGAGGGCGTTTTATCAATAAATCCGATATCGATTATGCTCGAAAAGTATGCGTGATTGGCGAGCGTACACAAAAAGAATTGTTTGAAGAAGATGAAGACCCTATTGGTCAGTACGTCCGAATCGACGACATATATTTCCAAGTTGTAGGAGTCCACAAATACGTTCAAGGAGGAGGTTTTGAAAGTGATGGCGACGTCTTTATTCCATTCGCCACTTTTCGTAAACTTTATAATACAGGCGATAATGTGGCTTGGTTTACCTTGGCCGCTTTCGACGATGCCGATGTGGTTCAAGTAGAAAAAGATGTCAAGCAAACCTTAAAAAGAATCCATCGCGTAAGTCCAGACGACGAGCGTGCTTTTGGTTCCTTTAACCTCGGAGAAATCTTTAATCGCATTATGGGATTTGCCCGTGGAATGACCTTTTTATCTCTGGTTGTAGGAATCGCTACCATCATTGCAGGTGTTATTGGAATTGGAAATATCCTTCTTATTTCAGTTAAAGAGCGCACCAAAGAACTCGGAGTTCGTAGAGCTTTAGGAGCTACTCCTTCTGAAGTAAGAATGCAAATCATTTTAGAATCCATTTTCCTTACCGTAATCGCAGGGATATTTGGTATTGTATTGGGCGCCTTTGTATTGGCAGGAATCAATGCCGGTACGGCCAATCTAGAAGATTTTCCCTACACCAATCCAACGGTTCCCATTTCCTTTGTTTTAGGAGCACTAGCCATTATGGTTTCTTTAGGAACACTTATCGGCCTTATTCCAGCACAACGTGCTGTAAGCATAAAACCCATTGACGCATTAAGAGAAGAATAACACAATAAAAATCACCTCTATATTATGAATAAAATAGTCCGCTACCTGCTTATTGCCGCCATCTTATTTGGCGTTTTATTTGCTGCTGCATTCTTTATTAAATCGAACAGCAAAGCCACAATTAGTTATGATACTGCTACTGCTCTAATCACATCGATTGAGCGAAAAACAGTAGCCACTGGAAAAGTAATTCCAGAAGATGAAGTGGAAGTAAAACCACAAGTTCAAGGAATTTTAGAAGTACTCTTTGTAGAAGAAGGTGATAATGTAGAAGAAGGTCAGTTACTTGCTAAAATTAAAGTAGTTGCCGATGAAGGACAGCTCAACAGCGCGAAAGGCCGACTAGAAAACGCCAAAATTGTATTGGAAAACGCTGCAATTGAATACAAGCGAAATAAATCCTTATTTGAAAAGGCGATTATTGCACAACAAGAATTTCAAACGAGCGAATTAAATTACAACCGCGCCAAGCAAGATTTAAATAACGCACAAAGCGATTATGAAATCATCAAATCGGGTTCTGCTGGAGGTTCTTCAACTGCAAACACCAACGTACGTGCAACGGTCGCTGGTACGGTTTTAGAACTGCCTGTGAAAGAAGGCGATCAGGTGATTGAAAGTAATTCATTTAATGCAGGTACAACGATTGCCATAATTGCCGATTTGAAAAAAATGATTTTTGAAGGGAAAGTGGATGAAGCAGAAGTAGGCCGCCTAGCCATTGGAATGCCCTTAGCGGTAAATCTTGGTGCAATTCAAGACAAAACCTTCGACGCAAAACTCAAATTTATTGCGCCTAAAGGGAACGAAGAGCAGGGTGCAGTGCAGTTTAAAATTGAGGGTGACCTTACCCTAGACGACGACTTTTTTGTTCGTGCAGGCTACAGTGCCAATGCTTCTCTAATCCTTGAGAAAAAAGACAGCATTCTAGCCATTTCTGAAGCGTTGCTTCAATTTGACAAGAAAACGCAACAGCCTTTTGTGGAAGTCGAAGTGGGAGACCAAAAGTTTGAAAGAAAAGACATTACGATAGGCATCTCAGACGGGGTCAATGTGGAAATTGTTGAAGGAATTACCCTTGAGGAGAAAATTAAAGTTTGGAATAAAACAGAAGCTAAAAAACTTGGAGATGACGCTGAAGAAAACCAAGAAGCGAATGAATAAGCGCCACATCATGAAAAAAAATACTTTTTTAACCTTTATTCTTTTCACAAGTCTTTCGAACCTTGTTTTTGCACAAGCCAAACAATGGACGCTAGAAGAATGCATCGAACTCGCTTTAGAAAAGAACATCACCATTAAGCAAAGTGAATTGGATTATGCCAATGCACAAGTAGATAAGATTTCAGCAAAAGCCGCTTTTTTACCAGGTTTTTCTGCCAATGCGAATCACTCTTGGAACATCGGTCTCAACCAAAATATTACTACTGGTTTATTTCAAAATATGACCACTCAATTTACCTCGGCAGGAGTAAACATGGGTGTCGATATTTATCGAGGAAAGCAGAACTTCACACAACTTCATCGCGCTAATTTAGCGTTGCTAGCGCGCCAATATCAGTTAGCAGACATTAGTGAAGACGTTAGTTTATTGGTAGCTAACGGCTATTTGCAAATTCTTTTCAATAAAGAAATACTATCGGTTCAACAAGATCAGTTAGCGGTTTCTAAAGAAGAACTCGAACGCACGCAATCGTTAATCGACGCAGGGATTTTAATTCAAGGCGATGCCTACGAACTAGAAGCGACTTTAGCCACCCAGCAACAAGCGGTTGTACAGGCCGAAAATAATTTGCGCTTGTCTACAATCAATTTGGCGCAATTGCTATTGATTACAGATTATGAAAATTTTGATATTGAAGTCGTAGACTTGGATATCCCTTTTTCTCAGATAATGGGTGAAACTCCAAAACACATTTATGAGAAAGCGCTAGAAACACGAAACGATATCAAGCTTGCAGTAACCAATGTCGAAATCGCAGAAGCAGATGTGAAATTGGCCAAAGCCAATTTGCAGCCATCCTTAACGGCCTTTTATGGATATAGCACTCGTTTATCTTATGCCGATCGTTTAACAGGGACAGGGAATTTTTCTGAAGTGCCTATTGGATACGTTGGAAGCACCGGCGAAATTGTAAACACAACGATAGAACAACGCGAAGTGATTGGAGCGTTGCCTATAGCCGATCAGCTTGGGCTCAACGATGGGCATAATTTTGGTTTAAGCCTTAATATTCCCATTTTTAACGGATTTCAAGCGCGTAACAACGTAAAAAGAAGTAAAATTAATTTGGAGCGATCAAAAAATGCGATGACCCAACAGCAACTCGATTTGGAAACAAGCGTCAATCAGGCTTATAACGATGCAAAAGGATCATTTACATTTTATGAAGCAGCTAAAAAAACAACAGCTTCTCGAAAACTAGCCTATACCGATGCCCAAAAACGCTTTGAAGCTGGGGTTTTGAACCCGTTTAATTTTTCGCAAATCAAGCAGCGCTACGACGCTGGCGTATCCGATGAGGTTCGTGCCAAATACGATTATATTTTTAAACTAAAAGTATTGGAATTCTTTTTTGGTGTTCCCATCACTTTATAGCTATCTAAACGTTTTATTTTCCAATGAGTTCCTATTTGTTGTTGATTGAAACCGCTACGACCAACTGTTCGATAGCACTTGCCAAACCATCGGGGGAACGTGTTCATTTGGTAGAAAAAATGAGGCTAATTTTCGTCATAGCGACCACCTTCATTTGTTTATTGAGCGCTGTATAGAAGAGGCGGGAATAACCATCAATCAACTTTCAGGAATAGGGGTAAGCATGGGCCCTGGTTCATACACGGGCTTGCGCATAGGCGTTGCTTCTGCTAAAGGAATTTGCTACGCCAACGATATTCCTTTGATGGCTGTAAACACGCTCGATGTTTTAGCCCGACAATGTCAAACAGAAAAGTTAAATCTGCTTATTCCGATGCTCGATGCTCGGCGAATGGAAATATTCACTAAAGTACTTTCTGCGGATTTTAAAGAAATTCAACCGACGACAGCTTCCATTGTCGACGAAAGTTTTGTCGCTTCGCTTCCGCAAGGCAAAAAATACATTTTTGGATCAGGTGCCGAAAAATGCAAACCTTTTATGCAAGGGGAAGAATTTGTTTTTTGTGATGATATTCGTATTCCTTCTGCAAATGACATGGTCGATTTGATAGCTGAAAAATACAAGCAAGAATCCTTTGAAGATGTGGCTTATTTTGAACCTTATTACCTAAAGGACTTTTATACTACTGCGAAGAAGAAAGTAGACTAGTTACTTTTTTAAAAGCTTCATCATAATTAAAAATCGGAGTTAAACAGCTGTTGTTTTCGCAAAGGTAAAGTGCTGTTTTTCCCGCTTTAAATCTGTTTTTTAGTAAGGGAAGGGTTTCATTTTTGGTTTCGCTGGCGGCCCAACTTACTTCCAATAGAGGTAATTTTTGAAATTCTTTGATCCATGTCTTTGCCTCTTCTCCAACCACAACAATTTCTTTTTTCGTTCGATTCAAAGATATCACTATGGACAACCAATGGCTATATCCACGTGGATGGGCTTCCAGGGAAGGTAAAATTAGCTGAATCATGAGCTGTGCATGTTTTTTCCATTCTGGCCGACCTAAATGTGTGCTTGCACGGAGTAAATTTTCCGCCATGACTGCATTCGAAGAAGGAATCACATTGTCATTGATTTCATGGGTTTGTACCACAGGAGTTTGTTTTTCACTGAAACGAAATAGCGGGGTTTTATCCGATGATAAAAACTGAAAACAATACGCTATCAACTGTTCTGCACGCGACAGTAATTGGGGATCGAAGAAGCATTCGTAGCCATCAAGATAAAAGGAAATGGTTTGACTGTAGTCTTCCAAAAAGCCACTGATTTGGTGTTGTGGGTTTTCGTTGACGCGCAATAGCCCTCCTTTCTTTTTTTGAAAATGATGAAATACAAAATCCAATTGATTTTGTGCGGCTAGGCTATATTTAGGATCCGATTTGCATTGTGCAGTTGCAATTAGTCCTTGTCCAATGAGCGCATTCCAACCGCAAATTCGTTTTTCATCCGTTAAGGGGCGGTTTCTTTTTTCTTGTGCTTCAAACAGTTGTTTTTCCCAGGATCTGCATTTTTCTTCAAGTCCCTCAATGGTTTTTTCACCTCGGTCTGAACGGAACAATACATATTGTCCTTCTTCCCAATACGCTCGATTTTCAATTCCGTAATGGGCACAAAAGGCTTTGTCTTGTTCAAGCCCAAGTGCTTTTAATTCGGCCAAGGTCCAGCTATAAAAAGCCCCTTCTTTGGTTTGATTTTCTGCATTTAAACTGTCTGCATCAATGGCGGCAAAATACCCGCCTTTAGGACTTAAAAGTTCTAGTTGAATAAACTGCCATGTTTTTTGAATGACCTCTTGATAGAGCGGATCTTTTTCCGATAATTCTGCTTTGGTATATACTTTTAAAAGCTGTCCATTATCATAGGCCATTTTTTCAAAATGAGGCACATGCCAATATTCATCAACAGAATAGCGTGAAAACCCTCCTCGTACAACATCAAAAATGCCTCCTAAAGCGATTTTTTTCAGCGTATAATGTCCGTGTTTATGTAGCGATTGTGTCGTTAAAAAAAGTTGAAGCAGACTAGGCATCATGAATTTTGGAGCCCCTTGCATTCCTCCATTTTTTTTATCGATTCCAGAAGACAAACGATTGATACATGCCTGTATATCCACATGGTCTGTTCCGCTGTTTTGTGTTTTTTCCAATTCAATTTCACCTATGCCTTGTTCCAAATGTTCGGAATACTGAAGTAGTTTCTCTGGTTTTTCGTTCTGAATTTTGACTAGCTGCGTTAAAGCATCCATCCAATTTTCTTTCGTAAAATAGGTACCTCCCCACACCGGTCTTCCATCGGGTAGCGCCACAATGTTTAGCGGCCAGCCTCCTTGTCCAGTAAGCAGCTGAAGGGCTTGCATGTAAATATGGTCAATATCGGGCCGTTCTTCTCGATCGACTTTTATGGATACGAAATGTTGGTTCATAAAAGCAGCCACTTGCTCATCTTCAAACGATTCATGCTCCATGACATGGCACCAATGGCAAGACGAATAGCCAATGCTAATAATTAAAAGGCGATTTTCAGATTTATTTTCAGGATTAAAAACGTCTTCCCAAGTTTGCCAATGTACCGGGTTGTTGGCGTGCTGTCTTAAGTAAAGGCTGTTCTGTTGGGATAGCGTATTCACTTTCTTACCCATTCAAGGCACTTACGCTACTTACTTTTCCTGGAAGCATTTCTTGCAACATGTTTTCAATTCCGTTTTTTAACGTCATTGTAGAAGAGGGGCAGCCGCTGCAAGCTCCCTGAAGAATTACCTGCACTGCTTTGCTCTCTTCATCATAAGAATCAAAAACAATATTTCCTCCGTCGGAAGCCACGGCAGGTTTTATGTATTCGTCAATGATTTTTACAATCGATTGTGAAGTTTCGTCCAGCTCTTCAATGGGCTTCGTACTCACTTCATTTTGCTTTGGTTTGGATTTCTCTGAAAGGATGGTTTTTCCATCAGCCAAATACGCTCTGATGAATTCTCTAACTTCCATTACGATTTCATCCCAATCGCTGTTTTCGTTTTTGGTGATTGAAATATAATTTGCATCAAAAAAAGTTCCTTTACAAAAGGCAAGCCAAATAAGGCTTGAGCTAAAGGGGCATCTTTTGTATCATCAACCGATTTAAACTCAAAAATCCCCTCCACAAGCGGTTTGTTGGAAACAAATTTCATTACCGACGGATTGGGAGTGCTTTCTGCATAAACCGTTACAGGCACTTTTTTAGGCGTGTTTAGAGCGCTAATTTGTCCTCCATTATTGAGGTATTTTGCAATTTCATTACCTACTTCTTCCAAAACATCTTTCCAGTCCAAGATATCGAAGCGTTCTACTTCAATTCCATCGTTGTGAAGCACCACCGATTTTACAAAAGGCAAATAGAACATCTGCTGTACTAAAGGGTAGTCTTTGGCTTCTTCTACTGATGTAAAGGCTTTCTTTTCTGAAATTCCAATGGAAACATTCAATCCAAAAAAAGCTAGTTTATCATTTTCAAAAAGCGAGGGAGTTACAAGATAGTGGCTCATTCTTTTTTTTGTAAAACTAATCAAAACTTATGGATAGCCCTTTAGCTTAAAATGATTTTTTAACTTGACAAAAAAAAAGAGATGTTGAAAAAAACAGTAAGAGGAAAAACACCAAAATGGGGAAGCGATTGTTTTTTCGCAGAAAATGCAACTTTAATTGGTGAGGTCGTTCTTGGCGATTTTTGTTCCGTCTGGTATCAAGCTGTGGTCAGAGGCGATGTCAATAAAATTACCATTGGCAATCGGGTAAATATTCAAGATGGAGTGGTTATTCATGCCACCTACCAAAAAGCCGCTACAACAATTGGAAATGATGTCTCGATTGGACACAACGCCATCGTACATGGTTGTACCATTCACGACCGCGTGTTGGTGGGTATGGGAAGTATTGTTATGGACAATACCGTTATCCATTCCAACAGCATTATTGCTGCTGGGAGTGTAGTAACGCAAAATACAATAGTAGAAGAAAAGTCGATTTATGCAGGTATTCCAGCACGAAAAATTAAATCGCTACCCGACGAATTGTTGCATGGAGAAATTGAACGCATCGCGAAGAATTATATCCATTATGCCAGTTGGTTTAAAGCGGAAGATAATGCACCTCTTGATGAGTGAATTTTTCCATGGCGTGTTTTTTTGAAGTAGAATAAAACCGATACTCTCCCAAATCGCTGCTCGGATTCAATTGATCATTTCCTTTTAAGATACGTTCGATTTGCGTAGCCACTGCTTTGCTGTTATCAATGATGGTTACCTCTTTGGGAAGAAGGGTTTTTAGTAGGGGCTGTAAAAAGGGATAATGAGTGCAGCCGAGCACTAAGGTATCGATGTCCGCTTCCAACATGGGCTGGAGGTAATCGGTTAGTAATTTTTTTAACGTTTCACTTTCTGTATCGCCTTCTTCGATATGTGCAACAAGTCCCACCCCAGCTTTTTCTATTAAATGAGCCTCTTGCGCATATTTTTTTACATTGGCGTTGTAGCTTTCACTTTTGAGTGTTCCCTCTGTGGCAAGCACTCCTATTTTTCCATTAGGGCTGTTTTTTGCCGCAGGCTTTATCGCTGGTTCTATCCCTACAAAATGCACTGGAAATTCTTTTCGTAGTTGTTGAATAACTTGTGTTGTGATGGTATTGCAAGCGACTACAATAATTTTAGCTTTCTTTTCAAGCAAATAGCTGCAAATTTTTCTAGAGCGATCTAGCACCTCTGCAGTCGATTTATTGCCGTAGGGAGCAAAGGCATTATCGGCGACATAACAAATGTTTTCCTTAGGAAGGAGGTCTTTTACAGCGGGGAGTAGACTTAACCCGCCGATCCCTGAATCAAAAATGCCAATAGGTGCTTTCATATAAAAAAGCCACTCATCAGATAAGTGGCTTTAGATTTTTTAAACGTAGGCTGGTTTTAGAATCCTAACTCAGCTTTTACATCTGCAATAAGGTCTTTTCCTTTTGCCATAATAACGCTTCCTCCAGAAGAGGCATCCAACACATAGTCAAACCCTTGTGCAGCAGCCACTTTTTCAATTGCTTCACGGGCTTTGTCGTAAAGTGGACGCATCATTTCTACTTGCTTTTTTTGTAGATCTTGCGCTGCAGTTTCTCTGTATTGGTTAATGTTTTGTTGCATTGTCTCCAATTCTTTCTGACGTGCCTGGTTGGTCACGTCTGTTTGGTTAGGAGCGTCAGCAGAATAAGATTGTGCTTTGGTCTGAAATTCTTTGTAGGTGTTTTCAATTTCAGCAGTGTAGGTTTTCTCCAATTGCTCTAATTGTTTTTGAGCTGCAATAACCTCGGGCATTTCGCTAATCAATTTTTGCGTATCGATGTGGGCAACTTTCGATTGTGCATTTGTAAAACCTAATGTTCCAAGGAATGCAATTGCAAGAAGGAGTGTTTTTAAATTTTTCATTTTAAAGATGTTAAGGATATTAATTATTTAATCGTTTTTGGATAGCGGCTTTTCGCTCTTCAATTTGTTTTTTTCTACTCTTAATTCGCTCTAGTGCATTGATTCTTTTCAATACTAGGGCGCTAATATCGTAATTTTTTGTGGAATATAACATGATTAAGTCCGAGGAACGGTCAAAAACAAAGTCATATCTTTTTTCAAGTGCAATTTCACGTACAATATTCATGACTTGGTCCTGGACAGGTTTCAACAGATTGTTTTTCTGTTTTATGTATCTGCCCGACATTCCAAAGAAGCTGTTTTGAAGTGCCACAATTTCTGACCGACTTCGCTCTAATTCTGCTTCTTTGTCTTCGATTAATTCGGGAGTAAGCAATATTTTCTCTGCTTGAAGCTGTTCTTCTTGCGCTTTTAAGGCCAATTTTTTAACCTCAATTTCTTTTTGCCATTTCTCGGCATTTTTTTCTAAGACATCGCTCGCTTTGTTGTAATCCGAGAGATTACTCAATATTTCGTCCATATCAATGTAGGCAATGCGAACACCGTTGCGCTGTGCGGTAGCTTGCGCAAAAAACAAGAGTAGGATCAAACAAAAGGCGCGATAAGGGAGTTTTTTAAGTAACATAGGTTAAAGATACTAAAATTGTTGACCAATGATAAAATGGGTTTCCCAACCGTTTGGCGTTTTAAGCGCGTCGTTGGTGTTGTCGAACCCATAAGCAAAGTCAATTCCTAATAGACCAAAGGCAGGCATAAAAATACGCACACCCAATCCTCCTGATCGTTTGGCATTGAACGGATTAAAATTTTGGAAGCCGTTGTAGCCTTGCCCAGATTCTAAAAAGCTCAAGGCGTAAATAGAAGCTGTTTGTTTTAAAGTAATCGGATAGCGCAATTCAAGGGTAAACTTATTGAATAGGGTGGAACCATCTCTACTCGATAACGATTGGTTGGGGTATCCTCTAAGGGCAATCATTTCTCGGCCATCCATAGCAAAGTTATTGGCCATACCATCTCCTCCTAAGTAAAAACGCTCAAAAGGAATGTCGCCACGTTCGCTGTTGTAAGACCCTATAAATCCAAAGTCGGTTTGAGTTTTTAAAACCAATTTATCAATGATTCTTGTGTACCAAGTTCCCGAGAATTTAACTTTATAATATTCCAAAAAGCGAAATTTTTCTTGGTCAATTTTTCCTTGATCGGCTACCAATTCTCCTTCCGCATTCAAACTTTGAAATTCGGGCTGGTCGCCGAGGGTGGAATAATCGACGTCTTCAAACAAAGAATAGGGAGGGGTAAGTTTTGCACTAATCCCAAAATTAGATCCCCCTAATGGGAAAATAGGGTTGGTGTAAGTGTTGTTTCTTGATAATGAAACAGTATAGGAAATGTTGTTGGAAACTCCGTCTCCAAAGGTGAATAAGCCAGTGAAGTAATTTTTTAAATTGAAATATTGATAGCTAAGGGCTTGCGATAAGGTGAAATAATCATCTGGAACACGAAGGCGTTTTGCAAGTCCTATGGAAATGGAACTAATTTCAAACGACTGCGACTTATCGGCACGTCCCGTAAAAAAGTCGTAGCGAAATTGGTTGGTGCGCGAAAGTGAGGTTGAAAATTGTACGGGCTGTCTTCCTCCCAACCATGGTTCAGCAAAAGTAAAGCTGTAGGTGTTGTAGAATTGACTGGCTTGCAAACGAAGGCTTAGTTTTTGTCCATCTCCCGAAGGTACAGGTCTGTACGCCGACTTGTTGAACAAGTTGCGCATCGAAAAGTTGTTGAAAGAAAGTCCTAAGGTACCAATGAAGCCTCCTCCACCGTAACCTCCCTGAAGTTCAATTTGGCTAGCACCCGATTCTTGTAACCCGAATTCAATATCAACCGTTCCTGCATTGGGGTCTACATTTTTAAAATCAGGAGAAATTTGCTCTGCATCAAAAAACCCAAGCTGTCCAAGTTCTCGTACCGTTCGCACCACTTTGTCTTTGCTGTATAGCTCCCCCGGTTTAGTTCGAAGTTCTCTGAAAATGACATGGTCATTGGTTTTTTCGTTCCCTACTACACTGATTTTGTTAAAAGAAGCAATTTTCCCTTCCGTTATTCGGATTTCAAAGTCGATGGTATCTTGTTTTGCACTTACCTCCACCGCATTGATATTGGAAAACAAATAACCGGTATTTTGGTACAGGTTCGACAAGTCTTCCCCGTCGGGTTTAGTTTCGTCTGCAATTCTTTTTTTCAAAAGCACCCCATTGTAGGGGTCTCCTTTTTTAATGCCCAATATTGTGGCCAATTGCTGATTGGTATAGGCACCGTTTCCAATAAAATCAATGTCACCGAAGTAGTAACGATCCCCTTCTTCTACATCAAATTGAATGGTGAGCGAATTGTTTTTATTGACAATAAGGGTGTCGTTTATGATTCTCGCATCCCTGTATCCTTTTTCTTTAAAAAAGTTAATCAGGCTGGTTTTGTCTTCCTCAAAATCGTCGGGGATGTATTTTGATTTCTTCCAGAACCGAAAAAATGATTTTTGTTTAGTATTTTTTAGTTGTTTAGCCAGCTTTCCGTCACTAAACTTTTGATTGCCTTCAAAAGCAATGTCTTTGATTTTTACCCGATCTCCTCGATTAACGTTGATGATCAAATTTAATCCGTTGTTAGAAAGCGTGTCTTGAACCGTGATGAGGTTCGCTTTGGCGTTTAGGAACCCCTCTTTTTTGTATTTATTTACAATGTAGTTTTTGGTGTTGGTTAAAAAACTCTCGGAGAGTTTTTTCCCTTTTTCAAGTTCTGTTTCTTTAACAAGGGTTTGTACTTTCCCCTTTTTCAGACCATTGATTTTAAAGTCGTTTAAGGTGGGCAATTCTTCAATTTCAATTTGAAGCGTAGCGCTGTTTTCCTTTACGTTGGTTACATAGAAATTGATATCGGAAAACAAATCTAAATTCCATAATTTCCCAATTACTGAACTGATCTTGTCGCCAGGTAAAACGAGTTTCATCCCTTTGCGAATTCCGCTGTAGGAGATTACGGTCTTTTCATTGTAGCTTTTTAATCCAACCACCTGAATGGAATCGATGGTGTATTGTTTTCCAGGGATAAAATCAGCAGATTGCGCGAATGTTTTTGTACTGAATAAAACAAAAAGGCAAATGCCAATTGCAAATTTAGACACGCTATTTTTAGTTCTCGGCGAGTTGTTCACTTGTTTTTCCAAATCTTCTTTCGCGTTTTTGGTAGCTTTTAATGGCTTCGCAAAAATGGGTTTCGTCGAAATCCGGCCAAAGGACTTCTGTAAAATATAATTCGGCATAGGCCAATTGCCATAATAAAAAGTTACTCAAGCGCTGTTCTCCACTCGTTCTGATGAGTAAATCTACGTCTGGTAAATTTTGCGTGTAAAGATGCTTATTTATTATGGTTTGGTCAACATTTTCGGGGGAAATTATGTTATTTTTAACTTTGCTAGCAATGGTTTTTACAACCTGCGTAATTTCTTCTTTTGCACCATAGTTTAAGGCCAAGGTCAGCATCATGCCCGTATTGTTTTTTGTTTTTTCAATAGTCGAGTACAATTTTTGCTTTACTGCCTTGGGAAGTTGTTCCAAATTGCCAATTGCATTCAATCGAATATTGTTTTCCAACATTTTATTCAATTCCTTATCCAGCGATCCTGCAAGAAGCTGCATCAGCATGTTCACTTCCTGTTTGGGCCTGTCCCAATTTTCTGTTGAAAAAGCATATAAGGTCAAATAATTGATTTTCAAACGAGCTGCAGTTTCCACAATGGTTTGCACCGCTTTTCTTCCGTACTGGTGACCAAAAATGCGCTTTTTACTTCTAAACTTAGCCCATCGGCCGTTGCCATCCATAATAATGGCTACATGTTTGGGAAGGTTTTCTTGGTCTATAATCATCACTTGTCTTTACAATAACACGGAATTTGGCCAAAGGTATAACTAAATGTTAACCCAGTAAATACATACCAATCATTATTATGCTGATTTCCAAATTGGACTCCCGTGGTGCTGAACTCTCCTCCTGGGTTACTCGCATCCAAATTATCGGTTAAGGCATAGCGAATACCCGTTTCGATGCCAACAATAAACATGGGAGAAATACTCGCTTTTATGCCCACAATTACGGGGATAGAAAATTCGAGTTCGCTATCGTATTTGACTGGATCATAAAAACTGGTGTTCTCAACGGGTACCAAATTATAGGCTTGGTATTGAAAATAATTTACTCCTAAAAACAAGTAGGGCGTTATTTCTTTATCGTCGTTATGGAGGTTAAAATCTAAAAAATTCATTTCAAAGCCCAAGGAGAACTCGAACAATTGATTGTCTATAGTAATGAAACGATTAAAGCGACTTAAATCTTGAGCATAAAAATCATAGCTCTTTAGATTACTCATTTTAAAGCTTGAACGAATGGCATAGCGTGTAGTAATGTTCCATTTATACACCAAGCCGTAAACAGGGGAATTGCCATAAACGGGTAAGGTTGAACCTACATCGGCGATGCTATTGCTGGCACCAGCAAACACGCCGAGTTCGTGGATTTGACCGTTGAGTATCCATGCGTTTAAAAAGACCCAGAAAAGTATTCCTTTCTTCATTCGGTTTAGGGTACAGAAGAAGTGCGGATAAAAGTCCGTACGTTGCTACTATATATAACTGAAGATGCCTTTCTTTATTGTCTAATTCCTTTTGTCTAGACCCCAAAAAAGTTTTTCGCCCAAAGCCGTATAAAAAGCAGTATCGCTAAACTGCACAGTGACAATTTTAAACTTCGCTTTTTGGATAGTAATGGGTGTGTTGTGCGGTAAAGAAACAATACGCGAATCCAAAGAAAGTAGATGCTCTTTTTCGCGTCCTCCAACATCCAAAAGAATTTGAGCATCGTTGGGAATAACAAGGGGGCGTATGTTGAGGTTGTGTGGCGCAATGGGGGTAAGCACTAGGCTAGGGGTTTCGGGTAACACGATAGGGCCGCCGCTGCTTAAATTATATCCTGTGGAGCCTGTTGGGGTGGCTACAATTAATCCATCGGCCCAATAGGTAGTCAATTGTTTTTGGTTTATTTGAGCGGCCACACTAATCAACGAGGCCGTGTCTTTCCGGCTGACACTTATTTCATTGAGGGCGTAAGGGAATTCAATCAAGCTTTGGTAGGGAGCTTCCAGTTGCACCTCCAAAACGGTACGGCGAACAAGGGAGTATTGCTTTTCAAAAAGCAAATTGAGCCCTTTGTCTAGCGATTCTTTTTGCAAACTGGTTAAAAAACCAAGCCGCCCTGTATTGATGCCTAAAATAGGAACTTCACTGTCTTTTACTTTTTGAACCGCTTGCAGCATAGAACCGTCACCGCCAATGCAAATGAGGTATTGGGTAGTTTGGTCTAGCGAACCCATTGGAACGAGTTGCTCCCCAATTTTTTTGTTTTTAAGAATGGCAAGTAATTTTTCATCCACCGCTACGGTCACTTTCATCGACATCAGCCGCTCGATAACCCCTTCGGCATATGCTGCAGTGGTATCATTAACAAAAGGACTAAAAACAGCAATTTTCATTTGGTGCATTTTCAACAAAATTACAAAATATTCTCCCGAGCGTTCTCCAGCTTCTCCACAAAAGTATTTTTAAAGGGATATGTAAAGGTACCCATTGAATTTTATAGCTTTGTCGAAAAACAATTGGATGACAAAACTAAGTGTTAATATTAATAAAATTGCCACCCTCAGAAATTCAAGAGGAGGAGATGCACCCAACTTGCTTCAGGTTGCCAAAGACGTGCAAGCATTTGGTGCACAAGGCATAACGGTACATCCACGGCCCGATCAAAGGCACATTCGATACAGCGATGCTAAAGCACTTCCTCAAGTGGTTTCAACAGAATATAATATTGAAGGAAACCCCATTCCTGAGTTTATGGACTTGGTTCTTTCTATTCGTCCAACCCAAGTAACCTTGGTTCCTGATGCTGAAGGGGTATTGACCTCCAACGCTGGGTGGGATACTATTGAACATCACGATTTTTTAAAACACACCTTAGGTGTTTTTAAAAAAGAAGGAATTCGCACCTCTATTTTTGTCGATCCGAAAGTAGAAATGGTGGAAGGGGCTGCAGCCGTGGGTGCCGACAGAATTGAGCTATACACCGAGGCCTATGCATCTCAATTTACATCGGACAGAGAACAAGCCATTCTACCCTATATTGAAGCTGCAAAAACAGCCAATCAATTGGGCTTAGGCATCAATGCTGGTCATGATTTGAATCTTGAAAATACGGCCTATTTTGCTCAAAATATTCCTCAGTTATTGGAAGTATCTATAGGGCACGCTTTGGTAAGCGAATCCCTTTATTTAGGCTTTGAAACGGTAATCTCGCGTTATCTTACAGCACTCAGTTAATGAAACAATTACACGGTTTAGTTTTAGGAGATTCTTCACAAAATTTACTTGTTTTACACGGTTTTTTGGGAATGGGCGACAACTGGAAAACCCATGCCAAACGCTGGGCAGAACAAGGGTGGAGGGTTCATTTGATTGACCTTCGAAATCACGGAAGAAGTTTTTGGAGCGACGAATTTAATTATGAGGTGATGTCTGAGGATATTCTTCAATATTGTAAAAACAATGGGCTTAATTCGATTACCCTTTTAGGGCATTCCATGGGCGGAAAAGTCGCCATGATGGTGGCTTCACTACACCCGCAATTGGTAAATCGTTTGATTGTAGCTGATATAGCTCCAAAAGCATATGCTCCTCATCACCAATCGATTTTAGCCGGCTTATCTTCTCTGGACTTTTCTATGCTTTCGAAACGACAAGAGGCCGACCACCATTTGTCCTCTTTTGTCAAGGATATCGGAACACGTCAATTTTTATTGAAAAACATCTACCGTGTAACACCCACCCAATTGGGTCTTCGGTTGAATATTGATGTTTTGAAAAATGCAGGAGAAACAATTGGATCTTCACTGCCTTCCACACTCAGCTACAAAGGCAAAACCCTTTTTCTCAAAGGAGAAAAATCGGGTTATATCGATGAAAATGACGCACTCAGTATTCGTTATCATTTTCCAGAAGCCGAACTCATTACCATTCCCAATGCAGGACATTGGCTTCATGCTGAAAACCCAAAAGATTTTCTCAATGAACTTGAACAATGGCTAAGTGCCTAGATATCGCAACTCCTATCCAAATTGTGAAAAATGAGGGAGAAGGGGTATACTCTCTAGGAACTATGGTATTTTTGCACCATGAAAACGTTTAACATTCGCAACGCTACTTCCAACGACATGGCGGAAGTGGTGGCCCTTATTACAGAGCTTGCCGTATTTGAAAATGAGCCTGACGCCGTGGAGGTGTCTGAAGCAAATTTGATAGAACACGGGTTTGGGAGTTCTCCTAAGTTTTCATGCTGGGTCGCAGAACGCGATAAGCAAATTATTGGGATGGCTTTGTGCTATCCTCGATATTCTACCTGGAAAGGGCCTACCTTTCATTTAGAAGATTTGATTGTAACAAAAGAAGAACGCGGAAAAGGGGTTGGCAAAGCCTTGTATTCTACGTTTATTGAACATGCACACCAACAGGGCGTCCGTCGAATCGAATGGGTTGTCTTGGATTGGAACACGCATGCAGTAGATTTTTATAAAAATAGTGGCGCAGAAGTTTTATCCGATTGGCGAACCGTTCAAATGGATAAGCAAGCCATTCAACATTACATAGAGCGAAATGAAGATATTTAAATTTGGTGGGGCATCGGTAAAAGATGCCGATGGAGTAAGAAATTTAGAGCGCGTCCTAAAGCTTACGGGCTATGAAAACGTCCTCGTTGTGGTTTCCGCTATGGGAAAAACAACCAATGCCCTCGAAGACATTATAGCGGCCTACGAAAACCAACCAGAGGAATTGAACCAAAAAATCATGGCGCTGGAAGCATTTCACTTGGAGATAGTAAATGACTTATTGGGGTCTCAAAAAGACCCCCTTGTTGAAAAAGTGCGTTCCCTTTTTCTTGAAATGAAGCATTTTTTCGAACATACAAAATCCCCTAATCACAGTTTTATTTATGACCAAACGGTCAGTTTTGGAGAACTAATCTCCACCACCATAATTGCCCATTATTTAAAGGAAAAGGGATTCCCTAGTCAGTGGCTCGATGCGCGTCAATGTGTAAAAACCGATAGTTATTATCGCGATGCCAACCTCAATTGGGAACAAACCCAAACCGAAATAAAAGCGCAAGTTCAAGGCAATAACCTTTTTATTACACAAGGGTTTATTGGGAGTGACGCTAACAACTTTACAACCACGCTAGGGAGGGAAGGATCGGATTATTCAGCGGCTATTTTTGCGTATGCGCTAGGGGCTACTTCAGTAACTATTTGGAAAGATGTTCCAGGTGTGCTTAACGGCGATCCACGTCATTTTAATGACACTCAACTATTGCATCAAATTTCCTATCGCGAAGCCATCGAATTGGCTTTTTATGGTGCATCGGTTATTCACCCCAAAACACTTCAACCATTGCAGCGCAAAGAGATTCCACTTTACGTGCGGTCGTTCGTTAATCCGGAAGGAAAAGGAACTTCAGTTTCAAAAGGGAAAACCCTAGAACCGCATGTGCCTTGCTTTATTTTAAAACAAAATCAAGTCTTGTTGAAGCTTTCCTCGCTTGATTTTTCTTTTATCGTGGAAGAAAATATTTCTGAAATTTTTGCCTTGCTTTCCCGTTTTCAAATGCGAGTGGAATTGATTCAAAATTCAGCCATTAGTTTTTCGGTCGTGCTCAATAATAAATACAACCGTTTGGAAGAATTATTAACCGAGCTTAGAGCGAAATTTAAAGTGACCGTAACAGAAGATGTAAAGCTGTTTACAATCCGTCATTTTGACCAAGCAGCCAAGGAAAAAGTACGTGGTTATGGTGATAAAATTTTGTTACAGCAGCGCACTAAGGAAACCCTTCAGGTGGTACTTTAACTTCGGAATTCTTTTTTTATTGAGACTGAAATGTCGCTGTGATTTGTGCCACAATACGATCGGCGAGTTTAAAGTGACTTTCGACGGTCCAACCTGCCACATGTGGCGACAACAATACGTTGTCGGAGTTTAGGAGATAATTAAAATCAGCGGGGATTTCATTATCAAACAAGTGTTCAAAAGAGCTTTTTTCGTATTCAAGTACATCGAGGGCGGCCCCTTTTACTTTTCCATCTTTTAGAGCTTGTACTAAGCTTTTTGTTACAACCGCGCTTCCTCTTGCCGTGTTGATGAGCCAAAAGGATTTTTTCATTTGCTCAAAAAAGGGAGCATCAATCATTTTTTTGGTCAAATGTGTTTCTGGAGTATGCAAACTGATCACGTCTGCTTTTTCTTGAAGTTCGCTTAAGCTTACCTGTCGTGCATAACCATCAGGGGTTTTCTCTTCAATATCAAAAAAGAGAATTTCTTTTACATCAAAGCCCTTCAATTTTTGAGCAAAACTTTTCCCCATGGTTCCATAGCCAATAATTCCAATGGTTTTTTTCTCAAGTTCTTCCCCGCGATGGGTTTCTCTCAACCAATTTCCTTCTTGAATGGATTGATGACTTTGGCGCAATTTATTCGTAAGGTTCAAAAGCATCCCCAGGGAGTGTTCTCCTACTGCATTTGCATTTCCTTCGGCGGCAGAAAAGACATTGATTCCATGTTCTTTAGCGGCTTTTAAATCGATATTTTCTACACCCGCGCCAACGCGCCCAATGAACTTTAAGTTTTTGGCTTTGGAAAGAAAAGCGGCATCAAGGGGGAAACGACTTCGGATAATTAAGCCTTGATAGTGTTCAATTTTACGTTCGATTTCGGTTTTAGAAGACTCAAAATCGGTATCGTTTTTAAAACCAGATTGCGAAAGTGCTTCGATCAGATGGGGATGATTTTCATCCACATGAAGTATCGTCATTTTCATCCTTAAAATCCTAAAATTAACTGGGCAAAAAAGAAAAAAAGAAAGATCCCAAAAATATCATTTGCAGTAGTGATGAATGGGCCGGTGGCAATGGCAGGATCGATGCCTCTTTTATTTAAAATGATAGGAACGAAAGTGCCTACTAAAGCGGCCATAATAATGACTCCCATCATGGAAATGGCTACGGTAAAGCTGAGGATAAATTCTTGTTGGATTAATTGTCCAAAAACGATGAGCATCACAGCGAGAAAAAATCCATTGATTAAACTTAAGCCTACTTCTTTAAATAGGCGATTGATTAAAGATCCTTTTACAATGTCGTTGGCCAAACCTTGAACGATGATGGCAGATGATTGCACACCCACATTCCCAGCCATGGCGGCAATAAGAGGGGTGTAAAAAAACAGGCTTCTCAATTGAGGTTTGTTCATCAGAAGCTCAAAATCTTTAAGAATAAAAACGCTTCCCAAGCCACCCAATAATCCTAGAAACAACCAAGGCAAGCGTGCTCGGGTCAATTCTAAAATGGTATCATCGGCTTCTACGTCATTCGAAATTCCTGCTGCAAGTTGATAGTCTTTGTCGGCCTCTTCTTTGATTACATCTACAATGTCATCAATGGTAATTCTACCTAAAAGTTCTTTTTTGTCGTTCACTACTGGAATGGCTTCCAAATCGTACTTGGACATTATTTTTGCAACTTCTTCAATGTCTTCGTTCACATGGACAAAGTCTACTTTTGGAATAGAAATGTCTTTTACCACCGCTTTGGAATTTGCTGTAATGAGGTCTTTTAACGAAAGTCGCCCTACCAATTTATTTTTTGCATTTACCACATAAATGGAATGCACTCGGGTTACTTCAGACGCCTGTTCGCGCATAGCATTTACGCATTTCAAAACACTAAGTTCTTCGTTGACCTTAACCATTTCTTTGGCCATTAGCGCTCCTGCAGTGTTCTCTTCATAATTGAGAAGTTCGCGTATGTCTTTTAAGTGATCTGTATCCTCAATTTCAAGAAGTACTTTTTCTTGCCTTTCTTCGGGCAGCTCGGCAATAATGTCTGCAGCATCATCGGTGTCTAGTACTTCAATTTCTTCTGCAATTTCTTTGGCAGAAAGGAGTTGTAATATTTTTTCTCTAAAATCTTCATCTACTTCAGCTAGGGCATCGGCTGTTTGTTCACTATCGAGAAGTTTAATCAAATAAAGCGCCTCATCTAGGTCTAATTCTTCGATGATCTCTGCAATATCTGCGTAGTGAAAGGTTTGGAGTTGTTTGACCAATTTTTGATCTTCCCCAGCAACAATGCGTTCCTTTATCTCACTAATTAAAGCTTCGCTAAGTTGGAAGTTGGCCATTTTCTATTTTTTTTGTCAGTGCAACAAAAGCTTCACTCGAAAGTTTTTCGGGGCGTAGGTCAAAGATACTATCTTCTAAAAGATCTTTTCTTAATTCCAGTGATTTTAAACTGTTTCTCAATGTTTTTCGCCTTTGTTGAAAGCTCAATTTCACAATTCTAGTGAGTAGGGCTTCATTGCAATCTAACGTAAAATTTTCTTTTCGTTCAAGGGAAATGACTCCAGAATCAACTTTTGGCGGGGGATTAAATACCCCTGGAGGAACCGAGAAAAGATAAGTGGCGTTGAAGTACAACTGCGTTAACACCGATAAAATGCCGTAGCGTTTTGAACCTGGAGGTTCGCATATACGCTGGGCTACTTCTTTTGGAACATGCCCGAAAAGAAAGGAACATTTTCGCGATGCTCGATGGCTTTAAAAACAATTTGAGATGAAATATTGTAAGGGAAATTGCCAATAATGGCATACTGATGATCTCCGAAAAAAGCAGGGAGGTTCATTTTTAAAAAATCAGCCTCTACAATTTGATCTTCTTGACTGGGGTAGCATGCTTTTAAGTAAGCGATGGATTCTGAATCGATCTCAACCAAGGTCACCTTGCCTTCTTTAAAAGGAAGAAATTGAGTGAGTACCCCCATTCCTGGTCCTATTTCAAGTACCTTTTCATAGGTGTCGAAGCGAAGGGTTTTTGCAATTTTTTCGGCCACATTGAGGTCAGTCAAAAAGTGTTGTCCTAAATTTTTCTTTGGCCGAACGTTCTTCATTTTGCGATGCTAATTTCTTTCAGTTGTGTGCTAAAACTGAGAAGGGATTCTCCAAATTGTTGTCGGACGCTTTGGTTTAACGCATCTGCATGTTCTTTAATAAATGTTTGGTAATTCTCCTCTGAAGCGCAAAAAAGTTGTGTGGCATAACTCACTCCTCCCAAATCTTGATCACTAAGCACGCGGTACATTTTTACCTCATTGCATTGTTTTGTAGCCAAATAAGCGGGAATGTGTACTTCCTTCATCCACTTTAACCATTGTTGTTCAATGCTGGGTTCTACGTGTACGGTAATGTTGTGTATCCACATGCTTAATCGATGAGTGTAAATCCGGTGTAAGGCACCAAAACGTTTGGAATTCGAATGCCCTCTTTGCTTTGTCCGTTTTCTAAAAGCGTTGCCATCACTCTAGGAAGGGCAAGTGCACTTCCGTTGAGCGTATGCACGGCTTGTTTGTTTCCGTCTTTCCCTCTAAAACGCAGTTGTAAACGTTCTGCTTGATAATTTTCAAATGTGGAAACTGAACTGATTTCTAGCCATTTTTTTTGTGCGGCAGAAAACAATTCAAAATCATAGGTGAGTGCGGAAGTAAATCCTAAATCGCCTCCACACAGCCTCAGGACGCGATAGGGCAATTCCAATTCGGAAAGGATTTCCTTTACATGCGCTACCATTTCTTCCAGTGCCGCTTCAGATCGTTCAGGAGTTTCTAATCGGACAATTTCAACTTTATCAAATTGATGTAAACGGTTTAACCCGCGTACATGGGCACCATAGCTTCCTGCCTCACGACGAAAACAGGGCGTGTAGCCCGTGACAGCAATGGGAAGTTGGCTCTCCTCTAGGAGTTCGCCTCGAAACATATTGGTTAGTGGCACTTCCGCTGTTGGGATGAGGTACAAATTGTCACCGGTTGCGTGGTACATTTGTCCTTCCTTATCGGGCAGTTGTCCTGTACCGATACCAGAGGCCTCGTTTACCAAATGCGGAACTTGCGTTTCTTGATAGCCAGCGGCTGTATTTTTATCTAAAAAATAATTGATTAGCGCGCGTTGCAGGCGTGCTCCTTTTCCTTTATAAACAGGAAATCCAGCGCCAGTGATTTTATTCCCTAATTCAAAATCAATCAGATCGTATTTTTTTGCCAATTCCCAATGCGGGAGCGCATCGTCGTCTAGCGAAGGCATTTCTCCTTTTTCTTCGGTAATTTCATTGTCTTCCTCCGAGCTGCCAGAAGGAACGATTTCCTTTGGTATGTTGGGGACTTGATAGCGTAATTCTAACAATTCATCTTCTACCGTTTGCATTTGGTCTTGAAGATTTTTACTGCTTGTTTTTAATTCGCCCGATCGTTCTTTTAAGGCTTGTGCTTCGTCTGCTTTCCCCGATTTGAACAAACCTCCAATTTCTTTGGCCAAGCGGTTGGCTTCAGCCAATTGATTGTCTAATTGGGTTTGTAGGGTACGTCTTTGCTCATCAAGAGCGAGAATTTGCTCAATATATTCTGGATGCTTAAAGTTTCTTTTTTTTAAACCTGCTAAAGCATCCTCTTTGTGTTCTTTGAGCTGTTTTAATGGTATCATGGCAAAAATTGTCTAGGGCAAAGATAAAATTTTGCTAGTCATTTTGGCTTGCTTTTAGCGAATCAAATTTTGACAATGTGCTTTATCGATTTCCAATTGTTTTTTTAAGTCCTCGAGGGTGTCAAATTTTTGTTCTTTTCTTATTTGTTGAAGGAAAATAATGGTGAGGTTTTCTTCGTAAATATTCGAATTAAAAGCAAACAAATGCACTTCATAAGAACGTCGAATTCCTTCAACTGTAGGCCGAAATCCAATGTTCATCATTCCGAAATATTCGTTTGCTTCAAAAATGGTTTTAATGAAATAAACGCCATCGGCAGGCACCAGTTTGTAATCTTCTGCAATCGATAAATTGGCCGTTGGAAAACCAATGGTTCGCCCAATTTTTTTCCCTCCACCACTTTTCCAAAGAGCGAATAGGGTCGGCTTAAGTATTGCGTGGCTTTTTGAATGTTTCCCAGTGCCAAGGCATTTCTAATTTTGGTCGAACTCACGTTCACTTCTTCAATCTCTTGGGCTTCGATTTGGTGTACTTCAAAATCGTAGGTTTCACCTGCTTGAATTAAATCCTCGACAGTCGCCTCTCGATTTCTACCAAAACGATGATCATAACCGATAATTAAATGATTGATATGGAAGGCTTGCACAAGAATATTTCGAATAAAATGATGTGCCGTTTGTCGCGAAACAGCTGTCGAAAATGGATGAATAACCAAAATATCCACACCGAGTTCTTCTAAAATCTTTTGCTTTTCATCTAAGGTGTCGATCAATTGAACCTTTAGGTCTGCCTGAAGCACCATTCGCGGGTGGGGGAAAAAGGTCAGAACCACCGCTAAACAGTTGTTTTTTTTTGAGGTTTTAACCAAGCGTTTTATGATTTTTCGATGCCCAATATGCACACCGTCAAAAGTGCCTATAGTGAGGGCACAGCTTTGGTTCTCAGCGTATTTTTCTATGGAATCTACTACCTTCAAAAATAAAGTCTATATTTGAGTAAATCAAAAATAGTCTTTTATTAAAGACCTTTGATTCTAAAAACTTAGTTTTTGAAAAATACACTTACACTCTTTCTCTTTTTCCTTCCATTTTTTGTTCTAGGACAACAATTTTGGACCATCGACCGATTAAACCAAAATAGCAGAACCGTTTTAGGAGCTCAGCAGCCCATTAAAAAAGTAGAACACGCACAATTGCAATGGGTTCAATTCAAGAACAACTTGGGGAAAAGCGCTATTCAAAAAAAAGGGATTCTGCTGCCTTTTCCCAATGAATTTGGCCAAGTGGAATATTTTGCACTGGACGAAATTCCGCTATTGAGTCCTGAATTAGCGAAACGCTACCCCAATATTTCAACCTATCGAGGGCAAAGTCAAACCCGAAAAGGGGTGTTTATTCGTCTTTCCGTAACCCCTTTAGGCGTCCATGCTACGCTAAGAACACCTTCAGGAGATTTATTGCTTCAACCTAAAAAAGGAAATCCAGAGGGGTATCTGTTTTATTTGCGAAAAAATTTAGAACCCTCCAAAAATCCATTCTCCTGTTCTACACCTAATGAAAAAGAAAGCGCTGCTCCAAAGAACAATTTTCAAGATAAGAAAGCCCTTTCTTCTTTTAGAACCTATCGTTTTGCGGTTGTAGGAACCCCTGGCTATACCGATTTTTGGGGCGATAACGATCCTGAAAATGGTTCCAATGCTGAAGACGCTTTTGCAGCCGTAGTCAACACCGTTAATCGTATGAATGAAGTGATGGAAGTGGACTTGGGCGTACGATTGATTCTTGTTTCCGATGCATCATTGCTTTATACCAACACAACGACCAGTCCTTTCGGTGATGATTTAAATTCGGAAGTACAACAAGTTCTCACCAATAGAATGGGGGAGGCCAACTACGATGTAGGGCACCTTTTTGATCGTGGCTCACCCAACGGAAATGCAGGAGGAATTGGAGTCATTTGTCGTAACAGTAGAAAGGGAAGCGCTTTTTCTACCCATTCTTTTACCGCTACCAATGGAAGTGAAGGAGAATTTTTAACCGATTATTTCGATGTGGATTATGTTCTCCATGAAGTAGGGCATCAGTTTGGAGCTACGCACACTTTCGCTTATGATGTGGAAGGGACAGGCGTAAATAGCGAGCCCGGGAGTGGATCTACCATTATGTCCTATGCAGGAATTGTCGGACTTAATAATATACAACGGCATAGTGATCCTTATTTCCACTACCACAACATTCAAGATATGCTCACCTATTTGGATACCCGATCGTGTGAAGCTTCGGTTACTGCAACCAACACCCAACCTATGGTGGATGCAGGGCCAGACATTAGCATTCCAAAAGGAACCCCCTATGTGCTTACTGCTACAGCAACGGACACCGACGATGATGCACTCACTTATTGCTGGGAACAATTGGATTCGGCAGTAGTAGATGCCTTAAATTTTAGTGCAACCCTTCGCACAGGGAGTATCAATCGTTCTTTACCTCCAAAGGCATCCAATACGCGATATATCCCCATGATGTCTTCGGTATTGTCCAATCAACTCACCGATCGAAACCCAGGGATAGATACCCCATGGGAAAGTGTTTCGAATGTTGGGAGAACCCTGCGCTGGGGAGTGAGTGTACGTGACAGAAACCAAGCCAATCCCAATGGATATGGTTTTACCGCTTTGGACGAAAAAACCCTTACGGTAATAGAAAATGCAGGGCCTTTTAGTGTCCAATCGCAAGCTTCTGAAAACCTGCTGTGGAAATCGGGGGAAAGTGTTTTAATCCAATGGAATATAGCCAACACAGATCAAGCTCCAATTGCCACAAGTGCAGTCCGAATTCTTTTGTCCCTAGATGGCGGAAATCATTTCGATTATGTATTGAAAGAAAGTGTCCCCAACAATGGGAAAGCCTTTATCAAGGTTCCTTTTGGAGTGGTAACCGACCAAGCCCGAATTAAAATTGAGCCAACGAACAACATTTATTTTGCGGTTAACACCACTTCTTTTGGAATAGCCACTCAAACTTTTGCTTTACCAATAGAAAACCTAGAGCAAGTAGCTTGTGATGTCGATGCACTCAGCTATACTTTTACGTATACCTCTTCTGACACCTCCACCGAGGCAGTTAGCTTATCTGCGGTTAACTTACCAGCAGGCTTTGAAGCGACCATCACACCCAACCAACTGTCTTCAACGAACACTACAGGAACGATTCAGATTTCAAAAACGGAAGATTATTCGGGCACATTTACTTTTCAACTTGTTGGACAGCGAAATGGTGTTACTGTTAACCAAAATATACTTGCCACTTTCGCAAGTTCCGAAATCGATTCGCCTAATTTGGTTTCTCCCACCGATGGGGTAAATGATGTTTTAGGGGGAACTTCTCTCCAATGGAACCCAATTGAAAACGCTATCGATTATCGAGTGCAGCTGAGTGAGTCGGCAGATTTTTCGACCCTAGCTTTGAATTCAACCACCGTTTCTACTTCCATGAATGTGGGCGACTTGCTCTCAGAAACGACTTATTATTGGCGCGTTATTTCTAGATCCATTTGTGGTGAAAGCACGCCTAGTGAAACAAGACGTTTTACCACTCAACTGTTTGCATGTTCTCGATTCGAAAGCACGAATTTACCAGTTTCCCTATTGGATGCCAATGCAAGTGGTCCGCAAACCACCACTCTTAATGTGGCCATTCCGGATGATCTAATCATCATCGATTTGAATATTACGCTCAGCATTTTACACACCTATGTAGGTGATTTAACCCTGACGCTAATTAGTCCCGCAGGAGAGCGATATGTTCTGGCTCAAAATTTAGGAGGACCCGCGGAAAATTATCAAAATACGGTATTCGATGCGGAAGCAGAAATGAGTATTGAGAGCGCATCTGCCCCTTTTACAGGAGAATATTCCCCTTCTTCCGATATCACTTCTTTGTATGGAACAAGTGTTCAAGGAAGCTGGCAATTGGAAATAGAAGACGATGCAGAACTCGACAGTGGTTCTGTAGAAACTTTCCAGTTGGAGTTTTGCCTCAATGGCCTTCCTGAAACCAATAGCGATTCTGACCTTATTGTAGATAGTCAAGACAATTGCCCTTTAATTAGCAATCCGGACCAAGCCGATAGCGACCAAGATGGGGAGGGCGATTTATGTGATATTGATTCACAACTTAATTTTACCCTTACAAAAACCGATGAAACCTGCATTGAAAACAACAACGGAGAAATTTCCATTAGTGCAGTGGCGCAATTCAATTACCAGGCTTTTGTTCAAGGACCTAATGGCTACAGTCAAAATTTAGGCTTTACATCCCAGCAGCCCTTGCGAATAAGTGATCTTGAGAGTGGCGATTATTTAATTTGTGTAACAAGCTCCAACCGTCCCTCTTTCGAGCAGTGCTATGCCACTACTATTGCTCAACCCGCTCCGTTGAGCGTGAGCTCTAAATGGAACGCAGCTAAAAATTCATTAAGCCTAACGGTTAATGGAAGTAAGCGTTTTATTCTCGAACACAATTCAAGAAAGGAAGAAATAACCAACACCAATCAACTTACCCTTGATTTGAAAAAAGGATTGAATATTGTAACAATAAAAACGCCCCTCGATTGCCAAGGGGTGTACAATGAAGTTTTCTATTGGAATGAATCTTCTTCTCTTTTCCCTAATCCTGTTCAAGAAAAGCTGACTGTTCTAGTGGGAGGTGAAGGAAATGAAGCGGACATCACCCTCTACGATTTACAAGGAAAACAATGGTATGCATCTACACATCATTTTGAAGCCAATCAGCGAGATGTATCCCTAGATGTTAACTTTCTACCCATTGGGAATTATGTGGTGAAAATAAAGACCCGTTCCACAGTGGAAACCATAAAATTTGTGAAGCGATGAAATTGAGAATGATCCTCTTAGCGTTAATTGTTGCTACAATACAAAGTTGTAAAAAACCTATTCCTGAACCTCAAGCTACACAATTGACTGCTCCAGAAAACAATGTAAGTTGCCTGTATGTGGCTACGGGAGTTGAAACGGCAGATGTGAGTTTTAGTTGGCAAGAAGCTGACAACACCGATTCTTACACGGTTGAGGCTGTTCAAGTAGAAACGGGGCAGCGTTTTTCGCAATCGACCGAGTTTACATTTTTAAAAATCACGCTCGATCGAGGACATGTTTACCGTTGGAAGGTAATTAGTAAGTCGGAAATAAGTCCTGTAGACACACCTTCTGTAGAGCGCTTATTCTATTTGGAAGCGGAACGCCAAGTCGACCATATTCCTTTTCCAGCTTCGCTTGTTTCTCCTGCTGATAACGAAAGTATTACACTTTCAGATGGTTCTTTTCAATTTAGCTGGGTGGGAAGTGATTTGGATAACGACATTGCCAATTTCACCCTTTATGTGGGCCCCGATGAGGAGAGCTTGTTTGAGGTTACCACCACAACAGCTTCCAATCATACTTTATCTTTAGATGCCGCTTCCACTTATTATTGGCAAGTAAAAACAACCGACGAACTGGGGAGTGCGTCCCTGTCTTCAATTTATCGGTTTACAACAGCACCCTAGTGGTAAGGATTTATTTTCCGTTGAATTGATTCATGGTTTTTGCTGCGCCTTGCAGGGCAAAAGAAAAGATGACTTTTTCAATCTGATCGAAGCGTTCTTTCAGTGCTTTTTGTTCTTCTTGGGTCCATTTTCCAAGTACAAAATCTACTGTTTGGTGGCCTTTCTCTTCATTGTGAATACCGAAGCGCAGGCGTGGATATTGCGCCGTTTGCAACTTGGCTTCAATGTCTTTTAATCCGTTATGCCCCCCATCACTTCCTTTTGTTTTTAACCGAAGGGTGCCATAAGGCAGGTTCAAATCATCGGTGATAACCAATAGATTTTCGATGGGGATGTTTTCTTTTTGCAACCAATAGCGCACAGCTTTTCCGCTGAGGTTCATGTAAGTAGATGGTTTTAGAAAATAAAACGAACGGCCTTTGTGTCTTTTTTTGGCAAGTGCTCCGTAGCGTTCTTCGGCAAAAGTAAGTTCGTTTTTTTCTGCGACCGCATCGAGCGCATTGAATCCGATATTGTGTCGGGTAAAGTCATATTCGCTTCCGATGTTTCCTAGCCCTACAATTAAAATTTTTTTCACTTCTTTCTTATTGGTTTGATTAAAAAAGAGCCGCTTAAAAAACGCATATCCTGCCATCATTCAAACTTAAGCATAAAAAAAAGCATCCAAGAAAAATCTTGAATGCTTTTGATGGGTAAGCAAGAAGATTTTATTCTTCTGCTGTTTCTGTTTCTGCTTCAGCACCTTCTTCTGTTGCTTCATCATCAGCATTTTTGATGGATGCACGTGACGTTTTCACCTGACACACCACAGTGTTGTCTGGGTGAAGAAAGCTGTAGCTCTCATTAGCTAATTCTGCTGTGTAGAGTTTGTTCCCTAATTCTAAACCAGAAATATCCGCCACAATCACATCGGGAAGATTTTTTGGTAAAGCACGAACACGAAGCTTACGCTTGTTTAAAATAAGGGTTCCACCAGAGTTTAATACCCCAGGAGCTGCGCCTTCTACTTGAACAGGAATGTTCATTGAAATTTCTTTGCCCTCGCTTAGTTCATAAAAGTCCACGTGAAGGATTCGGTCTGAAACTGGGTGAAATTGAATGTCTTGAAGAATGGCGTTGAATTCGCCGTCTTCGGTTTTAATCACCACTGTGTGGGCGTTGGGTGTGTACACCAATTTGCTGAAATCTAGTTCTTTTGCGGCAAAGTGCATGGGTTCTTTTTCCCCATACAATACGCAAGGAACCATTTCAGCATTACGTAAGGCTTTCGTTGCTTTCTTGCCTACGCTTTCTCTTTTTGATCCGTTGATTGTAATCGATTTCATATGTATTAATTGATAAAATTTTCGTGAATGGATTTGTTGTTGTGAACGCTTTGCATGGTCGATGCAAACAATTCAGCACAACTGAGGACCCTAACTTTCTCGCTTTTATGCTCGGCTGTAGGGATACTATCGGTAATGATCAATTCTTCTAACTGTGAATTTTGAATACGCTCGTGGGCATTGCCCGATAGAATACCGTGTGTACACACTGCACGTACCGATTTTGCTCCGCGTTCAATCATCAGTTCAGCAGCTTTGGTAAGGGTGCCGGCGGTGTCGACCATATCGTCGACCAAAACCACATTTTTTCCTGCCACATCACCAATCAATTCCATGTGCGAAATAACATTGGCTTTTTGGCGTTGCTTGTAGCAAATTACCACATCGCTTTTCAAAAATTTAGAATAGGCATAGGCTCTTTTCGAGCCGCCCATATCGGGAGAAGCGATGGTTAGGTTGTCCAGATTGAGTTGTTGAATGTAGGGTACAAAAATGGTGGATGCAAAAAGATGATCGACCGGTTTTTCAAAAAACCCTTGGATTTGATCGGCATGAAGATCCATGGTAATGATACGTGTAGCGCCAGCAGTTTCTAGCACTTTAGCAATCATTTTAGCTCCAATCGGAACTCTAGGCTTGTCTTTTCGATCTTGTCTTGCCCATCCAAAATAAGGCATAACCGCAGTAATGTGTCTGGCAGAAGCACGTTTGGCAGCATCCAACATCAAAAGCATTTCCATCAGGTTGTCCGAACTTGGATGCGTAGAACCTATAATAAAGATGCGTGACCCACGGACTGATTCTTCAAAAGAAGGTTGAAATTCTCCGTCGCTGTACCTAGAAAAAGCAACTTTTCCCATAGGAATGCCAAATTTATCGGCTATTTCCTGCGCGAGGACTTCACTTTGTGTACAACTAAAAATTTTTGCTTCAGTCATAATTAACGTACTGCTTTTATTTACTTTTATTTAGGATTGCAAATGTAAAAATTTATTTGCCTTCAGGAACTTAATTTTATAGAAATTGATGTTTGTGCAGAATATTTCATTAATTTTGCTCCTCACAAAAAGCCTCGGTGGCGGAACTGGTAGACGCGCTGGATTCAAAATCCAGTTCTTTCGGGAGTGTGGGTTCGATTCCCACCCGAGGTACACAAAAACAAGAACGCAATCTTATCGATTGCGTTTTTTGCTTTTTCAATTCACAAAAATAAATCTTTAGCTTTTAAATTGTAACCACTAAGTTGCTTCGCTATGCTTATAATAGCAGTTGAAATGGCATTAAAAAGGAAACTACTTAAAGTTGGGTTTTCGTTTTTCTAAAAACGCACTAAGGCCTTCTTTGCCTTCTTCCGAGCTTCGAATGTTGGCAATTACCTCCGCGGTGTAGTCAATAATGCCATCGTCCACTTGGTGTGGTGCTACATTTAGTAAAATGGCCTTGGTGGTTTGTAGGGCTTGCGGACCGTGTTGGGCTATTTTTTTTGCCAATTGATAGAGGTCTTCATCAAATGTGTTTTCAGGGAAAATACCCGACAAAAAATGAGCATCTACCGCATTTTGTCCAGTGACCACTTCGGCAGAAAGCATGTAGCGGTGGGCATTTCTGGTTCCAAGGGCTTTGTTGATATAGGGGCCAATGGTGGCGGGTACCATCCCAATTTTTACTTCACTCAAGCAGAGTTTGGTTTTTTCGGTTCCAAAGGCCATGTCGCAACAACACACCAATCCTACACCCCCGCCATAGGCTGCACCGTTTACTCTGGCCAAGGTAGGTTTTGGAAATTCGTGTAACGAAAACATCAGTTGCGCCATCAACAGGGCATCTTCTTTGTTTTCTTCAAAAGAATTTTCTCCCAAGCGTTTCATATAGGCGATGTCTCCGCCCGCACAAAAGTTTTTTTCATTTCCGGTAAGAATGACTACCCTCACTTCGGGGTCATCTGCGGCATCTTCTAGCACCTCGATAATGTTTTGCATTTGCGCTCCATTGAAAGCATTGCTCACTTCTGGGCGGTTCATAACGAGGTAAAGTACTCCTTCTGGGGTAAGAAAAAGAAGCAACTCTTCAGAAGAGGGAAGGGCTTTTGCGTGATTGGGAATAAATGGTACCACCTTTTTTTTACGAAGATACGTGAAATTTACTTCTCATTTTTGCTGCGAAATGCGGCCAACTCTTCTTGCGTTATTTGCGGGTTGGCACCTTTTCTTCCAGCCACCATCGCCCCCATGGCACAGGCATTGGCTAGGGTATCTTGCATGGATGTTTTTAAAAGAATTCCTGAAAGAAGCGTAGCTAAAAAAGAATCGCCAGCCCCTACAGTATCAACTACTTTTGTGGGGAAACCGCTTTGTTCATAAAACTCCCCTTGATGATAAAGCAAAGCCCCTTCGCTGCCTAAAGTTACGCAAAGGGTAGGGGTGTTTGTTTTTTCGGCCAAGAAAAGGAGTTGGTCTTTTAGGTCGTTTTTTGTGCCCCCTAGTTCCTGCTGAATGATGGCCAATTCTTCATCGTTAAATTTAATCAGATCGGCTGCTTCCATCAGGGTTTTTAAAACAGGCATTGAATAAAAAGGAGGGCGTAAATTCACATCAAATACTTTGTATGGCGCAAGCGACAACAGGGCGTTTAAGGTGGAAAAGGAATGCGAATTTCGGGTGGCTAAACTTCCATACAAAAACAAATCGCTTTGGCTTACCTCTTCTTTTAAGTCCTCGGTAAGGGAAATTTCATCCCAAGCCACAGGTTCGGCAATGGTGTAACTGGCTGAGCCTTCGTCATTCAAATGCACTAGCACCTGTCCTGTAGGTAGGTTTTCGGATGTTTGTAGAAAACGCTTACTAAGCTGGTTGTCTGCAAGGTAGTTTTGAATTTCTTCCCCCAGTGCATCTTTTCCCAATCGGCTAATAATTTGGCTGTCCACTCCTAAGGCATTCATTCTCAGGGCCACATTTAAAGGAGCTCCTCCGATGATTTTTTCATTGGGAAACATATCCCAAAGCACTTCTCCGAAACAAATGGTTTTTTTACTCATGCGTTGCGTTTAAGGGGAGCATTTTATCGAAGGGTGACTGAAGAAAGAAAATTTCTGTCATCACTGTTTTCCCATTGTCCCAAAATAGTTCAGCTGAAGTCTTATCCAAAATAAGTGTGGCTTTTACGATAGAATCGTTGCTTAAGCGAGGGGCAACGCTAATGGTATTGGCAAATTTTTCGTTGAACTGCGTATTCCCTCCTTTGGATCGGTCAAAAAAGTATTCGTTGGTTTTGGGGTTAAAGCCAAACCGAATTTCTTCCCCCATAGCATTGCGAAGCAGAAAGCCCTTGGTCTCTTTTCCAACAGGAAGTTCAAAATGGTGTCTTCCTAACAGCGGGGTTTCTTTTTGGGAGGGGAATTCAGGGAGGTTGGCGTTTATTTCTTCTACGGGTAAGTTCATCAGTCGGTATCCGTCTTGGTCTTTTTCTAGGCTTAGCTCGCGGGCAACCGTCATGGCGCTTCTCCATTTTTCGGTAGGTACTTCTTGGGCATAATCCCAGTTGGACATCCACCCGATAAACAGCTTATTTCCATTGTTGCGTTCGCTGTTATGCCAAGTAACACCAGCATAGTTGTCTCTTCCAAAATCAACCCAATAATTGTTTTGGCTGTCTAAGCCTTGTGCAAAATCGGTGTCCATTTCAAATGTTTTTCCATCAAAATCGCCAATGAAATATTGGGTGGCACTTCCTCCATTGGGCCCCCCAGGATTAATGCTTACCAGCAACACCCATTTTGTTTCTTCCCCTCCGTTGACCTTCAACGGGAAGAGATCTGGGCATTCCCAAACGCCGCCGTGATGGCCTATTTTTTCTCCAAACTCTGAGAGATATTCCCATTGTTTCAGATTGGCAGATCGGTACATTCGAATGCGGTCTTGTGCGGCGAGCACCATCACCCATTGGGCATTTTGTTTATCCCAAAACACCTTGGGATCGCGAAAGTCTCTAATCCCTGGGTTTTCAATAACGGGGTTGCCTTCGTATTTGGTCCATGTCAGCCCCTCGTCTAAGGAGTAAGCAATGCTTTGCGTTTCCACATCAATTGCTTTGGCTTTGGCTTTGGCTGCGTCGTGGTGGGTAAACAAAGCGATAATAGGGGGTTTTCCCTCTTTTCCAAAACCAGAAGTGTTTTCAAAATCGACCACCGCACTGCCCGAAAAAATATACCCCATTTCATCCGGATATAAAGCAATGGGTTTTTCTTCCCAATGCACCAGGTCTTTGGAGGTGGCGTGCCCCAGTGCATAGGTCCCCACACATTTCCTTCGGGGTAGTATTGAAAATACAAGTGGTAGGTGTCATTGTAAAAAAACATTCCGTTAGGGTCGTTCATCCAATGCGCTTTGGGCGTAAAATGATAAAGTGGTCTACTGAGACTTTCTTCAGACATTACAGGTGGTTTATTTTGCATTTTTTTGCAGGATAAAAATAGTGCGAATGCGAAAAAACAAAAAAATATTCTCTTCAGCATTACTGAATTAGTTTTTTCGCTAAAACTTCAAGTGAAACGCCTTTGGTTTCGGGCATAAGAAAATAAACAAATCCCAGTTGGAGTACCATCATAAATGCAAAAACGCCAAACACAACGCCCGCTCCAACGATAGAAAATAAATAGGGAACAAGAGAAGGAATAATGGCTGCCAAAACCCAGTGGGTGGAGGTACCAAACGACTGCCCCGAACTTCTTAAATGATTAGGGTAAATTTCTGCAATAAAGACCCAAATGACCGCTCCTTGTCCGATGGCATGGGACGCAATAAACAGAAATAAGAACACAGGCAAAGCCAGTCCTTGCCACTGCAAAATAAAGGAAGCCGAAATAAGAGAAAGCGAAACGATATAGCCGATGGAACCGATATACATCAATGTTTTTCGCCCTAATCGATCGATTAAGTTGATGCCGATGAGTGTAAAAATCAGGTTAATTAAACCAATGCCGACACTGCTCAATAAAGCCGTACTTTCTTTTAATCCCCCTCCTCAAAAATACGAGGGGCATAATAGAGAAATGCATTAATGCCGGAAAACTGATTGAAAAAAGCAATCAGAAAAGCGAGTAAAAGGAGGAAGCGGTATTTTTTATTGAAAATAGAGGCATTGTCATTGTGCGTTTCTTCTTCCATTGAAGTGGCTTTGAGGACGTCCTTTGCTTCTTCTTTAGCATAACTGCTTAGGATGATGTTTTCGGCCTCCTCTTTTCGATTTTGTAAGAAAAGCCACCGAGGACTTTTGGGAATTTTCACCACCATCAGAGTATAAATTATAGCTGGAAGTGCTTCAATCCCCATCATAAAACGCCAATCGTTTTCGCCAATATCGCTTAAGAGGTAGTTGGACACAAAGGCCATCAAAATTCCAAAAACAATATTGAACTGGTAGAGGCCCACCAATTTTCCACGGTTTGAAGGAGCTGCAATTTCAGATATGTATGCGGGTGCGGCAATGGTGGATGCGCCCACACCCAATCCTCCCAAAAACCGAAAAAAGGCAAAGGTGTAAGGATCTACGACAAGCGCCGAACCCAATGCGGAGAGGGTATACAATACGCCAATGGCAAAGAGGGTGTTTTTACGGCCTATTTTTCGAGTGGGAATTCCACCAAAAAGAGCGCCAAAAACGGTGCCCCATAGCGCCATACCCATGACGACAAAGCCATGGAAAAAATCATTAGAACTCCATAACAATTGGAGTTTTTGGTCGGCTCCAGAAATGACTACAGTATCAAATCCGAAAAGGAAACCAGCAAGTGCGGCAGTAAGCGACCATTGTGTTAATTTTTTCATTGTTGCGCTAGATTATTGTGGTGTTATTGAAAAAGCAAAAGAAGAATATCCTTGGATTGGGAGGTCACTAATACCGGTAATTGATCCGTTCTCCCCAACCGTTAATGCCCCTGCGGTGGTGTTGGTTAAAAGATCGATAAGATCGTAGGTGCCTGCTGCAAGTCCTTCTATTTGTCCGCTAAGAGGAATGTTGTCTCTTTCTTGAGAAGAAAAATGGTATCCATTTTTGATAATGTTTCAAAAGAGAATTATCTTCTAGGCGTTGATCGGCAACATTCGCTTCAGCAAAATTAAGATTAGGTGCCTGCCATTTACATTGTCCGGTGGTAAAACCAGCCTGACTATCTGCAGACCATTGCATGGGTTTTCTAATGTTTTCGTCTGGTTTACGGCCTATCATTCCAACTTCTTCCCCGTAATAGAGGTAAGGAATTCCTGGGAAACTCAATAAAATACTTGCTGCGAGTTTTGCTTTGCTAGTATTTTGCCCAAATTGACTAAAGCTTCTGTCTTGATCATGGTTAGTAAGAAAAGAACCAAACTGTCCTGCCTCATAAGTACTGTTAATCTCGTTGACTTTATTTCTTAGACCAGAAGCATTTCTGTTATTGACAGTATTAATGATGGCATAAGCTAAATCAAATTCAAAACAATAGTCTAAACGATGGTCACTGTAAGGCGCTATATTTTGGGTTGAGGTCCAGGCTTCTCCCACCGTCATTAAAGCGGGGTTGAGTTGTTTTTGAAAAGCAAAAAATTGTCTCCACCAGGATAAAGTTGAGGTCGTATTTTCTTGCTGACTGCCCTCTTCAATCCAGTGTTTAACTGCATCAATTCTAAATCCATCTACGCCTATATCTTCATACCAGTAACGAATGGTATTTTTAATTTCGTTAGAAACAGCTATGTTTTTAAAATTAAGATCTGGCATACCTCCCCAAAAAATACCATAATAGTAGCTGTTGTTGCGTTCATGCCAAACTTGTTGTCCCCACGGTCCTTGATAATCCGGTTGGCTGCTATTCCATAAATACCAGTCTCGTTTACTTGAATTGCTCGCAGAGGCCTGAAACCAGGGGTGTTGGTCAGAGGTGTGATTACCTACAAAATCAATGATAATTTTTATTCCTCTTGCATGGGCTTCGCTGACCAGGGTTCTAAAATCAGCCATGGTACCATAATCAGGATTAATGTCTCTATAGTCGGTCACATCATAGCCGTGATAGCTGGGAGAGGGGAAAATAGGCATTAACCAGATTCCTGTTACCCCTAAATCATCTGTGGTAGTGGGGTCTCCATCGTTGAGGTAATCCAGCTTTTGAATAACTCCTCTCAAGTCCCCTATTCCATCACCGTCACTATCATAAAAACTTCGAACAAAAATCTCATAAAAAACAGTATCATCCCACCATGGATCTGTTTGAATGCTATCAACATCAATTTCTTCTTGCGCTGTATTTGTTCCGTCGGGAGATGCATTATCTTCTTTGCTACAAGCTAAAAAAAAGAAGAGTATTGCTCCTAGAAAAAGAGAATATCGAAGTAATTGACGCATGGAATATAATTTTAATCGAAAATAAAGAAACAAAACATTTATTCAAATAGTATTTAAAATTGATGTCATTTTCAATGTATTCCAAAAAAAGCTGTATTTTTCAAGAACTAATATTTGATTTATGCCGAAGAGTGAACTGCCTAAAAGAAAACGCGGTAGGCCCAGTTTATCCCAGACACTTGACTTGAATGATATTTTAGTAGCTGCTTTAGAAGTGTTTTCTGATAAAGGATATGATGGTGCGCAGTTAAAAGATGTCGCTCAGAAAGTTGGAGTCACAAACCCTTTGATTAGCTATCGTTTTGAAAATAAAGAGGATTTATGGAAAAAATCCATGAGTTATCTAGGTGATAAATTAGTGGATCGTTTTGAACACATTAAATCTTATTATGTTGATCTGTCGGGAACTACGGCCTTAAGAGCTTATACAAGACAATACATCTACTTTTTAGCAGAGAATCCTGCACTTTACAAAATTATATTTCAAGAAATGGGCCAGGAAAACTGTCGTTCTACTTTTTGATTGAACAGTTATTTACCCCAGTGATATGGTTTGGTGAGAAAAGTATTGAAGCCCCTCTTGATGGCTTAAAAGAATTTAAAACTATTCCACGCGCCAACTTTATTTCTATTATTATGGGAGCTTCTAGCAGCTTTTTTATGCTGGCACACTTAATGAAAAATCAATACGGAACAGAAGTCTTTTCTCAAGAACAGATCGAGCAACATGCCGAGCTTGTCAATAACATTATCTTCAAGCAATTTGAGGAATAAAAAAAGCGCCTTTTAGGCGCTTTTTTTAAAAGAAGTAAGGATTTATTTTCCAAAATCATGGATTGATTTTCCTTCTGCAGCTAAATCGCGCAAGCTCTGTGGTATGTCCCAATGATCCCCGTAGGCGTGCTTTGAAAGCATCACAATCGGCGATAAAATTATCCATTCCTACATAGTCAATATAAGAAAGTGCTCCTCCGGTGAAAATAGGGAATCCCCATCCTAGAATGGAACCAATATCTCCATCGGTGGTAGAGCGTAAAACCCCCTCGTCTAAACAACGATAGCTTTCCAATGCTTGGCGGTGTAGCAGACGTTTTTTCACGATTGCTTCTTCAACAGCCCTGACATCTAGGTGTAAAATCTCTTTTAAGCCAGTCCAAATTTCTTTTGACCTCCTTTGGGATAATCATAGAAACCAGCTCCATCTCGTTTTCCAGTTCTATTGTGATTTTCCACAAGGTTTTTTACGATATCGTAAGTGCGTTTTTCTCCTTCTGTTTTTTCTGAAGGATCACTTTCAAAAATATGCACCGATAGGGTAAGCGAAACTTCATCATGAACAGCTAAGTGGCCTACAGGCATCCCAATTTTTGTTGCAACACGCTCTATCATTGGGGCAGGAACACCCTCGTCGAGTAAAAACATACCCTCGCTGACAAAAGTTCCAAAGCAACGCGAGGTGAAAAAGCCGCGGCTGTCGTTTACAATAATTGGTACTTTTTTAATGGCCACAGTATAGTCTACCGCTGCAGCAATGGCTTTGTCTTCTGTTTTTTCTCCGACAATAATCTCCACCAAAGGCATCTTGTCAACTGGGGAGAAAAAGTGAATGCCGATAAAATTTTCAGGTCGAGAAGAAGATTGCGCAAGCAAACTAATTGGAATAGTCGAGGTGTTTGATCCATAAATTTTATCTTCCCCAAGAACCGCTTCCGTTTCTTTGGTCACTTTGTCTTTTAAGTCCACATTTTCAAAAACTGCTTCAATAATGAGGTCGCTTCCTTCCACCGCATTTGGATCATCGGTGGGAGTAATACGAGCCAAAAGGGCTTCCTTTTTTTCTGGGGTTGAACGTTTTTTGGCAATGGCCTTGTCGAGAAGCATTTCCGAATAGGCTTTTCCTTTTTCGGCACCTTCAATGGCAATGTCTTTTAACACAACCTCCATACCTGCTTTTGCAGACACATAGGCAATTCCAGCACCCATCATACCAGCACCTAAAACGCCCAATTTATTGATTTCATACTGGGGTTGATCTTTCGGTCGCGATTTTCCTTTAGCCGCATCTTGAATGGCAAAAAAGCCGGTGCGGATCATGTTTTTCGCCTCTTTGGTGTCTACGGCTTGAGTAAAATAGCGCGCTTCAATTTCTAAGGCGCGGTCTATCGGAATTTGAATTCCGTCGTGCAGTACTTTGACAATTTTCTGTGCTGAAGGGTAATTTCCATGGGTGAGTTTTCCAACATTTCCAGAAGCACCAATTAGGGTTTGCACCCCGTTGGGAGTCCATATTCCTCCTCCCGGAATTTTGTGTTTTTTATTGTCCCACGGTTGAACTGGGTTGGGCGTGCTTAAAATATAGGCTTTTGCCGCTTCCATCATTTCCTCCTGGGTTTCTGCTACAGCATCAATAAGCCCGTCTTTCAATGCTTTTTGAGGGCGAGCTTCGGTGCCTTGTAATAAATACATTAAGGCGTTTTGAATGCCTAGGAGGTAAGGTGCCTTTACGGTACCACCGCCTCCAGGGAAAAGACCAACTTTAATTTCAGGGAAACCAATTTTAATTTTGGTTGAATTGATGGCTATCCTGTGGTGAGTAGCCAAACAGAGTTCCAAACCACCGCCCAGGGCAGTACCGTTAATGGCTGCAACAAATGGTTTTCCACCTGTTTCAATTTCGCGAAGCCCTTTATGCAGGCGCACTAGGTCTTCGTAAAAGGCTTTTTTGTTGGGAAGCTCCTCCAGCAAGGCATGCAAATCGGCTCCCGCCATAAAAATGGGTTTTCCTGAAGTGATGATGACTCCTTTAATGCTATCATCGGCAATGGCTTGTTGTGCCACTTCAATATAGCGTTGGATAAAATCGACAGAAAAAAGGTTTGTCGAGGCTTCTTTTTGATCTATTGTTAGCGTCGCAACGCCATTTTCGTCTACCTCAAAGGATAGGTATTTGTCTTGAATATTTTCCATATCTATTTTAAAAGAAAATTATACGCGTTCGATGATGGTGGCAATTCCCATTCCTCCAGCGATACAAAGTGTAACGAGTCCAGTGTTTAAATCTTGTCGCTCTAATTCATCCATTAAAGTCCCGGCAAGCATACAGCCTGTGGCTCCAAGTGGGTGACCTAAAGCAATGGCACCTCCGTTCACATTAATTTTATCGTGGTTTACGCCCATTTCATCCATAAACAACATTGGGATGGCTGAAAAAGCTTCATTGACTTCAATAAGATCAATGTCGTTGATGTGCATTCCGGCTTGTTGTAGCGCTTTTCGAGAAGCTGGTGCGGGTCCGGTTAACATGATGGTTGGGTCGGTTCCGTCGATGGCTGCCGTTCTGATTTTAAAACGCGGTTTTAATCCCATTTTATCTCCAGCCTCTTTGCTCCCGATAAGCGAAATGGCCGCTCCATCGACAATGGCAGAAGAGTTTCCAGCGTGGTGAACGTGTTCTAGGGTTTCTACCTCTGGGTATTTGTCTAAGGCCACGTCGTCAAAACCGGCCATGGCACCCATCATTTGGAAAGCGGGTTGCAAATTGGCCATGGATTCTACGGTCGTTCCTGGGCGAATGTTTTCGTCGGTAGTAAGAATATCAATTCCGTTAGGATCTTTTATGGTAATACGTGATTTAAAATGCCCTTTAGCATCGGCTTCAGCGGCACGGCGCTGCGATTCAGCAGCGAATTCATCCGTTGCTTGGCGACTGTATCCATATTTTGATGCAATTAAGTCGGCCGAGATTCCTTGGGGAACTAAATTTCCTGGAATGGCTAGGGTAGGATCAATAAACATTCCGCCACCATCGGAGCCCATTGCTACGCGTGACATGCTTTCCACTCCTCCGGCTACGATAAGATCACGAAAGCCCGATTTGATGTAGGCTGCAGCTTGATTCATCGACTCGAGTCCCGAGCCGCAAAAGCGGTTGAGGGTAACCCCACACAAATGATCGCCATAGTGCGATGCTTGAGCTGCCGATTTAGCAATGTTTGCGCCTTGGTCCATCACTTGCCCTACACACCCCAAAATAACGTCATTAACGAGCGTTGTGTCGAGTTGGTGTTTTTCTTGAAGGGCAACTAAAGTTTGGCGTGCAAGCTCGGTGGGCGTTAAGCCAATAAGAGCTCCTTTTTTATTTCCTTTTCCCCGAACGGTGCGGAGAGCATCGTAAATATAAGCTTCCATAAAGTGTTTTTTTATTTTAATTTATTTAATTACAGTTTAATTAAATTTTATGCAAATTAGGGTTAATTCACTGATTATCCAAAATATGAAGCAGGAATTGGAATGATGTGTAGATAAAAATTATTCCTCTTTTTTATCGGTTTTTTCCTTGGGATCAAATCCCATCATACGCTCGAGTCGATCGGGAATATAATTTTTGTTCACATCTTCTTCATACCCCATGGTCGTAGAAAATACACCATAAAGAATAACAGCAACTATCAAAACAATGATTGCGATAACAACGATGCCTATTTCATTCATAATGAAAGATTTAATACAAAGTACGCAAAATAGTTAGGAAAACAAAATGGCTTGGTGATTATAGTTTATTCCATTAAATACAGTTTAAGGCATAAAATTGGTTTTCATCTTTACACCATCTTGTTAATTCATCATAACCTACATCTCTATTGTCTTCACAATCCAATGGATTGGCCAATTGAGCTTCATTTACAGTAATGCAAGTGAGAGAAACATTGTTGCTTATTGTAAAAAAGTTAAGCTGATTAATTGATGAGATGTCTAAACTACTCAATTGATTATTTTCCAACAACAAAACGTTTAGTGTAGGGAAGGGAGTAACATCAATAGCGGTAAGTTGATTTCCTGGGAGAAGCAAATGCTTTAAAGGAGCTTGTGAAGGAAGCGAAATTGTGTTGATTTGGTTATTATCTAGGAGAACAACTTCGAGCTGGTTTAAGCCGGAAACATCGATGGTATCAAATTGATTAGAAGGGGCATAAATGGAAGTGAGGTTAGGGTAGTTGTTGAAGTTAAATGAGGTTAATTGTAGGTTATATAAACTAATGCCTTCTAACGTATCTCCTGGGGGGGAGGAGTCAAACCAAAAGATTCATTCGTGCTATTATTATCAAGTCGAAGATCCTTCAGTTGCGTCAACATGGAAAGGTCGACTTCTAAGAATTTATTCATGGAGAAATGAACAAATTCGAGATTTAAGTTATTGGATAAATCAATAGTGGTAAGATCACTGTTATTAATGGTCAATTCTTTCAAATTAGGATTATTAGATAAATCAAGGGTTGACTGCTCTAGTCCATCCACCAAAAGTTCAATTAAATTAGGGTTTTGACTTACGTCGATGGTAGTAAAATTGTTGTCCCAAGCACGGAGGGATTTTAATTCTGGAAAGGCTGTAAGGTCTAGGCTCGAAATAAAAGCATTGTGGATAGCCAATTGTTCTAATAAAGGTGAATTTCCAATTTCCAAAACTTCCATTGTATAGGTATGGTAAGCAAAAACATATTTTAGCTTCGGATGGTTGTTTAAAATCAATTCATTGAAAGGATTTTCAGCCACATCCAATCCCTCTAGATGCGTATTATTTTCAAGGTTTATTATGCCTGTAATTTCGTTATTTAAAAGATTGAGTCCGATAAGGTTGGGAAAATCCTGAATTCCTTCTATACTTCGTATTCCTCGATTATCCATATTTAAGAATTCAATATTAACAAGCAGATGTGTTAGCACATAATCATCAAGCACATCGTCAATTCCGCGTTCGATGAGGTAGCTTTCAAAAGCATCATCAGGAATATAAGTTTTGGCATTTAGATACGCATTACAATCGGTTGTAAGGACGGTATAAAAGGGGTCGTAACACCAAATGTAACCGTTGTCGTTTGGAAGCTCACATTCAACAGCCTTATTAATTTGATCTTCATTAGCCGTTATACAGGCCAAGGCGGGGGAGCCAGAGAACACATCAAATTGTTCCAAACGAGTAAGCATAGAAATGTCTAAAGCTTCTAGGCAACTTCCAACTTGTAGAATAACCAAGTTTGTAAGGTAACTTACATCTAATGCTGAATAACAGTTTTCAGCAATTTTTAAAACTTCTAATCCAGCTGGCAGATCTTCTGGAATAAAGCTAAGGTTGTTCCCATGAAAATCGATAAACAATAAATTTTCAAAAGCGCTAATTCCAGTGATGTCTTCAATTCCTCTTTCAGAAAGTTTAATTTCTTGCGCATTTAAAGCATTGGCCAATAAGACACGACCATCCATTACATCATCAATACCCAAATCGATAAGCCCTTGTTCAAAATTGGGATCGGGGATGGCTACAGTGGGGTTAATCACCTCTTCACAATCTTCTGCCATGGTGCTCACTTCTGCATCGTAACACCAGTAGGTAATGTCTGTTTCAGAATTTTCACAATCAATAGGACTATTAACTTGATCTGTATTGGCCAAAATACAAATGAGGTTTGAGTTACCAGATGCGTCTAACCAGGTCAAATTTGTATTGTTAGCAATAAACAATTCCCAAAAGTCATTGTCATTGATATTGAGTTCTTCTAGGTTCCCTTTTTCACGGGTGTCTAAATATCCTAGATCATTCGAAGCCACATTTAGCACTATGAGGTTATTGCTATCAGTAATGTTTAGTTGCTCGACACCTACGCCCTCTGGATTGTTCACACTACAGCTGTTATTACAAGCAATACTGACGTATCGTAAGCTGGGCATATCCGATAAATCGATGATCCCTGCTAGGCGATTGTTGTGTAAATCAATCCTTTCCAGTTGCGCTAATTCGTTCAAATTAGCGTTCTCGATTTCATTGTTGTCGGCCACTAAAACTTCTAGAGCGGCAAAATCCTCAATTCCTGAAAGGTTTTGAATTCCTAGGTTGCTTAAATTCAATTCTGTAATCGATTCAATGGCCTCTGTGGTTACATAATCATCTAGCGTATCGTCAATTCCTAACTCAATAAGCGCTTGTTCAAATTGATCGTCGGGTATAAAACTTAAGCTTTCATTATAGGTTTCATCTTTTTCTCCCTCCAGGGTATCGCTACAAATATTGATCAATTGAATGGAAAAACTAATGTTTCCATTCGAAATAACCACATTGGTCATCTGTCCGAGTTCTGTAGATTCTTGGGAGAGTTCTATGGTAGTTTCGCCCGTAATGGCGTAATTTCCTTGTATAAAGGTGTTGCCAAAATAGATTTTAAACACTCCATCGGAGCGGAAGATGATTTCAGTGATTTCGCAGGTTTCATTTTTTTTGCCTACTGCAGTTCCAACTTTTCGTTTTTTAATTTTCCACTTTCCCACACCCAATTGAGGATCTTCAAGTAAATGTGGATCTGTCCCTGAAACTTCTTTGGAACAACTATTCAATAGTGAGGCAGCTACAAGTAAAAGTAGCCCTAGAGAAAGTAAACCTTTTTTCATAAATCAAAAACGTATTAAATATAGTAGTGTTTCTAAGATACCCTTTTTATTCAATTCGCTATTTATTTCAATGTAAAATATTCTTTATAAGAGGAAGTTATTTATCGCTTCCGTACCCTAAATTATTTGTTATTAACGTTTTAATAAAGCGCTGAAAAAGGATTGTGTTAAAAAATTCATTAACTTATTAATCTAACTATAAATCAATTTAAAATGAAAAAATGTGTATTGACCCTTGGACTATGTTTATCGACCCTGTTAAGTTTTGGACAGATGATTGTAATGGACATCGTCCAGGTAAAAGAAGGCAAAGAAGCCGATTATGAAGCTGTTGAAGCATTTGTAGCCCCCATTATGGGCGAGGCAGTTGCCAATGGTGATAAAATGGGATGGTATATTTTTAAACGCGTCAAAGGAGGTGATTTAAGTGAAATTGAAGATAAAGGGATTGGCGATTATATGATTGTTAATGTATATCGAGATGAAGCACAAATGAAAGCCAACAGCTATGAACAATTTACAGCCTATGCCCAAAAAGTGTACAAAGGAAAAATGAGCCGCCGCACCCTGGATAAAAAAATGGCCTCTTTGATGGATGCTAGAAAAGACACCCGCACCTACACCCTAGAAAATATTTACTACACCAAACCCAACACCATTCAAGTAGGAGATGTTGTGAGTGTGTTTCCAGCGCAACAACTCAACGATGATTATGAAAATTTTGAAATGCTTCATTACCGTCCTTTTTGGGAAGAAATGATTCTTACAGGGGCACATAAAGCATGGAATTTTAACCGTATTGTAGACCGATCGGATAATGCCTACCAAAACCTTACCCATATTATTTTTAATGTGAGAGGAACAGGAAACTATGATTTTAAAGATGATTTCATTACCACCAAGTTAAATGAAATGGGCTCCGCTTCCCGAAAAGCATTTAATACCGCAGAAATGGAATTGATTCAAATCCGGGAATAACTGTATTTAAAGAAATAAAAAGCCACTTCCTTGGAAGTGGTTTTTTTATGCCCTTTTGTCAAGCAAATAAAAGTTCCCTATTTTATTGAAGAAAGCAGTATTTGGCTTAAAAAAATATTTTCTAATGAGGGAGGGTTGGAATGGGTTGTTAGTTCTAAAAAATCACTTAAAACGATAGACTTTATCAGCAATATTTTTTAAGCTATATTCCCTATGGGTGATGAAAATAATCATCTAACTAGTCTTTAATTTTAAAAACCCCCAAAAAGTCTTACAGTAAAAATATTTGTGTAGGTGTTTTAGTAGTAGAACGGTTTGGGACAATTCAAATCAAATGTAATGATTTTTAGATAAAGCGTTTAAAGTGCACTGACTAGCACCAACACTAAAAAGAATAAAGGAGTTTAAACGGGCGTTTGGTTCTAAAAATAGAATGGGCATGATGTAAGATTTGGTTGTGGTAAGGTAGAGAAAAAAAATAGGGCATAAAAAAACCCTCCTAAAAAGGAGGGTTTTGTACTCGAGGCGGGACTTGAACCCGCACGAACATTACTGTTCATTGGATTTTAAGTCCAACGTGTCTACCAATTCCACCACTCGAGCAAAGCTTTTTGTGGAGCGAAAGACGGGATTTGAACCCGCGACCCTCACCTTGGCAAGGTGATGCTCTACCCCTGAGCTACTTTCGCATTAGCGAGGCAAATTTAATATAAAATTTAAAAATGCCCCTATTTTTTTATCTTTTTAAGAAGATGTTTTTCCGCCCAATTTCCGTTTAATGGCATTGAGCTTCATCAAGGCTTCTACCGGCGTAAGGGTATCGATATCGAGATTTACAATTTCGTCGCGGATGCTTTCCAAAAGCGGATCGTCCAAGTTGATCAAACTCAGTTGCATGGGTTCTTCGGCATTGCGCAGCACTTCTTTTCGGTCTTCGGTGCCGTGGCTTTTTTCCAACACGGTCAGTTTTTGTTCTGCGGTTCGAATTACGGCTTTGGGCATTCCTGCCATTTTCGCCACATGAATACCAAAGCTGTGTGCGCTTCCTCCCGGAACAAGCTGGCGAAGGAAAAGCACATCGTTGTTTACCTCTTTCACCGCTACGGTATAATTTTTAATCCGCTCAAACCGATTTTCCATTTCGTTGAGTTCGTGGTAGTGGGTGGCAAAAAGGGTTTTGGGTTGTGCGGGGTTTTGGTGCAAATATTCGGCAATGGCCCAAGCGATGGAAATGCCGTCGTAGGTGGCCGTGCCTCGTCCAATTTCGTCTAAAATGACTAAACTTTGCGAGCTAATGTTATTTAATATTCCGGCCGATTCGTTCATTTCAACCATAAAAGTAGACTCGCCAAGCGAAATATTGTCGCTGGCACCCACACGGGTAAAAATATGATCTACAATGCCAGTTTCCATTTTTTTGGCAGGCACATAGCTGCCCATTTGTGCCAAAATCACCATCAGTGCCGTTTGGCGCAGTAAAGCTGATTTTCCCGACATGTTGGGTCCGGTTATCATGATGATTTGTTGCGTTTCCCGATCGAGAAAAAGGTCGTTGGCCACATAGGCTTCCCCTGGAGGAAGCTGCTGCTCAATCACCGGGTGCCGCCCTTGGGTAATTTCCAAACGGTCGTTTTCTCGAATAAGGGGCAAACAATATTTTTGTTTGAAGGCCAGTTGTGCAAAGCCTATCAACCCATCCAAACGACTGAGGCATACGGCTGTTTGTTTCAATTCGGGGAGCAAAGGTTGAAGTGCGTTGAGCAGCTGTTGGTAGAAATGCAGTTCGAGTTGCTGAATTTTTTCTTCCGCCCCCAAAATTTTGGTTTCGTATTCTTTCAGCTCCTCGGTGATGTAGCGTTCTGCATTCACCAGGGTTTGTTTTCGTATCCACCTTTCAGGCACCTTATCGCGGTGCGTATTGCGCACTTCAATGTAATAGCCAAACACATTGTTGAACGCGATTTTTAAAGAGGGAATTCCCGTGGCTTCCGTTTCGCGTTTTAGCATAGCATCTAAATGCGCTTTTCCCGAAGAAAGCAAGCCGCGCAATTCGTCTAAATCGGATGAAAACCCATCGGCGATAAAATTGCCTTTGGCCAAGGCCACAGGGGCGTCTTCTTTTAAGGTTTTTTGAATTAAAGCGCGAAGTTCTTCACAAGGAGGGAGCTGCGTCGCCAATGCCTTCAGTGGTTCTTTCTTCTGTTCTAAAAGCAAAGTTTTAATGGCTTCACTTTGCACCAAGGAAGTAGCAAGAACATTGAGTTCTTTGGGGCTCACTTTTTGGGTGGCAATTTTGGCCATTAGGCGTTCTATATCGCCAATTTGCTGGAGAAAATGCAGCGTTTTTTCGCGTGCTTCGGTCGCTTCTAAAAAGGCCGTTACCACTTGTTGGCGGGCTTCTATTTTTTCTTTTTCTTTTAAGGGGAAACTAAGCCAGTTGCGCAACAAACGACCGCCCATAGCTGTGGTGGTATGGTCGATAACATCAATGAGTGCTTTTCCTTCTGGAGTGTTGCTTTGCAAGAGTTCTAGGTTGCGCGCGGTAAACCGATCGATGCCCACAAAATCGGTGCCTTTAATTTTCTTTAGTCCGGCTATATGCGCCAGTTTGTCATGGCTCGTTTCCGATAAATAATGGAGTACCGCCCCGGCACTTAGCGTACACTCGATGGCTTTTTCAATGCCAAAACCTTTTAAGCTGTTTACCCCAAAATGTTGCAGTAAAGTGGTGCGAGCAAATTCAATTTGAAAAACCCAATCTTCCTGAAAAAAGGGATTGTATTGGGTTCCAAATAGCCCTTCAAAGTCTCGCTTTATGCTTTTGGGTGCGAGCACTTCTGCAGGTTGGAATTTTTGCAGCAGCTGATCGAGGTAACTGAGCGACCCTTCGCCCACCCAAAAATCCCCGGTAGAAATATCAAGAAAGGCAATTCCCCACTGTTTCTTGCCTTGAACCACGGCACCGAGGTAGTTGTTCTTTTTTTGTTCGAGCACATCATCGTTGAGCGCTACCCCTGGCGTAACCAATTCGGTCACCCCGCGTTTGACAATTTTCTTGGTCATTTTAGGGTCTTCCAACTGATCGCAAATAGCCACCCTACAACCGGCTTTGACCAACTTGGGTAAATAGGTGTTTAGGGAGTGGTGAGGGAAGCCCGCCAAAGCCGTTTCGCTGGTGCTACCCGCTCCGCGTTTGGTTTGGATAATCCCTAAAATTTTAGAGGCTTTTACGGCATCGTCCCCAAAGGTTTCGTAAAAATCGCCCACTCGAAACAACAGCAAAGCATCGGGATACTTCCCTTTGATTTGGTTGTATTGTTTCATTAAAGGCGTTTCTTTTGCTGCTTTGGCCACAGAATTTCGTTTTTGCTCTCCATGCGAATATAGGTTTAATTTCATTTTAAAAAAACGCTACTTTTGACTTACTTAACCCCCTGCAATGAAATACAGAAAATTAGCATTAGAAGCACTGAATCGAAAAACAGTGGAGGAGGCCCGCTCCGCAGAAAAAACCCCGTTGATTTTGATTTTGGACAATGTTCGAAGCCTCAATAATGTGGGTGCGGTTTTTAGAACCGCTGATGCTTTTTTGATTGAAAAAATATACCTCTGTGGCATCACGGCCACCCCGCCCCACAAGGACATTCATAAAACAGCTCTCGGTGCTACCGAGTCGGTGGCTTGGGAATATGCCGAAGACACCCTTTCTGTGGTGGAGCAACTCAATGCCGAAGGAGTGGCGGTCTATGCCATTGAACAAACAGAAAGTGCCTTATTTCTCGATCAATACACCCCTGCGGTAGATCGAAAAACCGCTTTTGTTTTGGGAAATGAAGTTAAGGGCGTTGCGCAAGAGGTCATTGATTTGTCTATAAAAGCCATCGAAATTCCACAAGTAGGGGTAAAACATTCGCTCAACGTATCGGTTACTACTGGAGTGGTGTGTTGGGATTTTTATTCCAAATTAAAACTGAAAAAAGCGCAAAAGTAGGTGCAAGAAATCACTTTTCTTTTTTACAAAATCGAGGTCTTGGCAATCGATATTGAGCAGGGGAGTGGCAGTTTCCTTTTTCCATAAACGATACTGCTCTTCCAACTTTTTTAAATAAACAGGATCGATTTTTTTTTCGAAGCTACGGCCACGTGCTTGGATATTTTTTAATAAATCGTCGATTGTTTGGTCTAAAAAAAGAAGGACGCTGGGCTGTGGAAATGCTTTGGTTTTTGCTTGATGCAGTTCCAGGTAGCGCCTCAAATCCTCTTGTTGTAAGTTTTCTTGAGCAAACAACTTCGATTTTTCGAGGGTATAATCGCTAATGATTGGTCGCTTTACCTCCCCCTTGAAGACTTGTTGGTACTGAGCCACGCGGTCATTTAAAAAAGCCGTTTCTACTTGTAATGCAAAGGCTTCGGGGTTTTTGTAAAAGTCCTCCAAATAGGGATTATTAAAGAAGTTTTCAGCCAAAACGGTTCCGCCAAGGGCTTCTTGCAATAGCTGCATGCAACTGGTTTTTCCTGCGCCTATATTGCCTTCGATTGCTATAAATTGGTGGTGCTTTGGTTGTTTCAACGCTTGCTCTAATCGGTTTAATTCATCCTCATCGGGAGATTCTTCAGCAAGTTGTACGATGGTTTTTCTGAAGGTAGGATGCACCAAATTAGGTGCGATTTCTACCAGGGGAATTAAAATAAAATTCCGAAGATGCAGTCTGGGATGGGGGAGTTCCAAGGCAGGTGTATTCATTTCCAAATCTGCATAAAACAACAGGTCGATATCGATGGTTCGTGCCTGATAGTTTTCTTTTTCGGGTAGGCGTTCTCTTCCTAAATAAGTTTCAATTTCCAGGGTTGTTTTCAATACTTCCTCTGCGGATAGCGAAGTTTCTACCGCCAAACAAAGGTTGTAAAAAGGGGTGCTTTCAAATCCCCAAGCGGGAGTCTCGTAGAGGCTAGAAATGGCCGTGATTTTCCCTACGCGATATCGAATTAGCCCAATGGATAATTGAAGATGCGTAAAGCGATCACCGAGATTACTGCCTAGAGAGAGGTACACCATTTTTGTAATTTCTTAAAAATCTCCCCTTTTTATATTAAAAAGCCAAATTTCAAAACTGTATTTTTTTTGAAAAACGAAATAACTAAAAAACTGTAACAAAAAGCAATAATTTACGCCTAATCGAATATATTGGAATGATAAATTAAATGAAGATGAATTTTTTTAAAAGCTTTTTGGCATCCATTCTGGGAACTTTAGTCGCGCTTCTTTTTATAAGCGTGTTGTTTTTTATGAGCATCGCTAGTTTGGCAACGCTTGCTTCCACAGAAGAAATGCAACCCGTGGCGCTTAAATCGAACTCGGTTTTAAAGCTCGATTTAAATCAGCCCATTTATGATAATGTGCCTGCTACGGATGAATTTGAAATTGCATTCGGGTTAAAAGAAAAAACCTTTAAATTCTATGATGTAGTGCAAGCCATTCGCAAGGCTGCAAAAGATGAAAACATTCAAGGGATCGATTTAGACAGTCAATTTCCACAGTTGGGATGGTCACAAGCAAAAGCCTTACGCGAAGCTTTGCAAGCATTTAAAGAAGAAGGGAAATTCATTTATAGCTATGGCGATTACTACTCTCAAAAAGGGTATTATTTGGCTTCGGTAGCCGATTCTTTATTTGTTCACCCCATGGGAGGAATGGAACTCAAGGGCCTTGCAGCAGAGGTGCTTTATTATAAAGACTTTCAAGAAAAGTATGGGTTTAAAATGGAAGTGGTTCGAAACGGAAAATATAAAAGTGCCGTAGAACCTTATTTAGAAAGTGAAATGAGCAAAAGCAACCGAGAGCAAATTTCTTCTTTATTGGGCGCTATTTGGGAAGCTATTGCAGCGGATATTGAAACCGATAGAGGAATTGAAAAAGCACAGTTGGATGCATTGGCGAATGATCTCGTAGCATCTTTACCCGAAGATGCCTTTGCAGCAGGTTTGTTGGACGGGGTAATTTATGAAGACCAATACGAAACAAAATTACAAGAGGCACTTTCTTTAGCCAAAGACGATAAAATCGCTTACGCATCGTTAAGCCAACTTACCCAAAACAACGGTTTATACAATAAGGGTGTCCGCGATCGGATTGCAGTTATTTACGCGCAAGGCCCAGTATTGTATAGCGAGGGAAGCGAGTTTGTGATTGGACAAGAGGTGTTTTTAGACGCCATTGAAGATGCAGTCAATAACAGACGTGTTAAAGCGATAGTGCTCCGCATCGACTCTCCAGGTGGGAGTGCGCTGACTTCAGACATTCTTTGGAATGCTTTGATGAAAGCTAAAAAAGAAAAACCCTTGGTGGTGTCTATGGGGAATGTAGCCGCTTCAGGAGGCTATTACCTTGCCGCCGCTGCCGATGAAATTTATGCAAACGATTTTACCATTACCGGTTCCATTGGCGTCTTTGCGACTGTTCCCAATGCCGAAGAACTTGCTTCTTCCATCGGAATCAATGCCTCTCACGTTCAAACCCACGACAATGCCCTTGGGTACAGTTTGTTTAAATCTCCCGAAGGCCACTTTAGAACAAAAATAAAAGAAGGCATTGCCCATGTATATACCACCTTCAAACAACGTGTTGCCGAAGGAAGACAACTTTCAATGGAGGAAGTAGAAGCCCTTGCCCAAGGTCGGGTTTGGAGCGGAAAACAAGCTCTTGAAAATGGTTTGATTGATGGCCTTGGTGGCATGGAACAAGCCCTGGAAGCTGCAGCGCGTTTGGCCGAAATAGAAAGTTACAACCTTACTTCCTACCCAAAAATCACCCCTGAAATAGATGATTTTTTTAATCTTGCAGGGCCATTCACCCAGATCGATAAAAGCATAAAAGCGCAGCTTCCTGCTGAGTTAAGCATGTTTTTAACCCGGTTAGAAAAAAAGACAAACCTGCCCAACTATGAAACACGTTTGCCTTTTTCGTTAGAAATAAAATAACCTATGCACAAAAGCGATAAAGTTCTAGCGCAAAATATTTATCTATTTTTAGCTGCTCTGTTCATTACTTCTTTGGTGGTGTCTAATCTGATTTTCCAGAAATTTTTCTACTGGTATCCTTTCGACGCTACTTTTTTTGGTGTTCGTTTGTTTGAACTTTCGGTAGGGATTTTACCTTATCCGATTACGTTTTTAATCACCGATCTTATATCTGAAATTTACGGACAGAAGAAAGCCAACCATGTGGTGGTGGCGGGTATTTTTGCTTCCTTTTTTTCCATTGGAATAATTCTTTTGGCCAGTGCAGTGCCGGCCATTGAAAACTCCCCTATCAACAACACTTTGTTTGATCAGGTTTTTTCCTTGTCGCCCCTTGCCGTTTTGGCCTCCATGTTGGCTTATTTAGCGGCACAATTTATCGATATTCGCATTTATCACTTTTGGAAAAAAGCAACTCAAGGGAAATACCTTTGGTTACGAAATAATTTTTCCACCTTTGCTTCTCAAATCATCGACTCCATTACCGTGGTCCTTTTGCTTTGTCTTTTTGGGGTGTTGTCATGGGATATGTTTTTAGGGCTCGTGGTTTCTGGCGTGCTATTTAAATTGATGGTGGCAGCGATAGACACTCCTTTTCTCTATCTTTTTGTGCATTTATTCAAGAAGCGTTTTCAACTTGCTGCAGGAGAAGAATTAAATTTAGAAGAAAAAAAATGGAAATTGTACCCGTACGTATCAATAAGTATTTAAGTGAAATCGGTTACTGTTCTCGGCGCGCCGCAGACAAGCTTATCGATGAAGGCCGAATTACCGTTAATGGCAAAGCTGTTGAAATGGGAATGCGGGTAACCCCTCAAGATACAATTGCAATCGATGGTGTGGTTGTCGATCAGCAAGGCGATGCCCCTGTGTACATTGCTTTTAACAAACCTGTAGGAATTGTTTGTACCACCGATACCCGAGTGGAAAAAGACAATATCATTGATTATATCAATTATCCTACACGTATTTTTCCCATTGGCCGTTTGGACAAACCTTCAGAGGGACTGATTTTTTTAACCAATGACGGAGATATTGTCAATAAAATTTTACGGGCGCGCAACCATCATGAAAAAGAATATTTGGTGACAGTAAACAAGCCCATCACACAAGATTTTATTGATCGTATGGCCGGTGGAGTGCCTATTCTAGATACGGTAACACGTCCTTGTGTTGTAAAACAAACCCATAAAAAGGCTTTTAAAATTATTCTCACCCAAGGGTTGAATCGTCAAATTCGTCGTATGTGTGAATATTTGGATTATCGTGTGGTTACCTTAAAGCGCACCCGCATTATGAATGTAAATTTGGATGTTGGAAAAGGGAAATGGCGCCATTTAACCAAAAAAGAATTATCCGAAATCAATCGTCTGGTGGCCGATTCGGCCAAAACGCATCAGGACGACTGAACTTGAATATTAACCACAAGGCCTTCATTGCTTCGGACATTAAACACCGTTTGGTCTTCAAAAATTAAATACTGCCCTTTGATTCCTTTTAAAACCCCGGTGTAACGTTCGGTTTTTTTCAGATTCAAGCTTTTAACTTTTTCAGGATATTGAAGCACTGGGAAGGGTATTTCTGTAATTTTTTCAGTACTTAATAAATAGGGTTTTAAATCGTTTGGAAGATGATCGATGGCGGTGTCTCTTGCCTTTTCCCAATCTACTTCGGGAACGTCGTTGAATTGAAGCATTTTTCTCCAATTGGTTTTATCGGAAAAGGCAGCTTTAAGCGCCACTTCCCCAACCCCAGCCAAATAGCGATTAGGTACCTCTAGAAGTGAAATGGCTTGGTGCGCTCCTTGGTCGCTCCAGCGGGTAGGGACTTGCGACTTTCGGGTGATTCCAACTTTAAGATGACTCGATAAAGCGAGATAGACAATGTGGGGTTGCAGCTGTACTTTTTTTTCATAAGCCAAATCACGGTCTTCGATATCTAAATGGGCTTTACTCAATTCTGGCCGCATGATCCAGTCTCCGGCTTGTGGACTTTCAAAAAAACATTTTCGGCAAAACCCTTGCGCAAAAATCTCCTCCTTTTTTTGACAATTGAGGCATTCGTAGCCTGTTAATTCAAGGGAAATGGTTTTATCCAAACACTGATGCACCAGTAAAAGTTGATTCGATAATTCCAGGTAATACTGAACGGAATCGGTAATTTCGGGGGTCATTTTTTTTAATACGCCAGAAAACATATGCAGGAAAACTTTAAATTTATCCCTAAATATAGCAGTTTCTATGGCTTTCCCCTTATTCAATTCCATTGCTTCTTGGTTTCTAAAAAAAGAATTCATCAAATTGAATTATTTAAGAAGTATCCGCACGAAGTGCAGCAAGAAGTTCTTCAGGATTTAGTGCAGTTTGCCAAGCAGACAAAGTTGGGCTATACCTATGATTTTGATACCATTAATCGCTATGAAACTTTTTCAGAGCGGGTGCCCATCGTGGGTTATGAAGATATTGTCGGCGAAATTGAGAAATGCCGGCTTGGGGAAAACAATTTGTTTTGGCCTACCCCAATCAAGTGGTTTGCCAAGTCGAGTGGAACCACCAATGCCAATAGCAAATTCATTCCTGTGAGTGTTGAAGCCTTGGAAGACTGTCATTACAAAGCGGGAAAAGACATGCTTTCGCTTTATATGAACAACAACCCCGATGCTCAGCTTTTTACAGGGAAAAGCCTGCGTTTGGGTGGGAGCCAAGAATTGTATCGCCAAGCAGAAACCACTTTTGGCGATCTTTCGGCAATCATTACCGATAACCTCCCTCTTTGGGCCGAATGGAATTCTACTCCAGGACTAAAAGTGTCGCTGATGCCCGAATGGGAAATGAAATTGCAAGCCATAGTTGCCGAATCGAGTAAAGAGAATGTTACCGGTTTGGTCGGGGTTCCTTCATGGATGTTGGTTTTGCTTTTTCGGGTTATTGCAGAAAACCCGGGTAAGTCGATCAAAGACATTTGGCCAAATATTGAAGTATATTTTCATGGCGGAGTGAGTTTCAAACCTTATCGCGCTCAATTTGAAAGGCTTTTAAAGGAACATCAAATCAATTTTTATGAAACCTATAATGCGTCGGAAGGCTTTTTTGGGATTCAAGATCAGAATCATTCCGAGGATTTATTGTTGATGCTCGATTATGGCATTTTCTATGAATTTATTCCTTTGGGAGAAGACGACAGCGCCATCATTCCTTTGGAAAAAGTAGAACTGAATAAACGCTACAGTTTGGTGATTACGACCAATGCTGGCTTATGGCGCTATAAAATTGGCGATGTGGTTCGGTTTACCTCTCTTCATCCTTATCGAATTAGAATTACGGGGCGGACCAAACATTTTATCAATGTATTTGGAGAAGAATTGATGATTGAAAATGCAGATCGTGCGCTTGAACTTAGCTCCAAAGAATTTAACGTTAGTGTCATCGACTATACTGTAGCTCCTATTTTCATGGATAAAAACCAAAAAGGCACCCACGAATGGTTGATTGAGTTTAGGTCGCCTCCTGCAGATATGGTAAAATTTACTGAATGCTTGGATGCACATCTCCAACAGTTGAATTCGGACTACAGCGCTAAGCGCTATAAAAACATTACCATGGCCTTGCCAAAAGTGCATTGCGCAAAAAAAGGAGTTTTTTACACTTGGTTGTCAAAGCATAAAAAATTGGGAGGGCAACACAAAATACCTCGCCTTTCTAACGAAAGGAAGATTTTAGATCAGCTTTTGCTTTTGAATGCTTAAGAAACTGCTTTTAGTTTAGAGGTGTTGGCTTTCTTCAACTGTTGCTCTGCATAGGTCTTGCTGACTTTTAACACTTTGGTTTCTGTGCCAGGAAGAGAAAACATAGCCTCAGTAAGAATGGCTTCACACAAAGAGCGAAGTCCTCTTGCACCTAAGTTGTATTCAAGCGCTTTTTCGACAATATAATCTAAAGCCCCCGCAGTAAACTCCAATTCAATTTCGTCCAGTTCAAAAAGTTTTTGATACTGTTTTATCAGTGCATTTTTGGGCTCGGTTAAAATCGATCTTAGGGTTTTTTTATCCAAAGGATGCATAAAGGTCAAAACAGGTAAGCGACCAATTATTTCTGGAATTAATCCAAACGATTTTACATCTTTCGGATTTACATACTGCAGCAGATTTCCCTTGTCAAGGGAGGGTTCTGTTGCATTGGTTTTGTATCCAATAGCCTGCAAGTTGAGGCGTTTATTGATTTCTCTCTCAATACCATCAAAAGCTCCTCCAGCGATAAAGAGGATGTTGGAGGTGTCGACTTCAATGAATTTTTGATCAGGATGCTTACGCCCTCCTTTGGGCGGGACATTCACAGTGGTTCCTTCTAAAAGCTTTAAAAGGGCTTGTTGTACTCCTTCTCCAGACACATCTCTTGTGATGGAAGGATTGTCGCCTTTGCGAGCAATCTTATCAATTTCGTCGATAAAAACAATTCCTTTTTCAGCGTTGGGAACATCGTAGTCTGCAGCTTGAAGCAAACGTGTCAAAATACTTTCTACATCTTCTCCAACATAGCCTGCTTCGGTAAGAATTGTAGCGTCCACAATGGATAGTGGAAGTTGAAGCATTTTTGCAATCGTTTGTGCCAAAAGGGTTTTACCTGTCCCTGTTTGCCCTACCAAAAGAATGTTGCTTTTTTGAATTTCGATTTCCTTGTCTACACTAGGGTGAAGAATGCGTTTATAGTGATTATAAACGGCAACGGATAATACTTTTTTCGCCTCAGTTTGTCCAATGACATGTTCGTCTAAAAAGGCTTTGATTTCTTTTGGAGTTTTGAGGTCTAGTTGGGTAGAAATACCCGTGGCCTCTTGGTTTTCTTCCGAAACAATCCCATGAGCTTGTTCGATGCATTTATCGCATATATGGGCGTCTAGCCCTGCAATTAAAAGATCGGTTTGCGGTTTGCTTCGCCCGCAAAAAGAACAGTTGAGTTCTTCGTTACTCATGCTTTTTATTTGGTTAATACTTCATCTACCATGCCATAGGCCTTAGCTTCATCAGCTTTCATCCAATAGTCACGGTCACTGTCTTGATTCACTTTTTCCATGCTTTGCCCCGAGTGGTTAGCAATGATTTGATAAAGCTCGTCTTTCAACTTTAAGATTTCTCTTGCAGTGATTTCAATATCGGATGCTTGCCCCTGCGCTCCTCCAAGAGGTTGATGTATCATTACGCGAGAGTGGGGAAGAGCCGTTCGTTTTCCTTTTTCACCAGCACATAATAAAACAGCACCCATAGAAGCAGCCATTCCTGTGCAAATGGTGGCAACGTCTGGTGCAATGTATTGCATGGTATCGTAAATTCCCAATCCAGCGTATACGCTTCCTCCAGGGGAGTTGATATACATTTGAATGTCCCGTTTTGCATCTACACTTTGTAAAAACAACAACTGGGCCTGAATGATGTTGGCCACTTGATCGTTGATGGCCGTCCCCAAAAAGAGCACTCGATCCATCATTAAGCGTGAAAACACATCCATTTGCGCCACATTCATTTGTCGCTCCTCAATGATGTAGGGCGTCATGCTACTTGTTATTTTGTCAAAATGCATGGCACTGATGCCATGGTGCTTGGTAGCGTACTTTTTAAATTCTTTTCCGTAGTCCATATTTTTTTTTGCTTGCTTAAAGTTAACCAAAATTATTGTGCACTACCATACGCTTCTTTTACAAAGGCTTCGTAATTCACTTTTTTCTCTTTTAAGTTGGCATTTTCTTTATAAAAGTCAAGGAGTTTTTGACTCATCAATTGGTCAGACAAACGTTTCGTTTCTTCTTGATTGCTAAAAATACGTGCAGCAATATCGTCCAATTCTTTCTCAGAAGGATCGAGTTGTCCGTATTGTGCCATTTGTTGCTTTATCATGTCCTTAGCGAAGGTTTGTAATTCAGCAAATTCTAGCTGTAGGTTGTTGTTTTTTACCAACCACCCTTCGATGAGTTGGTAACGGATTCCTTTTTTCTGATTTTTCAAATTCCGCCTCTGCTTCCTCTTGTGTCATTGGGTTTTCACCGCTGTTTTTTAACCACTTGATTAGAAATTCTTTTGGCAAGTCAAATTTGGTTTCATCAATCAAACGTTCCGTTACGTCGTTCAGAAGTTTTTGCTCGGTTTGTTGTACAAATTGTTTTTCAACACCTTCTTTGATTTTCGCTTTTAAATCGGTTACATTTTTAACCGTTCCAGGTTCGTAAAGCTTGTCAAATAATTCTTGATCCAAGTCAGCGAGAATACGTTTGTTGGCTTCGGTAACTGTAATTTGAATTTCTGTTGGAAGTTGATCAATTTCACTCACGGTTTTTCCTGTCACTCTAGCCAAGACATGGTCTTCCGAAAATAAGTTTTTTGTTTTGAGAACAAAAGGAGTGTTTAATTCAGCTTTTTTAAAGGCATCTTGATTCTTTTTCCCTTTTATTTTATCCCATTCTATGGTGCTAGTCTGATCAATTTCTGAGTCTTCATCTACAAGGTGAATACTCAATTCTAATCCTTCTTCGATAGAAGATTGGGCTTCAATTTTTCCGTATTGTTTTTGAAGATAACCGACTTGCTCCTCGATCATTTTTTTATCCGCTTCTACTTTAAAAGCGGTGATGGCTTTTTTCGTTTTAATTTCCACATCAAATTCTGGCGCCAGCCCCAATTCAAAAGTAAACGTATGGGCATCGGCTTTCCAATCTATCGTTTCTTGCATCACAGGGAGCGGGTTCCCAAGCATTTCAATTTTTTCATCTTGAATGTACTTGTTGAGGTTTTCTTGAAGCAATTTGTTGACTTCATCAGCTGTTACAGCAGTTTCATATTGCTTTTTAATCATCCCCATAGGCACATGCCCTTTTCTAAAACCAGGAATGTTTGCGTTTTTTCTGTAGTCCTTTAAAATACCGGCTACTTTTTCCTCATAGTCTTTTTTATCAATAGCGATTGAAAGGCTAGCGTTTAGGGCATCGATGTCTGTACGTGTGATTTGCATGAATTTCTCAATAAATTAGGGCGCAAAAATAAGGCATTAAAACGGTTCTACAAACCTGATTGCCTGTTGATTTCCTTAAAACGGACTTAGTTTTTATTCAAAGCGCTTTATAACCAAAATAAAAACAGTACATTTGCACCCTGAATTAATCAACCGAGTGTCGAGAACACTCACAAATTAATATGATATGCCAGTAAAAATTAGATTACAAAGACACGGAAAAAAAGGAAAACCATTTTATTGGGTAGTTGCTGCCGACGCGCGTGCTAAGCGCGATGGGCGTTACCTAGAAAAAATTGGTGTTTACAATCCAAATACCAATCCAGCAACAGTTGATCTCAATGTAGATTCTGCTGTAAAGTGGTTAGAAAATGGTGCTCAACCCACCGATACAGCCCGTACGTTACTTTCTTACCGCGGTGCGCTTTTAAAGCATCACTTAAATGGAGGAGTTCGTAAAGGAGCCCTAACGCAAGAAGAAGCTGATGCGAAGTTCGAAGCGTGGGTGACTGAAAAAGAAGCTAAAATTCAAGCTAAAAAAGATGGTCTTTCTGAAGCTGAAGCAAAAGAACGCGCCGACGCTCTTGCTGCAGAAAAAGCAGTAAACGAAAAGCGAATTGCCGATGCAAAAGCTTTAGAAGAAGAAGCAATTGCTGCTGAAGAAGCAGAAAAAGCTGCTGCCGCAGCCGAAGCAGAAGCTGAAGCAGCGACAGAAGAGGCTCCTGCAGAAGAAGCACCTGCCGAAGAAGCGCCTGCAGAGGAAGCTCCTGAAACGGAAGAAGGAGAAGCATCTGAAGCCTAAACTTTCATGAAAAAGGAAGATTGTTTCTATTTAGGAACCATCGTTTCAAAATTCAGTTTTAAAGGAGAGGTACTCATTAAACTCGATACCGATTCTCCTGAAGATTTTACCAATTTGGAATCAGTTTTTGTTGAACAACAACAACGACTGGTTCCTTTTTTTATTTCCAAGGCGCAGCTTCAAAAGTCGACCCTTTTACGGGTGCGTTTTGAAGGCGTAGATTCTGAAGAGGAAGCCAACGCGCTCATCAATAAAGAACTTTATCTTCCATTGGCTGTTCTCCCTCCTCTTGAGGGAAACAAATTTTATTACCACGAAATCATAGGTTTTTCTATTGGCGAAAAAGGTAAACCTCCTTTAGGGACAATAAAAAAAGTAATTGAGCATACGGCACAAGCCCTTTTTGAAGTCGATGCATTACGCCCCATTTTAATTCCAATCCACGACGATTTTTTACAGAAAGTAGATCGAGAAAACCAGCACATTACGGTTGTGCTTCCAGAAGGATTTTTAGCGCTTTATGAAGAATGACTTCCCATAGGTTTAACTTCAAGCAATTTTCCATTAAGCAAGAAAATAGTGCAATGAAAATTGGCACTGATGGAGTGCTTTTAGGCGCTTGGGCAAAACCAAACACAACGGCAACACGGGTTTTGGATGTTGGAACGGGAACCGGCTTAATCGCATTGATGCTAGCACAGCGTTTTAGTGCTTTTCAGATTGATGCTGTGGAGATTGAGCAAGGCGCGGTAGAGGAAGCTAGGTTTAATTTTGAAGCCAGTAAATGGGCGAATCGATTGAATGCCATTCACCAAGATTTTAAATTAATTTCAGAGCAAAGTAAAGGGGTCTACGACTTTGTGGTTTGCAATCCTCCCTTTTTTAAACAGGGTTTTCCCATTAAAGAAAATACGCGTGCTCAAGCACGAGATGAAAGTCACCTTCCCTTTGATGTTTTATGCGCAAAGGTTCGATATTGTTTAAAAGATGAGGGTGCCTTTGCCCTGATTTTACCCCAGCAACATGCTGAGGCATTCATTGCAATTGCCCAAGCGAATCACTTGCATTTGAATTATTCTACCCTTATTCGCGGGCATCAAAAAGCTCCTGTAAAAAGGGTGTTGATGCAGTTTTCTACTTCGATCATTCCTTTACAGACCAATACTCTGGTTTTGGAAGAAAAAAGGAATGTGAGGACCTTGGCTCACCAAAAATTGGTTCAAGCGTTTTATTTGTAATTCGATTAAAAATCAAAAATAAAGCCTAGAGAAGGCAAAGGAGTTTCAGTTCGATCTGTGTCGATTAAAACCAAATTTTGTGGTTGTACCACCTGCCCGTCAATCCCTCTTTCCAATCCGTATTCTGGAGGACGAGGAACGCCTTGTGCCAAGAAGTTTTGCAATTCAAAATAGAAGTTGAATGACAAGCGTTTGAAATTCCATTTTTTATCAATTCGTAAATCTCCTTGACTGAAAACAGCTAGTTTTTCTTCTCCGAGTCGATTGTAGTCAAGTACAATCCGCGGATAGGCCGCTAGTGAAGCGTCTACATTGGTCGGTACATAGGGTGTTTCTCCAGCATAGCGGTACCGAACCGAAACTTCCCAGTTGCGTTTTAGTTTATAGCCCCCCGTGAATGAAAGCAGGTTTCGACTGTCCCAAACTGTTGGAAGAAGCGTTCCGTCGGCGCGACTAAACTCGCTGAAGAAATAGGTGTAGGCCAGTACACCATAGAAATTTTTTGTCAATTTTTGTTGAAATAAAACCTCTACACCATAACTTTTCCCTTCTCCATTGTCGGTAAGGGGTTCGTTGCCCAGCACCTCAAAACCGCCTCCTTTGTTGGCCAAAGAAACTTGATCTAGCATAGAAACAGGGTATTGACGATAATCTTTAATGAAGCCTTCCACGGTAATTCTAGAGGTTGGAGTTCGGTTGAATTCTACTCCCGCTACATAATGGTTGCTTTGGGTATATCGGTTGTTCTTATTTACAAAATTTCCTTGTGCATCTTGAAACCCTAGCGAGGTGTAAGGAAGCAGTTTAAAATATCGGCCTGCAGATGCGTTGAATTTCCATCGCTGATCTTCTGTAATTTGATAGCTCATAGACACCCTTGGGGAAAAATTATCGATGAGGTTACTTCCGGTTGAAAAACTATCTGCATCGCTGCGGATACCCATGGCTATTGAAAGTCGTTCGTTCAATAAGGAACGGCTTGCCTTGGCAAAAAAGCCATATTTGAGAAAGTCAAACGCACTTTGGTAATTGAAATTTTCTAGTCCCGCGAAGGTGTCGTTTTCGTACTTCGATTGTTGAAGATTTAAACCCATGCTCCATTTCCAATCCCCAGAGAATTGGGTTAAATGTACCCGCAATTTGGTTTCTTGTTCTACGGCATCGTTTTCAAACAAAAGACCTGTCTGGGTTTCATTATCTGCAAAACGGCTGAAGGTGTTTTGGAGTCTGTTTTGACTTAATGTTGTGCGAAGGCGACCTTTTCCATTTTTGAATTTTCGTGTCCACGACACGCCCATTGTGTTTGTTTTTTGCTTAATGATGGGAACTTGTTCGATGGTAGATTGTTGTTCTGCATCAAATTCTTCTGGTGCAACAACAGAGAAATCATCAATGGAGCCCAGTCCAATAAAGCTGAGCGTGTTATAAGCATCAATGGTGTGATTGAGTTTCCATTGGTAATCCCAATAATCGGGGCGAATAGGAAGTCCAACCAATTCAAAAACAAATTGCAGATAGCTTCTTCTTGCTGAAAACATAAAGCTGGTATTGCTTCTTTCTTTATTGCCTTTAAAAAGGGGAGTGTTTAAGGTTACACCTGCTTCACTGGCGCCAATGCGAAGTCGTGTTGCTGTTTTTTGTGTATTACCATCGCGTTGTTCAAAAGCCAAAACGCCCGAAAGGGGATTGTCATATTCTGCTCCAAACGCAGAGGAAGACAGGGTTACCTCTCGAATAAAATCTACATTGAGCATGCCCACTGGGCCTCCTGCACTTCCTTGTGTGCTAAAGTGATTGATGTTGGGAATTTCAATTCCATCAAGGTAATATACGGTTTCATTGGGTGCCCCTCCTCGAATAATAAAATCATTGCGAAAACCTCCGATTGAAGGGGAAATCCCTGGGAGACTTTGAGCCACTTTTGCAATGTCATTGTTTCCTCCAGGGTAGGTTTCTATTTCCACTGCCGAAAGCGATTGTGTGGATAGGGGAGTTTCTTTAGAAGTTCGAAAAGGACTTTTTGCCACTACTACTTCTTCCAGCAATTCAGAAATTTCTTCAAGTTTAAACAAAAGGTCATTACTTCCTACCGATTTGATGATTACGTTGAATTTTGTTTGATTTTCAAACCCCAAAAAACTTGCTGTAATGTTGTAAGTCGCTGTAGGGATGTCTTGAAGAATAAAAAATCCGTTATCGTCGGTAATAACGCCAATATTGGTGCCGTCTACTACTACGGTAGCTCCTGGAAGAGGTAAAAGTGATTTTGCGTCGATAACTCGTCCGCTAATGTTCCCTGAAGATTGTGCAAAGAGTTGGGCGCTCACTAGAAAAATAGTGAACACAGTCCATTGTTTAAACATAGAATTCTTTTTTTAGTCAAATTTACATGAGACTAAAACAAAGGGCAACATTTTGTTTCATTAATTTAGAAAATTAGGGAAGGTTTTTTCTTTTCTTTTTCCGCGACTTATTTGCTTTTTCCAGCTCTCTTAATTTCTTTTCCTCTTGGTCAAGATCATATTGTTGACGCAGTCCCTCTAAATCTTCCGGACTAATTTTTTCTTGATCTGCTGCTTGCAGCGCGGCATCTTCAACCAGGAAATAATCTTTATTGGTTTGTTCCCGCATGATTTCTTTGGCCGCTTTAAGGTTGTAATACATCCCAGCATCAATGCGTTTGTTGTCAATAAAATTTTCCTTTTTTTTCTTATCCCAACGAACAAAGATAAATCCACCTTGGGTATCGTCGTTGTAGCGAACTCGAAAAACCCGAGCATGATTGGGAAGGTTTTGGTAAACAACGATTTTATCGACCACATAACCCGCCAAATCGAGCAAGTCCAGCACAAATTGAACCTGTCCTTCTTTGGTCTTGTCACTGATGGGGCCTCGGTAAACAAATTCTTCTTCAGAGGAAGATGTGTTTTCATTAACTGAAGCAGTTGAATTTGTATTGAGGTTTTGTCCGAAAGCAGCAAATGAGCCAACCAGAAACAAGCTAATCAAAAAATTCTGCATCTTTTTTATTTAGATAGAAAAGGTAAATATAGTAAAGTGCTGGGCCATAGAACAAACTCTCCAATACTTTCAGTTTTGGAATATCCAAAACAAACTGATTTAAACCTACAAAAGTTGCTGCCACACTAAAAAAGAAAAATCCTAAACACATGTATCGACCGGTTTTGTTTTTTTCGTAGAGGTAGTTCAAAAAACTAATTCCACAAGTGCTTGAAAGGGTCAGTGCATAAATCCCGACCGGAACGAACAAATCACCTAAAGCGGGTTTTAAATAATACATTAAAACAATGATGTATAGGGTGTATAATAGGATCGGAATAAAGAGTTTGCTATTTTTTTTGATAAGCACAGACATAGGTAAATTAAATTCATCGACAATTGAAAACAAGAAAAAGAGACATGCTCCCCAAAAAGCCGTTAAGCCAGTTACAAAATAATTGATGTGTGTGGTCATGATCAGGACATCACCTAGTAAACAACAAATAAATGCATAAATAAAATTGGTTCTTTGTTGCCTTTTATAGGAATAGTCAATTATTAATAAAAGGGTTAGAAAGGGGACAGATAAATGATCTAATAGCAGATTTTCAGTCCATTTGGCGTAAACAGAAACGCTTACAGCGATTCAAAACATAATTCGAAGTAGTCTCACTTTTATAGGTTTTTTTGATTAGGGGTGAGCTCAAGATAAGGTTTATTTAATTATAAATTAATTTTTTACCTATAAAATATTGCGCAGGAATGTAGGTAATCATGATCCAATAGGTGAAAATAGGGCGTTCAAAGTAAAAGTGATCCAGTGCAATCATGCTGTCGGAAATTAAGAAAAGCATACACCCAAGAGCGAGCATGATGTTTAAAGGTTCCTTTTTTTCCAATAGAAAAAGTAGTCCCAAAAAGCCGGTCATCGCTAGGGTAGTTGCGTATCCGACAATAGGAATTTTCAGTGTGTCCAATTGCGGTAAAAGAAGGGAGAGCATCGTTACAAGATAACCTCCAAGAATAAGAAGCAACACTAGCGCTTTTGGGTTTGAAAAATACCGAATAATAGGTTGGGGTAATTGCTTAATCATCAACGCAATAAAACACCCTTGTGCGACCCAAAAAGAGGCGATTCCCAAGCCAAAATAGCTTGTTCCTACTGGAATCAAAAGCAGATCGCCTAGCCATGAAAAAAACAGCGCTACTCCATAGCCTTTCGACCCGTTTTTTTGCGAAAATAAGTAAAGGGCTAACAAAGGAACAATCAACGCTTTGGAGGCCACCCCTAGGGGTGTTGTCGCTGTTATTTTCGCTCCAATATGCAGCAAGCTAACGCTCCAGAATAAAAGATGAAAGTAGAATCGTTTTTGCATGATTTTATACTTTTTTCACCACATAAGTGACTACTCCCCAAATGATCAATTGATTTTCCTCAGTTACCTTTATGGGTTTGTAATTGGGGTTTTCGGGCATTAAAACCACACATTCTTGTTCTACTTTTAATCGTTTCACGGTGAACTCCCCATCGATAAAGCAAACGGCAATGGCATTTTGGGTGGGTTCTTTGCTTCGGTCGATTACCAGCAGGTCTCCATCGTCTAAACCTGCACCTTGCATCGACTGACCCGCAACTCGTGCGTAGAAGGTGGCTTCTTCATTTTTCACCACCTCTTGATCGATGCTGATGCGCAGTTCTTTAAAATCGTCTGCTGGGGAAGGAAAACCAGCGGATACTCCAGTATTGGCTAAAGGAATTTTTTTTGCGATTTCATCACTTGGCTTGAAGAAAACAAGAGGCTCTGTTCTTTTTTTCATTGTTGTTTTTCTGGGTAAACGCGAATAATATCCGAAAGTTCAGTTGTATAACGATGCGATAAATGCTCTTGCCGCATTTTCCATGTTTGTTTTAAATCTTGATTGGCCAATTTAATGTGGTGTTGTCCAAAACGAAGATTCATTTTATCAATAGCGCGCATAAGGCTATCGTGTTTGTTTTGATCCGTATGAAAAAGATTGAGCTGTTTTTGGTCGCTAGGACTAATTCCCATAAGGATAACCCCTGCTTTTTTGTAATCAATTTTTTCTTTGAAAATGTTCTTTAATCCAAAGACAGCATACTTTGCAATGCTAATGCTCGAATCGGTCGCATACGGAAGGGTAATTACACAGCTGTTTCGATAGGGGAGAGCGTTCGCTTTATGGGGATTGCTTCGCACAAAAACCATAAGGGCGGTACAACTGCTTTTTTGCTTTCTAAGTTTTTCTGCACACAGTGTGGCATAGGTGGCTATTCGTTCTTCGAGCTCCCAAAACTGGGTTACGTTTTTCTGAAAACTACGTGTGGTGGCAATGGATTTTTTTGCGGGTGGGTTTTCTTCCAAAGGGATACAAGGAATTCCCAGAAGGTCTTTTTTCAATCGCAATTCCAATACACTCATATGCTTGCGAATCCAGCTATCGGGGAGGTTCGAAAAATCGTAAGCGGTTTTTACCGCGTGTTTTTCGAGTCGTTTTGCATGTTGGCGGCCAATTCCCCAAAGGTCTTTCACCGCTGTCCACTTCAGTGCTTTTATGCGTTCCTCTTCTGTGTTTATTACGTAGACTCCTCCTGTTTTTACGCTGTATTTTTTTGCGATTTTATTGGCAATTTTTGCCAGGCCCTTGCTAGGGGCAATGCCTATCGACACAGGAATACCTGTCCATTGCTGCACCTGTTTTTTCATTTTCTTTCCGTGGCTTTCTAAGTCAAAATGATCAAAACCGTTAAAGCGTAAAAAGGCTTCATCAATGCTATAAATTTCACACTCTGGGGTATAGCGTTCCAAAATTTTCATTACCCTGCTGCTCATGTCGCCATAGAGCGGATAGTTGGATGAAAATACTTTTACATTTTCGCGTGCAAATTGATCTTTGTATTGAAAAGCAGGGGCACCCATTGGAATGCCCAATGCCTTGGCTTCATTGCTTCGCGCGATAACGCAGCCGTCGTTGTTGGACAGAATCACAATCGGCTTTCCTTCCCATTGCGGTTGGAAAACGCGCTCACAGGAAGCATAAAAATTATTACAATCGACCAATGCAAACATGTTTCAAAAGTACAGATTTATTGTGTGTATATGGCGTTGCTTTTTTTTGATTTTCGTCCATTTTCTTTCAAGCATAACAAATCTCTCTTTCCTTGTTAATATTGATGAAACAACGAAAAATAAGACCTAGTAGGTAGGTACTCTCGTTAAAAGTTGTAATTTTGATACTTAGAATTGACCACATCCAAAAATGGATAAATACTCTTTTTTAAACGCAGCGCACACGGGCTATTTTGCTCAGTTATACGATCAGTATCTTCAGCATCCCGATAGCGTAGAACCGAGTTGGCGTGCCTTCTTTCAAGGCTTTGACTTTGGTATAGAGAACGGAGAAGGATCTGTATCCACAGAACAGCAAGAAGTTCCAGAGCATTTGCAACGCGAATTTAAGGTCGTGCAACTCATTGATGCTTACCGAAAGCGAGGGCACTTGTTTACCCAAACAAACCCTGTTCGCGAGCGAAGAACATACACTCCCACTTTAGACATTGAAAATTTTGGACTCGATAGTTCAGATTTAGAAAAAGTGTTCAATGCAGGGGAAACCATGGGTATAGGGCCAACCACTCTTGCCAATATCATTCAGCATTTAAAAGAAATCTATTGCGATTCCATCGGGGTAGAATACATGTATATTCGCGACCCTGAAAAAGTGAATTGGATTCAGCAACGGCTCAATCAAAACAACAATCACACTAAATTCTCTGTCGATCAAAAGAAGCACATTCTCAATAAGCTTAACCAAGCGGTTTCCTTTGAGCAATTTCTCCACACCAAATATGTAGGTCAAAAACGATTTTCACTGGAAGGTGGCGAATCTCTAATTCCCGCTCTTGATGCGGTGGTTGAATCGGCCGCAAAGCAAGGAGTAGAAGAGTTTGTTATGGGTATGGCTCACCGTGGACGTCTCAATACCCTGACCAATATTTTTGGAAAATCGAGTAGAGACATCTTTTCCGAGTTTGATGGGAAAGACTACGAGGAAGTGGTTTTTGATGGTGATGTAAAGTATCATTTGGGTTGGACTTCCAAGCGCAGCTCAGATTCGGGAAAGAAAATCAACATGAACATTGCTCCAAACCCATCTCACCTCGAAACGGTGGGTGCTGTAGTGGAGGGAATTACCCGAGCAAAGCTTGAAAAAAAATATAATTTCGACACCAATAAAGTCCTTCCAATCATTGTGCATGGAGATGCTGCTATTGCAGGTCAAGGACTTCCTTATGAGATTGTGCAAATGGCACGATTAAAAGGTTATGGTGTAGGTGGAACCGTTCATATAGTTGTGAACAACCAAATCGGTTTTACCACCAATTATCTCGATGCGCGTTCATCGACCTATTGTACGGATGTGGCCAAGGTAACCCTTTCGCCCGTTTTGCATGTCAATGCAGACGATGCTGAAGCAGTTGTACACGCTACTTTGTTTGCTTTAGATTTTCGAATGAAGTTTGGACGTGATGTTTTTATTGACCTTCTTGGTTATCGCAAGTATGGACATAACGAAGGTGACGAACCGCGCTTTACACAACCCAAACTTTATAAGTCCATATCAAGGCACAATAATCCGCGTGATATTTATGCCGAAAAACTTATTGCAGACGGAATTGTTTCAAAAGCCGATGTAAAAGCCTTGGAAAAAGAATACAAAGCCTCTCTAGAAGTTGATTTAGAAGATGCACGAAAAATTGAAAAAACCGAAATTACTCCCTTCATGCAGGACGAGTGGAAAGGGTTCAATCTTGTAGACGAGGCTGAAATGATGGTTGCTGTTCCTACTGCGGTAGAAAAAGGCATGTTAGACCGTGTTGCAAAAACAATTACGGAACTCCCTGCAGAAAAAAAATATTTGCGGAAGATTGAAAAACTCATTGGCGACCGCAAGCGAATGTACTTCGAAAAAGATGCTATGGACTGGGCTATGGGCGAACTGCTTGCCTATGGATGTTTGTTGGTCGAAGGACACGATGTGCGTATCTCTGGACAAGATGTTGAACGAGGTACCTTCTCACATCGACACGCCATAGTGAAAGCGGAGGAGTCGGAAGAAGAAACGATTTTACTGAATCAAATTCAAGACGAACAAGGAAGACTACGCATCTATAATTCCCTTTTATCAGAATACGGAGTACTTGGATTCGACTATGGTTATGCCATGGCTAGTCCAGATTCATTAACCATTTGGGAAGCGCAATTTGGCGATTTTTCTAATGGGGCACAGATCATGATTGACCAGTACATTTCTGCTGCTGAAGACAAATGGAAACTCCAAAATGGAATTGTAATGCTTTTGCCGCACGGATATGAAGGTCAAGGAGCAGAACACTCTTCTGCACGTATTGAGCGCTATTTGCAGCTTTGTGCTAAAGACAATATGTTTGTGGCCAACTGTACTACTCCTGCCAATTTATTTCATTTGCTTCGCCGACAAGTAAAAGCAAATTACCGCAAACCTTTGATCGTGTTCACGCCAAAAAGTTTGTTGCGTCACCCTGCAGTGGTTTCTCCCATTAAGGACTTTACAAATGGAAATTTCCAAACGCTAATCCCAGATGGAAAAGTGACACCCGCCAAGGCAAAAAAATTGGTTTTCTGCTCTGGAAAATTCTATTATGATTTACTCAAAGAACGTGAAGAAAAAGGATTTGATGACGTTGCCATTGTTCGATTAGAACAACTCTTCCCAATTCCAGTTGAAGAAATTCAAGCACAATTGAAAGCTTTCTCTGAAGTAGAAGAAGTAGTTTGGGCTCAAGAAGAACCGCGTAACATGGGAGTTTGGATGCACTTATTGCTCCATTTGCCTGAATCAAGAACATTTCGCCCAGCCACCCGTCGTTTTTACGGTACCCCCGCAGCGGGAAGCGCTACTCGATTTGCAAAACGACATCAAGAGGTGATCGATTATGTCTTTGACGCTCAAAAAGATAATTTTAAACGAAAAAAATAACACAACAATACAAAACCCTTTCCGATGATTTTAGAAATGAAAGTTCCCTCACCGGGAGAATCCATCACCGAAGTTGAAATTGCCCAATGGCTAGTTTCCGATGGTGATTTTGTAGAAAAAGATCAAGCCATTGCTGAGGTTGATTCTGATAAAGCTACGCTTGAACTTCCTGCTGAAGTAAGCGGCACCATTACGTTAAAAGCGGAAGAAGGGGATGCGGTAGAAGTAGGGCAGGTTGTGTGCCTTATCGATACCGATGGTCAGCCTTCGGAAGAAGGCAATGCTGTTCAAGAAGAAGCGCCAAAAGAAGCGCCAGTGGGAACGGCTGCACCAGAAGTAAAAGAAGCAGCTTCGGCTACTTATGCCACAGGAACTGCTTCCCCAGCGGCGAAAAAAATATTAAATGAAAAAGGAATTGATGCTACTTCAATCCAAGGAACTGGTCGCGATGGAAGAGTAACCAAGCAGGATGCCATAGATGCTGTTCCTGCTATGGGAACACCTCCAGCACACGGAAAACGCGACACAGGGAGAAAGAAAATGTCCCTTTTACGTCGTAAAGTTGCCGAACGTCTAGTGTCTGCCAAAAATGAAACCGCAATGTTGACTACCTTTAATGAAGCCAACATGAGTCCTATTTTTGCTCTCCGAAACCAATACAAAGAAGCCTTTAAGGAAAAGCACGGTGTAGGTCTTGGGTTTATGAGTTTCTTTACCAAAGCTGTTGTTCGCGCCTTACAAGAATTTCCAGATGTAAATTCCATGATCGATGGAGACCATCAAATAAAATTTGACTATTGTGATATTTCGGTTGCTGTATCGGGTCCAAAAGGACTTATGGTTCCCGTAGTTCGAAATGCTGAAGCACTCTCTTTTAGAGGAGTAGAGGCAGAAATTAAGCGCCTCGCTATTCGGGCTCGTGATGGAAAAATTACAGTGGATGAAATGACAGGGGGAACCTTTACCATTTCCAACGGAGGGGTTTTCGGTTCTATGCTTTCCACACCGATTATCAATCCTCCACAATCGGGAATTTTAGGAATGCATAACATTATTGAACGTCCCATCGCAGTAGAGGGGAAAGTTGAAATTCACCCCATGATGTATTTAGCACTTTCCTACGATCACCGTATCGTAGACGGTCGAGAATCGGTTGGATTTTTAGTTGCTGTAAAAGAAGCCTTAGAAAATCCGATTGAGTTGCTGATGGAGAATGATCCTAAAAAAGCACTCGAGCTATAACTTACCCTTTTTATAAAAGAACAAGGCAGCGTTGATGGTAATCGATGACTGCCTTTTTTTGTTGCAAAAAGTCAGCTCCAATAATAAGATCGATCGGCAACTCATTTTGACTTTCGAGTGTTTGATTAATGGAGGACATGTCGATAAGCATCAGAGCAATGTTGGTTAGCGAATGGTTTTCAAAATAAAGTTCAATCTCTTTACTTTCAAAAGCCGTGATTTTTTCTTCCCCTGCAGCAGCCATAGGAGCAGAAATCCCGTTTTTTTCAATCCCAAAAAACTTAGCTTTATGATAATTCAAGCAAGAATTGGAAGCCCCAGTATCTACAAGACATCTTGCCTTTTCCCCGTGAATGGTGAAATGACAAATAAGATGTTGGCTTTGCGTAAGGGTTAGCGGAATCTCAAGGCGTTTTTCGGAAAAAGGATGTGTTAATTTCATTACAGGTAAAGGTAGAAAAAAACCCTTCTACCCGTTCGGAATACTTATTTTTGCAGTATGCAATTGATAGACACACACACGCATTTATACGTAGAGGCCTTTGACGACGATCGGGACGAGGCAATAGAAAAAGCCATGGCCGCAGGGGTTACAGATTTTTTTCTCCCTGCAATAGATCAAAGCTACACCTCAAGCATGTTGGCTTTGAAAGAGAAATACCCCAAACAAATCCACTTAATGACGGGTTTGCATCCCACCCATGTAAATGAAAACGTAGAGGAGGAGCTGAGCCATGTAAAAGCAAGATTAAGCGATAATAATAGTTGTGCTGTCGGGGAAATCGGAATTGATTTGTATTGGGATACGACCCATAAAGAAAAACAGATACAGGCCTTTGATCAACAAATTCAATGGGCAAAAGCCTATAAGCTTCCTATTGTTATTCACTGTCGATCTGCTTTTGAGGAAGTTTTTGAAGTGCTGGAGCAACACCGAGGATCAGACTTACAAGGAATCTTTCATTGTTTTACCGGAACTGAAAAAGACGCCCAACGTGCCATTGATCTCAATTTAAGTTTAGGAATCGGCGGGGTGGTAACCTTTAAAAATGGAAAAATAGATCAGTTTTTAGCGGAGATTCCTTTAGAGCATTTGGTTCTTGAAACCGATGCGCCTTATTTGGCTCCCGTGCCCTACCGCGGAAAAAGAAATGAAAGCGCTTATTTGCCATTGATTGTTGAGCGAATGGCGTCGCTCTACGGAATAAGTGCTTCAGAAATTGCAGCAAAAACCACCTCAAACGCCAAACGTATTTTCGGAATAACATAATTGTTGGAAGTGAATGCTTATTTTTCTCCTGAATTATTTCACAAGCCTATTTTTTTTTTGTTATTTCGACTTCAATTAGAGAGGTGGCCGAGTGGTCGAAGGCGCACGCCTGGAAAGTGTGTATACGCCAAAAGCGTATCGAGGGTTCGAATCCTTCCTCTCTACAAAAAATTATGATTAACCATATTTTTTTTTATCTTTAAAAACTTTAAAAATTAAGAACAAAAATTCATCAAAATGAAAAAATTATTCGTTTCCCTTGTAATGAGCATGTTTTTAGCAATGCCTGCTGTAAGTGCCAATACAATTAGTGCTAACAATTTAACTGTTACTTCAATTGTACAAGAAGAAGAGCAAGCTGATGCATCTGCAGAAGCCTCATTTACACAAGAATTAAAAAAGCGTTTTATTGAAGGAGGCCCTGGATTTATGGGAATCGTTTTGATTTGTTTGCTTTTAGGTCTTGCTATCGCAATTGAAAGAATTATTTTCTTAAACCTAGCTTCAACAAACACAAAAAAATTAACTGAAGGAGTTGAAGAAGCATTGTCAAGCGGTGGTGTAGAAGCAGCTAAAGAACTTTGTAGAAATACAAAAGGACCCGTAGCTTCTATCTTCTATCAAGGTTTAGACCGTGTAGATGAAGGCGTGGAGAGCGCTGAAAAAGCAGTTGTTGCTTATGGTGGAGTTCAAATGGGACAACTTGAGAAAAACGTTTCTTGGATTTCATTATTTATTGCACTTGCACCTATGCTTGGGTTCATGGGAACTGTAATTGGTATGATTCAAGCCTTTGATAAAATTGAAGCTGCAGGAGACATGCAACCATCATTGGTAGCAGGGGGGATTAAAGTAGCCCTTTTGACCACAGTATTTGGTCTTGTTGTGGCGATTATTCTTCAAATTTTTTACAACTACATTGTTGCAAAAATCGACGGTATCGTTAATGATATGGAAGATGCTTCCATTACACTAGTAGATATCCTTGTGGCTCACAAGAAATAATTAATCGATTACTAAAACATTGTAGATTATGAATTTTCAAAAAATAGTAAAAATAGCTGCAGGTATACTTGGTGTACTCGGACTTGTTTTTCTTTTTCTCATCATTGGGGAAGGAGATGAATCCATCAAAATGGCAGCATCAACAGGAGATTACAGTACAGTTTCTCCGTTGATTACAATTTCACAAATTATCCTCGGAGTTTCTGTAGTAGCGACGGTTCTTTTCTCTTTACTCAATTTGTTTGGTGACGGAGAAAAACTAAAAAAATCGCTCATCTCTTTAGGATTTCTTATCGCAGTTGTAGGAATTGCATTCGCATTATCTACAGGCGTAGAAACGCCATTAAAAGATGGAGAAGTACTTTCTGCATCGGGTGCACGATGGGTAGAAACAGGAATTCGAGTATTTTATTACTTGGCCGCTATCGCTATTGGTGCAATGGCATTCTCTAGCGTAAAACGTTTATTAAATAGATAACTATGGCAAAAAGAGCAGCACCAGAAGTAAATGCTGGATCGATGGCTGATATCGCTTTCTTGCTATTGATATTCTTCTTGGTAACCACCACGATTGAAACCGATTCTGGAATCAATCGAAAGTTACCCCCTACAGATGAGGTGGTCGATCCACCCATCATTAAAGAGCGAAACATCTTCACAGTAGTTGTGAATAAAGACAATCGCCTTTTGGTAGAAGAAGATATTATGGAACTTAGCGAACTTCGCCAAGCCGCCATAGCATTTCTAGACAACGGAGGAGGTCAAGGCGAAGAAGCCTGTGACTACTGCCAAGGGAAAGGCGATTCGAGTTCTTCTGACAATCCGGAGAAAGCAATTATTTCATTAAAAAACGATAGAGAAACTTCTTACAAAGTCTATATCGCGGTTCAAAATGAATTGGTTGCGGCCTACAACGATTTAAGAGATCGAGAATTTGCACTTTTAAATCCGATGTCGGGATTAACCTACACGGAAGCACAAAAACGATATAGCGATCCTAGAACATCAGCTGATGAAAAGGCTCAATTGAAGCCCAAATTAGATGAGGTTAAAACGAGGTTCCCGCAAAAATTATCGGAAGCTGAACCCAGTAAAACAAAATAAAACATTAATTATGTCAAAGTTTAAAAAGAAAAAAGGAGGCGATTTACCCGCAATCTCCACAGCGTCTTTACCAGACATTGTTTTCATGTTACTGTTTTTCTTTATGGTAGCTACCGTTATGCGCGACAGTACCTTGATGATCCAAAATTCATTACCTGCGGCAGATCAGATTCAGAAATTGGACAAGAAAGATCGTGTGATGTATATTTATGCTGGAAAACCTTCCAGTCGATACAAAGACAAATACGGAACGCAAGCTCGTATTCAGTTGAACGATAAATTCGCTGATGTGGGTGATGTGGCTGCTTTTGTTTTGGCTGAACGTGCATCTAAACGCCAAGAGCTTCAAAACGTATTGACTACGGCCTTGAAAGTAGATGGTGAAACCAACATGGGTCTTGTTTCCGATATCAAACAAGAACTACGTAAGGTAAATGCATTAAAAATTAACTACACAACACGTGTAGGAGATTATACGCAAAACATGAATTAAATTTCATTTCAAAGAAAACGAAAAAAGCACTTCATTTTTGAAGTGCTTTTTTTTTATCTTCCAAACCCCTCAAAATTGTACCTTCGTAGGATGAAAAGCATCTTCCTTTTTGTGTTTTCGTTATTTTCTGCATTTTTATTTTCACAGGAAAATAAAACGAGGCAAGCCTATAAAGAAGATCAATTTTATCTCAACTCTTACTTTACCATCCAAACCAATTCGTTGCCCAATTTCATTGAAAATGGATTTTCCTATGGGTTCAATTTGGGGTTCATCAACGATATTTTTTTAACTCCCTCTGGGCAAAAAGCCATTGGTGTAGGTTTAGGCTATGGTTATTCCCGCATGGCCAATAACATTGAGGTGCAATATCGAAATGTTCCCCAAACCCGTTATGTGCTTCCAACGAGCGATTCTTCTCTGCGTAATGCGTTTAGTTACCATCAGATTCAATTGCCAATAGAATTGCGCTGGAGAACTTCCACGGCGTCTTCTTATTCGTTTTGGAGGGTCTATTTGGGGTATCAGCTCAGTTATCAATTTAAATCGCTTTACAAGCCCTTTTTCGGAAGAAAAGTTGAAATTCCATCAACGCTTTCTCCCTGGCAACACGCTTTAGGATTAAGTTTGGGTTATAATACTTGGAACATCCGATTGACCTATGTGTTGACTCCCATCATTGATTCTTCTCTTCGCACCATTGAGAGGGAAGGAATGGATTTTCATCCATTACAAATCGGTTTAGTCTTTTACTTTTTATAATACTTTGCGAAGGCGAGCAACTGGGTAATTCATGTTTTCACGGTATTTTGCTACCGTTCTTCGTGCTACCTTATATCCCTTTTTGAGCAATTCTTGAGAAAGCGCATTGTCGGCAAGGGGTTTTCTTTTGTCTTCCTGTTCTATTAAAGAGCGTAAGATTTTTTTAATTTCCAAAGTCGATACTTCTTCTCCTTCCGAGTTGGTTAACGACTCAGAGAAAAAAGATTTTAAGAGTTTTGTTCCGTAGGGTGTATCGATGTATTTGCTATTTGCCACGCGAGAAACGGTAGAGATATCCATCTGAATTCGATCGGCAATATCCTTTAAAATCATGGGTTTCAAATTTTGCTCATCCCCAGTTAAAAAGTATTCTTTCTGATAATTTACAATGGCATTGATGGTCTTTTGAAGCGTTTGATAGCGTTGCTGAATGGCATCTATAAACCATTGGGCAGCATCTAATTTTTGTTTTATAAACAAAACTGCTTCCTTTTGCTCTTTCGATTTTTTTGTAGCTTCTTTATACCCTTTTAGCATTTCTTGGTAGCTATTAGAAACATGCAGTTCGGGCGCATTTCTTCTATTGATACTCACATTGAGCAAGCCGTTTTCAATGGTTAAAATAAAGTCGGGAACGATATGGGTGTTTTGAAAAATACCAGAAAAATTGCCTCCAGGCTTTGGGTTCAATTTTTCAATTTCAGAAAGGCCTTGTTTGAGTAAATCTTCATCCACATCAAACTTATCTAGCATTTTAGCATAATGCTTTTTAGCAAACCACTCAAAACCTTCGTTGATTATTTTCTGTGCCATAATGATGGCTACAGTGGGTGTTTTTCGTTCTAGTTGAAGGGCGAGGCATTCTCTCAAATCGCGGGCTCCCACACCAGGGGGATCCAGCGCTTGTATTTCTTTTAGCAAGTCAAGAATTTTTTCTTTTTCGACGACAATACCTTGCGTAAACGCCAAGTCGTCCATTAAATCTTCCACTTCCCGTCTCAGGTAGCCACTTTCATCCAAGCTCCCTGCAATGAATTCGGCAATCGACTTTTCTTCTTGGGTGAGTATCAAAGCTCCAACTTGGGCTTTTATCATCCCGTGAAAACCAATACCAGAAGTAATTGGCGTACTTCTTTCTTCATCGTCAGCACTGTAATTGTTGGCACTCAGTCGATAGCTAGGAATTTCATCATCACTCAAATAAGCGTCTATATCGATATCTTGAGTGTCTATATGATCGCTATCGTTATAGTCTTCTTCGTGAGCCTCTAGGTTTTGAAGTTCCTCTTTTCCAGATTCTAAGGCAGGGTTTTCTTCGATTTCGTTTTGCAAGCGTTGTTCAAAATCTTGGGTAGGCAACTGAATCAGCTTCATCAACTGAATTTGCTGAGGAGAAAGCTTTTGCGCTAGTTTTAGCTGTAGGTGTTGCTTTAGCATGATTTTATATTTGCCCTAGAAGAAAGGTACAAAAACTTTAGAAGGTTCTTCTAAAATGCGGCGTTTTGTGGCGTTCTCGGAAAAGGAATTACATCCCTTATGTTGGTCATTCCTGTGGTAAAAAGCACCAAGCGTTCGAATCCAAGCCCAAAACCACTATGGGGTGCTGTTCCAAATTTTCTCAAGTCCAAATACCACCAGAGTTCTTCTTCTTCAACCCCCATTGCTTTCATACGTTCTTTAAGCACATCTAGGCGTTCTTCTCTTTGTGATCCACCGACCATTTCACCAATTCCAGGGAAAAGGATATCCATCGCACGAACGGTTTTTCCGTCGTCGTTCATGCGCATGTAAAAGGCCTTAATTTTTGCGGGGTAATCAAAGAGAATTACGGGAGATTTAAAATGTTTTTCTACCAAACAGCGCTCGTGCTCGCTTTGTAAATCTGCTCCCCATTCTTCAATAATGTAATTGAATTTCTTCTTTTTATTGGGTTTACAGTTGCGCAAGATTTCGATTGCCTCGGTATAAGAAACGCGTTTGAATTCGTTATTGATTACAAATTCTATTTTTTCGAACAATCCCATTTCTGCTCGTTCAATTTTGGGTTTTCCTTGCTCTTCTTTAGCGAAGCGTTCGTCTAAAAATTGAAGATCTTCTTTGCAATTTTCGAGGACATAACGCAAGACGCTTTTAATGAACTTTTCGGCCAAATCCATATTGTCTTCCAAATTGTAAAAAGCCATTTCGGGTTCAATCATCCAAAATTCAGCTAAGTGACGAGTGGTATTGGAATTTTCAGCTCTAAAAGTAGGACCAAAGGTGTATACATCGCCCAGTCCCATGGCATAGGTTTCAGCTTCCAATTGTCCTGAAACAGTGAGGTGGGTTTCTTTTCCAAAAAAATCGTTTTGAAAATCTACCTCTCCCTTTTCATTAAGTTCTCCTCCTTTAGCATCTAAGGTACTCACACGAAACATTTCCCCAGCGCCTTCTGCGTCGCTCCCTGTAATGATAGGGGTATTGAGGTAGTGAAATCCTTCTTGTTGAAAAAACTGATGCACCCCAAATGCCAAAGCTGCACGTACGCGCATAACGGCACTAAAAGTGGCAGTACGAACGCGTAAATGTGCTTTTTCTCGAAGAAATTCAAAACTGTGTTTCTTGGGTTGTATGGGGTAGGTGTCAGGGTCGGCCGCTCCATAAAGATGTAAATCACTTACTTGAATTTCAGAGGTTTGCCCTTTGCCTTGGCTTGCGACATAGGCGCCTGTAATCTTTACGGCTGCCCCAGTAGAAATACTTTTCAAAAGGGATTCGTCAAAATTTTCAAAATCCACTACACACTGCAGATTCTCTAAACAAGAACCATCATTTAAGGCAATAAATCGGTTTGCTCTAAAAGTACGCACCCATCCTTGAACCGTAACGGATTGTCCCGTGGGTTGTGTCGTTATGAGGGATTTTATTTTTTGTGGCATAGTTTAAAAAATTTGATGCAAAGATACGCTTTAGCGCTTATTTTTTTCTTCGGGTTCAATAATTCGTATTTTGGGTTCTTTCAGCACCGTTTCATTCGCAACGGTGTCTTTCAGAGATATAAGCAAGGACGGAAGTAAAATTAGGTTCGCCAACATGGCAAAAAGTAAAGTCATGGAAATTAACCCCCCTAGGGCAACGGTGCCACCAAATTCTGAACTCATGAATACAGAAAAGCCAAAAAACAAAACAATGGAAGTATAAAACATACTTACCCCGGTTTCCCTGAGTGCAGCATAAACCGATTTTTGAATTTTCCAATTGGTGTCGATCAATTCTTGGCGGTATTTGGCTAAAAAGTGAATGGTGTCGTCCACCGATATTCCGAAAGCAATACTAAACACTAAAATGGTGGAGGGTTTTAGTGGAATTCCTAAAAAGCCCATCATTCCTGCAGTGATAAGCAGAGGCAACAAATTGGGAATTAGCGAGATGACGATCATTTTAAAAGAACGGAATAAATAGGCCATAAACAATGCGATTAGAAAAATGGCCAACGCGAGGGAAATCACCAGATTTTTAATCAAGTATTTTGTTCCTTTTAAGAAAAGTAAAGCTTTGCCTGTAAGGGAAACCGTGTAGCGTTCTTCGGGGAAAATCTTGGAAATTTCGTGTTTTAACTCCGCTTCTATTTCTTCCATCCTTTGGGTGTCAATATCGGTCATAAAGGTCGTAATACGAGCATATTGGCCTGTAGCATCAACATAATTTCCAAGGATGTTTTCATTGTTTCCCGCACGGTCAAAATAGGAAAGGATAAAACGATTTTCTTGTGAAGAAGGCAAAGCATAATAATTTGGATTTCCATTGTAATAGGCTTGCTTGGCATATTTTAATGCGTTGACAATGGAAGTTGATTTTGAAAGTTCAGGAATTTGATCAATACTCGCATTCAACTGCTCCATTCTTCTGAGGGTAGAAAGTTTCATTACCCCGTCTTTTCGTTTTGTATCAATCATTATTTCCAAAGGAACAATGCCGTCGAATTCTTTATCGAAAAAGAGAATGTCCTTGAAAAACGTGCGCTTTTTTGGCATGTCTTCCAAGATGCTTCCGGAAATATTGATGGAGTAAATACCAATGATGCTTGCGATTAAAGCAATTAGCGTTACCAAATAGGTATTGAGTCGCTTGTGCCTAACCTTGTTTTCCATCCATTTCACAAAACGTTCAATGGATTTATTTTTAAGGTGATTGAGGTGTTTTTTATTTGGGAGCGGCATAAAGCTGTAAGCAATTGGAATAACCAAGAGCGATAAAACAAAAATACCGATGACATTCAAAGAGGCAATAATTCCAAATTCCTTGAGTACTTTGCTGTTGGTCAAAATAAACGTTCCAAATCCTGATGCCGTGGTGAGGTTGGTCATCAAGGTGGCGTTTCCAATTTTGACAATTACTCGTTGGAGGGATTTCACTTGATTGCCGTGTTTGGCTACTTCCTGTTGGTATTTATTAATAAGGAAAATACAGTTGGGAATTCCGATGACAATGATTAAAGGAGGAATCAGTGCAGTAAGAACAGTAATTTCATATTTAAATAAGCCTAAAGTTCCCAAGGCCCATGCCACTCCAAAAAGAACCACTAGCATGGAAATGATGGTGGCTCGTACCGAACGGAAAAACAAAAAGAATATGAGGGAGGTAACTCCGGCTGCTGCAAAGACAAACATCCCAATTTCATCGACAATGTTTTGCGCATTCAGCGTGCGAATGTAGGGCATCCCTGAACGATAAACTTTGGTTTTGTTTTCCTCCTCAAAACGGTCGATTAATGGAATGAACTTTTCAAAAATAAATTGCTTTCTAGCGGCGCTATTGACAATGTCCTTTTCCATGTTGATCACCATTCGAATCGTCCCCGTTGATTTATTCAATAGAAGATTCTCATAGAAAGGAAGTTCATAAAACAACTTTTGTTTGAAGAGCGCAATTTCTTCGTCGTCCTCTGGTAAAGTAGAGACAATTGGGCGAAGTTCAAATTTCTTTTTCTTGTTGTTTTTAACAAGCTCTTTGATGTTGTCAATCGATAAAACAAAATCAATTTCATCAAATGCCATAAGCTCATCACTTAGGGCTTTCCACGCTTTTAGTTTCTCTTTTTGAAAAAAATCAGCATCGTTTATAGCGAGTACTAGCACATTTCCTTCCTCTCCAAATAAGGTTAGAAAATCGTTGTAATGGATATTTTCCGGATGGTTATCGGGAAGGAGATTGGCTTCGGTAAAGGTAAAGCGCATGTGTTTCCATTGGCTTGCCCAAAACAGGGTAACACCAATAAGAAGAAGAATAAACGAAAATCGATTTCTTAGGATGAGCCGTGCTATGGCCTCCCAAAATCGCCAGTTATTTTTCTTTTTCATGAGCTTTTTTTACGAGGGCGGTTTAGACCGTCATAATTTCTTTTTCTTTTGCCGCATGGATTTCATCAATTTGTTTGATGAACTGATCGGTTTGCGTTTGAACGTCTATTTCACAGTTTTTTTGTTCATCTTCCGATGCATCCGCTTTTTTAATTTCTTGGTTGGCATCTTTTCGTGAATTACGAACACTCACCTTGGCATTTTCTGCTTCGGACTTGGCCATTTTTACCAATTCTTTTCTTCGTTCTTCTGTCAACGGCGGAACATTAATGATAATGATTTCACCATTGTTTACAGGGTTAAATCCTATGTTGGCCGTCATGATTCCTTTTTCAATTTCTTGAAGAAGTCCTTTTTCCCAAGGCTGAATGCTGAGCGTACGCCCGTCGGGAGTATTCACATTTGCAACTTGATTGAGCGGGGTAGGTGCACCGTAATAATCGACCATTACACTTTTAAGCATAACGGGGTTGGCTTTTCCCGCACGGATATTTAAAAGTTCATTTTCCAAATGGCGAACTGCACCCTGCATGCTTTCTTGGGCACTTTCTAATATAAATTGTAATTCTTCGTTCATCACTAATTCAGGTTTTTAATCTACTCGGGTTCCAATGCTTTCTCCTTGAATCACCTTGGCTAAGTTACCACGGGTGTTCATATCAAAAACAATAATGGGAAGTTTGTTTTCTTGACTTAAGGTAAATGCGGTAGTATCCATCACTTTTAATCCGCGCTTCAAAACTTCCTCAAAGGAGAGGTTGTCAAATTTGATGGCCGCTTTGTTTTTTTCAGGGTCTTCATTGTAAATTCCATCCACACGTGTTCCTTTAAGAATAACATCTGCACTGATTTCGATTGCACGAAGTACCGCTGCAGAATCTGTTGTGAAAAAAGGATTTCCTGTACCAGCGCTAAAAATAACCACTCTGTTTTTGTCCAGGTGGCGTACCGCTCTTCGTTTGATGTAGGGCTCAGCAACCGCTTCTATTTTAAGAGCGGTTTGTAATCGGGTAGGCACATCAACATTTTCCAAAGCACTCTGAAGTGCAAGCCCATTCATGACCGTAGCCAGCATGCCCATATAATCGGCCTGAACACGATCGACACCATTGCCTGCGCCTGTCATTCCTCTAAAAATATTTCCTCCTCCAATAACAATAGCGATTTCTACCCGTTGTTGATGGAGTTCTTTTATTTCTTCTGCATAGGCGTTAATGCGTTGTGCGTCTATGCCATAAGCTTGGTTTCCCATTAGGGCTTCACCGCTCAATTTTAGGAGTATGCGTTTGTATTTCATTGGATAAGAATTCTTACAAATATAGGGAATAAAGGAGAGGTTTTCCGTAGTCTTATTCGTCCTTTTTTAAACGAGCCTGCTCTATTTTTTGGGTAAATTCTTCAATGGACAGCGCGTCGTTTACATGAAAATATCCGATTTGAGTACGTCGTAATTCGGTCAAGTGTGCGCCACTTTGAAGTGCTTTGCCAAAGTCGTGAGCTAAGGAGCGAATATAAGTGCCTTTGCTACAGCTTACTTCAAAGGACAAATGTGGGAAGTTTTCACTGTTAATTGTAAAAGAATGAATGTGAACCTTGCGTTTAGGTACCTCTACTTCTTTTCCTTCCCGTGCTAATTCATAGAGGCGTTTTCCCTCTTTTTTAATGGCGGAAAAAACTGGAGGATATTGGTCAATTTCTCCCATAAAATGATTGATTTCTTTTTCGATATCCTCTTTTTGAATATGATCGACAGGGAAGTGGGCATCCATTTCGGTTTCTAAGTCATAGGATGGAGTAGTGCTCCCCAATAGAAATTGTCCGGTGTATTTTTTTTCTTGCGCTTGAAAATGCTGTATTTGTTTGGTCATTTTTCCGCAACAAACAATTAGTAGTCCCGTGGCCAACGGGTCGAGCGTACCAGCATGCCCTACCTTTATTTTTTTAATATTCAGGTTTTTCCGCAACAACCACCTTAGTTTATTGACAACCTGAAACGAGGTCCATTCTAAGGGTTTATCAATTAAAATGACCTGTCCTTCAAGGCAAGCTTCTCGGGTTAAAATCATGCAAATAAATTAAGAATCAGTGTTAGTCCACCCACAAGAAAACAATAGATGCTGAAGCCTTTTAGTTGTGCTTTTTTAACCAAAGCAATCATCCATTTACAAGCGAGTATTCCCGTAATAAATGCAGCAAAGAAACCGATAATAAGAGGTCCAAAATCTGTTGAATAATCAGTAGAATTGGAAGATAAAATACTCTTTGCCATGCTTCCAAAAATGAGCGGAATCACCATAAGGAATGAAAATCGGGCTGCTTTTTCTTTGTCAATTCCTAGTAAAACTGCAGTGGCTATGGTGGCACCACTCCGCGATATTCCTGGGAGAATAGCGATGGCCTGAACAGTACCAATTAAAAGTGCTGAAGAAGCAGAAATGGGGGTATTGCTCGATTGCGCTCGATTGGCCAGAAGGAGTAAGCCGCCTGTTATTAAAAGCATGCAACCCACCAAGGCAATATTGCCGTTAAAAAGTAGTGCTATTTGTTCTTCTAAAAAGAGCCCTACAACTGCCGCCGGAATCATTGATAACACAATGTGAAGCGAGAAATAAAAAGCGTTGTTTTTTTGACCCTCTAAAAGGCCAGTTATGATTTCTAAAATATCTTTCCTAAAAATAACGATGGTACTCAAAGCTGTAGCAGCATGAAGTGTAATGGTCATTAAAAGATTCTCTTGGGGTAAATATTCAGAGGGGAGAAGCCCTTTGGCCAGTTCAAGATGTCCGCTCGAAGAGACGGGTAAAAACTCAGTTATCCCTTGGATAATTCCAAGGAGTACAGCAATAATTTCATTCATTTTTTACTCCCGTTTACCAAGATGGCATAAACTGCTATTCCAAAGCCTAGAATAACTAAGGTAGGTGCAAGACGAATACGTCTGAAATTGAACATTTCAGGGTTAAATACATTGGGGTCGTCGCTGCCTCCCCCGCTCATTAAAAAAAAGCCCAAAGCAATTATAATAATGGATACAAGAAGAAGACGGTAATTTTTAGATTGAAATAAAAGTTGCTTTTTCATTTTAGTTTACGGCATCGGTGGTTAGGTTGAGATAGCGTTGAGTGGCCAAAAACGTGCTAATCCCCGTTATAAAAATGCTCATTATAAATAGACCAGAGAAAAGAACAGCAGATTCTATGGTGTTTTCAAAGACACGTAATTCTGGAAACCGTTGGTCGACTTGTACAAGGACAAATCCAAGGGCTGTCGACGCTAACGTTGCCCCGAGAATTCCCAATTGAAGGTGCGTCCATATAAACGGCCAACGAATAAATCGTTTGGTGGCCCCTACCAACTGCATGGTTTTTATAATAAGGCGTTTTGAATAAACCGATAGGCGAATAGAACTGTTAATCAATAAAATGGCAATGATGATAAATAAGCCGCTAATGGCCATAAAAGCCTGGGTGATTTTAATGATATTTTCGTTTAAAAGTGTCAAAAGAGGTTGATCAAAATACACCTCATTGATGTAAGGCCGAGCTTCAAAATTTTCTTTTAATTCTCCCAAAAAAACAGGGGTAACATAATCGGCCTGAAAATAAACATCGATGGAGCTGAGTAGGGGATTGTATCCTAAAAACTCCATAAAATCTTCGCCGATGTCATTGGCATGAATTTCAGCGGCTTCTTCTTTGGAAACAAATCGAATGGATTTGGTTTCTTTCCTTAATTGCAAGCTTTTTTGTAGTTGTTTGATTTCAATAGGCTTTGCACTTTCGTTGATGAAAACCGTAAATGCAATTTGTTCTTTAAAATGCTGAACTACTTTTTGGGTATTGATTAAAAGAAACCCCAAAACGCCCACTAAAAAAAGAACAAGACTAATGCTAACTGTTACCGAAAAGTAAGAAGAAAGTAAGCGTCTTTTTTGAAATTTATCTCTTGACCGCATGCCGCATAAGCCTTTAAATTCTAGTAAAATTACGAAACCCAGTTCAAAAAGTATTCTCTTGCCACATAAACTTTTTTCCTTTAGGCATTAGTCCTACTTTTGTGCTATTAAAAACAATACCATGTCAGGATACAATTTCCTTGAAATAGAAAAAAAGTGGCAACGCTTTTGGGCAGAAAATAAAACCTTTCAAGCGCAGAATACGTCCGAAAAACCTAAATATTATGTGTTGGATATGATTCCTTATCCTGCAGGTGCGGGGCTCCTTGTAGGGCACCCTCTGGGGTATATTGCCAGTGATATTTATTCCCGGTACAAGCGTCACAAAGGGTTTAATGATTTGCATCCTCAAGGATATGACTCTTTTGGTTTGCCAGATGAACAATACGCCATTCAAACGGGACAGCATCCTGAAATTACTACAAAAACAAACATTGCGCGCTATAGAGAACAGCTCGATCGAATTGGTTTTTCGTTCGATTGGTCGAGAGAAGTTAGGACTTCAAATCAAGACTATTACCGTTGGACACAATGGATTTTCCTCGAATTATTTGATTCCTATTATAATGTTCAAGCCGATAAGGCCATGCCTATTTCACATTTGTTGGAAACGTTTGAAATGAGTGGAAACCAAGAAATAAAAGCAATTTGTGCAGAAGGCACTCCTGTGTTCGATGCCGCTCAATGGAATGCTTTTTCGTGGGAAGAGCAGCAAACCATTTTGCTCGACTATCGTTTAACTTATATTTCTGAAACGGAGGTAAACTGGTGTGCAGAATTGGGTACTGTTTTGGCCAATGATGAAATCATCAATGGGGTTTCTGAACGAGGAGGATACCCTGTGACCAAAAAGAAAATGAAGCAGTGGAGCATGCGTATAGGCGCTTATGCAGAACGTCTTTTGAATGGCCTAGATACCATTGATTGGCCCGAGTCCTTAAAAGAAATGCAAAGAAATTGGATTGGAAAATCTGAAGGCGCACGGGTTCAGTTTTCCATTGAAAATCACGACGAAAAACTGGATGTTTTTACAACCCGACCCGATACACTTTTTGGGGTTACTTTTATGACGCTAGCCCCCGAATTGGATTTGGTTACCCAAATAACTACTCCAGCCCAAAAAGAAGAGGTAGCCGCCTACATTCTAAAAACAAAACAGCGTTCAGAACGCGATCGAATGGCCGATGTAAAATCCATTAGCGGTGTATTTACAGGCGCCTACGCAATTCACCCGCTTACACAAGAGCGCATTCCCATATGGATTGGCGATTATGTTTTGGCAGGCTATGGAACAGGGGCTGTTATGGCTGTTCCTTGTGGAGATGAAAGAGAGTATAATTTTGCAAAGCACTTTTCAATTCCTATAAAAAACATATTTGCCGATACCGATATTTCTGAAAACGCATTTACTGAAAAGTCAAGCACAACTGTTCTCCAGAACTCCGATTTTTTAAATGGGCTCAATTATAAAGAATCGATGCAAACAGTTCTCGATCATCTAGAGCAAGAAAAACTTGGCGAACGAAAAATAAATTATAGACTTCGTGATGCCGTTTTTAGTCGTCAGCGCTATTGGGGAGAGCCCATTCCAATTTATTACAAAAATGGAATTCCAATTCCATTAACAGCTTCGGACTTACCCTTGGTGCTTCCCGAGGTTGAAAATTATCTTCCCACTTCAGACGGGGCGCCTCCTCTAGGAAATGCCACCCATTGGGCCTGGGACACACAAGCAAATCAAGTGGTAGAAAACAGCGCAATTGATCATGAATTTGTTTTTCCGTTGGAGCTCAATACCATGCCCGGATGGGCGGGTAGCTCGTGGTATTTTTACCGCTATATGGATCCCCAAAACGAAAATGCTTTTGTTTCTAAAGCAGCTGCTGATTATTGGCAAGAGGTAGATTTATACCTTGGAGGAAGCGAACACGCTACTGGGCATTTGTTGTATTCGCGCTTTTGGCAGAAATTCCTTTTTGATAAAGCCTATTTGCCTGTTGAAGAATATGCTAAAAAACTCATCAATCAAGGAATGATTCTTGGCTCCTCAGCCTTTGTTTACAGAAAACCAGGAACCAATCATTACCTTTCCAAAGGGCTTACCAATGGCATGGAAGTAGAACCAATTCGAGTATCTGTTTCGCTTGTCAATGGTAGTGATGAATTGGATACTTCCGCTTTGAAAGAGTGGCAGCCGCAATTCAATGATGCTACTTTCGATTTAGAAAATGGTGTGTATAAAGTTGGGCGCGAGGTGGAAAAAATGTCTAAGTCCAAATACAATGTCGTTAATCCCGATCAAATTTGCGCCGACTATGGAGCTGATACCCTACGGATGTATGAAATGTTTTTGGGGCCTATAGAACAGGCCAAACCTTGGAATACTGCGGGTATTTCTGGCGTATATTCTTTTTTAAAAAAAATGTGGCGCCTTTATCATCCTTCAGATCATTTTTCCGTGAGCGATGCGCCTGCAAAAGCAGCGTCGTTGAAAACGCTTCATCAAACCATTAAAAAAGTGACGGAGGATATCGAAAACTTTTCTTTCAATACGTGCATCAGTGCCTTTATGATTTGTGTTAATGAGCTTTCAATTCAAAAATGCAATGAAAAAGAAGTGCTGTCTCCACTGGTTGTTTTGCTCGCTCCTTTTGCTCCTCATATTGCAGAAGAGCTGTGGCAAAAACTTGGGAATGACACTTCCATTTCTGAAGTTGATTACCCTATTTTCAATGAAAAACATCTTGTAGAGAGCACCAAAAATTATCCGGTTTCGTTTAATGGAAAAATGCGTTTTACCCGCGAACTTTCTCTTTCGCTGACCCCTTCAGAAATTGAAGAAATCATTCTTGCAGATGAGCAAACGCAAAAGCAATTGATGGGAAGGACTCCGAAAAAAGTCATTGTTGTTCCCGGAAAAATCATCAATATTGTCGGCTAATTATGACAGAGGTATTAGGTCTTCTTGCTGCCACGTTCACTACAATTGCCTTTATACCTCAAGTGTATAAAATTTGGAAAGAAAAAGCCTCCGATGGCGTTTCGGTGACCATGTATTTAGTGATGCTTACAGGAGTGCTTTTATGGGAGGTTTACGGTTGGCTGATCCACAGCTTGCCTGTCATTTTGGCAAATGCGGTAACGGCATTACTTTTGATAGTAATTCTGTACCTTAAATTAAGTCAAACAAAAAAAGAATAAGCTATGGGAATGTATTATTTGATTTTAATTGTTTTTGCTCTACTAAGTGCTGCGCTGAGCAGTACATTAAAAAGAAAATTAAAAAAATACTCGCAAGTACAATAACGCAACGGATTATCGGGACGAGAAATTGCCGAGCAAATGCTTGCCGATCACGGGATTCGCGATGTAAAAGTGGTTTCAACTCCAGGGATGTTAACCGATCATTATAACCCAAAAACGAAAACAGTTAATTTAAGTGAGGGAGTTTATTCTCAACGCAACGCTTCGGCTGCTGCAGTGGCAGCGCACGAATGTGGTCATGCCGTGCAACATAATATTGGATACGAATGGTTGCAAATGCGTTCCGCTTTGGTGCCTGTGGTAAGCATTGCTTCTAATTTTTCGATGTGGATGATTTTTGGAGGTCTTTTTATGGCGCAAGGAACTGCTTTTGGACAAACTGTTGCCATCATCGGGGTGGCTCTTTTTGGAATGGGAACGCTCTTTAGTTTCATCACCCTTCCTGTAGAATACGATGCGAGTAATCGAGCTATTGCTTGGTTAAAAAGAAAAAATATGGTGAGCCAACAAGAGCTGGAGGGTGCTGAAGAAGCACTCAAATGGGCAGCTCGAACCTATGTGGTTGCCGCATTGGGATCTTTAGCAACTTTACTCTATTATGTGCTACAAATTATGGGGAATAACCGGGATTAAAGCTTGAGTTGTCGCCCAATTTGCTGGTCTAAGGAAATAAAGGTTTCTGTTCTCGAAACACCCTCTATTTTTTGAATGTGATTGTTCAATAAAGCCATAAGGTGTTCGTTGTTTTTACACAAAATTTTTACTAAAACACTCCAATCTCCCGTGGTATAATGGCATTCAATCACCTCATTGATTTTTTTTAATTCCTCAACCGCCAAGGGGTTGCTCATCGCCTTGTTGAGGTAAATGCCAACAAAAGCAAGGGTAGAATACCCCATTTTTTTAGGATTAATAATGATTTGAGATCCTGAAATCAATTCTGCTTTTTCTAGTTTTTTTAAACGCTGATGCACCGCCGCACCTGAAATACCAACAATCTTTGAAAGTTGGTTAATCGATTTTCTCCCATCTACCATCAATTCATTTAAAAGTATTTTGTCGATACCGTCCATCTTAATATTTTCTTTATTTTTCGGTAAAAGTATTGATAATATGCATGATTTATGACAATCCATTTAAAATCATGCGTTATTTTAGCTAAAAATTACAACAATGAAAATGCTATTTTTAACCTTAAGTGGCGCCATTTTGATGTTTTTAGGTATTGTTTTAGGTGCCTTGGGAAGCCATGCATTGTCCGATAAATTGACACCTTCATCTTTGGTTAGTTTCATGACTGGGGTGCGCTATATGATGTACCATGCGTTGGTTCTTCTTTTTATTTCACAATTGCCTTATGTCGATGAAGGAGCACAATCCATCACAGGAACAATACTGTTGATAGGAACGCTTCTTTTTTCTGGAAGTATTTTTCTGTTATCGACACAAAGCCTCCACGGTACAAGCATGTCTTTTTTAGGTCCAATAACCCCTGTCGGAGGCTTGATTCTGATGATCGGTTGGGCTTATTTGATTGTAAAATACGCCGCGTTGCTTTTACGCTAATTCCTTGATGTATTTTTCTATGGCCATGGTCATAGAGGGAGTGTCTTCTGTAGGCGCTTTGATATCAATACGAAGCTTGGCTTTGTTTGCCGCGTCAACAGTCGTGTTTCCATAAACCGCAATGCGGGTGTCATTTTGCTTAAAATCTGGAAAATTCTGAAACAAAGAATCGATTCCTGAAGGACTAAAAAAGACAAGAATGTCATAGTATACATCACGAAGATCGGATAAATCGCTTACTACAGTTTTGTAGAGTTGTGCTCTTTTCCAATTGATGCCAAGTTCATCTAGAAAATTGGGAATGGTAGGTTTTAAAATATCGGAAGAGGGAAATAAATAGCGATCGTCTTTGAATTTTTTGAACGTGGGTTCTAAATCCATCACGCTACGCTCGCCGACATATATTTTGCGTTTACGGTAAACCACATATTTCTGAAGGTAGTAAGCCACTGCCTCAGATTGACAAAAATACCGCATACTGTCCGGTACTTTAAAACGCATTTCTTCTGCCAATCGAAAAAAGTGATCGACCGAATTTCTACTGGTTAAAATAACAGCATCAAAATCGTTAAAATCGATTTTTTGTTGACGTACATCTTTCGCTTCCACTCCTTCTACGTGGATAAAAGAGCGAAAATCGATGGTCAGATTATGTTTGTCCTTTAGTCGAGCGTAAGGAGAATTTTCTTTATTCGGCTCGGGTTGAGAAACGAGAATCGTTTTTACTTTTTTTGGGCTCATAAAAGCGTTTTTTCAAGCCCTAATAGGATCAATAACCAAGGGCTTAATTTTAAAGTGCAAAGGTACAAAATAAAATAAAGACCGTTATGTGTTAAGTAATCTAAATAACGACGCAATAAAACAGCTTGAGATAAAATGTAAAGCACAGCCGAACTATAGCCTAGAATTTCAAAGAAAAAAAGGGATTTTTGAAGGGGTAGAAATAAAGTGCAAGTCCTAAAAAAAGAAAAACAGTCACTCGAAAAAGATAGGTTGAGCACTTAAATTGATAGGTGTTTAAGAAAGCGGTAGATTGGGTAAGCCAGCCTAAAAACTGAACCAAGCTGTAGCGAATGCCTACCACCAAAGCAATACCTACCCACAAATAGGGGAAAACGGCAATCCATTGAACATCTTGAATGATTTCAGCCCAAAAAGAAAAGAACATACTCAAAGTGGTAACAACAAATAAGACAACGGCATAGGTCCATCCTTTTGTCCACAAAACATGATTTCCATAGGTGTTAAAAAACAGATTTGTGTCTACCAAGCGCATAAAAGAAAAGAATTGACTTTTAAAACGAACTTTTAGGAGCACGAAAACAAAAAAATTGAAGCCAAAAAGAAAAGTTCCCCAATCGTTATTTTCGATTGGGAGCAATTGCCATTCGTTCATGCTTTAAAAGTATTAATTTAAATTAAAATGGGTGACGATTGTAATGGATTTAAAACAGGGGTAAACCATCATTTTTTGCTATTTTTACCCCGCAATGCAGCAGACGCTTATCATCATCCCTACCTATAACGAAAAGGAAAATATATCCCCTTTAATATCTGCTATATTCACTGTATTACCGGAGGTTCATTTGCTTTTTGTGGACGATTCTTCTCCGGATAAAACAGCGGAAGAAATCAGCGTATTCATGAAAAAATATCCAAAGCAGATTTTTTTGAGTTCGCGCCCCAAGAAAGAAGGTCTTGGAAAAGCTTATCTTCATGGTTTTCAATGGGCACTGGCTCGTGCTTACAACGAGATTTTTGAGATGGATGCCGATTTATCGCATCCGGCAGATGCACTCCCCGCCCTGTTGCATTCCCTTCGCTCTGGAAAAGACGTAGTGGTTGGCTCTCGCTATGTAAAAGGAATACAGGTGGTTGACTGGCCCACTTCAAGAATACTTTTATCTCGTGGGGCAGCAGTCTATGTAAAGGCCCTCACCGGACTTCCTGTAAAAGATCCTACAGCTGGCTTTGTGGGCTATTCGCGCAAGGCTTTAATGGCATTGGATTTTGATCAAATTTCATTTGTAGGTTACGCCTTTCAAATTGAAATGAAATTCAGACTTTGGAAGAAGAATTTTTTAATAGAAGAAATCCCAATTGTATTTACCAACCGTGCAAAAGGAGTTTCAAAAATGAACGGTTCCATTATTTGGGAAGCTGTTTTTGGAGTCATTTATCTTAAATTTATATCCATCTTAAATCGATTATGATAAAAAAACTAATTCAAGGGGCCACTCTGGTCAACGAAGGAAAATCATTTGTAGCAGATTTGCGAATAGAAGGAGAACGCATTATTCAAATTGCATCGAAGATCGAACCTGAAGCAGGCGAAGAAGTTGTGGATGCGCATGGGCTTCATCTTCTCCCAGGACTCATTGACGATCAAGTTCATTTTCGTGAACCGGGACTTACACACAAAGCCTGTATTCGCACCGAGTCGAGAGCAGCAGTAGCAGGGGGAATCACCTCGTTTATCGAAATGCCCAATACCAACCCACAAACGACTACCCTCGAAAAGTTGAATAAAAAGTTTGAAATTGCAGCCAAGGATTCATTGGCCAATTACTCTTTTATGTTTGGTGGAACCAATGATAATTTTGAAGAAATACAACGTCTCAACCCCAAAGAAGTAGCAGGGTTGAAATTGTTTTTAGGGTCTTCAACAGGGAATATGTTGGTCGATAACACGGAAACATTACGTAAAATATTTTCATCCACCTCCCTTGTGATTTCTGTTCATTGTGAAGATGAACCTACAGTGAAATCTAACTTAGCGGCTCATATTGCCGAATTTGGGGAAGACATTCCGATCGAAAAACACCCCATTATTCGGAGCCATCAAGCTTGTTATCTTTCTTCTTCTAAAGCCATCGCGTTAGCGAAAGAAACGGGAGCACGTTTGCATGTATTTCATTTATCTACGGCTCAAGAAACCGAACTTTTTGACAATACCATCCCTTTAAAAGAGAAAAAAATTACCGCTGAAGTTTGCGTGCATCATTTGTGGTTTTCCTCTGAGGACTACGCCAAAAAGGGAACCCATATTAAATGGAATCCTGCAGTGAAAAACGCAGATGATAGAGACGCTTTGTGGGCAGCATTAAACGACGACCGAATTGATGTTTTGGCCACCGACCATGCTCCGCACACCAAAGAAGAAAAAGCAAAAGTGTACACGCAAGCTCCCTCTGGTGGGCCTTTGGTTCAGCATGCATTAATTGCCTTGCTAACTGCCGTAAACCAAGAAAAAATCACCTTAGAAAAATTGGTGGAAAAAGCGTGTCACAATCCCGCTATTCTATTTGATGTTGAAAAACGTGGCTACTTAAAAGAAGGTTTTTATGCCGATTTGGTACTTGTCGATTTAAATCAAACCACTGAAGTCACCCCCGATCATTTGTTGTACCAGTGCGGATGGTCGCCTTTCGAAGGGACTACCTTTTCGGCGCGAGTGATGCAAACCTTTGTGAATGGACAAACGGTATATAAAAATGGAAAAATAGTAGAAGCTAATTCAGCAAAACGATTGACGTTCGATCGTTAGATATTCTTATATTAAAGCATGAAATTAAAATTCATTTTTGTGGTATTGATTTTTTTGAGTTGTGAATCAAGAACGGTAAACCCTCCACCCGATCCATTGATTCCAATACAGCAGATGGAAAATATGCTTTATGACTTGGCCTTGCTTAACGCCATTGAAAATACAGGGATGACCGTTGAAGCAAAAGCTATTTTCAAAGACAATTACCTCGAAAGAAAATATGGGATAGTCGACTCGGTATGGGAAGCCAACCGAATCTATTATGCGCAAGACCCAAAGCAAATGACGCTTTTCTACTCCAACATTGAAAAGCGTTTAAAACGCGCTTCGGACAGTCTTAGCAATCTGACTAAAGTCCAGAAGAAAGAGGAGACAACTCAAAATTAACGTAATTTTTCCGCCAAATAGGGAGCAATTGGGGTGTAGCTAAAAGGAAGACTCTGGGTGACTTTACTGCCATCAATTTCTCGGGTATCCCCCAAAGTAGCAATCAATGCTTTGGATAGAAATTTTTTTCTCAATCCCAAAAAGGAAACCACAGACTCGAAAACCCATGCCGTCCATAAATAGAATGACAGCAACGGACGATTGGCCGATTTTCGATTGAGTTTTTCTGCCACAAAAGCAATGATTTGTTTGTAACTCCAGTTTTCAGCCGCCAAAATAAAACGTTCATTTTTTATCGGACTTTGCATTAAGAGCAGCATCACCTTTACCACGTCTTCTACGGTTACATAGGCGGTTTTTCCTTGCGGGTAAAAGCCCACTCCTTTTTTTTACGCGCTTCACCAATTGACTTAGAGGAGTATTGGGCATTCCAATACCTAAAATTACACCAGGATTTACAATCCCTACTGGAATTCCTTCTTGTGCACAACGCCACACCTCTAGCTCGGCTCCATATTTCGAATAGGCGTAGGGTGTTTTTTCTTTCTGTGGGTTCCAAGGGGTGTCTTCGTCAATCCGATTGTCTTGAGTGTCGCTTCCTAAAGCTGCGATGGAACTGACATAAACCAATTTTTTAATTTGATTTTCTACACATAAATGGGTTACATAGGAAGTACCTATTTGGTTCACTTCATGCAAATAATCTCTTTTAAAATAGGCATAGAAACATAAGCAGCACAATGGTACACTTGGGTAATTCCTTCAAAAGCAAGGGTGAGATCGGGCAAATGGGTAAGATCGGCTTTCCGCCATGTAATCTGTTTGGAAAAGTCGTCTTTTAGGTGATTTGCAAGAAAGTCTAAGGTTACTTGTTTCTTTTTTTCGTGCCGGTAAAGGGCAACAAACGAAGTGTTTTGTTGTAATAACGAAAGGCAAAGATGTGCTCCAACCAAGCCCGTTGCACCGGTGACTAAAATCATAGCTTAAAAATACTGTTTTTTCGCTTTGGCTTTTCCTGTTCCAAAGAGAAATATATCTTTGCCACAATTCTAGAAGTTATGGAAAATTCATTCGTTGAAGAACTCAAGTGGCGAGGAATGCTACACGATATTATGCCAGAAACCGGCGCGCACCTAAACCAAGGCCCAACGTCGGGTTATATTGGATTTGATCCCACTGCAGATTCTCTCCATATTGGAAGTTTGGTGCAAATCCTAATTTTGATGCATTTTCAACGTGCGGGCCATACCCCTATTGCATTGGTGGGTGGTGCTACAGGAATGATTGGTGATCCCTCAGGGAAGTCAGACGAACGTAATTTACTCGATACAGTAACACTTGAAAAAAACGTAGAAGGAATTAAAAATCAGCTTGCTCGTTTTCTTGATTTTTCAGAAAAAAGTAAGAACCCTGCCCAATTGGTTAATAATTTTAATTGGATGAAACACTACAGTCTAATTGATTTTTCTAGGGATATTGGAAAGCACCTCACCGTGAACTACATGATGTCCAAAGACTCGGTAAAAAAGCGATTAGGGTCTGATGCCAAAGTAGGAATGTCTTTTACTGAATTCACCTATCAGCTTCTTCAAGGGTATGATTTTCTTCACTTGTACAAAAACAATGGCTGTACACTCCAAATGGGGGAAGTGATCAATGGGGAAATATCACGACGGGTACCGAACTGATTCGCCGCAAAGTAGCAGGGAAGGCTTACGCCATTACTTGTCCGCTGATTACCAAAGCCGACGGCACTAAATTTGGAAAAACAGAAGGGTGGAATATTTTGTTGGACAAACAACGAACTTCGCCTTATAAATTCTACCAATATTGGTTAAATGCTTCTGATGAAGATGCTAAAAATTACATTAAGATTTTTACATTTTTAGAGCGTGAGGAAATCGATCAGCTCATCAAAAAACACGAAGAGGAGCCGCATTTACGTCTGCTTCAAAATCGAATTGCAGAAGAAGTTACGGTTCTGGTGCACAGTCAAGACGATTTAGAAAATGCCCAGCGTGCCTCTCATATTTTGTTTGGGAAATCAACCGATGAAGATTTGAAGCTACTCGATGAAACCACCTTTTTAGAGGTGTTTGAAGGAGTGCCTCAAGCCCAATTGTCCAAAGCAGAATTAAACGAAGGATTGGCCATTATTCCAGCCCTCGCTAGAGAAAATAGCTTGTTATCTTCCAATGGCGAAGCCCGACGTGCATTAAAGGAAAACTCCATTTCAGTAAATAAAACCAAAGTAGACGAAAATAAAATAATTACGAAAGACGATCTCATCAACGATCGTTATGTACTGCTTCAAAGAGGTAAGAAAAAGTATTTTATATTGTCTTTTTCCTAATACACCATTAAGTTACAGCCGCGAATATCGCTATTATCCATTCGACCCAGTACCTCAAATTTCCCCTCTGGATGAACTCTCCCAAGGTCGTCTGTGGCAATAAATGCGCAAGACTCACTATTGGCTAAATCCATAATGTTTAAGCGGCCTATTTTCTGAATACCCGAAGGGCTGAAAGGGTCATTGATTTCGTGGGGTGTAACCTTCATCCAAGGCGGAGCAGAAAAAAGTCCATTGCCTTTAGAATACGCTTGTGAAAGCAATTCGGTCATTCCATATTCACTGTGTATATGATCTACCCCAAAACCTTTTTTTAACTGTTGATGAAGGGCTTCGCGTGTAATTTCTTCTCTTCTTCCTTTCATTCCGCCGGTTTCCATCACTAGCGTGTGTTGTAAGTTTTGTGGATGCTTTTCTGCAAAATCAAGCAAGGCAAAAGAAACCCCCAGCAGCAAGGTAGGTTGCTTCTGTTCTTCTAAGCGGGTTAAAGTTTGTGCGAGTTGTTCGAATTGATTGAGGTAAAATCCACTCCACTGGGAGTCACTTTTTTTGATTAATCGATCCATCATATAAACCAAGGAAGACCCTTCGCGCTCTAAATAAGCCGGCAGGAGTGCTAAAATGGTCCACTCCGATGCTTTACCATAAAAGTCTTCAAAAATTCGTTCAAAACAAGCTTGGTAAATTTCGGGGTGTAGCACATGGTGCTGAGCTTGAGTGGTAGACGAGGTGCCACTCGAAGAAAACGTTATTGTGCTCTTGCCCTGAAACGATTTGATTGCCCGTTGTTTAAAAAAACGAATGGGCAGGTAGGGAATTTCCTCCATAGAGTTTACTTCAGCAGGTACACGATTCAATAAGTCGCAGTAACTTCGATACACGGGGTTGTTTTCATATTGAAAATGAAAAGTTGCTAATGCTAAATGCTGAAAAGCAGAAGTAGAATTAACCGATAAAAAGGCGTGTTTCTCCAGTTCCATACAATACTTTGAGTCACAAAAATAGTCTACTATCCCTCAACTTACTCATGAAATGTAGATTAACTTAATGTTTATTTAAGATGAATCGGTTCTGCAATTTTTTTATTTGTGTAACTTTGAGAATACGATTTGACTCCATTTTATGAAAAAAAGTAAAATAAAAATATTACTGGTTGATGATGAACCTGATATTTTAGAAATAATGAATGTTAACCTTTCCAGTGAAGGCTATCAAATATTTACTGCTGAAAATGGCAAAGAAGCCCTAAAACTTGCGGATAAGCATTTGCCCCACTTGGTTGTTTTGGACGTAATGATGCCCGTGATGGATGGAATAGAAACTTGCGAGCGTTTTCGAATGGATGATCGCTTTCAGAACACAATTATCATGTTTCTTTCCGCTCGTGGGGAAGATTATTCGCATGTTGCTGCTTTTGAAGCAGGTGCAGATGACTATGTTACTAAGCCCGTAAAACCAAGAATCATAAAATCGAAAATAAAAGCATTGTTGCGTCGTTTATTGAAAAACGAAAACAAAGAAATGATCTCTTTGGGAGACATTTCCATTTATTATGATGAATATAAAGTAGTAAAAGAGGGTAAGGAATTAGTCCTTCCACGAAAAGAATTCGAGCTCTTTTATCTTCTAGCATCAAAACACGATAAGGTGTTTAAACGTGCAAAAATCATGGAGTCAGTTTGGGGAAGTGATGTCGTTGTTGGTGATAGAACCATCGACGTTCATATCCGTAAATTGAGAGAGAAAATAGGTGAAGAGTATTTTAAAACCGTACAAGGCGTAGGGTTCAAATTTATTGACACTTCCAATAAAAGTTAATCCCAAATGTATGTTCAAACGCTATAAAATAGCTTTTCTTATTGCGTTTTTGATTGCTTGCATAAGCGGTATACTCGTTTTTGTTTTGTTCTATGCCTATACCCAAAGCACCCAAGAGCTAATCAACGCTTGGCCTTATGGTTTGGCAGGTATTTTTATCCTAACCATTTTTGTTTTTTTTACCCTTCAGTACCGCATTGAAAGTTTTATTTTGACTAAAGTTCGCGATTTGTACAAGGACATATCGCCGACTGGAATTCCTTTGAACGAAGATTCTTTAAAAAGAGATGTTCGCTCGATTACAGAAAGCATTCAACGATTTGCTAAAGAAAGTAAGCTGGAAATAGAAGTCTTAAAAGACAAAGAAAATTTTCGAAGAGAATTTATTGGTAATCTCGCGCATGAAATAAAAACACCGCTTTTTACCGTTCAAGGTTATATTTATACGTTGATCGACGGTGAGATTAAGGACAAAAAAATTCAAAAAAAATACCTGAAAAAAGCCGCCAATGGAATCGATCGTTTGAATGTGATAGTCAACGATTTGGATTTTATTACCCAAATAGAACGGGGAATTACCACCCTTGAAGTTGAGCAATTCGATATCATTTCCTTTATTCATGATATGCTGGAATTGTTGGAAATTCAAGCAGAAAAAAAGGAAATCAATTTGGTGTGTAATTACCCTAGAAATGAGCCTCTTTTTGTAGATGCCGATATGGAAAGAATAGGGCAGGTGTTGACTAATTTGGTGGTCAATTCTTTAAAATATGGGGTGGAAAATGGAACAACAGAAATTGATATTAGCTCCTTGTCAGACACAAAAATCCTTGTGCGGATCATCGATAATGGAAGGGGTATTGGGGAGGAACATCTTCCTCGCTTATTCGAACGCTTTTATCGCGTAGAAAACTCTCGCAACCGAAACGACGGGGGTTCAGGGCTAGGACTCGCCATAGTGAAACATATCATTGAGGCGCACAACGAAAAAATATTTGTAGAAAGTACAGAGAACGTTGGTTCTGAGTTTTCATTTACACTAACGCGTTCTGCGAATAAATAGCATTTAAATTTTTGTAATATTGCAGCAAAAACCAAGCTGTGGGTAGTAAAAATAAACTAAAGCGCTTTCTTCAAAACGAAACATTTTCGAATGTCATTCAGCCAGAACGTGAAGATCTTACACAAAAAGAATTTGAATTTAAAGGACAATGGGGAAGCCGTCAATTTAAAAATGAAAAGCCCATTGTGCTCGAATTAGGTTGTGGCAAAGGGGAATATTCGGTTTATTTGGCTCAAGAATATCCTGAAAAAAACTTTGTAGGAATCGACATAAAAGGCGCCCGATTTTGGGCCGGGGCAAAACAAGCCCTTGAGCAAAACATTCAAAATATAGCCTTTCTTCGCACTCAAATAGAATTAGTAGATCTTGCTTTTGGTGAAAATGAAGTCGATGAAATATGGATTACTTTTCCCGATCCGCAAATCAAATACAAGCGTTCCAAGCACCGCCTTACTCACCCCGATTTTTTGGCGCGTTATAAAAAAATACTCAAGCCAGAAGGCTTTGTTCATTTGAAAACCGATAGCGAATACTTACATGGCTACACCCTTGGTTTGCTACAAGGTATGGGCATAGAAGTAGATTATGCGCACCATGATGTGTACAACAACGCCTATAGCCCAAAACATGTTACCGCCATTCAAACCTATTATGAAACCTTATTCAGAGACCAAGGAAAATCCATAACTTACTTGCGTTTTCAATTCCCGGATGAGTAAAAACGATAAAACCAATTTTTTCGAAAAAGTGTACGCCGTTGCCCGCCAAATTCCAGAAGGCCGTGTCACCTCCTACGGTGCTATTGCCCATCATATTGGAGCGCCACAAAGTGCGCGAATGGTTGGTTGGGCCATGAGTGCCTCCCATGGGCAAATGGATATACCTGCTCATCGCGTGGTCAACCGCATTGGTTTACTCACATGGAAACACCATTTTCAGGGGAGTCATCTTATGCAGCAACTTCTTGAAAACGAGGGTATAAAAGTGGTTGAAAATCAAATTCAAGATTTTGAAACGGTATTTTGGGACCCCAAAACGTTAAATCGATAAAGCTTTCCCCTTAAACTTTGTTCTACAAGGGTTTCCCAGTATATTTGCATCAAAATAACGAAGCAGCTGCTATGGCGTTTGGAAAAAAAGAAATACAAGAAGCATTAAAAAAATTATCGCTTCCTGGAGGCGGGAAAAATTTAATGGAAAGTGGAGCCGTAAAAAATCTTTTGGTTTTTGGTGATGAGGTTGTGATAGACCTAACTCTTAACAACCCTAGTCTTCAAGCCCGAAAAAAGATGGAGGTCGATATTTTGAAATGCATCCACGAAGAAGTGGATCAAAAAGCAAAAATTAAAATCAACATTAAGGTAGCTGCAGCCCCCAAGCAAGAGCAAATTAAAGGAGAACCCCTCCCAGGGATAGACAATATCATTGCCATTTCTTCAGGAAAAGGCGGGGTAGGGAAGTCTACAGTCACAGCAAATACAGCAGTGCGCCTTGCCGATATGGGCTTTCGTGTAGGAATTCTTGATGCGGACATTTACGGTCCTTCCATCCCCACCATGATGGATATGGAAGGGGCAAGACCTCTTTCCATTCAAGTGGATGGCGCTTCTAAAATGGAGCCCATTGAAAATTATGGGGTGAAGGTGCTGTCAATCGGGTTTTTTACCCAGCCCAACCAAGCCGTTATTTGGCGAGGGCCAATGGCAGCCAAGGCTTTGAATCAGATGATTTTTGATGCCGCTTGGGGAGAGTTGGATTTTCTTCTTATCGATTTGCCTCCCGGAACAGGAGACATCCATTTGAGTTTGGTGCAGTCGCTCCCCATCGATGGAGCGGTAGTGGTTTCTACCCCTCAAAATGTCGCTTTAGCGGATGCTAAAAAAGGGATCGCCATGTTCCAACAAGAGAACATCAACATTCCAGTTTTGGGAGTAGTAGAAAATATGGCGTATTTTACACCAGAAGAATTACCAGATAACCGCTATTATCTATTTGGTCGTGAGGGTGCAAAGAACCTTGCAGAAGATAAAAACGTTCCTTTTTTAGGTGAAATTCCAATTGTACAAAGCATTAGAGAGGCAGGAGATGTTGGAAGACCTGCTGCACTGCAGACCAAGTCGCAAGTAACCGAAGCGTTTACTGAGATTGCACGAAATACGGTTTCGGAATTGGTAAAAAGAAATAAGAATTTACCCTCAACCAAAGCAGTAAAAATTACAACAATGGCAGGTTGCTCTGCAGTAAATCAAAAATCGTAAAACCATGGATACCAAAGAAAAAGTACTTGTTGCCCTTGAAGAAATTCGTCCGTTTTTGGCAGCCGATGGAGGCGATATTTCCCTTGTGGGAATAGAAAACGATAAAATTGTAAAAGTACAACTCCACGGGGCATGTGTAGGTTGTTCAGTCAATCAGATGACATTGAAGTCGGGCGTAGAAATGACCATTAAAAAACACGCCCCCTACATAGAGGAAGTAATCAATGTCGAGGCATAAGGAGTGAAAGAAGATATCAACATTACAATTATAGATCGCGAAGGAGTGGAGCACAACCTTCTCGCACCTACCGATATGGGGATGAATTTAATGGAGGTTTGTAAAAGTTACGAACTTCCCGTAGAAGGAACCTGCGGTGGAATGGCTTTATGTGCCTCTTGTCAGTGTTATGTTCATTCTGAACACGAATTGAACGAGAAGTCGGACGATGAAGAAGCCATGCTTTCAGAGGCTTTTCATGTAAAAGAAAACAGCCGTTTGGGGTGTCAAATCCAAATGACCGAAGCACTCGATGGACTTCATGTGGAGTTAGCTCCAGAAGAATAGGTTTTGTATATTGGGTGAAATTTAATGCAACCCATGAAAAAAGTCTTTCTTTTATTATTAAGTGTAGGAATGATTTCCTGCGAATCCAACCCAAATTCTAGCAAAAACATTACTGTAAATCCGATGACCCCCATCTCGGATGCTGATATTTCAAAAGGAATTTTATACGAAGTAAATATCCGTCAGTTTACCAATGAAGGTACCTTCAATGCATTTGCAAAAGAACTGCCTAAAGTGAAAGAACTGGGGGTGAATATTTTGTGGTTAATGCCCACTTACCCCATTTCGACCACAAAAAGTAAAGGTCCCCTAGGGAGTTATTACGCGGTTTCTGATTACAAAGGCGTCAATCCGGAATACGGGACTTTGGAAGATTTAAAAAGCCTTATCGATCAGGCACATGCATTGGGAATGTACGTTATTTTTGACTGGGTGCCTGGCCATACTGGATGGGACCATGTTTGGATTAAAGAGCACCCCGACTATTATTTGAAAAATGAAGCTGGGGAAATTATCGATCCTATTGATCCAAGAACTGGAAATTCCTTTGGGTGGACAGATGTCGCCGACTTGGATTATGACAATCCCGAAATGCGTGCCGCCATGAAAGAAGCAATGCTTTATTGGATTAAAGAAGCAGATATTGATGGCTATAGAGTCGATCAAGCTTATGCGGTGCCGATGGATTTTTATCAAACTACTTTTGAGGAAATGCGTGCGCTAAAGCCTGTTTTTCTTCTTGGAGAAACCGATGCCAATCATCCAGGCGGTTTAGAACACCTAAAAAATTTCAATGCGTCTTATGATTTTCCAGGGCATCACCTCACCAAAGACATTGTCCATGGGCATAAGAATGTAAATGACTATCAAGCTCATCGGGAAGATTTTATACAGAAACACGACCCTAGTCATTACTTATTGAATTTTGTTTCTTCTCACGACGAAAATGCCTGGGCAGGTACCGTTGAAGAACGTTATGGTGCTGCCGCACACACCATAATGGCGCTCAATTATATGGCCCCGGGGTTACCCTTCTTGTATAGCGGAGTAGAATACGATTTAAAAAAACGCCTGCTGTTTTTCGAAAAAGATAGCTTCCCGCGCCAAGCTGGAGCAACCTTTCAATTACTCAAAAAATTGGGCGATTTAAAACAAACACGTCCCGCTTTGAATGCTGGAAAAGACTCAGGAAAATTTGAACGAATCCCTACTTCTTTGGAGGACAAAGTTCTTGCTTTTCAGCGAACAAAAAAGGGCGATACTCTAATTTATATCGCTAACCTATCGAAAGACCATATCGGATTTACATCGCCCTATAATGGAAGTTTTAAGCGGTTTGAAGACGATAAACCCAAGCGTTTGTCCGCTTCTTATGAATATCGAATGAAGCCTTGGGAATTCTGGATCCTTAAAAACTAGATCATGCGAATTTATTTTTTAACTGCTATGCTTTTATTTTCTTGGATATCGTGTTCGAAAAAACCCACTCCTTTGGCCATCGGTCACCGCGGAGCTAAAGGTTATGTTGCAGAGAACACCCTTGCTTCGGTTCAAAAAGCATTGGCTTTAGGGGTAGACGGTATTGAGATTGACGTTTTTGTGTGTCAAACAGGTGAATTGGTGGTGTTTCACGATAAAACCCTTGAAAAATTGACAGACGCAACAGGCTATATTGAAGCATTGCCTCTGGATTCCATCCGAAAAATTACCGTTCTAGGGAGTGAACCTATTCCTACATTGAACGAAATTTTGGACGAAGTACCAGGGAAAGTAGTTTTAAATATTGAATTAAAAGGCGCGGGGACTGCAAAGCCAACCATAGACTTACTCGATACCTATTTTCAAGCTCAAAAAATTGCGCCAAAAGACATTCTCATTTCAAGTTTCGATTGGAATGAATTGGCCATTTTCTTTGCTAATAATACCGAAGTGCCCATTGCAGTGCTAACCGAAGACGACCCACTTGACGCCATTCCAGTAGCACAACAACTAAAAGCTGTTGCCATTAATCCTGACTTTAAAAGTTTAACGGCTGAAAATGTGGATAAAATTCACAAGCAGAAATTAAAAATCTATCCGTGGACAGTGAACACAGAAGAAGACATCCAAAAAATGATTGATTTGGGTGTTGATGGCATTATTTCTGATTTTCCCGATCGCATACAAAAATAAACCCTCCTATTGCTAGGAGGGTTATTCGCTGGACTCTAATACCCCACTCATACCTGTTTAAGACAGATAATCCCGAATCCAGCTGGCAATGTTAAGGAACATTGCTATTCTTTTTGAATAACCATAAAAGAGTATAGTGAAATGTAGAATTGGGTTTTTCTACCACAACAAGATACAAAAAAAATATATCCAACGAAATAATGGCTAAAAAGATGCTCCTGAATATCGTATCTTTGAGGATATGAGTGAAGAAAAAGAATTTATATCTTCTCCGATTTCACCTCAAAATGGAAGTGTTATTTGGGAAGCCCCTTCCAACATTGCGTTGGTGAAATATTGGGGAAAGTATGGTAATCAACTCCCTCAAAATCCGTCTCTAAGTTTCACATTGTCTTCGTGTTCCACAACAACGAAATTAGTCTATTCAGAACGTGAAAACCACAGCGATGCATTTTCGTTTTCGTTTGAATTTGAAGGAAAAAAGCAAGCGTCTTTTCATCAGAAAATAGAGCAATTTTTTGCTCGCATTTTGCCGTATTGCCCTTATGTCAAAACCCACCATTTTGCTATTTCTTCTTCCAATTCCTTTCCGCACAGCAGCGGCATTGCGTCTTCAGCATCGAGCATGTGTGCTTTAGCGCTTTGCATTGTTTCCCTTGAGAAAAAGGCAAATCCGAGCATGTCTGATGCCTTTTTTCTTCAAAAGGCTTCTTTTTTAGCGCGTCTAGGTTCTGGAAGTGCAGCGCGAAGTGTACAAGGCCCGCTAATGTCTTGGGGGCATTCAACCGCCATAGCAGGAAGTTCGCCTCTTTTCGGAACTCAAATCACACAGGATATTCACCCAATATTTCATGATTTTCAAGACAGTATTTTAATCATAGACAAAGGGCAAAAAAAAGTAAGCAGCACACTTGGGCACCAATTGATGGAAAATCATCCCTATGCCCAAACTCGTTTTACACAAGCAGAGGAGAATCTGTTGAAATTGACCGAGGTGCTAAAAAAGGGAGATCTAGACACCTTTATTTCGATTGTTGAAAGCGAAGCCCTAACCCTGCACGCCCTCATGATGGCTTCTTCACCCTACTTTATTTTGATGAAGCCGGAAACCCTTTCTGTACTCAATGCCATTTGGGATTTTCGTCAACAAACCAACATTCCAGTGTGTTTTACCCTAGATGCTGGAGCCAATGTACATGTGCTTTATCCGAAAGCAAATAGCGTTCAAGTTTTGGAATTTATCGAAACCAATTTAAAACGCTTTTGTGAAAACGGTCAATATATTGAAGATCAAGTTGGTAGTGGGGCAATAAAACACTAATTTTATACCGCTATGAAAAGTCCATTGTTTTACGCAAAAATTCTTCTTTTTGGAGAATACGGTATCATTAAAGATTCCAAAGGTCTTTCCATCCCCTATAATTTCTATCGCGGGGCATTAAAACTCAATGCTACCGAAGAATATTTGGATTCGCATCAAAAATTAAAAGCATTTGCCGCACATTTAAAGACCCTCTCCACCGAAAAAGTTCAGTTCGATTGGAATACCCTTGAAAGGGATTTAGCGCAAAAAATGTACTTTGACAGCAGTATCCCACAAGGTTATGGAGTAGGAAGTAGTGGTGCTTTGGTAGCCGCTATTTATGATAAATACGCGTTAAATAAAATAACGGTGCTCGAAAATTTAACCAAAGAAAAACTTCAGCACCTTAAAACTATTTTTAGTTTAATGGAGTCTTTCTTTCACGGGAAATCTTCTGGATTAGATCCCTTGAACAGTTATTTGAGTTTACCGATTTTGATTCGCTCAAAAAACCAAATCGAACCTACAGGAATACCCTCCCAAAATCCGAACGGAAAAGGAGCAGTGTTTTTATTGGATAGCGGTATGGTCGGTGAAACTGCACCTATGGTCTCTCTTTTTATGCAAAATATGGAAAACGAATCCTTCCGTATGATGATGAAAGAGCAATTTATTACCCACACCAATCAGTGTGTAGACGATTTTTTAAGCGGAAATCTGCGTTCCCTTTTTCAGCACACTAAAAAACTTTCTCAGTTGGTGTTGCATAATTTTAAACCGATGATTCCAGAAAAATTTCATTCCCTTTGGAAACACGGTTTAGAAACCAACGACTACTACCTCAAGTTATGTGGTTCTGGAGGCGGAGGATACATCCTTGGGTTTACTCAAGACATCGACAAAGCACGCGCTGCTTTAGCCGATTATAAATTAGAAGTTGTCTATAATTTTTGAAAAGCATGAAGCTTTTCCCTAAACAACACCCCCTTTTTATTGTTCAAATTCTTTTTGGACTTTTTGCTTCCACGAGAGGTTATACCATTTTAGTTTTGGTTTTTGCTCAATACTTAAGCGCCCGCTATATTTTGGCACCTCAATTTGGATGGCACCACCACCTCACCGATAAAAATTTGTTGGCCTTGGTTTTTGCTTCCTCTTTTGCAATCGCAGGAGGCTATTTGATCAATAACTTTTACGATGTGGAAAACGACCGTATTAATCGTCCCCAATTGTATTTACTCCATCAAATCATCGGCCCAACTCGGCAACTTCAATTTTATGCATTTTTTAATGCAATCAGTTTGTTTTTGGCTTTTATGGTGAACTACAAAGCACTGCTTTTCTTTTGTCATACATCGGGGGTATATGGCTTTACAGTCATTTCCTTAAAAAACGATTTTGGGCAAGTAATTTGTTTGCTTCTTTTTTAGCGATCATTCCTTTTTTTGCCATTGCCCTTTACTATCACAATTTTTCCTTTTGGGTCATGTGCCACGCTTTTTTCTTGTTCCTTATTGTTTTGGTTCGTGATATAATTAAAGACCTTCAAAATTTTAAAGGCGATTGGGTGCGAAAATACCACACCATTGCCGTGGTATTCGGGAAAAAAACCACAAAATATATACTGAGTTTTTTGATTGTTTTGGCATTTGGACCGGTTTTGCTTTTGCTTGAAGAAAAAGCACAACTAGGAAAAATGTACTATTACTTTCTTAGCTGTCTTCCTGTTCTTTTTTTAGTTCTTGTTTTATTGTGGAGTTCTGACCGCCAAAAGACTTATCTTTGGATCCACAATATTTTAAAAGCACTATTATTGGCGGGAGTAGGGAGCATCGTATTGGTTCGTTTCCCTCTGGCATAAATCAACCCAAAAAAGCAACATGAAAAAAACCACCATTCGACTAAATAAATTCATTGCCAATTCTGGAATTTGTTCTCGAAGAGAGGCAGATATGCATATCGGTTTAGGAACAGTAAAAGTGAACGGCAAGATTGTAACAGAGATGGGTTTTCAGGTCAATCCTGGCGATGATGTTCGTTTTGATGGTCAGCGTATTACAAGTGACAAGCCCACTTATGTGTTGCTGAATAAGCCCAAAGGTTTTTTAGCCAGCATCAAAAAAGGAAACTACAAAAAAGATGTGCTCGAATTGGTAGGCAACGCCGTCCCTTTTCGAATCGATCCTATGTTTGCCATGGACCGTTCTTCAACAGGATTGCTTTTGTTTTCTAATGATGTAGCAATGCAAGATAAATTGAGAAAACCCTCTTTGCGGGTCAAGAAAATATATCAAGTTGTTTTGGATAAAAATTGTACCAAAGAAGCACAAGCAAAACTTAAAAAAGGCATTCGAATCGATAAAAAAGTGATTGCTGCGGAAGAGGTTAGCTTTATACAAGGGGAGACCAAACGAGTTGTTGGAGTGGAATTGCACGATCAAACTTACAAAGCTGTGCAGCAGCTTTTTTCCGCCCTCGATTATACGGTAGAAAACATTGACTTGGTTGCTTTCGGTCATTTAACCAAAAAAGATTTACCCCGTGGGAGATGGCGTCACCTTTCTGAACACGAGGTGAACTTACTCAAAATGCTTAAATAGCGCTTTTTTTGCGAAAATCTCGTAAAGTAAAACCCCATAAACAATGAGGTACTCCAAACTGATAAGAAGCTGATTTTCTTCAAAATTGGGATGAGCGTAGGTGGTGTAACTCAACATTACTAGAGCGCCCCACACCAAGGGAAAGCGATAAGAAGTAAATACGCTAAGAGCGATAAGATTAATAATGTACCAAGGGTGAACAATGGATGCAATTCCGTAGTAAAAAGTAAGTAGCAACAGCATGGAGGAGAATACCTCTTTGGCGTTTTTTTTCTTTTTAAAAAAGGCAAAACACAAAGCAACCCCAAGTATAATCCAAGGCACAACTTCCCCCCATTGTCGAATGACATTGTATCCCTTTACTTGATACCCAGCCCAACGAATAGCATAATAGATGCTTCCGTTGAATTCAAAATTTTTAAACCATAGGGACAAGGTTTTTAAATAATTATCGAAGCCAATGGTGTAAAAAAAAGGAAGAAAGAGAATGCCTAATGTAAGCAGTCCTACGCCTGCCATTTTAATTGAAGATTTTATATTTTGAAAGCGGCTAAAAACTGGAAGGAGGAGAAGGGGAATCAGTTTGGTACCTACGGAGAGTGCGAAAAAGAGAGCGGCTATGCTTTTCTTTTGGTTTAGTGTGAACAACCACCCCCAAAGAAAAAACAACAGCATTACACCCTCCCAATGAAGGTTTCCTGTCAACTCGATAATCACTAAAGGGTTGAGGAAGTACCAACCGATGCGTTTGGGGTTGAGCTTTAGTTTTTTAAGCAATTGGGTTCCGATATAAAACACCCCAAGGTCTGCTAGAATTAAAAGGATCCTCAAGCTCATTAGAGAAGTCAAAAGGTGTTGGGGAAGCAAGAGGGTGCTCAACCAAAAACCAAGTTGACTAATTGGAGGGTAATTGGAATGGTTTTGTTGGCTCAGCCCACTCATGTTATCATAGAGAATAGAGAAATGATCAGGCAGGGATTGTACTATTTCTTCGGGGGGACTTAAGTAAGGATTGACCCCCTCACTGAGCAAAAGGCCATCCCAGAAAAAACGATAAAAATCGGGGGACAAATTTGGGATTACAAAAAGCAAAACGGCTCTAAACAGGAGGCCAGAAAAAAGAAGCTGCTTCTGACTCAAGAGGGGAAGTAAGTAAAACGCAAGTCCAAAAAGCAAGAAGCAGGCCGATAACAATTCGAAAGAATCGGATCGCTCTACGCCATATCCAACAAAACAATAGAGCAGTATCGAACAACTGCCTAGGGCTACCGCTTTTTTCATTAAAAAAATCGTTTTAGGCTTGCGTTTTAAACGAAGAGATAAAAACAAAACCGAAGCCCAAGAAAAGCAATAAATGGAAAGGGAACAATCCAAAATCACCTTCTTTTCCTACAATAAATGCACTGTACATACCAAAGAGAAAGTACAAGGCAAGTAAGCCTTCAAAAAAAGTATTCCGATGTATTTTCTTGGGGATGTACTTGTTGTTTTTCCAAGAATCGCCCAAGTTGTTAATGTTGAATTTTGGGGTTCTAACAAACTCACTTCGCTTCCCTATATGGCCTTCTAGAACCGCGATGGCATTGTGAAACGAAAACCCCATGGCGATTGTATAAAACGTAAAAAACATTTTGGTATAATCAAAAAAGGAAAGGATAGAGAGACCATGTTTGTGTCGATACAATTCCCAATAGCAATAGAAAAAAATACAAGTGCTGATGATAAACAAAGACGAGAAATTAAAAAACCAACTCAAATGTCCCCATTCGTTTTTAATATAAAGCATTGGGATGCTTAAAATTCCTACCAAAAGAACATTCAAAAACATGGTGCTGTTCAATAGATGCAAAACGGCATGGAGTTTTGTCTTCCACGGAATTTCGGAACTGTTCCATACCTTTTTAATCATTTTCTGATAGTTCTCAGCGCCTCCTTTATTCCAACGAAATTGTTGCGATCGGATAGCACTCATGACAACTGGCAGTTCAGACGGGGTTTGAACTTCTTCCAAATATTTGAATTCCCAATTTTTGAGTTGTGCACGGTAGCTTAAATCGAGGTCTTCGGTCAAGGTATCGCCCTCCCAATTTCCAGCATCTAAAATGGTTTGTTTTCTCCACACTCCAGCCGTACCGTTGAAGTTGATGAAATGCCCTCCTTTATTTCTTCCGACTTGTTCTAACGTAAAATGGGCATCTAAAGCGAAGGCTTGCACTTTGGTCAAAACAGAATAGCTTTCATTGATGTGTTCCCATCGGGTTTGTACAACACCGATATTTGGTCGGTCAAATTGATGCATTGTTTTTAACAACCAATCTTTTCTGGGTAAAAAGTCAGCGTCAAAAATGGCAATAAATTCTCCTTTTGCTTTTTCGAGTCCTTCTTTAAGCGCTCCGGCCTTAAATCCCTCTCTTTTTTCACGCCTAATTTGAACGATATCCAAGCCTTCTTTTCGAAGTTCTTCCACCCATTTTTTTGTCAAGCCAACCGATTCATCCGTAGAATCATCGAGTACCTGAATTTCTAATCGCTCTTTTGGGTAGCTAATTTCGCTAATGCATTTCAGCAGTCGCTCCATTACATAAAGCTCATTAAAAACAGGAAGTTGGATGGTTACGTAAGGAACTTTTTCACTATCCTGGGTTGAAAGGAGCGGAAGCGCTGTTTTTTCTTTTTGGGCTTTTTGATAATTAAAAAGCAAATTCAATTGGGCAAGACTGTAGAAAAAAACAAGGATAAGCGATAAAGCATACAGTCCCATTACTATGAAGGAAATGTTTAACCAAAAATAATCCATGCTTGCTTGGTTATGAGAAGTAATGTTTGAAAATCCAACTGATGATTTTTATTCCGGCAAATATAGTTCCTTTTACTGTACCGGAGACCTTAGACACCCCAATTCTTTTGCGATAAGAAACTTCAACTTCTTCATACTTCATTTTCATTTTGAGTACTTTAAGCTGCATTTCTATTGTCCATCCATAAGTTTTGTCGCCCATTTCTAGTGCCATCAATGCTTCCCAACGAATGGCTCGGAAAGGGCCTAAATCGGTAAAACGGGCTCCATAAAGCCATTTCATTAACACACAAGCAAGTCCATTTCCAAAGACTTGCTGTGGGGTCATCGACCCTTTTTCGCGTTTGTGCGGAACGCGACTACCCACTACTAAATCAACCTTATTATTCTGTATAGGCGCTAAAAGAAAAGGCAGCTCTTCGGGATGATCGGAATAGTCTCCATCCAAAAAAACAAGGATGTCCGGGGCAATATGGTTTTGAATTAAATAATCCATTCCACACAAACAAGCATACCCATATCCTTTTTGGGGTTCATACAGAACAGTCGCTCCAGCTGTTTCTGCAACAGCAGCGGTCTGATCGGTAGATCCATTATTGACAACAATTACCTCGGCAACTTCCGAGGGGATGTCTTTAATGACTTTCCCAATGGAATCTTCTTCGTTAAAGGCAGGAATAATGACCTTGATTAGGGGAATTGAATTTTCTTTCAAATCGAATAAAAATTAAAGTTGGTTTCCAAAAGGGACATCGTGCTGCTTTAAACGCTGACTCACATCCACATTCTCTAGCTTTAACACTCCACGAGGGCACACTGCCGAACAGATGCCACAGCCTACACAAGACGACCGTACAATGTTTTCTCCTCGCTGGGCATAGGCACGCACATCAATTCCCATTTCGCAGTAGGCAGAGCAGTTGCCACATGAAATGCATTGACCACCGTTAGTGGTGATTCGGAAACGCGAGAGTAGTCGTTGTTGAAGACCTAGAATGGCTGCCATAGGGCAACCAAATCGGCACCAAACTCGACTCCCTAAAAGAGGATAAAAACCAACACCCAATACCCCTGAGAAAATGGCTCCAATGGCAAAACCATACGCTTTTGAAAGCCGATAACTCGAGATAAACAAAAGATGCTTTTCGGATGCAAACGATTGAATGCAAATTGTGCCAACAATCAGTAGTCCTATACTAACCATGGTGTAACGTGCATCGGTATCCAATTCTTTTCTTTTGAAGAAAAAAATACTCCCCAATAATCCGCTTAAAAACACCACACAGCCTGTCGCAAAAGTGCTTTGTGATAGATAAATCTTTCCAGAAGCACTACCAAAGAAAGACCATAGCAGTGCAATGGTAGTGAGAAAAACAAACACCAATACCAAGTGGATGCTCCATCGTTCTAATTTCCAAACGCTCAACTTTTTACTCGATAATTGACGGAAGGGATCTCCAGCCGTTTCAGCTAATGCGCCACACCCACACACCCAAGAGCAATACCATCTTTTCCCAAAGCGATAAGTGAGGTAGGGCGATATGACAAAAATCAACAGCAATCCACTGCCCAACATTACTTTGCCCAGCAAGCCGCCATTCAGCATGTTTTTTAAATGCCAGCTTTCAAAAAAATAATGATTCAGCGGCCACATGTTTTTTAAATCTTTAGCAAAATAGGGAGTATCTGGATTGAGTTTAGCCAACAGCTCGGGAATGAAATAAGCAAAAATCAATTGAAAAAAGATAATAGAAAGCGTGCGAATGACTAGATATCGATTGTGGCGATATTTCACCATAAACTTCACTCCAAAAACAAAAATTGCTAAGGTGTATAGTGTTCCATAAACAAACCATTGGGTAGCTGGGTGCCCATTTAATAATTTGCTCAAGGGATCGAAAAAAGCGACCAGGCCCGTGTTTCCATCCTCGTGAAATCCCAAGTAGTGGGGGTAAAAATACAGAATGATGTAAAATAAGGTCAGTACAATACCCAATAGCCAACCGCTCCAACCGCGATGGGTGAGTGCACTAAAGCGAACACCGTTATTTTTTATTCCTTCCCCATTATTGCCATAAAGCCCGTAGGTGTATAAAAAGCCTCCAATGCAAAGTAGAAAGAGCATGGAATAGATGGAAAAAAAGGGAAGTGAAACAGGGAAAAGCATAGCATAAACAAATGCTCCAAGGCCAAAAAGACCCAGTCCCAATCCAGTGTTTTTTAGATTTATTAGGCGCATTCCGTTTTTGATGTCTTCCATAATTTTTGAATTTCTGTTTCGTAGGCTGGAAAAAATTCGGGATCAAAATTGGCTTTTTCAAGCGTATCAATTACTTGGTCTACAGTAATTTTTTCATCCAGCCATTGGGCAATCACTTCATGTCGAATACGAATCCCCAAAACGCTAATTCCTAAGAAGCGATGGGTTTTTTTAGAATAGGCTAACCGCAAACTTTTCGTTTTCTTTTTCCAGAAAAAATGAGCCTCCTCCTCCGAGGGGATGTTTTGAATTTGACCGTAGGTTTGGTATTCGATATCAAAAAACTTTGAACTATTGAAGGCATGTCCTGGAGCATATTTGGTCGGCTTTTCCAACAGGTTTTGGGCAAGTGTTTCCCCCATCATTCGGCCGGTATACCAAATGGGATCGATGGCTTTTCTGCCCTTGGGAGGGAAACGAAGTTGCGCGCAATCTCCAATGGCATAAACGTCTTTTTCGTTGGTGGCGAGGTATTCATCCACCAAAATCCCTTGTTCAGTCGCAATTGGGGTTTTTAACAAAAAATCGATGTTGGGGACCACGCCTATGGTAATGCCAACAAAATCGCAGGGGATACGTTCTCCTTCATCAGTAAACACAGCTTCTACTTTTCCTTCGGCATTGCTTTCTATGTGCTTTAAAGTCGTATTTAAACTAAGATCGATTTGGTGAGTTTTCATGTGTTCACCCACAAGCTGGCTCTCTTCTGGACTGAGCACTTGGTTCCAAAACTGAGTTTCGCGAACTAAAAAAGTGACTTCAATGTTTTTTGAACGCAACATTTCGGCCATTTCAATCCCAATAAGCCCACCGCCAATTAGGACTGCTTTTTTACTGTTTAAGGTGTTCTTTTCAAGCAACTCAAGATCCTTTTTATGGTAGAAATATTGAACACCTTCAAAATCATCCCCTTCCATGGGTATTCTTCTAGGCTTCGAACCAGTGGCTAAAACAAGTTTGTCGTAAGCCATTTTTTTTCCGCTTTTCAAGGTGATGGTTTTCTCTTTTGTGGCAACATCGACCACGGAATCAGAAATCAATTCCAGTTCGTTTTTTTTCCAAAAGGATTTTTCATAGGGTAAAATATCCTCCCAAAGGAGGTGACCCATATAAACATACATCAGCGCGGTACGCGAAAAAAAATAATCGCTTTCTTCAGAGATAATCACAATAGGCTGCTTGCTTCCTTTCCGAACTTGCCGGGCTAAAGTTGTCCCCGCAATCCCGTTTCCAATAATAATGATAGGTAGCTGTTTCGCAAGCTGATTCATGCTTCTAAAAGTACATTAATTCTTCTTCTTTTGAAACAGAATCATTCATTTAAAGCCCAATCATAGGGGAGAAATTTCCATTTAGCATCCTCTGAAATTGGAGTTTCTGCGTAGCGCGATATAAATTGACGGCGGAGTTTTTTATCACCAAAGTCTTTTTGAAACCAAAAGAAAATTTTGGATACTTCCACAGACGTTTCGTTTATCTTGTTTTTTGATGGATCATTCATAAAAGCATAACTCGCTTTTTCCAGTTGCGCATTCATTCGATGTGCATAAAACGCCTCGTTGGGCAGATTTGGACAGGAGGCCGAAGCGCAATTGATGGCGAAATGAATTCTGGGCTCCTTCATTTTTCTTAATATTTGGTGTTCGATATGGTTGAGCGACACCTTTTTCCCGTTCAACTCAAACCTTTTGAACCGCCAAGGAGTAATCAGTCTTCGGATGCTTTTAATCGGGTAGTTATCCAGAATTAGTTTTACGGTGACCGCATTGTAGGCATTGATAAAATAGGCCAGCGAGTCATTTCTTTTCCAATAGTCCTGAGGGGGATTTTTTTCTAAAATAGAAATATAATTAGCAAGTCCTTCCGGACTTTCTTTCCACTTTTTATAGTTTACTTTCCCGTCTTCAGACACATATTTTTTCAATTCAGCGGTCCACAGCTCATGGCTGTTTTTCTGTCCAAAAGCCAGAGCGCAAAGCAACATGCAACCGATCAATATGGGTTTTTTCATTTCCTTTTCAATTAGCAACAGCCCCCTCCATCGTAGTGGTAGGTGGCGGGACTGATAAAAATATCTTTTCGTTCTAATTCAGCTAATGCCTTCGCGGTTTTGTCGCAAACCGATAAGGGTTGGTTGTGCAACAAAACATGCCCTTTGTGGTCATAAAAAAAATCTTCCTCACCAAAATAGATGGCGTTTTTACCTGTAAAAATACACGGCCCATCTTCTGGCATTGGGTCTTTAATGGCACAGACCTCTATGCTTTCTATATAAATCAATTCTTGAGTAGGAAATTGTCCTGGAGCAAGCACACGATAGGGCCTTTTTGCTCGAATTTCGATGGTGCCAAATCCAAATACGGTAAGGGCTTTGATATAGTTTTGTAAGGAAATTGCTCCAGACAAACACAGGGCGCGAAGTCGCTCATCGTTGCGAAGGGTCGAGTTCATTTCTTGTTCGCAAATAGGATCGCTCATCACTAATCGCCCGTGGGGTTTTAACACACGGTACATTTCTTTTAGCGCCTGGGTCAGCTCTTCTTGTTTAAAAATATTGAACAAGCAATTTTGTGCTGCCACATCAATGCTGCTATCTGCAACAGGCAAATGAGTGGCATCCCCTTTTTTTAGCGCTACAAATTCGGGGCTAAACCAAGTGTTTTCTTTTTCGGCAATGGCAAAGTTTTTTCTAGAGGCTTCCAGCATTTCATCGACGATATCCACACCAACGACTCCTTCTTTTTGTCGCGAAAAATATGCAAATTGCAAGAGTTCCATTCCTCCCCCAACACCTACATAAAGGATTTTTGGGTTATTCGTTAAATCTCTGGGATGAACGGTAGAACCACACCCGTAATTCATTTCTTGCATGATGGTGGGAATTGTTAATCCTGGAAATTTCCAAATGGGAGTGGTGGTACAACACAGTCCAACATCAGGGGTGAGTGCTGCTTCTTTGTATAAATCTTTGGTGACGTCTAAATAGCTCATTTTATTTTTTAAAAAGGGTTTGAATCAAGTCTTTAACCAAAACAATCAAATTTTGTTCCGCTTTTTTGGCGTTGGCAAAAATATCTTCCAAATCAATGGGGTGTAGGTTGTCTGGGTCGCAATTATCGGTCAATACCGAAAAAGCGATGCATGGAAGTTGGAGTTGGTTGGCAACGATGATTTCAGGAACGGTAGACATCCCCACTGCATCGGCACCAATGGTTTTTAGATAGCGGTATTCGGCTTTGGTTTCTAGTTGAGGTCCCAGTACAGACGCATAAACGCCTTTGTGCAAAAGAATGTTTTTTTCACGAGCAATTTGTTTTACCATTTCTTTCATTTTTTCACAGTAGGGTTGACTCATGTCTACAAAACGTTGTCCCAGCTTTTCGATTCCTTTTTCGGCTAAAGGCGATCCGGGTTGTAGGTTTATATGATCTTCAATTAACATTACTTCTCCTTTATTGAATTCCAAATTGATGCTTCCCGCAGCGTTACTAACGATCATGTTTGGCACCCCAAGGCGATGCATAATGCGAACAGGGTAGGTGATTTCAAAATAACTCAAGCCTTCGTATGCATGAAATCTTCCGTCAAAAACGAGAACAGGAACCTTGTTTAATTGCCCATAACACAGTTTTGCGGTGTGGTATTCCATGGTCGATTTTGGGAAATGTGGAATAATGTCGTAGGGGATTTCGATCTCAATTTCGATTTGTTTAATCAAGTCGGTTAATCCGGTGCCTAAAATAATTCCAATGGCTCCTTCTTTCACTCCTTTTGTTTTCAAAAAGGACGTTGTACTTTCGATTTGTTCTAATTTAGTCATGTTTAAAAAACGTGTAAATCGGGATAGGGTTGTATGTCTTCTTCAGTATCAATATCGTTTTTTACCTTCAATAAAAATACTTCTTTCGTCTTTAAATCGTTCAAGGTTTCTGTAAATACATGTTCACTGCTCCAGGTCTTGTTTTGAAAGAGAGGTGCATGAAATTTTTGAAGGCCTAAAAGGTAGTATCCACCATCTTTAGCAGGGCCAATAACTGCTTCTTTTTCATGGAGTTTTGAAAATGCAGTTTCAAGGTTTAAAGGGGAAAGTTCCCACAAATCTGTCCCAATAATAACAGCGGGTGCATGTGTTTTAAATACCCTTTGAAAGGCATTGCCCATTCGTTCTCCAAGATCTTTTCCCTTTTGTAATTCTCTTTGAGGGCTAGCCGTGTCGAATGCGTCGGTTTCAGGAATGAAATGACTGTAAAACACAAAAACATCAACCTCATCAAGCGGCTTTACTACCTCGGCTGTTTTTTGAATAAGCCGTTTATAAATTGCTAGTGCTTTAGAAGTACCAAGGGTTTTTGCAAGACGTGTTTTTGCTTTCCCTTCGATGGGATTTTTACAAAAAACGATAAGTGCTGGACGTTTTTCTTTCATTAGGCAATGCTCCCTTGACAACTGCTTCCGGCTCCTGCAGTGCAACCAAAACAGTGTTGAGAAACCTGTATGTTTCGTTCTGCTATTCCCTCCGAAGTATAATCGCCTATATGGTTGTTTTCTGAGTCAATTTTCAACCCTAACATTTGATTAAAATCACAATCGAAGAGTTCTCCTTGCCAATTCACTGAGAGGGTGTTGGTGCACATCAAGTTTTTTACTGCATTAGGATTAAAGGCTTCCACGAGGGTTTGCATATATTCTTCATAGTTTTCTGAAGCGATAAGGTATTCCAAAAAGCGACTAATGGGTAAGTTGGTGATGGTGAAAAGCTGATTGAAAACAATGCCAAAATCGTCGTATAGGCGTTTTTTAAATTCAGTTTCTAAGGCCAATTGGTTTCCAGGCAAAAATGCACCTGAGGGATTGTAAACCAAGTCGAGTTGTAAATTACTTTCTTCTTTTCCGTAACCCACTGCATTGAGTCGCTGAAGTGCTGTAATGGATTGATCAAAAACACCTTCGCCGCGTTGGCGGTCTGTTTTTGTTTTTTTGTAAAAAGGGAGGGAGGAAATAACATGCACCCGTTGTTGCGCAAAAAAATGAGGTAAATCTGCATAATGTTGATTGGCCAAAAGGATGGTTAAATTAGACCGTACAATGATATCTTTTACGGATGTTGTCGCTCTAATTTGCTCTACAAACCATCGGAATTTTGGATGCATTTCAGGTGCTCCACCGGTCAAATCAACCGTTGCAATAGCATGGTTTTGCATTACCTCTAAACACTGGTTCAGGGTGGCCTCTGTCATAATTTCTTTTCTGTCTGGGCCAGCATCTACATGGCAATGAGAGCATACTTGGTTGCACATATAGCCCAAATTGATCTGTAGAATTTCCAGTTTTTGAGTTTTCAATGGAAATTGGTTTTCCCGTTTAAGTTGCTTGACAAAGGTGGGTAAAACACCGGTTTCGAAATCTCCACGAGATAAAATTTCCAGTTGTTTTTCCGTATTTGCTAAAGGGTTGCCTCTTCTTTGTAAAGATTTTTGGGCCATATTACATGCTGAGTTTATCGTAACGATTCATCATTTGAACTCCATGCACCAATGCAGCTCCGCTTTTAATAGCGGCAGCAGCATGCACGGCTTCCATCATCTCTTCTTTTTCTATTCCACGCTGCAGCCCGTCTTTGGTGTAGGCATCAATGCAGTAGGGGCATTGAACAACATGAGACACTGCTAAAGCGATCAAAGATTTTTCTCTAGCACTAAGTGCTCCTTCTTCAAAAACACTATTGTAGTAATCAAAAAATTTATTGCCTAGTTCCTCATTCCAATTTTTAATGTCTCCGAACTTTTTTAAATCTTCGGGCTGGTAGTAGCTGTTTTTCATTTTTGTTTTTGTGTATTTGCCCCTAATTTATTTCTTTTTAATAACTTAGAGGATGTTAGTCCGTTCTATATTATGTTTGAAGGTAGTATTGTCATACTTCTAATTTTTTATTTTGGAACGGATCGGACAAGATAACGCAACGCTTACAAAAATAAGATTGCAAAATTGGAATCGAGTACTTTAAAAGCGCAAATGAATCCTCATTTCATTTTTAATACCCTCAATGGAATCCAAAGCGTAATGATTTTGAAGGGCGAAAAAAAAGCCAATGAATACATTTCGATTTTTTCTAAAATGCTTCGCAAGACTTTGGAGATTTCCTTTTTAGAAAGCATGTCTTTACAAGAAGAACTCGATTATATCAACTCGTTTATTGTACTTCAAAACATTCGTCATAAAAACCCCATTGCCTTTCATGTGGATATTGCTCCCGGTTTAACATCTAAAGAACGTATGCAAAACAAAGTCTTTATAGATAAAGATCAAATTAATTATTTATCCCAATCGATAACAGAAGTAAAAACCAGCAATTTTGTTATTGTCTCGGGTATGGATAAGGTCGATTTTTTAAATCCCGATGAAATCATCTGTCTTAAGTCATCGGGTCGATACACCCAATTTATTTTGAAAGATGCTGCTCGACAGGTTGTTTCTTCAAAGTCGATTGGGGAATATGAAGATACTCTTTCTAAAACCGCTTTTTTTCGCATACATAATTCCTACTTAATCAATCTCTCGCATATTGTAAGTATCGATAAAAAAGGAGGGACTTACTGTACCCTTTCAAACGGTAGTGTATTGCCCATTTCAAGAAGGCGATATGACGGATTGATGCGTCTGTTTAGAGACAAATAAGGTTATTTGTACTTTGGCAGTAGCGATGGGGCAATGTCCAAAAGCTGTTCTTTTTTATACCGATTTAAAAACAGTGAATCGATTAAGGTGTTTCCTAACAGGGTACTGTCTTTTGCGCTTTCGAAAAGGGCCTTTTTTGTTATATAATCTGCTAAAAATTTTCTTGATAAAGGTGCATAGCTATAGTGCCAAGGTTCATATGCAAAACCTTTTCTTAACGTGTCTTTAGTGTAGACCAATTCAAACCCACATTGGGCTGCATTTTTTTCCAACCAGCGTCTTATCTTTTGATAAGGCCCATGGTGAAAGAGTGAGTCTAGTAGCACATCTCCTTTGACTTTTGGGCCTGCATCGACCAAATCAACTTCTGTTCCCCAATGGTGCCTCGAAGTTCCTGGAATTGTAGAGTATTCAATTATTTTTTCAATCGCCTCTTGGGGTGTCATTCCAGCTTGAGTAAAACGCAAGTATTTTCGATTCCAAATCCGTTTTTGGTGGGCGTAACTTCGGTAACTTGAAATCACTTTGAATTGAATGCCTTCTTTTTCTGCAGCTTCACTCAACTTTATAAACGCAGCTTCCACTTCGGGTAAGAGGGTGTAAGTGGCTTTTTCTTCAAGGGGTGTTTTTCCCGTTAAAAAAGCAACATCAATTTCTTTTTCGTTTTGTCCAAAAACAAATGCCATTCCTAAAAGAAGGAAACAAAATAGGAGAGGATTAATGTGCTTTTTCATACAATTTATAGAAACAATAGTGTGTGCCAATCAAAGGTATTGAAAAGGGTTTACCCAGCGGCACATAGTTTATTTTTTTGTAAAACGCCATCGCGCTTTCACGAGCATTCAGCCATAGAAGAACCTCTTTTTTAGTGCAAAGCAGGGATTCAATTTCAGCCATTAATTTTTTCCCAATGCCTTTGTTTTGATAGGAAGGGAGCACGGCAACGCCTCTGATTTGATATCCATTTGCTGTAGGAAATTTTTTATGTTTTTTACGATAAGCGGAAAGCACACCGATAAGGTTTCCTTGGTGATAGGCTCCTAAATGAATTGAGGAGAGGAGATCATCGTCTTCAAAGACACAATCGGCTAAGGGTCTGCCATTACGTAGCACAGGATGCCGGACAGCAAATGTGGTTTGTGCATCGATTTCTTTGATTTGAATAGTTAACCTCATGATTGAAAAATAATCAATCTTCTTAAAACACCTTCCTATGTCATTAAAAAAACTTGCTTTATATTTGCATTATGCGGGAGTAGCTCAGTTGGTAGAGCGTCAGCCTTCCAAGCTGAATGTCGCCGGTTCGAACCCGGTCTCCTGCTCTACTTCTTTCCCTTTTTCTTATTTGTTTGCGTTTTATATTCTTATTTTTATGAAATGAAAACGTATTTAGGTTTCTTCTTTTCATTTCTATGCTTTAGTCTTTTTTCTCAGCAAAACAGGAGTTTGTTGCGCGGAAAACTCATGTATCGAAACAATAATGTAATCGCCGCCAATGTGGTCAACAACTCCGCACAGACCAATACCATTACCGACGAAAACGGAGAATTCGAGATCGTTGCAGGCTTAGGAGATGAAATTATTTTTTCATCCATTCAATTTAAAATTCGAACAGTAACGGTCACCACCGAGGTTCTTGAAAAAAACCGCTTGATTGTGGAGGTGAACGAACGAGTGAATATTTTGGATGAAATTGTGGTGGGACCCGAGAATACGGAAAAGTTTCTGGATCTTAAAAAAGAGGAATTTTCTCGTGTGGATTACAACCAAGATAAATCCACCAAAATAGAGAACAACATTATGCAAAAAGGACAGCTCAATAATGGGCTGAACTTGGTCAATATCGCCTTGCTGCTGGCCAAAGCCATTCAACGCGATAGGGGTGAAGAAAAAAGAACATTAACGCCCTCCAAGGTGCTCCCTCAAATATTTGACGAACAATTTTTTACAGAGGATTTAGGAATTCCACTAGCACAATTGCCTGCCTTTATAGCTCTGCTCGACGACGAAATGCCTTCCGATAAATTACTAAAGAAAAATAAGGAATTTCAGTTAATCGAATATCTAATTCAAACCAGTAGCACATTTAATCAAAGTGAAAAGTGAACCTAAGGCTTGGCTTTCTTTTGTTGTTTTTTGGCGCTCAGCTTCTCTCCGCTCAGGCCTATAAATTGCTCAAAGGAAAATTGGTGCACCCGGTTTTGTCTGTCAGTCAAATTCATATTGTAAATACTTCCCGTGGCAACGCTGAAATCAGTGATGTTGAAGGAAATTTTGAAATTTCTGTTCGCGTAGGGGAGAAATTACAATTTTCAGGAATTCAATTTAAACCGCAAGAATTGCTCATTACCGAGGCCGTTTTTGAAGCCGCAGAAGTAAGCATTTACTTAGAAACTTTTGTGAATGAATTATCGGAAGTGGTAGTAAAACCCCATCAGCTTTCAGGGAGCCTATCCCAAGACATGGGGCAAGTAAAACCCCCAATCAATTTTCATAATGTTGGAATTCCAGGTTTTAAGGGAAAACGAAAAGAACGCATTGTATCGGGAAAAAGCCTTATTCTTTCCACCCTGTTAATGCCTATTTCAGGAGGTTTGAACATCGATGCGGTTTACAAACATTTGTCGGGCTATTACAAAAACCTCAAAAAGAGTAGAGCGGTTGAGTCCAATTTTGAAGTGCTTTATGCCATTATTCGTTTTTACGGACTCTATTATTTTGAAGAAAACTTCAATTTAAAACCCGAAATGGTTTATGATTTTGTTTTAGCTTGTTCCGAAAACACTGAGCTTATTTCTCTATTCAAAAAGCACCGACACGATGAAGTTATGGTTACTTTTACTCAATATTACGCCACCTATGCTACGCAAACCGATTAGCCTGTTGTTTCTTTTTTTTGGGTTGAGTTCTTTCTTTTTTGAGCACGACTATTATTTGAGTACTACGACCCTCAATTGGGCAGAAGAAAAAGGGGAGCTGCAGTTAACTTCCCGCTTTTTTATCGATGATTTAGAAGCCTTTATGCAGCAAGAAGGGCATCCAAAAGTCGTATTTCAACCCGATTCAGATTCCCAAAAAATTGATGATTTTGTTGCGCAATTTTACCAAAATCAAATCCAAATTTCCGTCGATAATGAATTGCAAACAATTCGTTATTTAGGGCGGGAATACCAAGATGATTTATTGGTGATTTATGCGGAAATTAAGCTTGTAAAAAAAGAAATTAATCGTTTTGAAGTTGAAAACACTTTCCTAACTGAATTTCTTCCTTCCCAGCAAAATTTAGTTCATTTAAGAGGAGAAAAACTGAAAAAAAGTTTCCTTCTGAATGCGAAGCGCACCCACTTTAGCTATTCATTCAAAGAATAGAAAAATTAAATTATATTTGATGATTAACTCTAACAAAAAACGAATGAGAAAACAATTTCTTTTATTTGGTTTCGCTTTGTTCTCTACAGTAATTTTCGCCCAAGATTCATTGGTGCAAAAGGGACATACGAACAGCAATAAATTCAAGCAACTCTATGAAGAGTTTGCTACTCCCAATCGATTTAGAACAGCTTCTGGTGCCCCAGGGGTAGATTACTATCAACAGCAGGTAGATTACAAAATGGATATCGAATTGGATGATGCCAATACGCGTTTATCTGGTTTTGAAACCATCACTTATACCAACAATTCCCCAGATGCGCTTCCGTATTTATGGGTGCAATTGGATCAAAATATCCGTAACGAAAATGATATGGCAGAAGCCAAAAACCCTTCTGGTGTTTCAAAATTCCAAGGGGTAGAGTCGTTTGTTAGCGATTTTACAGGCGATAAATTTGTCGGTGGCTTCAATATCGAAGAAGTAAAAGACGCTACGGGAAAACCCCTTCGCCACACCATCAATCAAACCATGATGCGTGTTGATTTGCCAACGCCTTTGCAAAGTGGTCAACAGTACACCTTTTCTATTAAGTGGTGGTATAAAGTTAACAACCACGTAACCAACCGTGCGCGTTCTGGGTATGAATATTTTGAAGAAGATGACAACCGCGCCTATGTGATTGCACAGTTTTTTCCTCGCTTAGCCGTTTATAACGATGTCGAAGGGTGGCAAAACTATCAGTTTTGGGGGAATGGAGAATTTGCCCTCAACTTTGGAAATTACGAAGTCAACATTACCGTTCCTGAAGACCATATTATGGAAGCTACAGGGATGCTTCAAAATCCAAAAGAAGTGCTTACACGAGAGGAGTATAAACGTTATAAAAAAGCCTTAACCACTTTCGATAAGCCTGTTATCGTGGTTTCTCAAGAAGAGGTAGTGGAAAGGGAAAAAACAAAAGCGACCAAAACAAGCACATGGAAGTTTGTTGCAGACAATGTTCGCGATTTTGCTTTTGCTACTTCCCGTCGTTTCATTTGGGACATGATGGCTGTAAAAGTAGGAGGGAAGAATATAATTGCTTCTTCGCTTTATCCTAAAGAAGGAAACCCATTATGGGAAGAGTATTCAACCAAGGTAGTTGCACATTCTTTAGATGTGTATTCAAAATACACCTTCGATTATCCTTACCCAAAAGCAGTGTCAGTTCATGCTAAAAATCAAGGGATGGAATACCCTATGATTTGCTGGAACTATGGCCGTCCTAACCCCGATGGAACCTATTCTGACCGAACAAAATACGGGATGATCAGTGTGATTATTCATGAAGTAGGGCATAACTATTTCCCAATGATTGTTAACTCTGACGAACGTCAGTGGGGATGGATGGACGAAGGATTAGACACCTTTATGCAATATTTAACCGAGCAAGAATTTGAAGAAAACTATCCATCGCGGAGAGGAGCTCCTTCCAAAATTGTACGTTATATGTCGGGCGACCAGGACTTTATTAGTCCCATCATGTCAAACCCTGAAAACGTATATCAATTGGGGCCAAATGCCTATGGAAAACCCGCTACAGCACTCAATATTCTTCGCGAAACCATTATGGGGAAAGAGCTTTTCGATTTTGCATTCAAAACCTATGCCCAGCGTTGGATGTTTAAACATCCCTCTCCAGAAGACTTTTTCCGTACAATGGAAGATGCCTCTGCGGTAGATTTGGATTGGTTTTGGAGAGGTTGGTTCTATTCAACCGATGTGGTAGATGTTGGAGTTAGCGAAGTCAATCGCTTCTATGTGTCTCCAAACCCCGACCAAGAAGTGGTGGATTTGCTAGAGCGTTATAACATGACGGTAGACGATCTGCCGCCTTCTGTCTTTATGGTTGATGCGCAAAGCAACGCCTACGATTCTTCCCTTACTGAAGGTGAGCCTACAGACCATTCTTCTGTTTTAGCAGAAAATTTGCCTGAAGGGAAAACCTTACCTAAGTATTTTTATGAAGTAGAATTTGAAAAACCCGGTGGGTTGGTCATGCCAATTATTGTAGAATATGGCTATGCAGACGGTTCCAAAGAGCGCGTTACTTACCCTGTTCAAGTCTGGCGTAAAAACGATGATAAAGTTCAAAAACTTTTAACCTCGGATAAGGAGTTGATTAGCATCACGGTAGATCCAGATGAAGAAACTGCCGATGTGAATTTGACCAACAATGCTTGGCCGAGGAAAGAAGCCGAAACGGATTTTGAGAAATTCAAAGCCAAAGTACAAGGCTAAAAAGAAAGTTATGTAATGGCAGGAGGGTTCTCCTGCCATTTTTCATTTACCTTTGAAACAAATAAATTGTTATGTTGTTTATTAGCGGAGCCGAAATTGTTTTTATTTTTTTCATTGTTTTGCTCATCTTCGGAGCAGACAAAATACCGACCATTGCACGCGGTTTAGCAAAAGGAATTACCCAAGTAAAACAGGCTACTGACGACATCAAATCCGAAATTCAAAAATCGGCAGAGCTCGATCCTACTAAGGAAATTGGAGCCGATCTTAAAAAAGAGCTTGACGATGTCAAAGAGAATTTTGACGTACTCACCAATTCAGTAAAGCGAAAAGGTTAACTCATTTTACGGCTCACTGTAAGCCCATCCCGAAGGGGAAGTAAAACAGTTTCCAACTCAGGATGCTCGGCAATTAGTCGATTAAACGTTTTGAGCACCTTCGTGTCTTCATCCTTTTTTTTGGTTTCTTCCACTACTTTTCCACTCCATAGCACATTGTCAGAAAGCAACAATCCGCCTGGTTTTATTTTTGGTAGTAAAAGCTCCAAATAGTTGAGGTAATTTTTTTTGTCAGCATCCAGAAAAACCAAATCATAATCTCCTTCCAAGGTGGGAATAAGCTCTAGGGCATCGCCACAGTGCTGATGAATTTGTTTTCCCCAGGGAGACCGATCGAAAAACGAGCGTTGAAAATCGAGCAGCTCTTCGTTTTTATCCAGCGTATCGATTTGTCCTTCTTTTGCGAGTCCTTCGGCCAAACAGAGGGTGGCGTAACCTGTAAAAGTTCCTACTTCAAGTATTTTTTTGGGTTGAATTAATTTGGATAAAATACTTAGAAACCGCCCTTGCAAAGGGCCACTCAACATGCGTGGTTGTAAAACCTTCAAATGGGTTTGTCGCGAAAGTTCGGCTAGCAATTGGGGCTCTTCTTGGGAGTGGGCCACCACATAATCATAAAGGGCGTTTGAAATAAATTCCATACTTATTCTTTGGGTCGGGCATAAGGAAAACGCGAGAGCAGTTGCGGCAATGCATAGCCATCTATCCCATTGACCGTTACCACCTCTCCTTTGTCTAATTGGACATAACCGTCTTCGAGGAGCATTTCGTCTTGTACAAATAAATGTTCTACGGCTCCAACCACAAGCAGGGTGTCATTTTCTTTAATAAGGTAATCGTTGACATAGCGACACGCAATTTGAACGGGAGCTCCTTCTACAAAAGGAGCGAACCAGTCTGCTTTATATTCCTCTTTAAGATTAGTTTGATCGAATTCAGAGCTATTTTCAGGGTACTTGGCCGAAGTATGGTGGGCGTCTTCGATCTGATTTTTATGAATATGATTGATGGTAAAAACCCCAGTATCTTTCATGTTTTGGTAGCTGTGTCGAGGGACCGTGGTAGGGCGCAAAATAAACCCCAATAGTGCGGGATTGCTTCCTAAATGAACCACCGAATTAAAAATCGCAAGATTGGTATTTCCTGCTGGGCTTTTTGTGCCTATGAGGTTGGCCGATTTGTATCCCGAAATACTATTGATTAAGTTGTTTTTGTAGCGTATTGCTAAAGCATCAATATTTTCTTTTGAAAAATGCTGCATCTTTTTTCAGTAAAGATAAGGCTTATTCTTCGGCTGGACCTTCCTTGAGTAAAATGCTTAATACCACTGCAAGGCCAATTAAAAGCGCAGCGATGTATATAAAATGCTTGTATTCCTCTACCCCTTTAAATTGTCCGCTAAGCACAAAACTATCCACCAAACTGATGAATGCGCCTAAAAAAAGAGCCAAGATGAGCCCTTTGTATTTTTGAAATAATTGATTCACGATTTTTTGTTTAACAATCAAAAGGTACTTCATTTCTTAGAATGCTCAAAAAAAGCAGTTATGATTTTTATAACACAGCACTCGTATTTTATTGGATTTTAAACACATCGCACACGATTTGTAGAATTTCTCGAAACATCAATTAAATCTATAATCGAGAGGAATTCTAATTACTTAATTTCGTAATTTTGTGTAAATTAAATTTATAGGATTATGGCTTTTGACATTGAAATGATCAAAGCAGTCTATGCACGATTAGAAGATCGTGTTGCTGAAGCAAGAAAATTAACTGGAAAACCTTTAACGGCCTCCGAAAAGATTTTATATTCTCACTTGTGGGATGTTCAATCGGATCGTCCTTATACACGTGGAGCAGATTATGTTGATTTTGCTCCCGACAGAATTGCTTGTCAGGATGCCACTGCTCAAATGGCGTTGTTGCAATTTATGCAAGCTGGAAAGGCGAAGGTAGCTGTTCCAACTACTGTGCATTGCGATCACCTTATTCAAGCAAAATCAGGTGCTGAGGTGGATTTAAAATCAGCCAATTCTACATCTGCTGAGGTATTTAATTTCTTAGAATCTGTTTCTAACAAATACGGTATTGGTTTTTGGAAGCCCGGAGCAGGGATTATCCACCAAGTAGTTTTAGAAAACTACGCCTTCCCAGGGGGAATGATGATTGGGACCGATTCGCACACCGTAAACGCAGGAGGGCTAGGAATGCTCGCCATTGGAGTTGGAGGTGCGGATGCAGTTGATGTAATGGCCGATATGCCTTGGGAATTAAAATTTCCAAAACTAATTGGCGTTAAACTTACTGGAAAATTAAACGGTTGGACTGCGCCAAAAGATGTGATTTTAAAAGTAGCCGGTATCCTTACTGTTAAAGGAGGGACTGGAGCCATTATAGAATATTTTGGAGAAGGTGCCGAAGCCATGTCCTGTACAGGGAAAGGAACCATCTGTAATATGGGAGCCGAAGTGGGTGCAACCACTTCAACCTTTGGTTATGACGAATCTATGGAGCGCTATTTGCGTTCAACAGGTCGTGATGATGTTGCCGATGCAGCAAATGCTGTAAAAGAGCACTTAACTGCCGATGCAGAAGTTTATGCCAACCCAGAGAACTTTTTTGATGAAGTGATTGAAATAGACTTGAGTAGTTTAACTCCACACTTAAACGGACCTTTTACTCCAGATTTAGCTACACCAATTGCTGAGATGTCAAAAGTAGCAAAAGAAAACGATTGGCCATTGCAAGTGGAATTGGGATTGATAGGATCTTGTACCAACTCCTCTTATGAAGATTTATCTCGTGCAGCATCGATTGCGAAACAAGCTGTAGATAAAGGGCTTGTCAATAAAGCGGAATTTGGAATCAACCCCGGTTCAGAGCAAGTGCGCTACACGGCAGAAAGAGATGGATTGCTTAGTGTTTTTGAAGACTTAAATGCAAAAATTTTCACCAATGCTTGTGGACCATGTATTGGACAATGGGCGCGTGAAGGAGCGGATAAGCAAGAAAAAAATTCGATTGTGCATTCTTTTAACAGAAACTTTTCTAAACGTGCAGACGGAAACCCAAACACCCATGCCTTTGTAGCTTCACCAGAAATGGTAGCGGCAGTGGCCATCGCCGGGCGTTTGGACTTTAATCCACTTAATGATAAGTTAATTAACCAAAATGGCGAAGAGGTGAGTTTAGATCCTCCAACAGGAATGGAACTTCCACCCAAAGGTTTTGATGTTGAAGACAATGGGTATCTCGCTCCTGAAGAAGACGGCTCTTCTGTTAATGTAGTGGTAAGTGAAACTTCAGAACGTTTGCAATTATTAACTCCTTTCCACCCTTGGAATGGGGAAAACCTAACGGGCGCAAAGCTTTTGATTAAAGCACATGGTAAGTGTACTACAGACCATATTTCTATGGCAGGGCCATGGCTGCGTTTCCGTGGGCATTTGGATAACATTTCGAACAACTGTTTAATCGGTGCGGTTAATGCATATAACCAGAAAACAAACTTTGTCAAAAACCAACTCACAGGGAGTATGGCGGAGTGCCCGATGTACAACGCGAATACAAAGCAGCTGGAATTGAAACAGTTGTTGTGGGAGACCACAACTATGGAGAAGGTTCTTCTCGCGAACACGCAGCCATGGAGCCTCGTTTCCTAGGTGTAAAAGTGGTATTAGTGAAGTCGTTTGCACGAATTCATGAAACCAACTTAAAAAAGCAAGGAATGCTAGGAATCACTTTTGCAAATGAGGCCGACTATGACCTTATTCAAGAAGATGACACTTTTAACTTTGTAGACTTAAAAGATTTTGCTCCTGGAAAGCAAATTACCATTGAGGTAGTTCATGCTGATGGATCCAAAGACACCATTTTAGCAAACCATACCTACAACGCTCAACAAATTGAGTGGTTTAAGGAGGGTTCTGCTCTCAATTTAATCAAAAAGCAAAATGCTGCTTAACTTGATTTTATGATCATAAAAAGCCCGTTGTTCAACGGGCTTTTTTTTTGAATTTATTTTACTTCAATTATTATAGTAAATAAATATTACTTTTGTGTTATGAAGCTCAAGAACGGTCTTGTTTTAATTGTCTTTCTTTCTGTTCTCATGTACCGTTGTACTCCACCGGTATTTGAGCCTCCAGTGCGAGAAGATGAAATAATTAATCCTACTTGGAGCAATACAGGAAAACTGAATGCTTCTTTTATTGCTACGTCAAGAAATTTTGGGGTAACCACCAACACGGGTTCTGCAAGCTTTCAAATTAGTTTTATCGCTTCTTCGAGTAATATCGATAGTCTATCATGGTCGTTTCCTGGCGGAATCACAAATGATTCCATTAGTGAGGTAACAGAAACCGTTACTTATGAAAAATTTGGTCTTTATGATGTAGGCCTAGAGGTGTTTAATACGGAAGATGAGGATGAGCGTTAATTTGAGGATTTTATCGAAATCTATTATAATGACGATTTCACTTTTACTGACAATGACCCTGCAACATGGGTGGTTTCCCCAACACAAGCATCCGTAGACGATATTCAAAGGGAGCGCGATTCAAGTGGGAATCAGTATTCAAATTGGTCGGTTATTCCCTACACCAAACCCAGCAGATTCAAGGCAGAAAAGCAGTTTACCGGCTTTCCAAAAAATAATTTGATTTTAGAATTTGATTATAAACTGGAACGCATACCTGTTTTTTATATCGATGGAGCCTCTCTCTCAGGAACTTCAGCGGCGTCTCCATCGATTGCACAATATGCACCCGCCGAATCAGCTACCTCCTCGGATGTTCGTATCGAACCTCCTCTTTCTTATCCGGGGGCGAAACGTTTTTCGATTGAGTATAACGATATTCCTATATGGTCAACGTCTAGAATAAACGATGAATTTTTTGAACACATTACTTTAGCGCTCCCTTCTGTTGCTAATTTCAAATTGTCCATCGTAAAGGAAGCACAACAATTGGCGTTGAAAGAAATTCCCTTTGCTAAAGATGCTTTGCGTGAAGACAATCCAGTTTTTATTCGAACAGCAACGTTAACCCCTTCTTTTGACATCGATGGCGATGGAATTGAAAATTCGCTCGATAGAGATACCGATGGCGATGGGTATTTGGATGCAACAGAAAATCCTAGTCCAGGTTCGGGTTCTTTTATTTCTAATCCGAATGATGCGAACAGTATTCCCACTTACGTGGTGGAACATGTAGCGTACCCATATAATTTGCATTTGCGCAACATCACGATTAAAGTTCGTGATCCGAATAACATCCACAATCCGACCCGGATTCAAAAGGTTTTTGGGATCGAGCGCTTTTTTTAACTTTTTCATTAAAGCAATTTCACTGCTAGTGCGGGAAGTAGATAAATAGGCTTTTTTATCCATTCCAATTCCGTGTTCTGCAGAAACAGAACCTTTGTTAGCTTTTAAATTGGCATAAATTACAGCATTGATGGCCTTTATAATTTCACTTGAATTTTCATTTTTCCCAATGATAAAATGAATGTTTCCATCGGCCACATGACCGAAAGGGAAAATGGTGTCAACAAAGGGGAGTTTACTTAAATTCTCGATGGCTAAGTCCACTTCTTTTCCAATAACGCTTATGGGTAAACTGATATCGAAATGTTGATCGAAGTTCGATAAATCGGCCAGTACTGAAACGTCTTCTCTAATCTTCCAGATGCTTTGAAGCTCTCGTTCGGTTTGCGCCATGCATCCGTCTTCTACTAGGTTTTGTTCCATGGCTTCTGTAATCAGGGCGGTTAAGCGATCAAAATCGTTTTGGGGAGCACTTCCCATGCTTTCCACAAACACATAATAGGGGTATTCATCGGAAATCGGAGCAGGATAAGCAGTGGTCATCGCTTTGTAGGTTCTTTGCCACATTAACTCAAAACCGGTTAGCGTTCCGGCCATTCCTTTTTCTAAAAACTTCAATAAAGCTACAACCTTGGGGTAATCGGAATTTCCAACAATGGCTGAGGAGCGGCTCAGCGGTATTTCAAGCAATCTAAAAACAACACGGGTAACGATTCCGAGCGTTCCTTCTGCACCAATAAAAAGTTGTTTTAAATCGTACCCTGAATTGTCTTTGATGATTTTTTTGAGCGAATTGATAATCGTTCCATCAGGAAGAACGGTTTCTATGCCTAAAACCATTTGGCGTGTCATACCATAACGAAAAACACGAAGCCCCCCTGCATTGGTGGAAACGACTCCTCCAACTTGCGCCGATCCTTTTGCACCAAAGCTTAAGGGTAAAAAAAGATTGGCGTTTTCAGCTGCAGCAATGGCTTCTTCCAAAATCACCCCGGCTTGCACAGTAAGGGTTCGGGTTTGAGGATCAATTTCCTCAATGGTTTTCATTTTTTCTAGAGAAATAACAAGCTGCTCTTTTTGGGTTTGTGTGGCACCTACCAAATTGGTGAGTCCTCCATGCAACACGACTGCTTGGTTATGAGAGTAACAGCATTGCATGAGCAAGGATACTTCTTCTGTCGTTCTAGGAAAAACCACGGCAAGGGCCTCCAAAGGAATATCGGTTTTCCAGATGTGAGAAAATCTAGCTTTTTCTTTTCCGCTGTGTAGGATGTTGTTCTCTCCTACAATTTCCGTTAAAATCTGTAGCATAATTCTGATCGTGATGAGTCAAAATTAAGCATTCATAATTGAACTGAATCAAAGGGAAGCTGAAAAGCATCAGCAATGGTTTTTGAAACCAATTTTCCTTTTACTGTAGTAAGTCCATTTTTCAGGGGAGGGTTTTTCAAGCAGGCTCTTTTCCATCCTAAGTTGGCAATAGTGCGAATAAAAGGGGAGGTCGCATTGTTGAGTGCGTTTGTTGCGGTCATGGGCACGGCTCCCGGAATGTTGGCTACGCAATAATGGATAATGTCATTTACTACATAAGTTGGGTCTTCGTGGGTGGTGGGTCGGCTGGTGGCAAAACAACCACCTTGGTCGATAGCGACATCAACCAATACGCTTCCTGGTGACAAGCACTTCAACATTTTTTCATCTATTAATCGAGGTGCTTTTGCCCCAGGAATAAGAACGGCACCTATGACAACATCGGCATCGGTTAAGTGGTGTATAAGGGTTTCTTTGGAAGAAAATAGTGAGGTTACGTTTGCAGGAAGTAGGTTGTTTAAATCTCGAATTCGATCTAAGTTAATATCGAAGACATAGACGTCTGCTCCCAACCCAGCTGCCATTTTTGCCGCTTCTGTTCCCACAACTCCACCACCAAGAATAAGGACTTTTGAGGGGGATACCCCGGCAACACCACCCATTAACTTCCCTTTACCTTGAAGTGGTTTTTCTAACCACTTTGCAGCCTGTTGTATGGACATTCTTCCTGCAACTTCCGACATGGGAGTTAAAAGCGGGAGACGATTATTTTCGTCGGTGATGGTTTCATAGGCGATGCAGATTGCTTTTTGTTTCATCATTGCACGCGTAAGCGCTTCCGATGAGGCGAAGTGGAAATAGGTAAAAATAATTTGACCCGGTCGAATAATTTTATATTCAGAAGGTTGCGGCTCCTTTACCTTAACAATCATTTCGGCATTATTATAAACCTCTTCTGCTGAAGCTACAATTTCTGCGCCTGCATCGTGGTAAGCACTATTGGAAATGCCACTTCCAAGTCCTGCATCTTTTTCAATAAGAACGCGATGCCCGTGGTGGACGAGGTCTTTGACATTGGCAGTGTTTAATCCAACACGAAATTCATTGTTTTTAAGTTCTTTTGGGGTGCCTATAATCACGGTGTTTTTAACACAATAATAATTAAAAATGTTTTAAAAATAACATTCAGTGTATGAAATGATTTCGAAAATCGGAATCAAAAAGCGTTAAAGCCTCTGTTTCAACTTCCCAAAAAATGTACATCGAATCTGTTTTATTTTAGTATTTTTGGCATCAGGGTGTTTAGCTCAGTTGGTTTAGAGCGCTACCTTGACAGGGTAGAGGTCATAGGTTCGAATCCTATAACACCCACAAAAGCTTTCGATAGTGTCAGAAGCTTTTTTGTTTTGTCCATTTTCCTTAGCCATTTACGAAAGAAGGCGATAAAGCCATTCTTCTACCGAGTTTTTAAAAACGATCCAAGGCCGATTGGTGTAGATTTTTTTACTATCCACATCAGCAATATCGCTTTGTCCTTTAATCGCGTCAATGGCATAAGGGGTTAAACCCGCGATGCGAAGTTTGTTTTTCCAAGTGTATTGTATGTCTACATCAACGGGACGTGTGATTTCGGTGCTGTTTGAAAGAAGCTTTTTTGCCGCTTCAAATTTTACGATTTGAGCAAAGGCCCCAATGGGAATTTTCTTATAGCGGATAAAATTAAATTGCGCCCCGTCTGTCAGTTTAATTTGTTTTCGTTTGATGGGGGTTTCGCCAATTTTTAAATAATCCCATTCGGAAAATGAATGCTTTTGAATAAAAGTAATGACCTCCTTTAAATCTTGAATAAGTCGAACGTCGTCTTCTAAAATGAGGGCAAAATCGAGTTGGTCGTCAACGATTTTTTTCCAGCATTTCCGATGACTGAGGTAACACCCAATTTCACCCAGAGAAAGGTTTTTTCGATACTGCCATTTGTTTTTTCTCTCATTGTATAAAGACAATAAAGGCTGATTTTTTATTTCTCTTACATCGATGGCAGCAATGCGCTCGTAGGTCAAATTTTGGCTTTCCAGTTGCGATTGAATTCGCAGCCAGCGTTCTTTAGAACCGTCCAAATTGATGATAAAAATGCTATACTTCATTTCGCTTACCAAAATAATGTTTTAATGTGAATGCGTTTCTTTTTCAACACAGATTCTTGTGCAGAGGAACTTCGTTTATTAGGGATTATTGTTATCTTGTTTTACCTAAAAAAATAGTTCACAATGAATAAGTACGTTTTATTATTGATTTTCTTTTCGTTGAATCTTTCTGCGCAAGAGTTTACATCTACCTGGTTAAAGAATACTGCACCGCGAAATATTGGTCCAGGGGGCATGAGTGGTCGTATAACTGCCATTGATGTTGAGCATGATGCTCCAGAAAATATGTATGTAGGAACAGCCTCCGGCGGTTTGTGGAAGTCCACAAGTGGGGGGGTAGATTGGGTTCCTATTTTCGATCATCAAATTACCGCTTCCATTGGAGCAGTAGCCCTTCAGCAAAGCAATCCCGATGTAATTTGGGTAGGAACAGGAGAGGGGAATCCTCGAAACAGTTTAAACGGGGGTTATGGTGTTTTTAAATCCTTAGACGGTGGAAAAACATGGAAAGCGATGGGCTTAGAAAAAACCCGCCATATTCATCGTATTCTCATAGACCCTACACAGCCCAATACTGTTTATGTTGCAGCCATTGGTTCCCCTTGGGGAGTGCATCCCGAACGCGGTATTTATAAAACCACAGACGGCGGACAAACGTGGAAAAAAATACTGTATCAAAACCCCAAAACGGGAGCAGCAGATTTAATTATGGATCCTACCAATCCGAATAAATTGATTGCCGCCATGTGGGAACACAAACGCGATCCATGGTTTTTTAAATCTGGAGGAAAAGGAAGTGGTCTCTTTATTACCTATGATGGGGGAGAAAACTGGAAACAATTGACCGAGAAAGAAGGACTTCCAAAAGGAGAACTTGGACGTATTGGTTTGGCCATGGCGAAAAACAAGCCTAATGTGGTTTATGCCCTTGTAGAAGCAAAGAAAAACGCCCTTTACAAATCCATGGATGGAGGCGAAAAATGGCAAAAAGTAAACGATAAAAAAGACATTGGAAACCGCCCTTTTTATTATTCCGATATTCGGGTAGATCCTACCAATGAAAATCGCGTTTATTCGGTATTTACTTACGTAAATGTGTCAGAAGATGGCGGGAAAAACTTCAAGCAATTGATGCCTGCATATGGAGTAGATAATGGTGTTCATCCAGATCATCATGCTTGGTGGATTCATCCCGAAAATGGGAATTTTATGATTGACGGAAATGATGGCGGATTAAACATCACTTACGACGGAGGAAAAAGTTGGCGATTTGTAGGTAACATTCCTGTGGCTCAGTTCTATCATATTAGTGTAGATAATGAAATTCCTTACAATGTATATGGCGGAATGCAAGACAATGGCTCTTGGCGTGGCCCAGCTTATGTGTGGCGCGTGCAAGGGATAAGAAATTCCTATTGGCAAGAAATTGCTTTTGGAGATGGTTTTGATGTTGTTCCCGATTTAGACGATTCTCGCTACGGATATGCGATGAGTCAGCAAGGGTATGTATCTCGTTACGATTGGAAAACAGGAAACAATTACATTGTTCGTCCAACGCATCCCGATGCAGAGGTGCAACTTCGATTTAACTGGAACGCGGCGATTGGACAAGATCCATTTGACAACAGTACCGTTTATTTTGGAAGTCAGTTCGTTCATAAAAGTGAAGATAAAGGATTGACTTGGGAAGTGATTTCCCCCGATTTGACCACCAACGATAAAGCAAAGCAAAACCAAAGCGAAAGTGGAGGACTAACCTTAGACGCCACAGGAGCGGAAAACCATTGTACGCTTTTAGTTATCGAACCGTCGCCTTTAGAAAAAGACATGCTGTGGGTAGCTTCCGATGACGGGAGAGTTCATTACACCCAAAATGGAGGAGAAGATTGGGTTGAGGTTAGTAAAAACCTCAAAGGACTTCCCGAAGGGAGTTGGATTACGCAAATCAAAGCATCCAACAAAAACAAAGGGGAAGCTTTGTTAGTGGCCAATGATTATCGACGATTCAATTACACTCCCTATGCTTATAGAACAACTAATTATGGAAAAACCTGGAAGCGTATCGCTGATGAAAACGATGTTGACAGTTACACATTAAGCATAGTCGAAGATCCTGTAACAAAAAACCTTTTGTTTTTGGGGACGGATGATGGCCTTTATCTGTCCTTAGATGCTGGGGAGCAGTGGGAAAAAATAGACACCAAAATTTTCCCAACCGTTTCTACCAAGGATCTGGTTATTCATCCTCGTGAGCATGATTTAATTATTGGAACTTTTGGTCGTGCGGCTTGGGTGCTGGATGACATTCGTCCGTTGAGAGCCTTGGCACAAAACCCGACCATTGCTTCAAAGAAAGCACATCTTTTTGACCCACCAACGGCCTATATAGCCGCCTATCAGCAACCAACAGGTTCTCGCTTTGGTGCCGATGCCATGTATCATGGAGAGAATAGAAAGTATGGAGCGATGCTTACTTATATGTATACTCCAAGTGAAGAAGCAAAACCGCATAAAGATAAAGTGGAAGGCAAAAAAGAGAAATCAACACCTAAAAAGGCAGATTCTCTAACGCTTAATATTTATGATGGAGATCGATTGATTCGAACCTTAAAGAAAAAGGCACCTAAAGAAAAAGGCTTCCATCGTTGGTATTGGAACATGACCGAAAAAGGGGTGAGCCGACCAAGAAGACAAGCCCGTCCCTCCAAAAGAGAACCCTCTGGAGTGATGGTTAAGCCTGGCGTGTACCGAGTAGATTTGGTTATGGGTGAAACAACAAGCTCAGCTTCGATAACTATTGGTATAGATCCTCGAATTGAGAATGCTTCGGCAGGAATCAATGAACGTTATGATGCTGAAAAACAGCTAGAGCACTTTGTGGAAATAGCAGGAAAAGCAGTGAAGCAACTGGCTGAATCCAAAACGACACTGGAGGCTTATGCGAAAAGAATGAAAGCCGCAGACAAAGAACAACACAAGGACTTACTTGAAAAATGCAAAGACACCAATAAAAAAATTGGGGAGTTGATTGATTTATTTTTAGGGAAAGAAGATAAGCGACAAGGTATTGTTCGGAATCCAGACCCCACCGTTATGATGCGAATTTCCATGGCTTCGGGCTATGTAGGGAGTCGTCCTTCGGGTGTAACGGCAACTGAAAAGAAGTTGTTGGAGCATGCCAAAAAACAGTTGAAAGACGCACTTCGAGAAGTAAACGCTTTTTATGGAGAACCTTGGAAAAGCCTTCAAGAAGAAATCGAAGCTGTTGAGCTTTCCGAATTTAAAGCCGTTGAACTGATTAGTTTAGACTAATTTTAAAGGGCATCGAGGAGTTGTTCTAGGGCAATTCCTCGGGATCCTTTTATGAGCAAAGCAGCATCGGATACGGCTTCGTTTTCTATCCACATCTTTGCTTCTTTTGTAGAAGAAAAACTAAGGTGGTTTTCATTTTGACTCACCGATTGAAACAAAGGCCCTACAAGAAGTACTAAATCAAGATTCATTTCTTCAATTTGTGCAATAGTAGCTTGATGTTCTTTTTTGGCATAGGTTCCCAATTCCAGCATATCACCTAAAATGACTCCTTTTTTTTCGTGCGGGAATTTCCCAAAAGCACTCAAAGCTGCTTTCATACTCGAAGGATTGGCATTATAGGCATCAAGAAGCACTTTGTTTTTTTTGGTTTGAATCCATTGCGAGCGATTATTTTTGGGTACATAAGACGCAATCCCTTTTTGAATTTGCGCGCCAGTAAGGCCGAACATCATTCCCAATGCAATTGCTGCATTGATATTGTCTTGGTTGTATGCCCCAGTGAGGTGACTTTCGAACACCATATCGTTCCATTGGCTTTGGCAAAACCCTTTTTCATTGATTTTGCTGGTTAAGGTAGTTTTGGCTTGCTCTTTATCGCTGAAGGTCCATTGATTTATCCCCTTGGACTGTTTCAGTTGTATTGCGTCGTTGGCGTTTACTAATGCAGTTCCTTTGGTTGCCCTTAAAAAATCATACAATTCACTTTTCCCTCGAATAACGCCTTCAACACCCCCAAATCCTTCAAGGTGCGCTTTTCCAAAATTGGTAATATAACCATGAGTGGGAAGTGCTATTTTCGCTAAGGCCTCTATTTCTTTTTGATGATTGGCACCCATTTCAATAAGTGCGATTTCGGTAGATGAATTGAGGTTTAACAAGGTGAGGGGCACCCCAATATGATTATTGAGATTGCCCAATGTGGCAAGCACATTGAACTTTTGTTGCAACACATGGGTAAAAAGCGCTTTGGTGGTCGTTTTCCCATTTGATCCCGTGATGGCTACTACGGGAATAGCGTGTTTTTCTCGATGATATCGCGCCAAGTCTTGAAGCGCAGTTAAACTGTCTTCAACCAAAATGATCTTTTCACTATTGGGCAATTTCTTTTGATCATCACCAATCACAAAAGCAGCGCCTTTTTTTAAGGCTTCTTCCGCAAAATCGTTACCGTTAAATTGTGGGCCACTTAAGCAAAAAAGAGACTTCCTGCTAGGTTTTTCCTTGTATCTGTTGTTACCCCAGAGGAGGCAATAAAACAATCGTAAATTCTTTTAATGTCCATAGGTTATAAAAAAAGGCATTTTTTAAAATGCCTTTTAAATTGATTTTTTTAACCTCGGCGTTTATGTCGCGCGGTTTTTTTGTTTTTGCTTTTTGAACCTAGGCGGGTCATAGCACAACGGAAACCAATATAATCCGTAGCAATGTATTGTGGTAAATAACGTCTTTGCGCTGGGTCGAGCCAGTAAGCTCTATCTTTCCAAGAACCTCCTTTGTACACACGTACTTCGTCTGTAATGAGGGATGTTCGTGTATTTTTACGGTCTCTTTTTCGCAGTTTATTTCCTTCTTCGTCCAATTCTACTTTTGGAGATGAAGGAGCGTCATACATCACGGAGGATCCAGGATATTTTTCTTCCAATTCCTCCTGAGACATTACGCCTTGATCTCGATAGAGTCGTGAAGAACCGATGTCTCCATCACGGAAATTTTTGTTGTTGCTCTGCGTAAAGTTTTGACGTAAAAAGGTTTCTTCTTCGTCAATAGGTTGTTGCTTTAATTGACCAGGAATTCTTCTCAACAGTACTTTTCCGTTAGGAAGGGTGTCGTATAATAGTTGGTCTGGTGAAATAACTTCTGCTTTTCCATCGTCTCCAATAACTTCTTTCATGTACACATTTCCACGATAATAGTTGAAGTCGTTGGCTTCATCATCAATGATAGGGCGATAGACATCAGAAACCCATTCGGCTACATTTCCAGCCATGTCATATACTCCAAAGTCATTAGGTGGATAGGCTTTCACTTGAATAGTGATATCTGCACCGTCATCAGACCATCCAGCGATTCCGCCATAATCTCCTTTTCCAAGTTTAAAGTTGGCCAACTGATCTCCTTCAGTACGTCTTTCGTCTGAGCGTGTGTATTCGCCTGACCATGGATATTTCTTTTTTCCACGGTAAGCGTTGTATTCTCGATCTCCAATCAGAGCAAGTGCTGCATATTCCCATTCTGTTTCTGTGGGAAGACGATAGGAGGGAAGAAGAATCCCTTTGTCTACACCAGCATACACATTAACTTCAGTGGTGTCCTTTTTTACTTTTCCTCTTTTTCCAACCAAGCTATCGATTTTACCTCCATAGGTTGTTTCAGGTATTTTTAGATAAGCGCTTGTGCTAAAGGTGCTGTTTGCATCTACTTCCGTAAAACGCACATCTTTGGCGATATAGGCTTCTCTTTCGAGGATAAATTCATTTACACGGTCGGTACGCCATTCTGCATATTGAACCGCTTGTAGCCAGTTTACTCCAACTACCGGGTATTCTGCATAGGCGGGATGACGAAGATAATTGGTGGTAAGTTCTTCCACATACCCAAGAGCATTTCTCCAAACGAGTGTGTCTGGAAGAGCTCCTTCGTAAATTTGTTTGTATTGTAAGTTATCTTGTGGAAAAACCAATTTTAACCAATCCAAATATTCTAAATACATGAGGTTGGTTACTTCTGTTTCATCGATATAAAACGACATGACATGCTGACGGGTAGGGGTGTTGTTCCAATCGTGCATTACATCGTCTTGCACCTGCCCTTTGGTATAGGTACCTCCTTCAATAAAAACAAGACCTGGACCTGTTTCTTGATCTTCAAATTCTAAATTATACTGAAATCCACCTTTTTTAGAATTGATGCTCCAACCTGTTCCTCGCGATTGATTTTTTCTTGCACAGGAAGAAAAAATCAATGCTGTTAGCATGAATAATAATGTAAATTTTGAAATACCAGTTACCCTCATATTTTATTTTTTTTGTCTTTGGCACTTAAAAACAATGCAATATACGACATATTGATGCTTTTCGCATTCATCAACTTTTTAAAATAAACGCAGACAAGAACTTTTTATTGTGTAGAATAGGCCTTCTTCATAAATCCTTTTTCGCATACACAAGAAATCATAAAAAAAGACGTTAAACCATTACAAACAGTTATGTAAGTGCATCGACTTAAAAACATATTGGTTTTACTCTCTTTTTTATGCTCTTTAATTGCATTGGGGCAAAGCAATAGTCGTGTCATCACTACAGGAGTTCCTTTTTTAATGATTACGCCCGATGCGCGTTCTGCTGGTATGGGAGAGCTTGGGGTGGCAACTTCCGCCGATGTTTTTTCGCAACAGTGGAATCCTGCGAAATATGTTTTTGCAACCGAAGACAAAGCCATTGGGATTAGTTACACGCCCTATTTGAGTAAGTTGGTAGACGACATTTTTCTTGCGAACATTACCTATTACACCAAAAACACCGAACGTAGCGCGTGGGGGGCAAGTCTAAAATACTTTAGCTTGGGTGATATTCAGTTCAACGATTTGGTGAATAACACCATCATTCAACAAGGGATAGAACGGCCCAATGAACTTACCCTAGATGTTTCTTACGGATTAAAACTCAATGAAAAATTATCGCTCGCGGTAGCTGGCCGATATATTCGTTCCGATTTAAAACTATCTAACGATGTTGATGCTACTCCCGCCAGTTCTTTAGGTGTAGATATTTCCTCTTTTTACTTAGGAGAAATCATCGATTTTGCCGATCAAAAAGTGCGTTTCCGCCATGGAATAAATATATCAAACATTGGGCCTCGACTCAAATATGACGAAGGGGGACAAAAAAACTTTATTCCCACCAATCTTCGAATTGGCTCTGGACTAGAATTTTTATTGGATGCCGATAATCAACTCAGTTTTAATATCGAACTCAACAAATTGCTTGTGCCTTCACCAGTTGAGGTGTATGAAGGAGACGAGGTGATAGGGTATCAGCAGCCCGACATAACCTTTTTAAAGGGTATTTTTGAATCGTTTAACGATGCGCCTGGAGGGTTTCAAGAAGAATTAAAAGAAATAACTTGGGCAGTAGGAATTGAATACCTTTTTCAAGATGCCTTTGCATTGCGAACAGGATATTTTAATGAAAGTATTGAAAAAGGATCTCGTCGTTTCTTAACGCTCGGGGCTGGATTCCAGCTCGATTTTGCCAACATCGATATTTCCTATTTATTTTCTACCTCAAAAATTAGAAACCCATTGGAGAACACCCTTCGTTTTTCATTGACCTTTAATTTGAATAGTTCAGCCGTAACAGCCGATTAATCAATAAAGTTCATTTCATTCATATTTTTTCTCACAAATTCCAAGGCATTTGTTTCATTTAAATGTAGTATTTTTGTCAAAGAATTGGACTAAAAAAAGCATCAATCCACAATGAAAAAAATAACCAAACAAACCTACATCGACTGGTATCGAAACATGATGTTTTGGCGTAAGTTTGAAGACAAGTTAGCGGCTGTTTATATTCAACAAAAAGTACGCGGATTTCTTCATCTTTACAATGGGCAAGAAGCCATATTAGCCGGAGCACTTCACGCAATGGAATTAGGAAAAGACAGAATGATTACGGCTTATCGTAATCACGTGCAGCCCATAGGTATGGGAGTAGATCCAAAAAGAGTGATGGCAGAGTTGTACGGAAAAGCAACTGGAACATCCAATGGGCTAGGTGGTTCGATGCATATTTTTTCAAAAGAACATCGTTTTCACGGAGGCCATGGTATTGTAGGGGGACAAATTCCTTTAGGTGCCGGAATGGCATTTGGCGATAAATACCACAACACCGGAGCAGTTACACTGTGTTTTATGGGTGATGGCGCTGTGCGTCAAGGGTCACTTCACGAAACATTAAATTTAGCAATGTTGTGGGAACTCCCTGTTGTTTTTATAGTTGAAAACAACGGTTACGCCATGGGAACATCCGTTGCGCGTACCGCAAATCACCAAGAAATTTGGAAGCTCGGTTTAGGTTATGAAATGCCCTGTGGTCCTGTCGATGGAATGGATCCTGTTGCTGTAGCTAAAGCCCTAGACAAGGCCATGAAACACGCAAGAGATGGAAAAGGACCTACGTTTTTAGAGATGAAAACCTATCGTTATCGCGGGCACTCCATGTCAGACGCGCAGCACTATAGAACAAAAGCTGAAGTTGAAGAATACCGTAAAATTGACCCCATTACACAAGTAAAAGACATTATTCTGGAGAAAAAATACATGACGGAAGATGAAATTGCTGCTGTTGACGCAGAAATCAAAGTGCAAGTGGCAGAATGCGAAAAATTTGCTGAAGAGTCTCCCTACCCAGAAAAATCAGTGATGTATGATGCGGTTTATGAAGAGAAAAATTATCCGTTCTTAAAACATAAAATAAGCTAATATGGCAGAAATTATAAACATGCCTCGCTTAAGCGATACGATGGAAGAAGGCACAGTAGCTACTTGGTTCAAACAAGTAGGAGATGCTATTAATGAAGGCGATATTTTAGCTGAAATCGAAACCGATAAAGCCACTATGGAATTTGAATCCTTTCACGAAGGGGTTCTTCTTCATATTGGTATTCAACAAGGTGAAACGGCTCCTGTAGATTCCCTATTGGCTATCATTGGTAGTGAAGGTGAAGATATTTCTGGACTCCTTTCTGGAGGGGAAGTTGCTCCTGCGGAGGAGGCAAGCCCTGCTGCTGTTGAAGATCAAAAACAAGAAGCGGTTGCTTTACCTGATAATGTTGAAATTATTACCATGCCACGTCTTAGCGACACCATGGAAGAGGGAACGGTAGCTACTTGGTTAAAAAAAGTGGGCGATGTGGTAAGCGAAGGTGATATTCTTGCTGAGATAGAAACCGACAAGGCAACCATGGAATTTGAATCATTTTATTCAGGTACTTTATTGCATGTAGGCATTCAGGAAGGGGAAACCGCTCCTGTCGATAGCGTATTGGCCATCATTGGAGATAAAGATGCCAATGTAGAGCAAGCCATCGCTGCTGCGAGTCAAACTGCTAGCCCTGAAGCAGCGCAAGAAGAAATTAAAGTAGAAGAAAAGGTACCAGCACCCGCTGCGCCAGCGCCTTCTGCAGCACCGAAAAAAGCGGCTGCAGCTGCACCTCCTGTTCAAAAAACAGCGAGCAACGGACGAATCATTGCTTCTCCTTTGGCCAAGCGTTTGGCTGAAGAACGCAACATCGTTTTGGCCAACGTTCAAGGTTCTGGAGACGGAGGAAGAATCGTAAAACGCGATATTGAAAATTACCAAGGAAATGCCTCTGGCTTTGCATTACCACAAGGGATAGAAAGTTTAGAAGCCTATCCAAATAGCCAAATGCGCAAAACCATTGCAAAGCGCTTAGGATCTTCTAAGTTTACAGCCCCACACTATTATTTGGGTGTTGAATTTGATATGACCAATGCAATGGTATTCCGTCAGCAATACAATGCATTGCCGGACACTAAAATTTCATTTAATGATATTGTTGTAAAGGCCACTGCTTTGGCATTGAAACAGCATCCTGCGGTTAATTCTCGTTGGTATGACGATAAAATCGAACAGTATCATCATGTACATATGGGTGTTGCTGTTGCAGTAGAAGACGGTTTAGTAGTTCCTGTTGTTCAGTTTGCAGATGAATTAAAACTCCCTCAAATTGGAGCACAAGTAAAAGATTATGCAGTACGTGCACGTGAGAAAAAACTAACCCCTGCTGAAATGGATGGAAGCACCTTCACTATTTCCAATCTAGGAATGTTTGGAATTGAAACCTTTACTTCCATCATCAATCAACCTAATTCTGCTATTCTTTCTGTTGGAGCAATTGTAGAAAAGCCGGTAGTTAAAAATGGACAAATCGTTGTAGGGCATACTATGAAATTGACCCTTGCTTGCGATCATCGAACTGTTGATGGTGCTACGGGTGCACAATTCTTACAGACTTTAAAAGGATACATTGAAAATCCAATTACCATGGTGGTTTAAACTTGATCATGACGAATTAATAACCCTCCTTTGTGCGGGTTTTTTTTATCTTTAACAAAAAACTTTTGAAAACATTTCTCATCACTGGAGCTGGAAAAGGAATAGGCCACCAAACGGCTTTGTTCGCCGCTCAACAAGGGCACAAAGTATTGGCCATTTCTAGGGATGTTTCTTCCTTGGAAGGGAAAGAAAACATCTACCCTTTTTCACTGGATTTATCCGATGCTACGGCCATAAAAGCCTATGTTCAATCGATTAAAAAAGAATCGATTGATGTTTTAATTAATAATGCGGGCTTGCTCTCACATCAGCCTGTTGCAGAGAGTGATTTTGAGTTATTTGAAAAAATTTATCGCGTCAATGTTTTTGGTTTGGCCGAACTTACACGTCATCTACTACCGCAGATTCCTTCCACGGGCCATGTGGTTAATATCAGTAGTATGGGTGGAATACAAGGAAGCGCAAAGTTTGCTGGGCTTTCAATCTACAGCAGTAGTAAAGGGGCAGTAAATACGCTTACAGAATTGTGGGCGGAGGAATTCAAAGCAACGGGCCCTAAGTTTAACGCGCTTGCACTTGGTGCGGTGCAGACTCAGATGTTGGAAACGGCTTTCCCAGGATTTAAAGCCCCCATTACAGCAGAAAATTTTGCGCCTTATGTTTTCGATTTTGCGCTTAATGGGCATCAATATTACAATGGTAAAGTTCTGCCTGTTTCTTCAAGCACCCCTTAATTTATTTCCTACAATGGATCTTGCTACTTGTTTTCCTGAACATGTTTTCTCAAAAATAGAGCTGCTATTAAAGGAGCATCCTATTGAAATTAAATTGGTTGGGATGCGAAAATCCAAACACGGTGATTTTCGAAGATTACCCAACGGAAAAGTATGTATTAGCGTAAACAAAACACCAAATCCCTATCGATTTTTGATAACTTTTCTTCATGAAATGGCGCATCATATAGCTTTTGAAAAGTACGGTTATTCCATAGCACCCCATGGAAAAGAATGGAAAAAGTGCTTTGCACACCTCACTTTGCCCTTTCTTAATTCAGATGTGTTTCCCGAGCCTTTACTCACTAAGTTTAAAAAGCACATGCTGAATCCTAAAGCAAGCAGCGATACAGATTTGCAATTGGCACTTGCTTTGCGGCAGTTTGATCCCCCACTCATAAAAAACCTATCTTTACCTTAATGGAAGGCACCCATTTTCAGTTGGATAATGGTCGGAGTTTCGAAAAAGGACCACGACAAAGAAAGCGGTTTCAGTGCAGAGAATTGACTACAGGAAAGGTGTTTCTTTTTCAACCTCATGCAGAAGTGATAGAACAATGAAAGCAATAGAAAATAATTTTGCTGTAATCATGGCCGGTGGCGTAGGAAGCCGCTTTTGGCCATTGAGTACAGAAGAAAATCCAAAACAGTTTCTAGACCTAACGGGAGAGGGAGAAACACTTCTTCAGCAAACGGTTCACCGATTGAAGGGTATTGTGCCAGAAAACAACATCATGGTGCTTACCCATCAAAACTATAAGGATAAAGTAAAGGCACAGTTGCCAGAAATTTCTTTAGAAAATATCCTTTCTGAACCCGCTCTGCGGAATACTGCTCCTTGCTTGCTTCTAGCCGCTTTAAAATTAAAAAAGCGCAATTCAGATGCAGTAATGCTTGTGTTACCGAGTGATCATTTTATCGATAACAAAGCCAATTTTCAAGCGACTATTCAGTTGGCTTTTGAACGGGCAGCAACAACTGAAGAAATTATTGCTTTGGGCATTCCACCCCAAAGTCCTCACACGGGTTATGGTTATATCAAAGTAGCCGATCCATCCCTTAGTAATGCTCCTATTGAGAATTTTACTGAAAAGCCAGACCAAAAAACTGCAGAGCAGTTTTTAAATGAGGGTTCCTATTATTGGAATGCAGGGATATTTGCTTGGAAGGTTGAAACTATTCTCACACAATTTCAGCGTTTTCAACCCGAAATGTTCGCTTTACTTGCGCAAGGAGAAATGGTTTTTGACACCGATGATGAAGCCGTTTTTTTGCAAGCGCATTATCCCAAAGCAGAAAATATTTCTATTGATTATGCTATTATGGAAAAAGCAGAAAAAAGAAGCATGATCAAAGCCTCTTTCCAATGGAATGATCTCGGTTCATGGGGCGCGCTCCATAAGCAGTTCGCTTCAGAAAGCGAAGAAAATGTGGCCATTCATGCCCGATTATTGGCCGATGATGCCTCGGGGAATTTGGTGTATAGCACCAAGGGGAAGCGGGTTGTTATAAAAGGCTTGCATGATTTTGTTGTGGTCGAAGAGGGGGACATACTGCTGATTTTTCCAAAAAAGGAGGATCAACACATTAAGCAACTTTCAAAAAAGGCAAAGGATTCTTTTTCCTAAAAAGTTAACTTTTATTGTCTTCTTCCAAATACACCTTACGAACCTTTTTAAACAAAGCAGAAGAATAAACAAAGTCGGTCACGGCTTTGTTGTCGGTTTTAAAAACCTCTTTATTGGTTCCTTCCCAGGCTTTATCTCCATCTTTTAGAAAAATGATTTTTTCTCCAATCTCCATTACCGAGTTCATGTCATGGGTATTAACCAGCGTGGTGATTTGGTATTCTTGTGTAATTTCTTGGATGAGGTTATCGATGAGAATCGCAGTCTTAGGGTCCAGTCCCGAGTTGGGTTCATCGCAAAAAAGGTAATTGGGATTCATCACTATGGCCCTAGCAATGGCCACTCTTTTTTGCATTCCCCCCGAAATTTCGGATGGTAATTTTGTATTGGCGTTTACCAAATTTACACGGTCAATTACAATATTTGCGCGTTCGCGCATTTCTTCCATAGAGGCTTTGGTAAACATCTGCATAGGGAACATTACGTTTTCTTCCACAGTCATGGAATCAAAAAGAGCACTGCCTTGAAAAACCATGCCCATGTCCTGCCGCAGCAGCGTTTTTTCTTCAGGTTTCATTGAAGAAAAAGGAGTGTTGTTATAAATGATTTCTCCTGAACTTAACTGATGAAGGCCAAGGATACATTTCAATAATACCGTTTTCCCCGATCCACTTTGTCCAATAATTAAATTGGTTTTTCCTTGTTCAAAAGAGGTGCTAATACCCTTCAACACCTCAGTATCACCAAATGTTTTTCGTAAGTTTTTAATTTCGATCATCAGGTGAGCAGGAGATTGGTGACAAATGAGTTCATGATAATAATGGCTACGCTTGTCCAAACAAACGACGTGGTACTCGCTTTTCCAACTCCGAGTGCGCCACCTTTCATATAATACCCGTGGTAGGAGGGAATGGTGGCCAAAAGCATCGCAAATAAAAAGGTTTTAATAAAGGCATAGGTCACGTGGAAGGGGTTAAATTCCAGTTGCAGTCCTTCTATAAAATCAGCATGAGCAGAAAACCCTCCCGTGATACAAGCAAAATAACCTCCAAAAATGCCTAAAAACATCGAAATAACGATAATAAAAGGGTAGAGTGTCATGGCTACAATTTTTGGAAAAATAAGGTAGTTGTATGTGTTCACTCCCATTACTTCTAGGGCGTCAATTTGTTCGGTAACCCGCATGGTTCCTATCGAAGATGTAATGAAAGAGCCCACTTTTCCTGCCATGATAACGGAAATAAATGATGGGGCAAACTCAAGAATGATCGATTGTCTTGTGGCAAAACCCACCAGGTATTTAGGCAACAAAGGATTGTCGGAATTGATAGCGGTTTGAATTGCAACCACCCCACCGACAAAAAAAGAAATGAACGCCACAATGCCTAAGGAACCGATAATGAGATCGTCAATTTCACGAAGAATTAATTTTCTTAAGACGCTATATTTAGTGAATTTCCCAAAAGTTTTAATCAACATAAGGAAATACCTCCCAATGTGAGCTAGCAATTTTATCATGCTTAAAATTAATCAATTCAATAAAAATAAAGTGCCTTTGGAGGAAGAAAGCGTCGATTTATACGCGGTAAGTTATGGCATTGATGTTCATTCCAGCGCCAACGCTTGCAAAAAGAACAATATCTCCTTTGCTGAGGGAGTGATTTTCTAAATCTCCTTTTAAAACTTGGTCGTAAAGTGTGGGAACAGTTGCTACAGAACTATTTCCGTGTTTTTGGATGTTCATGGGGAGCACATCACCAGGTACTTTTTCACGGTACAGGCGGTAGAAACGTTTAATGATGGCATCGTCCATTTTCATATTGGCCTGATGGATAAATATCTTTTTCAGGTCACCGATAGCGATTTCAGCCTCGTTCAAGCACTCTTTCATGGCTTGCGGAACATGAGAAAGAGCAAATTCATATACCTTACGCCCTTTCATTTTGATGTAGTTCATGGGGTCGCTTTCTTGGTAGGCTTTTCCAAAATAAAGCAAATCAATTTCGTTGTTTGCCGTGTAGGTCACCGATTTATGCGAAAGAATTTCTCCCTCGTTATCTTTGTTTTCCACGATACAAGCTCCTGCACCATCGGCAAAAATCATGGAATCTCTATCATTATGATCGACTACGCGCGATAAGGTTTCTGTTCCAATAACCAAACAACGTTTGGCCATTCCCGCTTTGATAAAGGCATTGGCTTGAATGACACCTTCTACCCAACCTGGACATCCGAAAAGAATATCGTAGGCAACACAATAGGGGTTTTTAATTCCCAATAAGGTTTTTACTTTGGAAGAAATACTGGGTAAAGGAGAAGATTGTTTGCTTCCTGAGGGGGTGTCCCCAAAATTATGCGCCACAATGATATAATCTAAACTCTCTTGGTCAATTTGAGCATCGGCAATAGCAATTTTTGCTGCCTCCGCCGCTAGGTCAGATGAATTTTCGTTGGCCTTTGCATAACGGCGCTCTTCAATTCCTGTAATGGATTTGAATTTTTCAATGATCACCTCATTGGAAGTTTCAAAAGGATCACCATTTTCATCGACAAATTGGTGCTGAAGGAAGTCTTCATTCTTTTTGATGAGCGAAGGTAACGCTCTCCCCGTACCTGTTAAACTAATGTGCATAATTGAGACAAAAACTACACAAATTTATTTTAAGTCACATGCAAGAAGGAGAAATAGGAAATAGTTACACGATTTCTAAAATAGATTCATCTAATACACAAAAAATACAAAAGTCTGTTAATCATTTAATTGGTAATCCGATATAGGTACACAACTACAAATTAAATTACGATCTCCAAACGCTTCATCAACTCTTCTAACACTAGGCCAAAATTTGTTTTCACTAACAAATTCGAGCGGGTAAAGTGCTTTTTTTCTTGAATAATTAAATTTCCATTCGTCTTCTGTTCCCATTTTAAGGGTGTGGGGTGCATTTTTCAGAAGGCTATTTTCATCGTGATGTGCTTCTTCTAAAATTTCTGCAACAATCGAAATCATGGCATCACAAAACCGATCCATCTCCCTTTTGTTTTCACTCTCAGTGGGTTCAATCATCATAGTGCCGGCTACAGGAAAAGATACTGTAGGTGCATGAAAACCGTAGTCCATTAAGCGCTTTGCTACATCAACGACTTCGATATTATGCGCTTTAAAAGGGCGTAAATCGATAATGAGTTCGTGTGCCGATCTTCCGTTGTTACCCACATAGAGTATGGGATAAACATCTTGCAAACGATGTTTGATGTAGTTGGCATTTAAAATGGCGATTTCCGTCGCTTTTTGTAACCCTTCGCTACCGAGCATTTCAATATATCCATAGGAAATTAAGCAAGCGAGAGCCGAGCCCCATGGCGCGCCAGAAATAGCTGGAATGGCATTTTCTCCTCCTGTTTTCACTAAGGGGTTTCCTGGTAAAAACGGGGCTAAATGACTTGCAACACAAATGGGTCCTACTCCGGGTCCGCCCCCACCATGGGGAATGGCAAAGGTTTTATGGAGGTTCAGATGGCAAACATCGGCGCCAATAGCAGCAGGACTTGTGAGTCCTACTTGGGCGTTCATGTTCGCTCCATCCATGTACACTTGACCACCATGTTTGTGAATTAGCGCGGTAATGTTTCGAATATTACTTTCAAAAACACCGTGTGTGGATGGGTAGGTAATCATTAAGGCGGCGAGTTCGTCTTTATGTAGAATTACTTTTTCATTCAAATCTGCCCAGTCAATGTTTCCAAGTTCATCTGTTTTTGTAACAACAACTTTCATCCCTGCCATGACTGCCGATGCTGGGTTTGTGCCGTGTGCCGAAGCGGGAATGATGCAGATATTTCGGTGCAAATCTCCTCTTGCTTCATGTTAAGCTCGAATAACCATAAGTCCAGTAAACTCTCCTTGTGCTCCTGAATTGGGTTGCAATGAGGTTGCTGCAAATCCTGTAATGACACTCAATTGATGGGTTAATTTTTCAAGCATCTCTGTGTATCCCTCAACTTGGTTTAGCGGGGCAAAGGGGTGAATGTTGTTCCACTGAGGTAAACTCAATGGAAGCATTTCACTTGCGGCATTCAATTTCATGGTGCAAGAACCCAAGGCAATCATAGAATGATTGAGTGCAAGGTCTTTTCTTTCCAGTTGTTTGATATAACGCATTAAGGCTGTTTCAGAATGGTAAGAAGAAAAAACAGGGTGACTAAGGAAAGCACTTTCTCTTAATTGTTCCGCAGGGAGGTTTTTCTTTTCTTCAAAAACAGCTGCTTTTTTTTCGCCTTTATAATCTAAAAATAATGTTTTGAGTCGTTCAAAATCTTTTTCTGTTGTGGCTTCGTTTAAAGAAAGGTAAGCCGAATTATTATCGGGGTAAAAAAGATTGATTTTTCTTTTTTTAGCTAGCTCCTCTAATTTTTTTGCATCAATTTCGATATGGAGCGTATCGAAGAAAGCAGTGTTTTTTTGGGTAATTCCCAGCTGATTGAAAAGAGCATTTAATTCACTTGCTTTTCGATGAATTTCCAAAGCGATTTCTCGCAAGCCTTTTGCTCCGTGATAAACTGCATACATCCCTGCCATTACTGCCAGTAAGACCTGTGCGGTACAAATGTTTGAGGTTGCACGATCTCTTTTGATGTGTTGCTCTCGGGTTTGTAGCGCCATTCTCAGTGCGGGTTTTCCATCGGCATCTCGGGTTTGCCCAATGATTCGTCCGGGGATATGCCGCTTATACGCTTCCTTAGTAGCAAAATAAGCTGCATGGGGTCCGCCATAGCCCAACGGAATACCAAACCGCTGCGTGGTTCCCACCACCACATCGACATTGTATTTTCCTGGAGCTTCCAAAAGGGTTAAGGTAAATAGATCTGCTGCCACTACTGTTTTTATTTCATGCGCTTGCGCTTTTTCAATCACTTTAGGTAAATCAATAATTTCACCTCCTTTGCCTGGGTACTGAAAAAGCGCCCCAAAAAACCGGTCATCAAAATTTAAATGTTCTTCCTCCCCTAAGATAATTTCAATTCCAAGAGGCGTAGCACGTGTTTTTAACAAGGAAATGGTTTGAGGAAGACAGCGATTCGAAACAAAAAAAGCCGTACTGTTTTTCTTCTTTTGTTCGCGTGTTCGAACGGCAAATAAAAGACTCATGGCTTCTGCCGCCGAAGTGCTTTCATCCAAAAGAGAAGCATTGGCCAATTCCATCCCAGTAAGATCGGTAATCATGGTTTGGAAATTAAAAAGCGCTTCGAGTCGACCTTGTGCTATTTCGGCTTGGTAGGGGGTGTAAGCAGTGTACCATCCAGGATTTTCTAGGATGTTGCGTTGAATAACAGCAGGAACAATGGCAGGATGATATCCCATTCCAATGTAACTGTCTGAGCACTGATTTTTCAAACTCAATGCCGTGATTTTCTGCAGAAAAGCATGTTCGCTAATACCTTCTGGTAAATCAATGGCTTCTTGGAGCCGAATATCTTCAGGGATGGTCTCTTCAATCAATTGACTTAAGGAATCCAATCCCATTTGAGAAAGCATCTCTTCGATTTCTCCTTCATTAGGTCCTAAATGGCGTCTCAAAAACATAGTGCGTCTTTTTACTACAAAAATAAATTAAGTGAAAACGAAACGGAAAGCAATTTGTTGGAGATCTCGAGAAGTTTTCAACCACCCGCTATAATTTATAAACAGTTTAGTTAGTTTTGCGCATGCCAGGTTTTTTACACTCAGTTTTTCGCCTCTATGTTCGTTATAGTTTTCACGTGGCTTTCATGGTGCTTTGTTTTTTTGAAATAACGCTGATGGATTGGGGAGTAAATAGTTCAAACTACCTTCGTTTGTTTGTGTTTCTATCAAGTATTTTGGCGTACAATGGCATTAAATTTTATCCCCATTTCCAAATGCATTCGGTTGTAAAAAAGCTGCTGATTCTCATTGGTTTTATTTGTTTTGTGCTTTTTTTTTACTTGCATTTTTGGCACCAATTTTTTGTGGTTTTAAGTTTTATTCTCAGCTTTTTTTATGTCGTTCCAGTTCCCTATACCCAAACCAGTTTTCGCAATCGATTTGGATTTAAACTGTTTATTGTTGCCCTGTGTTGGGCTTTAATTACGGTCGTTTTGCCCTTGGTAAATCAAGAGGCATTTTCTTTGGAAAAAGGGGTCTATTTTGGGTTGCGTTTGTTGCTTGTTTTTGTGGCAACACTTCCTTTTGAAATCAATGATCTTTCGACAGACCACCGGCAATTAGGCACAATTCCTCAGCGGCTTGGAGTGACTAAAACCATTCAAATGGGGATAGTTATTTTGGTGGGAATTCTTTTTTTCACGGGCTTGTTTTGGGAGTTGTACACGGTTTTTTTTCTTTTTGTTAATGGGTCTTTTCTATGCATTATCCCTATTTTTACTGCGCAAAAAAAGATCGGCCTATTTCACCTTGTTTCTGGTGGAGGCCATCCCTGTTCTCGGAGTAATAAGCTCTTTCTTTCTAAATAGATAAACGCAAAACCATGTTTCTATTATTTTCTTTTCTCTTAAGTTTTCAAACGTTTAGCACTGTGCTCAACGTAGAAGAATTTTCTGTTTTAATGGAAAATGAATACACTTTGGTGGACGTGCGTACCGCAGAGGAATTTGCCGATGCTGCCCTTCCTAAAGCCATTAATATTTCTGTCACGGATTTATCTTTCCCCTTAGAAATTTCAAAATTGGATAAAGAAAAACCCGTTCTAATTTATTGCAAGAAAGGTGGAAGAAGCGCTAGAGCTGCGGTGATTATGAAAACCCTTGGGTTTGAAAAAATTTACGAGTTAAGAGGCGGCTTTCTCTCATGGGAAGCGGCTAAAGATTAATTTTCGATTAAGCCAGCACGTTTCAGTAAAGCGTTAGGATCAGGTTTTTTTCCTCTAAATTGAAGGTACAACTCCATAGGGTGTTGTGTTCCCCCTTTAGATAAGATTTCATCGTGAAAGGCTTGCGCTGTTTCAGGGTCAAAAATCCCCTTTTCTAGAAAAAGTTCAAAGGCATCGGCATCCAAAACTTCAGCCCATTTGTAACTGTAGTAACCTGCTGCATAGCCCCCTTGGAAGATGTGTGAAAAGGCAGTACTCATGCAATTTTCTTCAATGTCTGCTGCCCATTCAAAATCTTTTAAAATTTCTTTTTCGTGCGTTTTTACCTCTTTAATTTGGTTGGCTTTTGCGTTGTGCCACGATAAATCGAGGTAACCAAAACTCAGCTGTCTAAGGGTTTGAAGCCCTTGCTGAAACTGTTCAGCTTTTTTAATTTTTTCAATAAAATGCGAAGGCAAAGGTTCTCCTGTTTCATAGTGCTTTGCAAAGGTTTGCAATACTTCAGGTTGGTAGCACCAGTTTTCAAAAATCTGACTGGGAAGCTCTACAAAATCCCAATACACATTTGTTCCGCTAAGCGAACTGTAGGTTGTGTTGGCTAATATGCCGTGAAGGGCATGGCCAAATTCGTGAAACAGGGTTAGTGCTTCATTAAAGGTAAGTAAAGAGGGGCTGTTTTCGGTTGGGGGAGCAAAGTTGCAAACAATAGCAACATGAGGTCTTTGGCCTTCTTTTTTGGGGTTGAAAGCTTGTCATCCATGCCCCATCTCTTTTTCCTGGTCTAGGGTGAAAGTCAGCATAAAACACCGCGTGATGTTCCCCATTTTTAATCACTTCGAAAGTAAGTACGTCCTTGTGGTAAACGGGAATTTCCTTATTGGGAATTAATTCAAGTCCATAGAGTTTTTTTGCTACGCTGAAAACTCCTTTCAAAACCGCTTCTAGAGGAAAATAAGGTTTTAGCGCTTCTTCGTTAAAAGCGTATTTTTCTTGCTTTATTTTTTCAGAAATAAATGCGGAATCCCATTTTTCTATCGAGCTGTAGCCCAATTTTTCTTTTCCATAAGACACGATTTCATCCCATTCTTTTTTCGCTTTGGGCTTGGCCTTTACATTTAAATTGGATAGAAAATCCAAAACAGTCTCCTCGTTTTTAGCCATTCGATTTTCCAATACAAAAGCAGCATGAGAGTCGTATCCTAAAAGCTGCGCTCTTTCTTGGCGTAAGTTTACAATCTCAAGTAGGGTGTGCGTGTTGTTATTGGCATTGGTTTGAAAACCTCTTTTTCCGAAAGCAACTCTCATTTTTTCTCGAAGACTCCTATTTTCAGCATAGGTCATAAGCGGCACATAGCTTGGGTAATCTAAGGTGAAAACCCAACCTGTTTTTCCTTCGGTTTTTGCTTTTTCTTCAGCTGTTTTGAGCACCGTTTCTGGAATGCCCTTAACCATTTCTTTTTCTGTAATGTGCAATGAAAAAGCGTTGGTGTCGGCCATAACATGCTCGCCAAATTGAAGCGAGAGCTGAGCCAGTTTTTGATCGATTTCCCGGAGGGTTTCTTTTTTGATTTGCTCAACATGGCACCGTTGCGAACAAAACTTTTGTATTCTTCTTCCAACAAACGCAATTGCTCATTGGAAAGTCCTTTTTTGTCGGATTCGTAAACCGTTTTTATTTTCTCAAAAAGCGTTGCGTTGAGACGGATATCGTTTTCAAATGCGCTTAAAAGCGGAGCTGCTTGTTGTGCAACAGCTTGTAGTTCTTCAGAAGTCTCTGCGCTGTTGAGATTGAAAAGTGTTCTTGAAACGGCTCCCAGTTTACTTTCCGCATTTTCCATTCGTTCCAAGGTGTTTGCAAAAGTGGGCGGTTCACCATTATCACAAATTTCTTTGATGGTATTTTTACTGTCTTCTATGCTTTTTTCAATCGCAGGTAAGTAGTGTTCCGTCGTAATTTTATCGAAAGGGATGGTGTTGAATGGGGTCGAAAATGCAACCAAAAATGGATTTTTCAATGCGCAATAAACTTTAAGGGTTGAGTTTTTTTGAAGAAGCGATTACTTTGCTTTTCAATTCTTTTTTATAGTGAACAATGCGTTCTAGCACTTCAGAATCGCTTGCCCCAATGATTTGTGCCGCAAGAATACCTGCATTTTTTGCCCCATTGAGAGCTACAGTTGCCACGGGAACCCCGCCAGGCATTTGAAGAATGGATAAAACAGAATCCCATCCATCGATAGAATTACTCGATTTTACGGGTACTCCAATAATTGGAAGCGGGCTTACAGCGGCCACCATACCCGGTAAATGAGCTGCTCCGCCAGCTCCAGCAATGATAACTTTTAATCCTCGTTGGTGTGCATTTAAGGCATAATCCATCATTTTTTCTGAGTCCTATGGGCAGAAACCACATCGACTTCTGTTGTGATTTTTAATTCTGCCAATACATCGATTGCGTCTTGCATCACTGGGAGCTCAGACTCGCTCCCCATAATAATTCCTACTTGTGCCATGGTTTTATGTAATTACTGAAATGAGTTGTTTTACTTTTTGAGCCATTTCTCGCGCCTGCTCAAGACTTTTATTGACAATAGTGACATGTCCCATTTTGCGAAAAGGGCGGGTTTCTTTTTTTCCGTAGATATGGGGAGTAACGCCTTCGAATTTCAGAATTTCCTCCATATTCTCATAGCGAACTTGTCCTTGATGTCCTTCTTTTCCGACTAAGTTTACCATCACTCCCGAGGTAGTGAATGCTGTACTTCCTAAGGGTAAATCGAGTACCGCACGCACATGTTGTTCAAATTGGTCGGTGTGGGCAGTTTCTATAGTGAGGTGACCACTGTTGTGGACTCTCGGTGCTACTTCGTTGATTAAAATTTCTCCTTCTTCGGTGAGGAAAAGTTCTACCGCTAACAACCCCACATGCTGTAAGGCAGAAGAAACGTTTTGAGCTACTTCGATGGCTTTTTGTTGAATTTCTTCTGACAAACGCGAGGGGCAAAGCACATATTCAACCTGATTGGCTTCTGGGTGAAATTCCATTTCAACCACGGGATAGGTCGCGGTTTCTCCAGATGGGTTTCTCGCGACAATGACGGCGATTTCATGCGTGTAAGGAACCAAAGCCTCCGCAATGCATTCTACCTGTTCCAAGGCATTTAAATCTTCTTCTGCTCGAATAATCCGAACCCCATTTCCATCATAACCCATCAAAGCGCTTTTCCATACAAAAGGGAATGAAAGCGTGTTGTTTTTTAATGCCATTTTTAATAGCTCTAAATTTTCAAAACGCTGGTGGTGTGCTGTGGGTAATCGGTGTTGAACATAAAAGTCCTTTTGGATTCCTTTGTTTTGAATTAACTCCAAAGTATTAGCACTCGGATAAACCTGAACCCCTTCTTTTTCCAATTGGCGAAGGGCTTCTGTATTGACATGTTCAATTTCTATGGTAAGTACATCTACTTTCTTTCCAAAGTCATAAACGGTTTGGTAATCTTTAAAATCGCCTTGCGTAAAATGATCACAAGCCAAACGGGCAGGTGCCTCCGCATTGGGCTCTAAAACGTGTGTGGTTATGTCCCATTTGCGAGTGGTGTACAATAGCATTTTCCCGAGTTGTCCACCGCCTAATATTCCCAGTGATTTTTTAGAAGAAAAGAATTGCATATTTCGTTTTAGCAAAAGTAAGCATATCTGTTCAATTCGGTTGAGTCGAATGCCTTCATCTTTCTGTTTTTTCTTTCTTTTTGCTTCGAGTTTATTTCTTTTTCTATAAAAATTAGATCCATTAAACCCTTCGAATTCAAATCAAGTTAAAGGAATGTTTATCGGTTTTATTTTAGGTATCTTTGTCGCCTATTAAAAAGTTACTCTTATGATTAATCTTGTTCTTTTTGGAAAACCCGGTGCAGGTAAAGGAACACAAGCAGAATTTTTAAAGTCTCACTACAGACTGTTTCATATTTCAACAGGTGATGTGTTTCGATACAATATTAAAAATGAAACTGCTTTAGGGAAATTGGCAAAATCGTATATGGACAAGGGCGACCTAGTACCCGACGAAGTTACAATTGAAATGCTGGAAGCAGAGGTGGAAAAAATCCTGAGGCACAAGGCTTTATTTTTGATGGATTTCCAAGAACAGAAGCCCAAGCCGCAAGTTTGGATGCATTTCTTAGTAGAAAAGAAATGGAAATTTCGGGCACTGTAGCGTTGGAAGCTGATGATGATGAACTGGTTTCACGCTTGCTAAAAAGAGGTGAAACAAGTGGTCGTACCGATGACCAAGATGAAACCAAAATCCGAAATCGCTTTGAAGAATACAACCAAAAAACAGCTCCCTTGCGCGATTATTACACGCAACAAGGAAAGTTTCATAGTGTGAATGGTATCGGAACGATTGAAGAAATTACCAATCGATTAAAAGCCGTAATCGACCAACTATAACCCATTGCAATGACCGAAGGTAATTTTGTTGACTATGTAAAAATGCATATTGCTTCCGGTAACGGAGGGAAAGGTTCTGTACATTTGCATAGAGAAAAATACATTACCAAAGGAGGTCCCGATGGCGGCGATGGTGGTCGTGGAGGGCATGTAATTGTTCGCGGAAACCCGAACCTATGGACTTTATATTCGTTTAAATTCAAGAGGCATTTTGCGGCTGGACATGGGGAGCATGGTAGTAAAAACAGAAGCTCGGGAGCCCAGGGCGAAGACGTGTATATCGATGTTCCGCTTGGCACCTTAGTAAAAGATACTGAAACCGATGAGGTGATTGTCGAAATCACCGAAAAAGGAGAAGAAAAAATACTCCTTGAAGGGGGGCTTGGTGGACGAGGAAATTGGCATTTCAAATCCTCGACGCGACAAACCCCAAGGTATGCTCAGCCTGGAATTAAGGGGAAGGAAATGCAGATTACGCTAGAAATGAAAGTACTTGCTGACGTGGGTCTTGTAGGTTTTCCCAATGCAGGAAAATCGACCTTGTTGGCTGCACTCACCGCTGCAAAACCCAAGATTGCAGATTACGAATTTACCACCCTTAAACCGAATTTAGGGATAGTGGAATACCGCGATTTTAGGTCTTTTGTAATGGCCGATATTCCGGGTATTATTGAAGGTGCCGCAGAGGGAAAAGGGCTAGGGCACTATTTCTTAAGACACATTGAACGCAATGCAATCCTTCTTTATCTTATTCCTGCTGACACTCCCGATGTAAAAAAGGCTTTTGAAATTTTGCGTAAAGAACTTTTGGAGTTCAATCCAGAGTTGCTCGACAAAAAGTTTCTTGTAGCACTTTCCAAGTGCGATTTGCTGGACGAAGAGCTTAAAAAGGAATACAAGCAAGAGCTCAATTCCATTTTTTCTTCTACCCCTCATGTGATGATTTCTTCCGTAAGCACCTTGGGTTTAATGGAATTAAAAGATAAATTATGGGCAATGATTTCGGAAGACGAATAGGCTTTTTTTGTTTTTCTTTTTTTCTCCTTTTTTCGAATGTCACAGCACAAGACGGTATTCCATCGCAAGTGTTTCAATCCGAAGACAAAACGCACTACAATATTGAATTAAAAAAAATAGAAAGTGCCCAGCTTTCCCCAAAAATAGCTTTGCGAGAAAGGAAAAAATTGGCGGCTAAATACCACAATCAAAGTGATTTAATTGCAGTTCTCGAAGAGGAATTGCGTCAAGAAGGGGATTCGGCTCCTTTGCGCTATCAACTCGGAGGAGCAAACGGATTGTATGCATTGTCGATTTCTAAAATGCTTTCTCTACCCTATGTTCGCGCTATGTTGAGGAATTTTGATGCTGCAATACAACTGGACTCCCTGTATGCGCCTGCCTATGAGGCGGCCATCCGTGCCCATTATATGGTGCCAAGTCTCATTGGGGGAGACAAAAAGAAAGCGCAACTTTTAATAAAGAAATTAAAATCCTTTGCTCCAATTCAAGGGGCGCTAATGCAGGCCTATGGATTAGAGAAAGAAGGTTTTGTTTTGCAGGCTAAAAAAGAGGTTGAGCAAGCATTTGCGCAATGGGATCACCAATTCGGGTGTGATCAAAATTTGAATTCTTTTTTTAGTAAGACCTCTATGAATTTTCCTTTAGAAATGGCCCTGTTGAGCACTCGGTTTGGGGTGCACCCAGCAATGGGTCTTTGTCTGGTGAACTATTTTATTACGGAAGCAGATTATCGCTATACGGTGTCGTTAGAATGGGCTTACTTTGTTAAATTTAGCTTGGAAGAGCAGGTAGGCGAAAAGCAAAAAGCAAACGAAGCTCTTCAAAAAGCATTGGAAATTAATCCTACTTTTGATATTGAATTAGCAACCAAAAAAATCGCTAAAATTGGAACATAAACGAATTCATTTTATTGCCATAGGGGGAAGTGCCATGCACAATTTGGCTCTTGCGCTTCATCGAAAGGGCGTGGCCGTTAGTGGAAGTGACGACGCTTTTTTTGAACCCTCTAAATCGCGTCTCAAAAAGGCAGGTCTTCTACCTGATGTCGAAGGGTGGGATTCCAATCGAATAACAGCAGATTTGGAGGCTGTGATTTTAGGGATGCATGCCAAAAAAGACAATCCTGAATTGATAGCGGCACAAAAATTAGGCATTCCTATTTTTTCTTACCCCGAGTATTTGTATGAGCATAGTAAGTATAAAACACGCGTAGTCATTGCGGGGAGCCATGGAAAAACCTCCATTACCGCGATGGTTTTACACGTTTTAAACTACAACGAAATTGAGGTGGATTTTATGGTGGGTGCACAACTGAAAGGTTTTGACACCATGGTGAATTTAACCGAGGAAAATGATTTTATGTTGATAGAAGGAGACGAATACCTCACTTCCCCTATCGATTTAAGACCAAAATTTTTATGGTATCAACCTCATGTGGCTTTAATTTCGGGTATTGCATGGGATCATATCAATGTTTTTCCAACGGAAGAAAATTATGTTCAACAGTTTGAGGATTTTATCCAATCGATTGTTCCTGGGGGGGCAGTAATTTATCAGCAAGAAGATGCTGTGCTAACCCGTTTGGTAGCTAGTACAGAAAACACCATTCGAAAGCAGGGATATGGCACCCCTCCTTCTTTTACTGAAGCGGGAATCACCTATTTATCTACTGAAGAAGGCGACCTTCCCCTTGCTGTTTTTGGAAAGCATAACCTTTCTAATCTCGCTGGAGCAAAATGGATTTGCCAATTGATGGGGGTCGATGAAATGCAATTTTATGAAGCAATAGAAAGTTTTACAGGAGCAGCAAAACGTTTAGAGAAAATGGACGAAGGCAATACCGCTCATTTGTTTAAAGATTTTGCTCATGCCCCAAGTAAGGTTAAAGCAACTGCAGATGCTGTTGCCCAACAATTTGAATTTCACCATACCCTAGGGTGTTTGGAGTTGCATACCTACAGCAGTTTGAATCCTGAGTTTTTACCACAATACCAATCGAAATTAGACGCTTTGGAAGAAGCCATTGTTTTTTATGATCCAGAAGCGTTAAAAATCAAAGGAAGACCAATGATTGCCGAAGAAGACATTCGGGCGGCCTTTTCACACAAAAACTTAACTGTTTTTACCAGTCCCCATGCGCTGGAAGAGCATTTGCTTCAAAGGGATTACACAAAAACAGTGCTGCTTATGATGAGTTCAGGAAGCTATGGCGGCTTGGATTGGGACAGGCTTTGCGAACGCATTAGCTCGTTTTAGTTCGGTGGCCTTTGTAAAGGTTTTCGATGGTAGTTTTCATATTCACATTTTCCATGATGAGCTTTTCTTTAGCATGCTCTTGATCGTCTTTTCTTTTGTCTTGAGAAAGCTTGTATTTTCCTTCCCAAGTGATAATTTCAATCGTAAATCCAACAATATAGTCCAGTGCTTTTTGCATTCTGGGATTTTCTTTCTCAAGGATATAATTGGGAGATTTGCCTTCTAATTTCTCCGTCATATCAATGAGCATTTCTTTTAGTTTGCTCGGTTTTTTTTCTAGCTGAATTTTTCCTTTTAAATGGGCTTTGATGTAATTCCATGTAGGCAATTGGGTGGTTGCGTAGACTGAGGGTGAAATATAAGTCTCAGGGCCATTGAAAAGGATGGTTATTTCCTTTTCTGCGCTAAAATGTTTCAGTTGTGGGTTGAACTTATCGATATGCCCAACCAATGTTCCCCACTTTTCATTGGGATGAAACATCAAGGGAAGATGAGTAACAAGCACCTCTTGTTCATCGGCGCTGATCAGTGTAGCCAGCGGACAAGTCTCCATAAGTCGGATGATGTTTTGGTAATCGTCTTCTTGGTGGTGTTTGGGCGGATAAGCCATATTCTCTATCTTAGGTGATAAACGAATGTAATAAAAAACCCAAACCTACCATGAAAGTCACTCCCCATTTTACCATTTTAGACTGGGATCACAACGATCGTCCCCGAGAAAAAATGTTGCAATTTGGCGCCAGCCATTTAACCAATGCTGAGTTGCTAGCTCTCTTAATTGGAAGCGGTCACCCTGGTGAAACTGCAGTTGATTTTATGAAGCGCCTTCTTCAATCTTTCGATCACAAATTGTCAAAATTACATTTGTGTTCCATTGAACAATTCATGGAATGGAAAGGGATAGGCTTGGCGAAAGCGGTCAAAATAAAAGCCGCGCTAGAGCTTGCCAAGCGCCTTCCAAATGAGACCCATACAAAAGTAGAATCCTGCTCGAGTAGCAAAGATGCCTTTCGTGTTTTGTCTCCCTCACTTCAATTTCTGGCACATGAGGAATTTTGGGTGGTTTTTTTAAATCAAAGAAAACAAGTGCTGCATAAAAAATGTTTTAGCAAAGGGGGGATTGAAGCGACCGTCGTAGATATCCGACTGATTTTAGGCAAAGCCCTTTCTGTAGGAGCTACAGCACTTATAGCAGCACACAATCACCCAGGGGGAAGTTTGCACCCAAGTCAGGCAGACATTCAATTGACTCAGCGACTTTTTGAAGCGGCAAAAATTATGGACATCGCTTTAGTCGATCATCTCATTTTAGGTCAAGAAAATTACTTTAGCTTTGCAGACGAAAATATGCTGTAAATGTTTCTTGTTTTTTGCCAAGATGTAACCCCTCGTGTAGAATATGTTTTTCGACATGTTTTTACACATGTTTTCGAAATTGAGATATCATTCACTAATGTGCTCGATACCTTTGTTGCCCATAACGGCCCTAAGATGAGTTATGGAAAACAACCGCTGGGGAACGAGTTTTTTGTCGAGGCGGTTCCCCTTTTATTTGAGCAGGGCATTCAAAAAATTGACATTCAAATTCAACAGAAGGAGGGAAGGCCGTATTTTTTTGCAGTAGGGAAAAAGTCAACATTCCCCTTTGATGTATTTGCTGCAAGCTTTTACTTGCTTTCTCGTTATGAAGAGTATCTCCCTCATGTTACAGATGCGTACGACCGTTTTACGGCTCAGCAAAGTCTTGCTTATCGGGAAAAATTTTTAGAAATGCCTTTGGTTGATTTTTGGCTTAAAGATTTTTACAGCTCTTTAATTAGCGCTTTCCCCGAATTGAATACCCCAAGCGAAGGCCAAGTGCGCTTTATGCCGCTTATGGAAATTGATTCTCCTTACAAATACAAAAACAAGTCTTTTTTCATGAATTTTTATCAATGGCTCAAATCGATGAAAGAGTTGGATCTTTGGTCGTTGGTAGAGATGCCATTGGTGCTTTTGAACTTGCGAAAAGACCCTTGGGATATTTTTTCATTTTATATCAATGAATTTCAAAAAAAGGCCTTTTCAACCCGCTTCTTCTTTTTGTATTCTAAGGCCTCCTATCTCGATCGGGGAGTCTCTCCCTTCAACTCTGCGTTTAAAAGTTTAATAAAAGGGGTGGCCGATTATTTTCCTGTTTCCCTATTGGTTTCTTATACGGGGCAACGCAGTAGCACTATTTTTAAAAAAGAAAAAGAAGGGCTTTCTCTTTTAATTCACAGGGCCTTGTCTTCCACTCGGTTTGCTTGGGATGCTGATTTAAGTACCTCGAGCTATCGTCATCTAATCACGCAAGAAATACACCACGATTTTAGTATGGGGTATTCTCACGCCCTTGGCTACAGGGCCAGTACAGCCATTCCCTTTTCCCTTTTTGATCTTGCCAACGAAACAAAAACGGAGGTGGTATTGAATCCTTTTGTGGCCAGTTATAAAGTATTTGATGTGCATCATCCGCTTAAGACCATTAAAAAACTGAACGACCTAAATGCCAGCTTGCCTCTCTCGAAAGGAATTCACAGTGTGGTTTTGACCAATAAGATTTTCGAAAATTCTGAGGAAAATCAAAATCTTCGATTCTCAATTATTGCGTATCTTCAAGGGCATGATTGACAAACATGATTGACAAAACATCCCTTACTGATATTTTTTTTGATCTCGACCATACCTTATGGGATTTTGAAGCCAATTCAGCGGCGACATTTTCTTCGATTTTAGCCCCTTTTGATTATCCTTTTTCTGTTGAGGAATTTTTAAACGTTTATTCTCCCATCAACCATGCCTATTGGAAGCGGTATCGAGAAAATGAAATTACTACAGAAGAATTGCGTTTTTCTCGAATAGAAAAAACCTTCGAAGTTCTTCAAGTTCCGATTCCTTCAGAACGGGTGTTGTTGCACTCCGAAAAATACATTGAAGAATTGTCTACCTACACCCATCTATTTGAAGGAACCAAGACATTGCTCGACGCAATTAACCAAAAATACCGCTTGCATATTATTACCAATGGCTTTGAGCAGGTGCAACAGAAAAAAATGCGAAACAGTGGAATAGAAAAGTATTTCCAAGTGGTTTTAACGGCAGAAAAAGCAGGAGTAAAAAAGCCCAAACCCGAAATTTTTCAAAAGGCATTGGATATGGCTCAAACCTCCGCAGCCAAATCCCTTATGGTGGGAGATAGTTTAGAAGCAGATGTTCAAGGAGCTCTGGCAGTAGGAATGCAAGCTATTCACTTTAATAGTCATAATGAAAAGGAGCATGTGCTGTGTCCAATTGTTTCCCATTTAAATGAGATTAAAAATTACTTGTAGTGGAAAGAAAACATTCCCAAAAACTTACCCTATTTTTGAAGTGAAAAAGCCAAGAAATGAATATTCAGAACGCGCAAAAAACAGTCGATGACTGGATCAAATTACATGGAGTAAGGTATTTTAATGAGCTTACTAATATGGCTCAGCTTACTGAGGAAGTAGGGGAAGTGGCAAGAATAATTGCTCGTCGCTATGGAGAGCAAAGCGAAAAGGAAAGCGACAAAAGCAAAGATTTGGGCGAAGAGTTAGCCGATGTGCTTTTTGTACTTCTCTGTCTTTCTAACCAAACGGGAGTAGATTTGCAAGAGGCATTTGATAAAAAATTGGCCCTAAAAACACAACGAGATCACGACCGCCATCACCAGAATAAAAAATTAAAATAAAGGCATGATTCAACTTGCACTTGACCATACTTCCAAACAATGTCACTCAGACCTTAGCATCACCGGATCAAAAAGCGAAACAAATCGTTAGCTCTTACTTCAAGCTTTATTTCCACAAATAAGCATTGAAAACAAATCCAATTCGGATGACTCTGTTGCAATGGCAAAAGCCATTTCGTCTGACGATGCATTAAAAGATATTCATCATGCTGGCACGGCCATGCGTTTTCTAACCGCCTATTTTTCTGCTTTAGACAAAAGTGATATTGTGCTTACAGGTTCTCAGCGGATGCAAGAGCGCCCTATTGCCTTGTTGGTGGATGCACTCAATTCTATTGGTGCAAAAATAAGTTATTTAAAGAACGACGGTTTTCCTCCCTTAAAGATACAAGGTGTGACCTTGGAAGGAGGAAAGGTTGCACTTCCGGCCAACATTAGCAGTCAGTACATTTCTGCTTTGTTGTTGGTAGCCCCCAAATTCAAAAAAGGGCTTGAGCTTCATTTAGAAGGAGAAATTACCTCGCTTCCGTATATAAAAATGACCCTTGCCTTACTCAATCGTATTGGTGTCTCTTCTACGTTTAAAGGTTCTGTGATTTCGATTCCCTACCAAGATGAAATTCAACCCCAAACTCAAATTGTAGAATCGGATTGGAGTTCCGCCTCCTATTGGTTTAGTGTAGTGGCTTTGAGTGATGCTTCTCGAATTAGATTAACCAATTATCGTGCAGATTCCCTCCAGGGCGATGCTGTTTTGATGGAGATTTACGAACAATTGGGTGTCGATTCTTCCCTTTCGGAAGGAGCCTTGATTTTAGAAAAGAAAAAGGATTTTGTTCTCCCAAAACATATATCACTTCACCTTGTTGAGGCGCCAGATATTGCCCAAACCATTGCCGTTAGCTGTTATGGACTAGGGGTAGGGTGTACGCTTACAGGACTGCATACACTCAAAATTAAAGAAACCGATCGATTGGTGGCTTTGCAAAACGAACTCACCAAAGTAGGTGCCGAGCTTACAATTGACGATAAAAGCCTCGAACTACAAGCCGGGCAGAACTTTAAACCCCATCAAAGTATTGCTACCTACAACGACCATAGAATGGCTATGGCTTTTGCTCCACTTGCCCTTAGATGTCCTCTGCTTATTAAGGATGCGGGCGTGGTTTCAAAGTCGTATCCAAGTTTTTGGGAAGACATACAAAAAACTGGTTTTCAGCTGATTGAAAAATAGTTATACGAAAACCCCTTATTTACTTGACAACCCCTATGGCTAGCATGTATATTTGTGGCTGAAAAATGAAACTGTAATCCCACAGACCAATGAAATTATCTAATTTTAATTTTGAACTCCCCAACGAATTACTCGCTGAATTCCCAGCTGAAAACCGTGATGAATCAAGACTTATGGTACTCAATAGAGCCAATTCTACCATTGAGCACCACCAGTTTAAGGACATCATTAACTTTTTTGACGAAGGGGATGTTATGGTGCTTAATAACACCAAAGTTTTTCCAGCCCGTTTGTTTGGTAACAAAGAAAAAACAGGAGCTCGAATTGAGGTATTTCTTCTTCGTGAATTGAATCAGGAGCAGCGTTTATGGGATGTGTTGGTAGATCCAGCACGAAAAATCCGAATTGGAAACAAACTCTATTTTGGGGAAGACGAAAGTTTGGTGGCCGAGGTAATTGATAATACTACATCAAGAGGGAGAACGCTTCGTTTTCTATTTGATGGTTCCTATGATGAGTTTCGAATGAAGTTGAAAGAATTGGGTGAAACCCCTCTTCCAAAATACATCAAGAGAGAGCCTACGCTAGAAGATCGTTCGCGGTACCAAACCATATATGCCAAAAATGAAGGTGCAGTAGCTGCCCCTACGGCTGGTCTCCATTTTTCTAAGCACTTATTAAAACGCTTGGAAATCAAAGGGGTGGATTTGGCCGAGTTAACACTCCACGTTGGACTAGGGACTTTTAACCCCGTTGAGGTGGAAGATTTATCCAAACACAAAATGGATTCTGAGGAATTAATTATCGATCAAAATGCTGTGGATTTGGTTAATAATGCAAAAGCCAACAAACGAAAAGTTTGTGCTATTGGAACCACAGTAATGCGTGGTCTGGAAAGTTCTGTTTCTTCAATGAACACACTAAATACTTACCGCGGATGGACCCATAAGTTCATTTTTCCACCCTACGATTTTGCAATTGCCAACTGTATGGTTACTAATTTTCACACCCCAAAGTCTACGCTCCTGATGATGGTTTCTGCTTTTGCTGATCCCGATTTCATCAAAGAAGCGTATGATGTTGCAGTGAAAGAAAAATATAACTTTTACTCCTACGGCGATGCCATGTTGATTCTTTAATAGAATAAAAATGGAAGCAACAAAAAAGATATTCGCGCCTATTCGTTAGGCGAATTAGAAGCTTTTTTTGTTGAACAAGGAGAAAAAGCATTTCGAGGAAGGCAAGTTTATCAATGGTTATGGAACAAGGGGGTGCATCATTTCTATGAAATGACGAACCTTTCCAAGTCGACTCGTGCATTTTTAGACACTCATTTTACAATTAATCACATTGCAGTAGACCAACAGCAAAGAAGTGCCGATGGGACGATTAAAAACGCTGTTCGATTGTTTGACGATCGCGTAGTGGAATCTGTTTTAATTCCAGTTTCCGACCGAACCACGGCATGTGTTTCTTCACAAGTAGGATGCAGTCTCGACTGTAAGTTTTGTGCAACTGCAAAGTTGAAGCGCATGCGAAATTTACAACCTGATGAAATTTTTGACCAGGTGGTGGCTATTGACCAGCAAAGTAAAATGTACTACGACCGCCCATTGTCGAATGTTGTATTTATGGGAATGGGAGAACCACTGATGAATTACAACAATGTGCTTATTGCCATTGCTAAAATGACCAGCCCTGATGGTCTGGGCATGTCGCCCAAACGAATTACACTGTCTACTTCGGGAATTCCAAAATTGATTAAAAAAATGGCCGATGATGAGGTGAGTTTTAATTTGGCCGTTTCCCTTCATTCTGCACTTCAAGAAACAAGGCAACAAATCATGCCTTTTTCCAAAAAGTTCCCGCTGACCGAGTTATTGTCCTCTTTGCAGTATTGGTATGAGAAAACAAAACGAATTGTTACCTACGAATATGTGGTTTGGAAAGGGGTAAACGATACTCCCAGCATATTGATGCCTTGGTGCATTTTTGTAAACAAGTGCCTTCAAAGGTTAATATAATTGAATACAATGCCATTGGCGATGATGCTTTTATTCAAGCCGATCCCGAAACCATAAACGATTACCTAGCAGCCTTGAGCGCTGCGCGTATAACGGCTACAATCAGACATTCTAGAGGAAAAGACATTGATGCTGCTTGTGGTCAATTGGCCAATAAAAATTAGTTAAAACCCTCAGCGAAAGTGTATATTTGAACGATGAAGGTTGTTGCCCAAATAAAAGAACCGATTTATAAGGAGATGGAGCTGTTTGAAGAGAAGTTCACAGCCACCATGTCTTCCAAAGTGGCTCTCCTTAATCGCATCACCCATTTTATTGTCAACAGAAAAGGAAAACAGATGCGTCCTATGTTTGTTTTTCTTACTTCAAAAATGCTCAATGGTGGAGAAATCAATGAACGCACCTATCGTGGCGCAGCGGTTATAGAACTCATTCATACCGCTTCTTTGGTGCACGATGATGTTGTGGATGACTCCAATATGCGACGCGGATTTTTTTCTGTAAATGCACTTTGGAAAAACAAAATTGCTGTTCTTGTGGGCGATTTTATGCTTTCAAAAGGCATGTTGGTGTGTATTGAAAACAATGATTTCGATTTGCTTAAAATTATTTCTGTAGCGGTTCGGGAAATCAGTGAAGGGGAATTGCTTCAAATTGAAAAGGCTAGAAAATTAGACATTACTGAAGAGGTGTATTACAACATTATTCGTCAGAAAAACCGCTACGCTTTTGGCGGCATGTTGCGCCATGGGTGCACAAACCGTTTGCGACGACAAAGTGCTTATTGAAAAAATGAGAAGCTTTGGAGAGTATATCGGAATGGCTTTTCAAATCAAAGACGATTTGTTTGATTATAGCGAAGAAGCCATCGGCAAACCGACAGGAATCGATATCAAAGAGCAAAAAATGACTCTTCCGCTCATTCACACCCTCAATAAGGTTTCGGAGAAAGATAAAAAATGGATTATTCATACGGTCAAAAAATACAACACCAATAAAAAGCGGGTGCGACAGCTTATCGAAAAAGTGAAAGCTTCAGGCGGATTGGAATATGCAGAACAAAAAATGAAAGAGTTTCAGCAGAAGGCTTTGCAACTTTTACATGAGTTTCCAAAAGACAATTATCGCGATGCCTTAGAATTAATGGTGAACTACGTCATCACTCGAAAGCAGTAATTGCTCACTTTTTAGTAAGTTTATCATTCACAAACTTCAATCCATTGATTACAAAATCAACCATCGACCAAGTGTATGAAACTGCTCGTGTAGAGGAGGTCATCGGGGATTTTGTCAATCTAAAGAAATCGGGTTCTAATTTTAAGGGCCTAAGCCCATTTTCCCAAGAGCGTACTCCTAGTTTTATGGTTTCTCCTGTCAAGCAAATTTGGAAAGACTTTAGTAGTGGTAAGGGCGGGAATGTAATCGCTTTTTTGATGGAGCACGAACGGTTTACCTACCCGGAAGCGATTCGTTTTTTGGCAAAGAAGTACAACATAGAAATTGAAGAAACCCAACAAACCGACGAGCAAAAAGCCATGCGCGATGCTCGCGAAAGCATGTTCTTGGTTTCTGAATTTGCAACGAACTACTTCAAAGAAAACCTGTGGGAATCTGAAGCTGGAAAAGCCATTGGCCTCACTTATTTTCGGGAGCGTGGATTTACTGACTCAACCATTAAAAAGTTTGATTTAGGATATGCCCTAGAACAGAAGAATGCTTTTTCGGCTACCGCTTTAAAAAAAGGATACGACCTCAATTATTTAGAACAAACTGGCCTCACCATAGTTAAAGAGGATCAGCAAATTGATCGTTTTCGAGGCCGTGTGTTGTTTCCTATAAAAAGTATGGCGGGACGTACTTTGGGGTTTGGCGGTCGGATTTTAGGAGATCATAAGAAAACAGCTAAATACCTCAATTCTCCCGAGAGTGAAATTTACCAAAAAAGCAAAGTGCTTTATGGTCTGTATGAAGGGAAACAAGCTATTGCCAAAGCCGATTGTTGTTATTTGGTCGAAGGCTATACCGATGTCATACAAATGCATCAGCGTGGGGTTGAAAATATTGTTTCTTCTTCAGGGACTGCGCTTACCGAAGGGCAAATTCGCCTAATTCAGCGATTAACACAAAACATTGTTGTTCTCTTTGATGGCGATGCAGCTGGACTACGCGCTGCACTTCGAGGGATTGATATGATTCTCTCTCAAGGCATGAACGTCAAAGTCTGTTCCTTTCCCGAAGGGGAAGACCCAGACAGTTATGCCAAAACCCACACAAAAGAAGAAATCGATGCTTTTTTTGAAGCAAATGCAAAAGACTTTCTTCAGTTTAAAGCGTCTATTTTGATGGAAGACGCCTCTGATGATCCTGTGAAAAAGGCGGCGACTATAAAAGATATGGTCAATAGCATTGCTTGTATTCCCGATGCCATACAAAGGGAGGTCTATGTTCAGAGTTGTGCCAAAATCATGGACGTGTCCGAAGAGGTCCTTTTTAGTGCCCTGGCGCAAAAACTTGCCCGAAATACCGTCGAAGAAAATAAGAAAAAGAAAACGCAAGCCTCTTCCTCTTTGCAACTTGTTTCAAAAGTGCAAACCGCGGTTAAGGTAGACGCCCTTTATGAACTTGAAAAGCAAATCATTACTTTACTGATGCTTTACGGGGAACGGGAAGAAACTTTTCAAGAGACCATTATGACTTTTTCTGAAGAGGAAAATGAAATTGTTCAAGAAGAAAAAACCGTTGTTGCCAAAGTCTATGAAAAAATATTTCTCGACCTGCAGCAAGACGAAATTGAATTGGCCAATCCCGACTTTAAAAGGTTATTTGCCGAATTAATGTCTCATTTTCAATCACAAGGAAAAATATCAGTGGAGGCTTTGATTCCTTCTTTAAGTCCTGAATTAAGTAGTTTAGTAAGCACCATATTGATGGAAGATGAAAAATACGTTTTGCATCAATGGGATAAGAAAAACATCTTTGTTAAAGAAAGAGAGCAGCTTGTTGCTCAGATGATTACAGAAACTATTTTAAGTTTGCGCAAGCATCTTGTCGGTTTAAAAATTGCTGCACTTCAGTCTCAAATGGAAGAAGCAAACACAAGCCATGCCGAGTTGTTAGAAGATGTAATGAGTTATCACCAATTACGGCGATTGGTTTCTGCAAAACTCAATCGCGTACTATAGCCATTCCTTTGGAATTTCGCAGACAGGAATAGGAAGCATTTTGTGTTGATTTTGATGGTTAAATTTTAAATAAATAGCCATCACTTCTTTTTCTCGTGCGGAAAAAAGAGCAGCATCAGTTTCGGTATTTCGCATCGCCCATTCCAATTCAGGGTAGGTAGCACCGAGTTGATCTTCATCACTTCGATCGTCTCCCCAAAGGCCATCCGTTGGTTTAGCTGTCTGTATTTCGTTATTGATGTTAAGGTGTTTTGCCAGTGAAAAAACCTCTGTTTTCATCAAATCAGCAATAGGACTTAGGTCTACGCCTCCGTCACCATATTTGGTGTAAAAACCAACGCCAAAGTCTTCAACTTTGTTTCCAGTTCCTGCGACCAAATACCGATTTAGCGCTGCAAAATAATATAAAGTGCTCATCCGCATGCGCGCACGGGTATTGGCTAAGCTTAATAAATGGGCTTCTTGAGAAGAGGTGGGGGGCAGTTGCGATTGAAATGCATCGAAAACTTCGGTTAACGAAAGCGAATGATGGCTAACGTTGGAGAAATTTTCTTCCAGCCAATGAATGTGATTGAGCGCTCTAGAAACCTGATTTTGCTCTTGGTGAATGTTCATTTCTAAACAAAGCACAGGTAAGTTTGTTTTTGCGCATAGCGTGGAAGTAAGCGCAGAATCAATTCCTCCAGAAACTCCCACAACAAAGCCATTCATTTTTGATTCAGTGGCATAGTCACTCAACCAATTCACAATGTGTGTTATTACTTTTTCAGGACTTTTCATCGCTACTTTTTTTTTGGGTGTATCTTTGTATAAAAATAACAAACTTCTTTATGTTGATAAAGAAATCCGACCCTATGAAAACTATTCCATCTCAATTTTTATCATTTTTTCTATTATATGGTCTGCTCTTTGTCTTTTTTTCATGTTCTACGCGCTCTAGTTTAGAAAAACAAATTGCTGAGATTCCTGTAAAAGTCACTTTTGACCGTTTTGATCAAAAATTTTTTAACGCCCCAAAGGATTCTTTTATCAGTTTAAAAACGGAATATGGGTATTTATTTCCAGAACAATATCCAGACAGTATATGGAAGAAACGTCAACGCGATTCTTTGCAAGTCATTTTACAAAAAGAAATCAGTTCCGTTTTTCCAAGTCTGGATCCTTTTAAAGACCAGCTTGTTCCCTTGTTGCAGCATATCAAGCATTATTTTCCTTCGTCTAAAGAAAAGAAAATCGTTACCGTTACCAATAATGTCGATTATCAAAACAAAACCGTATATACTGATTCCCTAATTTTGATTTCTCTAGATACTTACTTAGGGGCAAATAATCCGTTATATGAGGGTATTCCGCAATACATTGTTCGGGATATGGACATTGCCTATTTTTCGGCTCATTTGGCTGATGAGTTTGCCATTAGTGTAGTCCCAGAGCCGGAAGACCGTACTCTTTTGGCGCAAATGGTTTACTACGGTAAAAAGCACTATTTGAAAGACCTTCTTCTGCCGAAAGCCGCCGATGGCATTAAAATAAGCTACACACAAGAAGAAATCAATTGGGTGAATGAGAATGAACGATTCATTTGGCAGTATTTTATTGAAAATGAATTGCTTTACAAAACACAGAGCAGTTATTTGTTGCGCTTTATTGAGCCGGCACCATTTTCTAAATTCTACCTTGAAATTGACAATGAAAGTCCAGGGAAAATAGGGCAATGGATAGGGTGGCAAATTGTGCGCGCTTATGCCAGTAAAAATGCCTCCCTTACGATCAATCAACTACTTCAAACCCCAGCAATGCAAATTTTTAGCGGGGCAAATTATAAACCACAACGTTAATGGAAAAAGGAAAGACACGCACATAAAAATTGATGTGCAATTGGATGAAAATAAGATTCCAGAAAAAATTATTTGGTCGGCACCCGATGGAGGTGTAAACGAAGCCGAAGCACAGGCATTGATGATGTCGTTGTGGGATGGTCAATCGCAAGAAACCCTCCGAATGGATTTGTGGGTCAAAGAAATGCCGATTGATCAGATGAACGTATTTTTTCATCAGTCTTTAGTGACGATGGCGCAAACGTTTTACCGTGCCACACAAAATGAAAAAATGACCGCTACCATGAACGATTTTTGTGAATACTTTGCCAAAAATCTCAATATCGATAGGGGAGAAGCTAAGTAGTTTTATTGTAGGCTTGGTTGAGCGAATCGATATAGGCCAAAACGTCCTCCGTTCCGGTTTTGTGTAGCGAAGAAGTAACAAAGTGTGGAGGGGTTTCCTCCCATCCTTTGACGTGCATGTCTTGCAGATATTCGTCTACTTTTCTCTCTAAGGCTTTGGGCTTCAGCTTATCTGCTTTTGTAAAAATGATAGAAAAAGGAATGTAGTTGGTGGCTAGCCATTCCATGAAATTCAAGTCTATGGGTTGGGGTTCGTGGCGTACATCGATCAATACAAATGCGTTGACGAGTTGCTTTCGTTTTTCGAAATAGCGTGTTATAAGCTGTTGAAACGCCTTTTTTGTTGTTTTAGAAGTTTTGGCATAACCGTAACCAGGTAAATCGACTAAAAACCAATTTTTGTTGATTTTAAAGTGATTAATCAGTTGTGTTTTTCCAGGTCTTCCCGAAGTTTTAGCTAAATTTTTTCGTTGACATAGAGAATTGATCAGCGAAGATTTCCCCACATTAGAACGCCCAATAAACGCATACTCTGGAAGAGGATTGCTAGGGCATTTTGCAACATCGGTATTGCTTATAACAAATTCAGAATGGGTAACCCGCATGAGGGAGTGACTAAATCGATCTTGTTTTGAAGTACCCTTCTAGAAGCCTGTTGAATTCGTCAGGATGTTCCATCATGGGTGCATGTCCACATTTATCTATCCAAAATAAAGTGGCATCAGGAAGTAACTCTTTAAATTCATCTGCTACTTCAGGAGGGGTAACTTGGTCGTTTTTTCCCCAAATCAAACATGTGGGTGTATTCATTTTAGGCAAATCACTTGCCATATTATGCCGAATAGCACTTTTTGCTATAGCTAATGTTTTAATGAGTTTATTTCTGTCGTTAACCGTTTCAAAAACCTCATCTACTATTTCTTTTGTGGCTACTTTGGGGTCGTAAAATACATCTTCGCTTTTGGTTTTGATGTAGTTGTAGTCTCCTTTTTAGGGTAGCTTTCTCCCATGCTGTTTTCGTAGAGTCCAGAACTCCCTGTGAGAACGAGTGCTTTTACACGTTCGGGGTAATTTTTTGAAAAAACCAAGCCAATGTGACCTCCTAAAGAGTTTCCGAGAAGAATCACCTCACTTAATCCTTTAAAGTCAAGGAAGCCCAACAAGAATTCAGAGAAAGACTTTACGGTAGTTTGTTTTAGCGGTAAATCATAAATCGGTAATTCAGGAATAATCACTTTATACCCTTTTTCAGGGAAAAATTCGGTGACTCCTTCAAAGTTACTAAGGCCTCCCATTAATCCATGTAGAATAACAATAGGTTGCCCCTCGCCTATTTCTAAATAAGTGTAGTCAGCTTCTTGAGTTAAAGAGTTTTTCATGCCTATTTGGCTCATCGCTTTAGCGGACAAATATAGGCATTAAAAAGCACAACATCTTATAAATTTTCATTTGCTTGATTTACAGCCGATTTGCTTCTGAGTGGTAAAAGTTATCAACAAAGTGGTATTAAGTGGAAAAATGTGGTAATTATCATTTATATTTGACTTAATCAATTTACAAAGCGTTCAGATGCAGCATTTTATTGGTACTTACGAGTGTAAAGCAGATTCTAAAGGAAGGATCATGCTGCCTGTTGCATTAAAAAAACAGATGAATGAGCTGCTTAACGATGGCTTTGTGATTAAGCGAGCGGTTTTTAATGTTTGCTTGGAGCTCTACCCGATTAAACAGTGGGAAGAGCTGATGGCAAAAGTGAATCAGTTAAATCGTTTCAATAAAAAGAACAATGACTTTATTCGTCGTTTCACAGCGGGAGTCCGTATTGTGGAAGTCGATGCTACCGGTCGATTTTTAATTCCAAAAGATTTAATGCAACACGCAGGGATTGAACGGGAAACCGTTGTTTCCTCTGCGGTAAATATTCTTGAGATCTGGGATAAGAATCGATACGAAGCAGCAATAGACGAGGCAACGCTCGATTTCGGTGCCTTGGCTGAGGAAGTAATGGGTGATCAAAATGAACAAAATTAACTACCATGATCCAGTTTTATTGCAGTCGTCAGTGGCGGCCCTCATCACCGACCCTAATGGTATTTATGTCGACGTTACTTTTGGCGGCGGAGGTCATTCTCGTGAAATATTAAAACATCTCGACAAAGGAGGGCGTCTCTTTGCGTTTGACCAAGACGAGGATGCTTTGCAAAACACCATAGAGGACGATCGTTTTGAGCTTATTGCGGCGAATTTTAAAGACATGAAGCGGTTTTTAAAGCTTTATGGAGTTGCCAAAATCCATGGGGTCTTGGGCGATTTTGGGGTTTCTTCCCATCAATTTGATGCGGAAAAACGTGGTTTTTCTATTCGCTTTGATGGTCCGCTAGATATGCGAATGAACCAGAATGCAGGAGAAAGCGCCCAACAGCTAATCGCTACGTATAGCCTCGATGATTTGACTTCTATTTTTAAAAAATACGGAGAAATTAAAGGGGCCTATCGGGTGGCAGAAGCAATTGTTGCTGCGCGCTCTGAAAAAGAGATTACAACCACATTTGAGTTGATTGAGGTCGTGAAGCCATTGATTCCAGAGCGCTACCTCAATAAAACACTCGCTCAGCTTTTTCAAGCCATTCGTATTGAAGTCAATCAGGAATTGGAAGTAATCCAATCTTTTTTAGCTCAAGCTGCCGATGTGCTTCAAGAAAAAGGGCGTTTGGTTTGCATTTCCTACCATTCTCTTGAAGATCGTTTAGTGAAGCGATTTATTCGAGATGGCGTTTTTGAAGGTAAAGCAGAAGAAGATTTTTTTGGAAATAGAGCATTACCGCTCAAAAAAGTAGGACAATTAGTGGTGCCCACAGAAGAAGAAATTGCGCGAAATAACCGTGCTAGAAGTGCAAAAATGAGAACAGCAGAGAAAAGATGAGACAATTGTTAGCCTTACTGAATATCGAATTTTTGGTGAAAGACGATGCCTTAAAAAATTGGCGTTTGTTGTTGTTTCTGTCCTTTTTGGCCTTGGTCATCATTGCAAGTGGACATAGTGCCGATAATAAAATTTATTCCATTGCCCGATTAAATAACGAAATCAAAGAAGTGAAAAGTGAATTTGTGGAAGTCCGCGCTGAGCTCATGCGTCTTAAAATGGAATCGCGAATCACAAAAAAATTAGCAGCAAAAGGAGTTGGTCCTGCCACATCCCCTCCGATCGAATTAAAAGAGAACTAATGGAAGCATCTCCCAACACACAAATCATGCGTCGTTTTTATTTGTTTGTACTCACCATCGTGATGGTTGCTTTTGCTGTGGTTGGAAAGCTTTTTTATATTCAAATTACCGAGGGCGATCATTACCGTGAGCTTGCAAAAAAGCGTACGGTTAAGAATTTTATCCTTCAACCCAGCCGAGGAAATATTTATGCAGACGACGAAAGTTTGTTAGCCACCACAGTACCCCGCTACGAATTGAGATGGGATGCAAAAGTGCCTTCTTCAGTGCTTTTTTCAAAGCATAAAAGGGAAATGGCTGAGGGACTGTCTGCTATTCTGGGAGCAAGTACTTCAAGTCAATTGCAAAAACTAGAAAAGGCAAAACGAAAGGGAGATCGGTATTTACTCCTTGGAAATAATTTGACCTATTCCCAATTTCAGGCCATTAAGCGCCTACCTGTTTTTTCTTTACCCACGCTTCGTGGAGGGTTAATTGTAGAGTCTAAAATGCAAAGGGAGCACCCAGTAGGGAAGATGGCAGAACGAACCATTGGGTATGAAAAAAAGGGGCCTTCGGGGAATTTTTATCGGGTGGGCTTAGAGGGCGCTTTTAGTCAATACTTGAAAGGTGAAAATGGAAGAAGGTTAAAACAAAAAATTGCCAACGGACAATGGAAACCCATTAATGACAACAATGAAAAGGAACCCACCGAGGGTTACGATGTGCATGCTACCCTCAATGTAAATATGCAAGATATAGCTCATCATGCCCTGCTTCGTCAACTCGAAAACTTTGAAGCCGATCATGGAACAGCCATTGTGATGGAAACACAAACCGGGGCAATAAAAGCAATTGTGAATTTAGGGCGCACCCAAGAAGGAAAATATTTTGAACGCCTCAATTATGCTGTCGGAAGAACCTATGAGCCTGGCTCTACCTTTAAGCTTATGGCCATGATTGCCGCCCTTGAAGACAACGCAATAGAGCCCAGCGATTTGGTGAATACACAAGGAGGTGTTTTAACCTTTTTGGGAAGTACAAAGTGCGGGATTCTCGAAAAGGTGGTTATGGAATGATTCCCTTTTCGAAAGCATTTGAAATGTCTTCAAATACTGGAATTGTTAAAATGGTTGACGGTTTTTATAAAAATAAGCCCAAGAAATTTATAGATCGCCTCTACAATATGGGCTTGAATAAAAAACTGGGATTGGCAATTGCTGGAGAAGGAAAACCTGTTATTCCCTATCCTACAGACAAAAATTGGAATGGAATTAGTCTGCCCTGGATGGCCTATGGCTATGGTGTAGAGCTAACTCCCCTGCAAATTCTAACCTTTTATAATGCTGTTGCAAATGGTGGAAAAATGGTGAAACCCCGTTTTATTGAAAAAATAAAATCGAATGGCGGTAAGGTGGTTAAAAAATTTGAAGAAGAAGTGATTCACCCTTCCATTTGTTCTCAAGAAACCTTAAAAAAGGTGCAGAGCATGATGTTTAATGTGGTGGATAAGCCTTGGGGAACAGCAAACAATATAAAAATTGATGCCTTCAATATTGCAGGAAAAACGGGGACTTGCCAAGTCGATTATAACTCAGACAACATACAGTACATCTCTAGTTTTGTGGGTTATTTCCCCGCTGAGGCACCTCAATATTCTTGTATGGTATTGGTGTACAAACCCAACAGGCAAAAGGGCTATTATGGAGCTACAGTGGCAGGACCAGTTTTTAAAGAGATCGCCCAAAAAATTTACAACACCACCCCTTTGGAGGCGATGGTGTCTGTAGACGCACTTTCAACGCAAATTCCCGAAACCGACTACGAATTTCCTGTGACCGATAAGGTGCCTAATGTAGAGGGAATGACGGCCGCTGAAGCAATTAGTTTATTGGAAAATTTAGGACTGAACGTTACCCTTAAGGGAGTAGGAAAAGTAGTGAAGCAATCGCTTCGACCAGGAAAAAAAATTAAAGCTAACGCTAAAATTGTGTTACAACTAGCATGAAAACATTAAAAGAACTTTTATTTGGTGTTCAAATCGAGGCTATTATCGGCGATACGCAATGTATGGTCGCTGGGATAGCCTTCGATTCTAGGAAAGTCACCAAAGGAAGCTTGTTTCTTGCCATTTCTGGAGGTCAAACGGATGGGCACAAATTTATAGATCAGGCCCTTGCGAACGGTGCCGTTGCAGTTATTTGTGAACAACGTCCAGAGAAGGCTACGGAGGAAGTGGTTTGGGTGACATCGACCAAAGTTCGGGAGGCATTGGCCGTAGTAGCAAATAATTTTTATGACGCCCCTTCTTCTCAGTTAAAACTCATTGGAATTACAGGAACCAATGGTAAAACATCCATTGCTACTCTTCTGTATCATTTGTTTTCAAAGGCAGGGTATCCCTCTGGATTGATTTCAACCATTGCTGTTCGCTATTTGAATAGCGAATTTCCTGCCACACATACCACTCCAGATCCGCTTCAGCTCAATGCTTATTTAAGCACCATGGTGCGCGAAGGGGTTAGTCATGTGTTTATGGAAGTTTCATCTCATGGCATTGCGCAAGATCGCATTCACGGGTTACAGTTTTCTGGGGGAGTTTTTACAAATCTCTCACACGATCATCTCGATTATCACCAGACGTTTGCGGCTTACCGCGATGTAAAAAAATCATTTTTTGATGGGCTTCCCAAAACCTCCTTTGCCTTGGCCAATGCCGATGATAAGAATGGAAGCTATATGCTTCAGAACACCAAAGCAAATCCCCTGTTTTTTGGATTGAAAAACCATGCTGATTTTCACGCTAGAATTTTGGAGACACGTTTCGATGGTATGCTTTTGCAGATGGATGGGCAAGAATTGTGGTCTCCGTTAATTGGGCAATTCAATGCAGAAAATCTCTTGACCGTTTATGCTGTAGCGCTTCAATTGGGACTCCCTATCCAGGAGGTGTTAACGCACCTAAGTAGTTTGCAAAACGCAGAAGGGCGTTTTCAAACCTATGCCACTAAACACAACGCTATTGCAATCATTGATTATGCCCATACTCCAGACGCTTTAAAAAATGTAATGAAAACCATTACTCAGCTGCGCACAAAAAATGAAAAATTCATAACCATTGTTGGTTGTGGCGGCAATCGTGATGCAGAAAAAAGACCCATCATGGGACAAATTTCTGCTCAGATGAGCGATAAAGTAATCTTTACGAGCGACAACCCTAGAGAGGAAGACCCCGAAGCGATTATCGATGCTATGGAAAAAGGGGTTGCTGCAGAGCACATGCATAAAACCCTCCGTATTACAGATCGTAGGGCGGCAATAAGAGCTGCATGCATGGAACTCAATCCTGGGGATGTTTTATTGGTGGCTGGAAAAGGTCATGAAAAATACCAAGAAGTAAAAGGGGTGAAAATGCCTTTTGATGATTATCAAGTTAAACAAGAATTCTGTAATCAATTATTTTAATATGCTGTATTATTTGTTCGAATATTTAGAAGCCAATTTTCAATTTCCTGGAGCAACTTTGTTCCAGTTCATCTCTTTTCGTTCGGCAGTTGCTGCACTTATTTCATTGATTATTGCAACAGTATACGGTCGAAAATTAATTGACTTTCTTCGTAAACAACAAATTGGAGAAGAGGTTCGTGATCTCGGCTTAGAAGGGCAAAACGAAAAAGCAGGAACACCTACCATGGGCGGAGTCATGATCATTTTAAGTACCCTGATTCCTGTATTTCTCTTTTCTCGATTAGAAAACATTTACATTCTTCTCTTGATTTTCACTACCCTCTGGATGGGTGCAATTGGGTTTGTGGATGATTACATCAAAGTATTTAAAAAAGATAAACAGGGATTAAAAGGAATTTTTAAAGTGCTTGGGCAAATTGTCCTTGGTATTATGGTTGGAGCTACGCTTTATTTTCATCCAGAGGTGAAGGTGCGCCAAGAAATTCCTCTTAGTCAAAAAACTGAAGTAACACAGTCTGTGTTTTCAGAAGCAGAAAAATCTACCTTGACAACAATCCCTTTGTTTAAGAATAATGAATTCAATTATTCGACATTGATTGATTGGATTCCGGGTGCTGCTCCTTATACATGGTTGGTTTTTATTCCCATTGTTGTTTTTATTATAACGGCCATTTCCAATGGTGCCAATCTAACCGATGGAATTGACGGCCTTGCAGCGGGGAGTTCTGCCATAATGGTGTTTACATTAGGCATTTTTGCTTGGGTTTCTGGAAATGTCATTTTTTCCGATTATCTCAACATAATGTACATCCCCAATGCAGGTGAAATAAGTGTTTTTGTCGCTTCGTTTTTAGGAGCTTTAATCGGGTTTTTATGGTACAATACTTACCCTGCGCAGGTTTTTATGGGCGATACAGGAAGCTTAACCATTGGTGCCATTATCGCGGTCATTGCGCTAATGGTTCGGAAAGAACTTTTGTTGCCGCTTTTGTGTGGTATTTTTCTTATTGAGAATTTATCGGTGGTGCTGCAGGTAAGCTATTTTAAATACACCAAGAAAAAATATGGGGAAGGAAAGCGCATCTTTTTAATGTCTCCCATTCATCATCATTATCAAAAGAAGGGCTACCACGAAAGTAAAATTGTAGCGCGTTTTTGGATTGTTGGTATTTTGTTAAGTCTTCTCACCATTGTAACTCTAAAACTCCGATAAATGAAAAAAATGGTGATTTTAGGGGGAGGAGAAAGCGGGAAAGGAACCGCCTTATTGGCTCATAAAAAGGGGTTTAAGGTATTGGTTTCTGATGCAGGCTCGATTTCTGAAGAGGCCAAGAAAACCTTTTCAAAAGCGGCTATTTCTTGGGAAGAGAATGGGCATACAACCTCCCAAATACTACAGGCGGATATCGTTATGAAAAGCCCTGGAATTCCCGATGCTGCTCCGATTGTAAAAACGATTCGTGAAAAAGGGATTAAAGTGGTTTCAGAGATGGAATTTGCCAAGCCCTATACTCAAGCTAAAATCATTGGAATTACAGGAAGCAACGGTAAAACCACCACCACTTTATTGATTTATCATTTATTAAAAAATGCGGGAATCAACGTTGGCTGCGCCGGCAATATCGGGCAAAGTTTTGCCCAGCAAGTGGCCGAGCAAAATTTTGATGTGTATGTGCTCGAAATCAGTAGTTTTCAGTTGGATGATATTCACACTTTTGCTCCAGATTTAGGGGTAATCACCAACATTACCCCCGATCATTTGGATCGGTACAACAATGACTTTTCTCAATATGTAGCGGCAAAACTAAAGCTGACTGCTTTTCAAACAAACGAACAATTTTTACTGTTCAATTCTGATGATGAAATTTTAAAAACCGCCGTTCAAGAAAGCCCTACTTCTGCACAAAAAATCCCTTACGGATTTTCCCTTCCTCAAAAAGAAGGAACAACCTACGGCGATGATACGATACAAATTACTCACCAAAATAAAACCACTATGATTAACAGCACACAATTTCCTTTGCAAGGGCGTCACAATTTATTGAATGCGATGGCGGCAGTAACGGTTGCTCGTTTATTGGATGTAAGCAATGCTTCTATACGTGAAAGCTTATCCAACTTTACAGCAGTAGAACACCGTTTGGAACGGGTTTTAAAAATTCAAAACAGAACCTATATCAACGATTCCAAAGCGACCAATGTCAATGCCGCTTTTTATGCGCTGGAAAGCATGGAAGGCGCAACCATATGGATTGTTGGGGGTGTTGACAAAGGGAACGATTATAGCGCTTTGTTGCCTTTGGTAAGGAAAAAAGTAAAGGCGATTATTTGTTTAGGAAAAGACAACGAAAAAATAATGGAATCATTTTCTCAAGTAGTCGACGTTATGGCAGAAACACAGTCGATGAATGAGGCTGTGAAAATGGCCCATCAGCTGGCTGGGAAAAAAGAGTATGTGCTTTTGTCGCCTGCTTGTGCAAGTTTTGATTTGTTTGAAAATTATGAAGATCGAGGAAACCAGTTTAAAGCCGCAGTGCGCAACTTATAATGAATAAAAAAACACTTATACAAGGCGATTTGGTGTTATGGGGCGTTTTGGCTCTTTTAGCATTATTTTCCTTTTTTCCAGTGTTTAGTGCGAGCTCAAATTTGAGTTATGTCGTGGGGAATGGTACACCTTGGCAGCATTTATTTAAACACATGTTTATTTTGGTGATGGGATTTGTGTTTATGATTGGGATTCATAAAATTCCCTTTCATTACTTTAAAGGAATATCGGTTTTATTGCTTCCTGTGGTTATTGTTTTACTGATTTATACAGCGGCGCAAGGAACTACCATTGGAGGGGCAAACGCCAGTCGATGGATTCGGATTCCCTATGTGGGTATTAGTTTTCAAACGTCCACTTTGGCTTCTTTGGTATTGATGATGTATGTGGCGCATTACCTCGATAAAATTAAAGGATTGAAGCTTAGTTTTTCTCAAGCCTTTGTTCCATTATGGTTGCCAGTGGGGGCCATTCTAGCGCTTATTCTTCCGTCTAACCTTTCTACTGCGGTTATTGTTTTTGTCATGGTTTCGGCTTTGTTGTTTTTTGGCGAATATTCATTTAAACATTTGCTTTTAATTTGGGGAATAGGTTTGGTTGCTTTCCTTCTTTTTTTCTTAGCGGCAAAAGCTTTTCCCGATGTTATGCCCAATAGAATCGATACCTGGATCAGCCGAATTGAAAACTTTCGATCTCCTAATCCCGATGCGAGCGCCAACTACCAAGTAGAGCGCGCCAAAATTGCCATTGCCACCGGGGGAGTAACCGGTTTGGGAGTAGGTAAAAGTGTGATGAAGAATTTTTTACCACAAAGTAGTTCCGATTTTATTTACGCAATTATTGTAGAAGAGTTTGGCCTAACAGGGGGAGTGGTGGTTATTTTTCTTTACCTCATTATTCTTTTCCGGATTATGGTTATTGTTCATCAAGCCCATTCCATTTATGCGAAATTATTGGTTATGGCTGTTGGTCTTCCCATTGTTTTACAAGCATTTATCAACATGGGAGTGGCGGTTAATATATTCCCTGTTACTGGGCAAACACTTCCCATGGTTAGCTCTGGAGGAACTGCTGCATGGATGACCTGCATTGCCTTTGGTGTCATATTGAGCGTAAGTGCTGCTGCTCAAAAAACAGAAGAAGAACAAAAAGAAGATCTTAATGTTGAAAACCCTTTAGCTGTATTAAGTGAAACCATATAACTATATCATTTCTGGAGGTGGTACAGGGGGCATATCTACCCTGCCATTGCGATTGCGAATGCGCTTCGTGAAAAAAATCAGGAGGCAAAAATCATTTTTGTAGGTTCTAAAGGGAAAATGGAAATGGAAAAAGTGCCTCAATCTGGGTATAACATCCATGGTCTTTGGATATCGGGATTGCACCGAGGTCAGTTTTGGCGCAATGTTCTTTTTCCATTAAAACTTGGTGTGAGTCTTTTTCAAGCGCTGTTGCTCTGGTTGCGCTATCGCCCTCGTGTTATTGTAGGAACCGGTGGATATGCAAGCGGCCCTATTTTGTTTATAGGCAACCTTTTAGGAAGCAAAACATTGATTCAAGAACAAAACTCCTTTGCGGGAATAACAAATAAATTATTAGCTAAAAAAGCGAATGCCATCGCGGTGGCTTATCCCCAAATGGATCGTTATTTCCCCTCTGAGAAAATACAAATTACAGGAAACCCTGTTCGGTCAGAATTGATGGCCACCTCTACTTTGCGAACCAAAGCCCTGTCTTTTTTTGGGTTAGCCTCTGGAGTGAAGACGCTGGTTGTTTTAGGTGGAAGTTTGGGGGCGCAAAAAATAAATGAATTGATTGAACAACAACTGCCTTTTTTTGAAAGACAAGGGGTGCAATTGGTTTGGCAATGCGGAAGGATGTACTACGATCGATTTGCCTCTCATGCATCGAAAAATGTAAAAGTTCATGCGTTTATTCGAGAAATGGATTTGCTTTATGCAGCATCAGATTTAATCATTTCTCGAGCTGGAGCAGCAAGCATTTCTGAATTGTGCTTGGTGGCGAAACCCACCTTGCTTATTCCTTCTCCCAATGTGGCGGAAAACCATCAATTTCACAATGCCAATGCGCTGGTAAAACAAAATGCCGCTTTGGTTTTGGAGGAAGATAAGTTGTCGTCTTTTGAAAAAGTGTTTGCACAACTTTTAGCCGATGAAGCCCTTCAAAAAACAATGGTAAAAAACATGAAAGCCTTTGCTCGACCAAACGCTACAAATGATATTGTTAAGTTAATCCAATCTTTTTAAATGAATTCAAATCGTTTTTATTTTATTGGTATTGGTGGAATTGGGATGTCATCGATTGCACGCTATTTACTAGGGCAAAATGTAAAAGTAGGGGGCTACGATAAGGTGCCCTCATCCATTACAGAGGAGTTGGAGAAAATGGGCGCGGTTATTACCTACGAAGATGCTTTAGCTTCGCTTCCTGAAGCATTTTCATCCTCAGCGGTGGTGGTGATATACACCCCTGCAATTCCTAAGGAACACCCTCAATTGACCTTTTTTCAAAATCAACCGAATCAGGTTTTGAAAAGAGCCACGTTTTTAGGTCAGCTCACACGTGAAACACCTACTCTCGCAGTGGCTGGCACCCATGGAAAAACCACAACTACGGCGATTTTGGCGCACTTATTTTATGCTTTAAATCAAAAATTCACTGCTTTTGTAGGGGGTGTTTTAAAAGCACAAAACGCCAATTTAATCTCCACAGGGAAAGAAACTATTTTGGTCGAAGCAGATGAGTTTGATCGTTCTTTTTTGCATTTAAATCCTACGCTGGGGTGCATCACCTCTGTCGATGCCGATCACCTCGATATTTATGGGGATACAGCATCGGTAAATGCAGCTTATAGCGAATTTGCCTCTTTGGTAAAGCAGAAAATAATTGTAGCAGAAGATGTGCCCATTGATGGCATTCGATACAGCATTAAAAACAAGGCCGATTATTATGCTAGCTCGGTTCGAGCAGAAGGCTTTGGGTATCGCTTTGATTTGCATACCCCGACACAGAATTTCCCCTCAGTTTACTTTAGTCAGTTAGGCTTACATAACCTTCAAAATGCATTGGCTGCCTTTGCTTTGGCAAGTGAATATGGGCTTTCTGAGGAGCGGCTGGCAAAAGCCTTGGCTTCTTTTGAAGGGGTAGAAAGACGATTGCAGCTTATTTACAAGGGAGACAAACACATTCTAATCGATGATTATGCGCATCACCCCACAGAAATTAATGCGGTTTGGGAAACCCTTCAAGATGCCTATCCTAAGGCAGAAAAGTGCGCTGTTTTTCAGCCTCACCTGTTTTCGCGAACACGCGATTTTATGAATGAATTTGCTTTGGCACTAGGGCGTTTTGATCGGGTTTTATTGCTTCCGATTTATCCGGCAAGAGAATTGCCGATTCCAGGTATTTCGAGTAATGTACTCAAAGAAATGGTTGCAAGTTATTCGAAAGTTGAATTATGTGAAAAAGATGAAATAGCAGAACGATTACGTTCTGTCCCAGAAAAAATAAAAGTCGTATTGGGGGCAGGAGACATTGGTTTGGAAGTGCAACCCATTAAAGAAAAATTAGAAAGTGATGAAGCTAAATAAACTCTTTCCATTGTTGTTTTTGGGAATGTCTCTTTTGGCGTTGAATTTATTTTCTTTGTATCGCGCTCAAACAGCTAAAATTAAAGAGGTTAGAATCAAAATCGATGCAGATTCTCCTTTGTTTTTTACTGAACAAATAGTTAATAAATTGTTGATACAAAGGCAAGACAGTTTGTTTTACAAGCAAAAAGATGTGGTAGATTTGAGTAGTGTAGAAGCCTATTTTAGTCGTATTCCGGCTATAAAAAATGTGCAACTATACACCAATCCGCAAGGAAGCTTGCATGTTGATATTCAAGAGCGAAAGCCACTTATCCGAGTCAATGGGGAAACCTCTTATTATTTGGATGATACAGGAAAACAGATTCCGCTTTCTTCTTTACGAACAGTGCTAGTTCCTTTGTTTTTTGGTCAATTGGACGAGCAAAATGCAAAATCAATTGTCGATTTGGTAGTGCAAATGAAAGAAGATGATTTTTTGAACCAGCAAGTGGTGCATTACCAAATGAAAAACGAACAATTTGTTCTTGGTCTTCGTTCTTTTCCCTTCGACGTTGTATGGGGAAAAAACAAAGATTTTGAAGCTAAAAAACAGAAATTGAAACGCTTTTGTGCCTATTACAATGCACACAAAGACGAAACGATAGAAGAGGTAAGTTTAATTTATAAGCAACAGGTCGTTGCGCGACATAATTAAGTTATGGAACAACAAAAAATCGCTGTTGGACTAGACATTGGAACTACAAAAATTGTAGCCATGGTGGGCCAAAAAAATGAGTTTGGAAAAGTTGAGATTCTTGGAATCGGAAAGTCACAAAGCCTTGGGGTGCATCGTGGGGTTGTCAATAACATTACCCAAACCATCCAATCCATTCAGCAAGCAACGCTTGAAGCAGAAGAGAAATCCGGATTAAAAATCAACGAAGTAGTTGTGGGAATTGCAGGGCAACATATCCGCAGTATTCAGCACAGCGACTACATTACTCGTGAAAATGCTGATGAAGTTATCAATGAAAAGGACATCGAAACGCTCATTAATCAGGTGCATAAATTGGTGATGCTTCCAGGGGAAGAAATCATTCATGTATTGCCTCAAGAATTTAAAGTGGATGGGCAAGCGGAAATCAAAGAACCCATCGGAATGTATGGCGGTCGATTAGAAGCCAACTTCCACGTTGTTGTTGGGCAAATTTCTTCCATTCGAAATATTGGCCGTTGCATTAAAAGTGCAAATCTTGACATGGGACAAATTACCTTAGAGCCTATTGCTTCATCGGATGCTGTTTTGAGTCAAGAAGAAAAAGAAGCGGGTGTTGCATTGATCGATATTGGAGGTGGAACGACCGATTTGGCCATTTTTAAAGACGGAATCATTCGTCACACGGCAGTTATTCCTTTTGGTGGGAATGTCATTACCGAAGACATCAAAGAAGGGTGTTCGATCATTCAAAAACAAGCGGAGCTTCTGAAAGTCAAATTCGGATCGGCATGGCCTGGCGAAAACAAGGATACCGAAATTGTTTCCATCCCCGGTTTACGGGGTCGCGACCCTAAAGAAATATCACTCAAAACCCTTTCGAAAATCATCAATGCGCGTGTTATTGAAATCATTGAACAGGCTTACTTAGAGATCAAAAATTACGGGCATGAAGATCAAAAAAAGAAACTGATTGCCGGAATTGTTCTTACAGGCGGTGGAAGTCAATTAAAACACCTAAAGCAATTGGTTGAATACATTACAGGGATGGATACACGTGTGGGTTATCCTAACGAACACTTGGCAGGAAATTCTGATGAAGCCACTGCAAGCCCAACCTTTGCCACTGCCGTAGGCTTATTGATGACCGCTTTAGAAAAAATGCCAGAAAACAAACAGGCGGTAAGTACACCAGCAACGGAGCAAGATGAAAAGCTCGAATTCACGGCAGATGAAATGATGCAATTGAATCCTCCTAGCGCTCCGCAAAGGACCTCTATTTTAGAGCAATGGACGGATAAATTCAAAGAATTTTTAGACAAAGCATAAATCCTCACCCTTATGACTGAAAATAACGAATCCATTACAGAGAACTTTAATTTTGACCTTCCCAAAAACCGAAGTAATGTCATCAAAGTTATAGGCATTGGTGGAGGAGGTGGAAATGCCATCAACTACATGTTTCAGCAAGGAATTGTTGGGGTCGATTTTGTGATCTGCAATACCGATGCACAGGCCCTTGAAAAAAGTTCAGTTCCAATAAAAATTCAACTTGGCGCTTCGTTGACAGAAGGGTTAGGAGCAGGAGCGAATCCGAATGTAGGAAGGCAAGCCGCTCAAGAAAGCATTGAGGATTTGACCCAATTGCTATCTACACAAACAAAAATGGTCTTTCTAACCGCAGGAATGGGCGGGGGAACCGGTACAGGAGCCGCACCTATCATAGCTCGAATGGCCAAAGAAATGGACATCCTTACTGTGGGTATTGTCACCATGCCTTTTCAGTTTGAAGGAAAAATTCGCTTAGAACAAGCTCAAAAAGGCTTAGAGGAGTTAAAATCGAATGTGGACTCTCTTATTGTTATAAACAACAATAAGCTCAGAGAGGTGTATGGGAATTTAGGTTTTAAGGCAGGTTTCGCAAAAGCGGATGAAGTTTTAGCTACTGCAGCACGGGGAATTGCGGAGGTAATCACCCATCATTATACCCAAAATATTGACCTTAAGGATGCTAAAACAGTATTGAGCAATAGTGGTTCTGCCATTATGGGTTCTGCTACAGCACAAGGCGCAAATCGGGCGCAAGAATCCATTGTGAAAGCCCTTGATTCTCCTTTGCTAAACGACAATAAAATCACAGGTTGTAAAAATGTATTGTTGCTTATCGTTTCTGGTGAAGAAGAAATCACCATTGATGAAATCGGAGAAATTAACGACTTTATTCAGAACGAGGCAGGCAATAACACTAACATCATCATGGGTGTGGGAGAAGATATGGCCTTGGGCGATCAAATTGCTGTCACAATCATTGCAACAGGGTTTAATTCTGAACAGCAACACGAAATTGTAAACACGGAGGCAAAAAAAGTAATTCATACATTAGAAGAAGAGCAACCTTTGGTTCATGATTTAACTGACGAAGTTGAGCAAGAATCGGTTTTTGAAACACCAATTGTAAAAAATGAAGAAGTTGATGCTCCAATCATAAAACACGTTCTGATGGAAGATGATCAGAAAGAATCATCGATTAAGCAGAGCCAACAAGAACACGCACAAGAAGAACACGAATTGGAAGCATTTGTAGCGCCCGCTGAAGCAACTGTTGCCCTTTCCGAAATAGAAGAAAAAATAGTTGAAGCGCCAGTAGTTGAAGCACCGATAGCTGAAGAAAATGATTTAATTCCAACCACACTTGCTATTTCTTCTCTTCCAGTGGATGCAGAGCAGGTGGTTTCAGAAAAAGATGTTTTTGAAGATGAAATAACACCTATTGATTTTTCTGAAAACGTAGCGGAAGAGGATAGCTTTGTATTTAATGACATTAACGCAATGGAAGTAGTGGATGCTGAAGAAGTAGCTATTGACAATGAACAGCAAATTCAATTTGATTTCGAGCTCCCATTGACGGCCAGTCCTTTAGATGAAACTAAAATCCCTGAAGAAACAACGGAAGAGAGTGTTGTTTTTCAATTGGATGAAACAATGAATTTCATGGATGTGGAGCCGTCAACAGAAAAAGAGGAAACACCCTTAGAAGAAGAGTTGTCCATTTCTTTAAAAACGTTTGAGGCGCAGGAAGAAGAAAAGATTGAGCAAGAAATGCCCGCTTCTTCTCCTTTAAGTGAAGACGTAAAAAGCCCTTTTGAGCAGTCGATTCAATCGAGTATAAATCAACAAAACGAAAAGCGAAAAGAGCAATTAAAGCAATTTAACCACACGTTTAAAAATAATTTGTCACGAATTGAAGAAATGGAAAGACAGCCTGCCTACAAGCGCCTTGGTTTCGATTTATCGGAATCGGAGGAACAGGATCCTCCTTCTTCTTTGAGTTTAGACAACGATAGCAATGACGACATTCAATTGCGGTCAAACAATTCCTTTTTACACGATAATGTAGACTAAACCATGGGTATATTAAACAATCTTACTGAAGAAATAAAAACAGCTATGCGTGCAAAAGACGCACTAAAATTAGAGGCTCTTCGTGCCATTAAATCAGCTGTTTTGTTGGAAAAAACCGCTACTGGCGATTCAGATGAGCTTTCAGAAGCGCAAGAAATCAAAATTGTTCAAAAATTGGTCAAGCAAAGAAAAGACAGTGCTTCCATTTTTAGCGAACAAAACCGTGAGGACCTTGCGGCACCAGAGCTAGCGCAAGCAGAAATCATTTCTGCCTTTTTACCCGAGCAATTGAGTGAAGAAGAAATTGCTGAAATCATTTCAAAAATCATTTCAGAAACGGGTGCCAACGGAATGAAGGATATGGGCAAGGTGATGGGAATGGCATCGCAGCAAATGGCAGGTAAAGCCGACGGAAAAACCATTTCCACTTTGGTAAAAAGTCAACTAGCAGGGTAAACCTCAGTTAACCATTACAAAGTACCACAACTTTCCCTTTTACTTTTCGATCAATCATTTCTTGCATGGCTTCGGAGGTATGCTCAATAGAAACCTTTTTATGGATATGAGGTTTTAATTTGCCTTCGCTCAACCATTGCATTAATTCCATTGTATTTTGTAAATTTTCATTGGGGAACTGCATGGCCCAACTTCCCCAGAATACACCCACAATGCTGCATCCTTTTAAAAGCGGAAGATTAAGAGGGATTTTTGGAATTTCTCCCCCTGCAAATCCAACCACCAAATAACGCCCTTCCCAGGCTGTGGCTCGAAGTGCTGGTTCGCTAAAGCGATCGCCAACGGGATCATAAATAACGTCTGCGCCTTTTCCATCGGTCAAATCTTTAATGCGTTTTTTTAAATCTTCAGTTTGATAATTGATGCCTTCATCGGCACCATGCGATTTACAAAAAGCTATTTTTTCATCGGTAGATGCGCAAGCAATTACTTTGGCACCCATTTGTTTTCCAATTTCAACGGCAGCAATTCCTACCCCGCCCGAGGCCCCTAAAACCACAAGTGTTTCGCCTGGTTTAAGTTGAGCTCTGTTTTTTAACGCATGATAGGAAGTTCCATAAGCCATTAAGAAAGAAGCTCCGATGGCGGCATCCATTTGTGGGGGTTTTGGGAAAATGGCTTTGGAAGGAGCAGCTAATTCTTCGGCAAAGCCTCCGTGAGGAACAAAACCAATCACCTCTTGACCCACGCTAAGGTGTTTTACCCTACTTCCTACTTCTTTTATTACCCCAGCAATATCACTTCCAGGCGTAAAAGGGAGCTCGGGTTTGTACTGATATTTCCCTTGGATAATCAAAGTATCAGGGAAATTTAAACTGCAAGCTACAACGCTTACCAATACCTCTTTTTCTCCTATTTTTGGGGACGGAATATCTTTAAGAACAAGTGATTCTGGAGGGCCAAATTGTTCACAAACGATTGCTTTCATGTGGGTCATTTTTTTAGGCGATCGCCTTATTATGTATGTGAATATAGTTAAATAATCTCCTAATTCCTTTTTAGTAAAAAAACTTTAGCAAACAAAAAATAGTTGAATAATCCCAGAAGGAATATTCGTTTACAATTTTAAAACGTTTATTTTTGCTTGCAACAAAGGCCCAGTAGTTCAACTGGATAGAATATCAGATTTCGGCTCTGAGGGTTGGGGGTTCGAATCCTCCCTGGGTCACAAAAACAAAGGCAAGCACTAGCTTGCTTTTTGTTTATCAAACACAAGAAAAAAGAGACTTTAAGGGAATCTACTTTGTAACGAAGTCCTTGTTTCTTCGTTTAAAATTGTATTTTCGTTAATGAAACCAAACTCATTGTTAGAAATGAAATTAAATCAGATTGCAATTCTATTTTTATTGTTTATAGCCTATTCTTGTGCAGATGTAAGGCCGGCTGGAGAAATAGAAAAATTAGGTGAAGGAATCTACAAGCGCTCAGGGTGGATTTATGATATGAAAGAGTTACCCTCTGGAAAAAATGTAATTCCTTTTTACACCGTTGGTAAATTATCAGATAACACGCTGCAAAATTCAGTAACAAGTCCCACTAGCGAAATGGGTATAACGCTCTATTTGGTAGTTTCTAAAGAGGGTAATACAAAAAATGAAATCACCTCAGGCTATTTAGAATCGACCTCTACTGACTCAAATTTATTTAAATTTCCCCGATGTTTAAGTGTTTGTCCTTTGGTAGTTGAGGTGATCGGTGTGGACGGTGCTGTAGAAACCTTAAAATCCTCCTATTCTCGCCCCAATGTTTTTAAAATGGAGATGGAAGACTTAAAACTTTCAGACTTAGCAAAAGCACAAAAAAAGATTCGCATAAGAATTCCAATTTCAATCAATAATCAAAATACCATATTTGAGTGGTTTTTATTTGATTTAAAGGATTTTAGCGTTAAGCTCTAATAAAAAGAAATCAGATTCCGGCTGTACAATTTTCAATTTTCGAAAAATGCGGAGGTATTGATCTGATTTAAGTTGGAAAATCACTCGTTTTAAATCATTTAAACTAAAAATAAATCTATCCCTATATTAGTATAAATCTATTTTTTTTAATTTATTTGCATATTATAACCTTTCAGTGGTGAGAGGTTATTTAATTATTCAACTAACCAAAATTAAAATTAATATGAAATTAATTCGACTAAGTTTGTTGTTAGTGGCTTTTACAACCACTTTAGCTACTGCTCAAACTTCTGATAACCCTTGGCTTATTTCAGGTGGTTTAAACGTAGTCTCTTTACAAGAGGGTTTCGAACTTCCATTGAATGACGGAGTACTTTATGGAGATAATGCATTTGCATCTTCAAACATAGGTGTTCCTTCATTATCTATTTTCCGTGCCATTGCAGGTGGTCTTTCTGTTGGAACTCAGTTCTCATTAAACAGCCTTGAAAAAGAAGTAGGCACAGGATCAATCGATTTTTTTGCTTTTGATGCCGCTTTAAAGTATGGTTTCAACCGCGACGGTAAACTCAGCCCTTACGTTAAAGGAGGATGGGGTTTTTCATCTTTTGATGCAATTGAAGGTGGAGATTACGATTGGTCTAAAAGTATGACCAACACTTACTTTGGTACTTTCGGACTTAATTTCAGATTAGGCGAAAATTGGAGTGCTTTTGTAGAAACAAGCTACAGAACTACTCAAGACCGTCCTACAACAAACTACTTAATGCACTCTGCAGGAGTTGCCTTAGGGTTTGGTGCTGGAGATAGCGACAAAGACGGAGTTAACGATAAAAAAGACAAATGTCCAGACGTTCCTGGATTAAAAGAATTTGAAGGATGTCCTGATACGGATGAAGATGGTATTCCAGATCCTCAAGACGATTGTCCAGAAGAAGCAGGACCAGCTGAAAATAATGGTTGCCCTGATACTGATGGAGACACCGTTTTAGATAAAGACGATGCTTGTCCAGAAGTAGCTGGATTAGTTGAATTGAATGGTTGTCCTGATTCTGACGGAGATGGCGTTGCTGACAAAGACGACGAATGTCCTGAAGAAGCTGGTGTAGCTGAAAACAACGGATGCCCTTGGCCAGATACCGATGGCGATGGTGTTCTTGATAAAGATGACGCATGTCCAGAAGAAGCCGGTCAAGGTGAAAACGGATGTCCAGAAGTGCAAAAAGCTGTACTAGATGCATTGAACGAAGCAGGAGAAACAGTATTGTTTGCTGCTAACAGTTCTCGCCTAATGGGTAAAAGCGTTATGACTGCGATCGAAAAAGTAAAAACAATTCTTGACGAAAACCCAGAAGGAGTAGTGCTTATTGAAGGGCATGCTTCTGAAGACGGTTCAGCAGAATTCAACCTAGAGTTATCTCGCAAGCGTGCAGAATCTGTTCGTGCGAAATTAATTGAGTTGGGTGTTGATGAAGCTCGTTTAGAAATCAATGCACTGGGTGAAACTTCACCTGTAGGTGATAACTCAACAAGAGAAGGCCGTAAACAAAGCCGTCGTGTTGTGTTTAAAGCTAAAAAATAAGAACGGATAGTTCTTACTCACAAAAAAAAGGCTGAACGTAAGTTCAGCCTTTTTTTATGCTTTATTTTTTAATTATTCGCCTTTTAAGTCGTGAATAGTTGCAATGGGGTCGTTGGCCTTAAATACAAAACTTCCAGCAACTAGTACGTCGGCTCCTGCCGTTAAAAGTGCTTTGGCATTTTTGTCTGTAACACCCCCATCAATTTCAATTTCTGCATTACTTCCACTTTCGGTAATCAATTGCTTTAACTCTTTTACTTTGTCATAAGTACGTTCAATAAACGATTGTCCACCAAAACCAGGATTCACACTCATTAAACACACTAAATCGATTTCATTAATGATGTCTTTTAATACATGCACTGGGGTATGGGGGTTCAAAGCGACCCCTGCTTTCATGTCTCTGGATTTAATTTTTTGTAAGCTGCGGTGTAAATGGGTACAGGCTTCATAATGTACCGTTAGAACGGCTGCATTTAAGTCTGCAAAAGCATCGATGTAACGATCTGGGTCAACAATCATCAAATGTACATCGAGCGGCTTTTTAGCATGATTTGCAATGGCTTTTAGTACGGGCATTCCAAAAGAAATATTTGGTACGAAAACTCCGTCCATTATGTCGATGTGGAACCAATCTGCATCACTCTTATTCAGCATTTCACATGCCTCTTGTAAATTTCCAAAATCTGCAGCGAGCAGAGAAGGTGCAATTTTATGTTTCATAAAAATAAATGGTATAAAAAAAGCAGCCGATACGACTGCTTTAAAGGTGAATTAACCTAAATAGGTTTTTAAAATTTTGCTTCGCGAAGTGTGCTTGAGTCTTCGAATTGCTTTTTCTTTTATTTGTCTTACGCGTTCTCGTGTTAAGTCAAATGTTTCTCCGATTTCTTCAAGTGTCATGGCGTGTTGTTCTCCTAAGCCAAAATAAAGTCGCACAACATCTGCTTCTCTTGGAGTCAATGTTTCTAGTGCACGTTCGATTTCCGTTTTAAGCGATTCATGCAATAAAGTGCGATCAGGATTGGGTGATTCCCCACTATTCAATACATCATAGAGGTTGGAATCTTCTCCTTCAACCAAAGGGGCATCCATGGATACATGACGACCAGAGTTTTTTAAAGACTCTTTTACATCATTTACGGTCATGTCTAATTCCTTAGCAATTTCTTCCGCTGAAGGGGCGCGCTCATGGGCTTGCTCCAAAAAGGCATAGGTCTTATTGATTTTATTGATCGAACCAATTTTATTTAAGGGCAAACGAACAATTCGCGATTGTTCCGCTAAAGCTTGTAAAATCGATTGACGAATCCACCAAACCGCATAAAAGATGAATTTAAAACCTCGTGTTTCATCGAAACGTTTGGCCGCCTTTATTAGTCCTAAGTTACCTTCGTTGATAAGGTCGGGTAGGGTAAGCCCTTGGTTTTGGTATTGTTTTGCTACAGAAACCACGAACCTTAAGTTGGCTTTGGTGAGTTTTTCTAAAGCAATTTGGTCACCTGCTTTAATGCGTTGTGCCAATTCCACCTCTTCCTCCGCTGTAATTAAGTCTACCTTTCCTATTTCTTGAAGGTATTTATCTAGTGAGGCGGTTTCTCTATTGGTTACCTGTTTGGTAATTTTTAGTTGTCTCATGAAATGATTTTATCTATTATCTTATACGAGTAAAATCGAAAAATGTTACATCTGGATCAAAAAAAAACCACCCAAAGGGTGGTTTTTTTAAAAAAGGAAAGAATTTAATCTTCTTTTCTAGGCTTATCCTTACGCTCTGGTCTAGGCAGTAAGGCTTTTCTAGAAACTTTTTCTTTGCGTGTTCTGGAGTCGATTCCAAAGTATTTCACTTCGAGTACATCTCCTAAATTGACAACGTCACTTACATTTTCTGTTCGTTCCCAAGCCAATTCACTCACATGCAATAGCACTTCGTTTCCTGGTGCTTCTGTGTATTCTACAACAGCGCCAAAATCGAGCATCTTAATTACTTTCACTTCATAGGTGTTTCCTACTTTCGGTTTAAACGTAATAGAGTCAATTTTCGCTTCTACCATAGCGATACCTTCTGCAGAAGTTCCTAAAATTTCAACAATACCTTCTTCCGTCACAGGATCTTCATTGATTACAATAGTACATCCCGATTCTTTTTGAAGTTCTTGAATGACTTTTCCTCCAGGTCCAATCAATGCACCGATAAACTCATTCGCTATAACGCGATTGATCATACGCGGCGCGTGTGCTTTTACTGTTTCTTCTGGAGCAGCAATGGTTTCTACAATTTTATCCAAGATATGTAGTCTTCCCTGACGGGCTTGTTCTAGCGCTTGGGTAAGAATTTCGTAGCTCAGCCCTTTGATTTTGATATCCATCTGGCAAGCCGTAATTCCTTGTTCGGTTCCTGTTACTTTAAAGTCCATATCACCTAAATGATCTTCGTCACCTAAGATATCTGAAAGCACAGCAAATTTATCTCCGTCGGAAATAAGTCCCATTGCAATTCCCGATACGGGGCTTTTAAGTTGAACCCCAGCATCCATCAATGCCATTGTTCCAGAACAAACCGTTGCCATAGAAGACGATCCGTTGGATTCTAAAACTTCAGAAACAACACGAACCGTGTAAGGGCAATCATCGGGCATCACTTTTTTCAATGCAAGTTGCGCTAAATTTCCGTGACCAATTTCTCGTCGAGAAGTTCCACGAAGTGGTCTTGCTTCTCCAGTACAAAATGGGGGAAAGTTGTAGTGCAAGTAGAATGTTTCTTCACCTTGTTCTGTGGGCAAATCAATCATGTTGGCTTCTCTCGAAGTTCCAAGGGTAACTGTTGCAAGCGCTTGAGTTTCTCCACGTGTAAAAATGGACGATCCATGAGTGGAAGGTAAATAATCTACCTCACACCATATCGGTCTAATTTCAGTAGTCTTTCTTCCGTCCAAACGGATTCCCTCATTGAGGACTAAATCACGAACTGCTTTTTTCTGAGCGCCACTGAAATATTTAGAGATAAGCTCTCCTTTTTCTTCCAACTCTTCTTCAGAATATTCCGCTTTTATGCTGTCTTTTAACTCACTAAATGCGATGCCACGGTCGGCTTTGCTTGAGGCTTCTTTAGCAATGTCATAACAACCTTGGTAAGCTTTCTCGTGAATAACGGTTTCGAGTTCAGCAACATGCGCTTCCTCTTCGTATTCGCGCGTTTCTTTTTTTCCTACGGCTTCTGCTAATCTATTTTGGGCGGCAATTTGATCTTTAATTGCTTCGTGTCCAAAAGCGATAGCATCTACCATTTCTTGTTCCGAAATTTCGTCAAATTCACCTTCTACCATGGCCACAGAGTCTTCGCTTGCCCCGATCATAATATCGATATCGGATTCTTGAAGTTGACTAGAACTAGGGTTGATGATGAATTCACCATCAATACGCCCTACACGAACTTCTGAAATCGGATATTCAAAAGGAATATCAGACAATTGAATAGCAGCAGAAGCAGCAAGTCCTGCAAGTGCATCGGGTTTCACATTTTCGTCATGAGACATTAACTGAATCATGATTTGTGTTTCCGCATGATAATCTTTTGGGAAAAGTGGACGCAATACGCGGTCCACTAAACGCATGGTTAAGATTTCTTCGTTGCTTGGGCTTGCTTCACGTTTAAAGAAGCCCCCTGGGAAACGACCTGCAGCAGCAAACTTTTCACGGTAGTCTACCGTTAGAGGTAGAAAGTCTACAGGGCTAGCGTGGCGTGCAGATACAGCAGTTGCTAACAACATACAGTTTCCTGAACGTACTACTACAGAACCGTCGGCTTGTTTGGCTAGTTTTCCAGTTTCGATCGTAATGCTACGACCGTCGGAGAGTTGAATCTCCTCAGAGAATGTTTTTGGAATCATTTTTTTTCATTTTAATTAACCTAATTGTTGTTGTGTTGGGTTTGTAGGCTACCAATGAAAAACGTGATTCAGCTTTTTTCCTAAAAAGAAATGAGATTACTTACGTAAACCTAATTTCTTTACAATAGCACGGTAACGCTCAATATCTTTTGCTTTTAGGTAATCCAATAAACTTCTACGTTTACCTACTAGCTTCACTAATGAACTCTCAGTGTTGTAATCTTTTTTGTTCGCTTTTAAGTGGTCGGATAAGTGATTGATTCGGTAAGAGAACAAAGCGATTTGTCCTTCAGTTGAACCAGTGTCTGATTTTGAAGTTCCGTGTTCAGCGAAAATTTCTTCTTTCTTTTCTTTTGTTAAATACATTCCAATATTAGTTTAATGATTATTATGTACGTGCCGTTTTTTCGGCATGGCAAATATACATTAAATAACGGAATGTAAAAACCTTGAACTAGTTTCTTACTTTTTGATTTCCAATCAAATCGATGTAAAGGTTGATTTGGTCTTTGAGATTTTTTCTATGTGTGATAAAATCCAAAAATCCTTTCTCAAGTAAAAATTCACTGGTTTGAAATCCTTCTGGTAAATCTTTCCCGGTGGTATCCTTAACTACACGTGGTCCTGCAAAAGCAATAAGCGCTCCGGGTTCAGAAATATTAATATCACCCAACATGGCAAAAGAAGCTGTTGTTCCACCTGTGGTAGGGTCGGTACAAAGGGAAATATAGGGAAGTTTGGCTTCTGCCAATTCGGCTAGTTTAGCACTGGTTTTGGCCATCTGCATTAATGAAAAGGCAGCTTCCATCATTCGTGCGCCTCCCGATTTGGATATAATTACCAAGGGGAGTTTGTTCTTAATGGCATGATCAATGGCACGTGCAATTTTTTCTCCAACCACAGAACCCATAGATCCGCCGATAAAAGAGAAATCCATACATGCAACTACCAATTTTTTTCCTTTCGATTTTCCAACAGCAACGCGGATAGCGTCTTTTAAACCTGTTTTCTTCTTTGACTTTTTTAACCGATCACTGTATTTTTGAGTGTCCTTGAAATTCAAAAAGTCTTTGGCAGTGACCTCCTGAGCGATTTCTTCAAATTTATTCTCGTCAAATAAAATTTCGAAGTATTCTTTGCTTCCAATCCGCACGTGGTATTCGTCTTCTGGACTGACATAAAAGTTTTCTGCAAGCTCTTGGGTTTCAACTATTTTTCCTGTGGGTGTTTTGTACCACAGGCCAACAGGAATGTCTTTTTTTTCTTCCGTACGGGTTTGTATACCCTTCTCACTTCGTTTAAACCAACTCATACAATACGATTTACCTTTAAGCTAAGGTATTTATATTGTTTAAATCTTCAAACGCTTTTACCAATCTTTGTTTGAATGTTTCTTCTCCTAGACGAAGCCATTTTCTGGGATCGTAGTGTTTTTTGTTGGGTTGGTCGTCCCCGTCAGGGTTACCAATTTGCGAGTTTACATATTCGAATTTATCGTTCATATAGTCGCGTATTCCTTCTGTAAAGGCATATTGCAAATCGGTATCGATGTTCATTTTAATAACTCCATATCCTATCGCTTCACGAATTTCTTCTACGGTTGAACCTGATCCCCCGTGGAAAACAAAGTCGACTGTATTTTCTGCTACATTGTATTTTTCGGAAATATAAGTCTGTGAATTTTTTAGAATTTTTGGGGTTAGCTTCACATTTCCTGGTTTGTAAACCCCATGTACATTTCCAAAAGCTGCTGCTACTGTGAACTGGTCACTAACTTTTGAAAGCTCTTCATAGGCATAGGCCACCTCTTCAGGTTGGGTATATAATTTTGATACGTCCACATCGCTATTGTCTACACCATCTTCTTCTCCTCCTGTAATTCCCAATTCAATTTCCAAGGTCATTTCCATTTTAGCCATACGCGCTAAATAGGTTTTGCAAAGCGCAATGTTTTCTTCTAAAGGCTCCTCAGAAAGATCAATCATATGCGAGCTATAGAGTGGTTTTCCAGTTGCTTTATAAAATTCTTCTCCTGCATCGAGTAAACCATCGATCCAAGGCAACAGATTTTTTGCACAGTGGTCTGTGTTTAAAATTACTGTAGCTCCATACAATTCCGCAAGTTCATGAATGTGTTTAGCACCAGCGACAGCACCTGCAATAGCAGACTGCTGGTTTTCGTTGCTCAACCCTTTTCCTGCGTTGAATTGTGCTCCTCCATTCGAGAATTGAATAATGACTGGGCTGTTAAGAGAAGCGGCCGTTTCGAGCACACTATTCACTGAATTGTTACCGATCACATTGACAGCGGGCATGGCAAATTGCTTCGATTTAGCAAATTGAAAAAGCTCTTGAACTTCACGTCCTGTGATTACTCCTGCGGGGAATTTTGTTTTCATTGTATTTGGTTTCTATGATGACAAAAGTATAAAATTTGCTTAAAAAGGATAATTTATTCCAATATTAAATACCGCATTTTTTAATCGCATTTGTGACCCCCATCGCGAAGTTTTAGGCTGGGAGGGATCGTAGGTTTTGAAAGCCGTATCGAGGCGAAAGATAAAGTAATCGAAGTCGTATCGAATTCCAACACCTGTGCCTAGGGCTATTTCTTGTAAATCTTTAAACCCGTTAAATACCTGCGCCGGGTCTGAAATGTTGTTGTTGATGTTCCAAATGTTTCCCGCATCGGCAAAAAGGGCCCCTTTTAAAGGGCCAATCAACGGAAATCGATATTCTAGGTTAAAGGCAATTTTTAAGTTAGCTTCGTTAAATTCATTGTCACCACTGGTACGACCTGGGCCAAGTTTATAGGCATTCCATGCGCGGTTGTCGTTTGCCCCTCCACCGTAATAGGAGCGAGTAAACGGTATAAAATTGGCATTTCCATACGGGAGGGCAATCCCTCCAAAACCGCGAAAGGCCAAGATGCGATTGTTCCCTGTTTCCCAATGCTTAATTAAGCTCACTTCTGTTTTGATATACTGGGATGGAGCAAGGTTAAAAATGGTTTTACTTCCATTGAGGTCGCTCTCTGTGTTTTTAGCTTTGAGAAATGCATTGAGCAAGTTTCCAACAGATTCTATTTTTAAACGAAATTGAGAAAAATTTTCGTCGATAATGTTTTCTTGCGTATTTCTTAAAATGGTGAACGATGAGCCGACGATAAAATTATTGGCTGTCAATCGATTTTTTCGTTCCATTATGGTGGCCACATTGGTGTAGTTCTTATCCGTTTCCCTTAACGAAGTTCGGTTGTTTAACACATCGTTGATGAAAAGAGTAGTCCCTTGTGGAATAGGCAACTGGTTGTTTTCATTCAAATAGGGCGAATCTTCTCCTAATGACCTTGCCACTTCGTTTAATCGGTCGTAAGAATTGCGGTAAACATTGAAATAATTATCGATGGCTTTGTTATTTACAAACTCGATATCTGCTAGTTTAAAGGTATAGGTGTAGTACTTTTTTGGTCGCCAAACATATTCCAGCTTTCCTGTAAAACTCTGCCGATCGAGACCAATATTTTCTTGTAAAGACACTCCCAACAATACATTGGTTCTGGCATTGAGGTTATTAAAAAACAAACGTTCAAACACCTTGGGCGCCCAGAGTCGAGGGATTCGAAGGTTGATATTCCCACCGACTTCAAACAAATTAAAGAAAGTACTTTTTTCTTCTGCTACATCTCTCGAAGAACCTACAGTTCCTTTTACACCAACTTCTAAAATTTCTGCTCCCCGAAAAATATTCCTGCTAATGACGGAGGAACCTAGGGTAATTCCGATGTCTTGAATGTTAGAATGTGATACATCCGCATCAAATCCGAGCGAAAAACGCTCTTTAGGGCGAAGAAAAATAGAAGCATCGAGTAAGGTGCTGTCCTTTTGCTGCGGAGTGTAGGTGATGGTAGGGTATTTAAAGTTTTGCAACTCATTGAAATATTTGTAGGTCGATTTTCTAAAGTCAGCACGATAAACATCGCCTTTTTTTAAACGAATTCCTTGGGTTAGAATTTGTGGTTTGTATTTGAGTTTTCCTACCGAAAATAACGTGTATCCGTTGTATGAAATTGAATCGGTGTAAATGGAAAATCGGTTGTCAATTTCTTCAATAAAAACCTTGACTTCATCAATTTTTTGAATGTGGTAAGGAATTTCCCTTAGTGTGTCGCGAATTCGCTGCTGTGCATTTTTAATTTCTACAACAACGGGTATTTGGGTGTCTATCCCCAAACTGTCTTTAAATGCTTTAAACCGAATGCTGCGTTGTTGGAAATTTTGAATTCCATTATTGGCCATTATTTGAATGATTCGATCCCGCTCCGCGTTGATTTTATCGACAATAAAGGGATCTCCTTTTTTTAAAAAACTTTCTTGTTTGTTGGCGCGGTATAGCGAATCAACATCGGGGGAGGCAATCACACTGGTAATGGAATCAAAATAAAAACGATTTCCTTTATCAATTTCATAGATGATTTCAGCCTTTTTATTGGGTAAACCTTTCAGCTGAGAGGTGCTTTTTGTGTTGAAATAGCCCAGATTGTTGTAGTAGGTAGTAAACAGTTTTTGAGTAAGGTCAATCCGGGTAGAATCCACCAATGATGGGGGCTCTCCATTTTTTTGTAGCCAATTCGAAAATTCTATGGAATAGCGTTGAAGTCGGTTAACTTGTTTTTCGGACAGCAAATTTGAAAGCCGTTCTTTTCGCTTGCTTTTTTGGTTTAGCCACGCATCAAAGCGCTCTCCAGGATTTTTATTCGCAAGGTTATAGAGGTAAAGCCGCAATGGCAAACCCGCTATTTTGTTGTTCACCTTGGTTTGCGACAAAAGTAGCACGGGGTCTTTAGAAAGCTCTGTTCCGTTTTCTTTCACCACCTGCTTCACAATCAGCTGCTCATCTTCTGAAAGATGTTTTGTGCTTTTACAGCTCACGGCAAGGAGAACAAAGAGAAAGAGATTCGTTACTTTTGAAAAAGAGAATTGCAACACAGGGAGCTTTACGCAAAAATACATCATTTATGATTACTAAAAATACGCTGAAAGAGATTCATTCATTACGTTTAAAAAAAACCCGCCTTGCACAACAGCAATTTGTTGTTGAAGGCGAAAAAGGTGTTCATGCTTTTCTTAAAGCAGGTTTCCAAGCTCATTATTTACTAACCACCCATGCAGAAAAACATCCCAAAGCTGATTTGATTGGTGTTCGCGAAATGCAGCGTATCAGTCAGCTTAAAAATCCATCGACTTTGTTGGGCGTGTTTTCCATTCCTGCGGGGCGTACAATAGCTAACAACGGTTTGGTTTTAATGCTCGATACGGTAGCTGACCCAGGGAACTTAGGAACCCTTATTCGACTTTGTGACTGGTTTGGAATTACAGATATCGTTTGCAGTTTATCCACAGTGGATTGTTATAATGCTAAAGTTGTACAAGCCACCATGGGTTCTTTGGCCAGGGTAACTTGCCACTATTTGGATTTAGTTTCTTTTTTAAACGAAGACCTTCGTCCTGTGTATGGAACGTTTATGGAGGGAAAATCCATTTATGCTTCCGCTTTACCGAAAGATGCCATTTTGGTTTTGGGCAATGAGGCGAATGGAATTTCTCAAGAATTAGTTCCTTATATCACTGAAAAAATCAGCATACCCAAAGCAAAATCAGAGGGTCCAGAAAGTTTAAATGTAGCCATTGCTGGAGCAATTGTTTTAGGAGTGATGAGTAATTCCTAATTATTCGAAAGTTAGATTGATTACGATGGCTTCGGATCTCATGTTGGTAATGTAAGAAGTCCACGGACTTCTCACCCCAGAAGAGACATCCGGAATAAGTTCGTTTTCAATAGAGAAAATACCCCGAATGGACGGAGAAAATTTAAAATAGGCGAGGTAAAACTCAATCCCAAAACCGACTTCGTAATTAAAGGTTTGTGAGGTAACACGAAAAACATTGTTGAGATTGTCATCACTGTTTTTTTCATTACTTGACAGGTTAAAAGCAGTTGACATTCCTCCTACTAAAAAGGGACGCCAGTTGTTGATGCGTTCGGCATTAATTTTTAGTAATAACGGCAAGTGGATATAGGTCGATTTCACTTCTCGAAGTTGGTCCGCCTCATTATTGATACCTTCAATTTCTGTCGGGTACATCAAATCGCGTTGCGAGTAGTACAATCCAGGTTCAAAGCGCAGGTTCAAATATTTGTGTAAACGCAGATCGCCCACTAAGCCCACATTGAATCCTGTGTTTTTAACTAAACTTATGTTGGGGTACCCGAGTCCTCTTTTTTCATTGCCCAATGCATCATATCCAAAAAAGCGATTGGGTGAAACCGAGTAGTTGTCTACATACTCTATTTTATATCCATAATTATTAAATCCAAAAAAATAACCGTAGTGGAGTGTTCTATTGTCAAAAGTCTGCAGGTGCTGAACACGCTCTTTTACTTGATAATATTGTGCAAAAGAAACTTCGCCTAAAAGAAGGAAAGGCAAAAGCAAAAGAAAACGTTCTTTTCTGTAATTAGGGCTTCGTTGCACTATATATGGAAGCAACCCCTAAGGTTTGTGGGTTGTCTTCTACCTTTATAAACCCAATTTTCTTTAAAATATTGTTGAAAGCCTGCCCATGAGGAAAAGCAGCCGCCGAATCGGAAAGATATTGATACGCTTTTTGGTCTTTGCTCAACAGTCGCCCCATAAAAGGAACGATAAAACCACTGTAGAGCTTGTAGCCTTGCTTAAAAGGAAATCGTGTAGGAACAGCGGTTTCTAGGACCAATAAACGCCCAGAGGGGCGGAGAACACGAAAAAGTTCAGAAAGTCCTTTTTCTAAATTTTCAAAGTTACGCACGCCAAAGGCAACAGTGACCACATCAAAATAATCATCGGGGTACTCCAATTTTTCGCTATCACCGATGACCATCGTAATGGTTTTATCCAACTGCTTTTCTTCTACTTTTTGTTTCCCAATAGCAAGCATTCCGGGAGAAATATCAAGCCCGATGATTTCGTTGGCTTTAGTTTGCGTTAAGGCAATCGCCAAATCCCCTGTGCCCGTTGCTATGTCTAAAATCCGTTGAGGTTGCCCTTGGGCTGCTAAATTTACGACCTTTCTTCTCCACGACTGATCGATACCCAAGGAGATGACTCGATTGAGTTTATCGTATTGTGAAGAGATGCCATCAAACATGAGAGTTACTTGCTCTTTCTTTGATTGTTGGCCATCGTTATAAGGCGTTATTTTTTTTTTCATAGGGCACAAAGATACTTCCTTTCCGATATTTATGCGATCTTTCCATTACAGTTTCGTGTTAAACTTTAGTATATTTGACTCGATTTCGAATCCGATAGAATGAAAATAATCATTGCAGGTGCGGGTGAAGTTGGTTTTCATTTAGCCAAACTTCTTTCATATGAGTCTCACGATATTACCCTTATAGACCTTCACAAAGAGCGGTTAAATTACGCAGAAAATCATCTGGATATAAAGGCCATCAAAGGTGACGCATCTTCTTTGAAGGTCATGGAGAATGCTCAAATCGATTCTACGGACTTGTTTATTGCCGTCACCGAATACGAGTCAACCAACATAACCATTTGTGCCTTGGCCAAGCAGTTGGGTTGCCAAAAGACCATAGCTCGTATTACCAATACAGAATTTACTCAAGCCAATTCTAAAATTAGTTTTGAACAAATTGGGGTCGATGAACTGATTTCGCCCGAAGAATTGGCATCCAATGAAATACTTCAATTACTCGATCAGTCTGCCTTTAGCGATAGCTACGAATTTGAAGACGGAAAACTTACTCTGGTAGGCACCACTCTCGAAGAAAGTGTTCCTTTTGTTGGAAAAACGGTAAAAGAAGCAGCGCAAATTTTTCCCGATATTCATTTTATGCCCATTGCTTTGAAGCGACAAGGAGCACAGTATACCATTGTTCCTCGAGGAGATACTTGCTTTGAAGCCAACGATTTGGTTTATTTTATTACGCTAGAAGAGGGGGTAGAAGAACTCTATAAACTTGCGGGGAAAGACAAGGAAGACATTAAAAACGTAATGATTCTCGGTGGAGGTAAAATTGGCTTCAATACAGCAAAAATTTTATCTGAGAATAAATTCAATGTTATTCTTGTTGAGCAAAACAAGAAAAAAGCATTTTCTGTTGCTGACCAACTTCCCGATATTATGGTCATTCATGGTGATGGAAGGAACCTCGAAATTTTAGAAGAAGAGGGGCTAACGGCTATGGATGCTTTTATTTGTGTAACCGAAAACTCGGAAACCAATATTCTATCTTGTTTAATGGCCAAATCCAAGGAAGTGAAAAAAACCATTGCCTTGGTTGAAAATATGGATTATTTCCAGCTTTCACACTCCATCGGTATCGATACCTTAATTAATAAAAAGCTGTTAACGGCTAATACAATATTCCGTTATATACGAAGAGGTGAAGTGGTGGACTTAACTACCCTCAGCAGCCTCAATGCCGAAATTTTAGAGTTTGTGGTAAAACCCGAATCGAAAGTGACAGGCCAACAAATTAAAAACATTGATTTTCCTAGATCAGCGACCATAGGAGGTGTAATTAAAAACGGGAAAGGTATCATTGCTTTAGGAGACTATACCATAGAAGCAGGAGACCGTGTTGTGGTTTGTAGCTTACCCCGTGCTTTGAGCAAAGTCGAAAGTTTATTTTTATAAGCCATGCATAAACTCAACTCCGAAATTATTATTTATCTGTTAGGGGTGCTTCTTCTTTTTAATGGAGGATTTATGTTGCTTTCAGCGTTCATTAGTTTGATTGCTAAAGACGGTGCTACGATAGCACTTATCAATTCATCTTTAATTACGAATGCTGTAGGCGCTGTTTTTATGTTGGCCACTCGCAACCACACCAAACAGTTGAATAAACGCGAAGGCTACTTGGTGGTAAGTTTTGGGTGGGTTTTAATGGCCCTTTCTGGGATGTTGCCTTATTTGTTTTCTGGAACTTTTTCAGAAATATCCAATGCTTTTTTCGAAACCATGTCGGGCTACACCACCACGGGGTCGTCCGTTCTAAAAGACATTGAAATTGTACCTAAAGGTATTTTGTTTTGGCGCAGCACCACCCATTGGATTGGGGGAATGGGAATCATTGTTTTGGCCATCGCTATTTTACCTCTATTAGGCATAGGAGGAATGCAGTTATTTGCTGCCGAAGCCCCGGGGCCTAGTAGTGATAAACTTCATCCAAGAATTACGGATACCGCCAAGCGACTTTGGTTTATTTACGTGGGGCTTACCCTTACAGAAATGATGCTTTTATGGGGCGCGGGTATGGATCTTTTTGATGCCATTAATCATGCCATGAGCACGGTTTCTACCGGAGGGTTTTCAACAAAAAATGCCAGTATGGCTTTTTGGAATGACCAACCCTTAATTCAATACATCGTTATTGTATTTATGTTTTTGGCAGGGATTAATTTCGTTTTGAATTATTTTGTACTAACAGGAAATTTCAAGAAAATACTTCACGACCAAGAATTCTATTTTTATAGTCGAATGGTACTTGCATGCACCCTTGTTGTTGCTGGAATTATCTATTTGAGTGTCGATATGCAAGATTCTTCTTTTTCCCACCCACAAGTATTTGGAAAAGCAGAAAGGGCCTTTCGACATGGTTTGTTTCAAGTGATAGCGGTAATTACTACCACGGGATTTGTATCGGCTGATTTTACGGCATGGACGCCTTTCTTAACTTTACTGTTTTTTGGTTTGATGTTTATGGGAGGTTCTGCAGGTTCTACCTCGGGGGAGTAAAAGGAGTGCGTCATTTTTTGATGATTAAAAGTGGACTTATGGAGTTTAAACGTGCTCTACATCCCAATGCCATTTTACAAATACGGTATAACAATGCGCCCTTAACAGAAACCGTTTTACAAAACATCTACGGTTTTTTTATTTTGTACATGCTTTCGTTTATTATCGGTGCTTTGGTTTTTTCCTTTATTGGTCTCGATTTTGTGTCTGCAATTGGGGTTTCTGCATCGAGCTTGGGTAATGTAGGCCCTGCTTTAGGAGAATTTGGACCTTCCTATTCTTTTGCCCAAATGCCTACTTTAGGTCGTTGGTGGGCTTCATTTTTAATGTTGCTGGGGCGTTTAGAACTTTTTACTGTCCTCATTCTTTTTAGCCCTTTCTTTTGGAGAAAAATCTAATGACCGTAATGGTCCTTCCACCTTTGTTCTAAGAACTGTTTAAATTGATTTTCTTTCGGATTTCCACCTGGATAATAAAAGGCAGTTCCTTTAATTTCCTCTGGTAAATAATTTTGAAGAACAAAACTATCGGGATGATCGTGTGGATAGGCATACCCTTTTCCATAATCCAATTCTTTCATCAATTCGGTTGGTGCATTTCTGAGGTGAAGAGGCACTGGTAAATTTCCGGTTTCCTTTACCGTTTGAATGCTTTTATCAATAGCCAAATAGGCGGCGTTGCTTTTTGGACTACAAGCCAAATAGGTGGCGCACTGACTTAAAATGATTCGCCCTTCAGGCAAACCAATAGCTTGGACTGCTTGAAAACAATTATTGGCAATTACCAAAGCAGTGGGATTTGCATTTCCAATGTCTTCTGCAGCTGAGATAAGCATTCTTCGTGCAATGAATTTCACTTCTTCTCCTCCTTCTAGCAGGCGGGCGAGCCAGTAAACTGTTGCATGAGGATCGCTCCCTCGGATCGATTTTATAAAAGCTGAAGCAATGTCATAATGCATTTCGCCGTTTTTGTCAAAACGCAAAGAATTGGTTTGGGCATGGTGCTGAACCAATTCATTGGTAATGATTACCTCCTCTTTTTCAGCGGAAGCCAAAACCACTAATTCCAAAAGCGATAATAATTTGCGAGCGTCACCACCAGCCAGCATTAGAAGTGCTTCATCTTCTTTAATGCGGATTTTTTTCTCTCTTAATTGTTTGTCTTTTGCAATGGTGTTTTTTATTAACTGTCGAAGTTCATCTGCAGTCAGCGATTTTAGTGTAAAGGTTTGGCAGCGCGACAAGAGGGCGTTAATGACTTCAAAACTTGGGTTTTCTGTTGTGGCACCGATAAGGACAATGTATCCTTTTTCCACTGCACCGAGAAGTGCATCTTGTTGTGCTTTACTGAACCGATGAATTTCATCGATAAAAAGGATAGGGCTTTTTCGACTAAATAGCCCTCCGTTTTGTTTTGCTTTTTGAATAACCTCTCGTACTTCCTTTACCCCAGATTGAATAGCAGAAAGGGCATAAAAGGGGCGGTCATGGGTTTTTGCGATTAGGTTCGCTAATGTTGTTTTCCCAGTTCCTGGTGGGCCCCAAAGTAGGAGTGAGGGGAGGTTTCCTGTTGCTATCATGGGGGTGAGTGCCCCTCGTTCACCAATCAAATGTTTTTGCCCAATATAGTCGTCTAGCGACTGGGGTCGCATTCGTTCTGCAAGGGGTGCATTCATTTGTTGGAAAAATTGCGTTGTCTTATGGCTTCGTACAGCACCGTTCCACAAGCGACAGAAACGTTAAGCGATGCGATGCTTCCTAGCATGGGCAATTTTCCTTTTTGATCTACAATGGCAAGGGTACTTTTAGCAATTCCTTTTTCCTCCGAACCCATCACTAAAGCGACCGATTTATTGAAATCGATTGTATAAATACTTTCCTCGGTTTTTTCTGTAATCCCTATCGTAATGATGTCATTGGCTTGTAAAACAAAAAGGGCGTCTTTCAAATGGTTGACTTGGATGAGGGGAACCGAAAAAATGCCTCCAGCGGAGGTTTTTATCGTGTCTGAAGTAATGCGTGCACTTCCAGTTTGTGGAAGAATAATTCCACTTACATTGGTTGCTGAAGCGGTTCGAATTATGGCACCAAGATTTCGTGTGTCGGTGACATTATCCAGAAGAAGAAAGAGTTGAGGTGCTTTTGCATTTTCAATTACTTCTTCCAATGAACTAAAGCGTATAGGGGAAATTGCTGCTACTGCTCCTTGATGATTTTTGGCGCTAAAGCGTTCTAATCGCTCCTTCGGAACATAACTGTGTGCGATATGTTTTTCTCGTAAAACATGTTCTAGCTGTCGGAATAGGGTGCCACTTTGTCCTTTTTGCAGCCATACTTTTTCAATGTTTTGGTCGGCTTCTATGCATTCTAAAATAGCGCGTACTCCGTAGATTTCTTGTTGTTCTTCCATCAAATATCTTTTCAAAAGGAAAGATAAAAAAAACCCACCGTAAAGGTGGGTTTTTCTGTTCTATTTAAGAGGTTTGGATTATCTCCATCCTCCAGATGAATAATCTTGTCCAGCTACTCCTGAAGTTCCACCAAAGGTGTAGTTATCAATTTGAGCAGACTCAAGCGCTCTTCCAGGAACAGGGAAATGTAAAAGTGTTCCACTTTGAAGCAAGTTGTTTTTTCTCATTTCAAAGAAAGAAATACCCATGGTCGAAATTGGATTTTCAACCAAACGCTCGTGGTGAATTGCGGCTGCAACGTCAGCTGCATTAGCAGCAACTGGCGCTAAACCTCCACGATTTACACGTGCACCTGAGTTGATTGCATCTGCAGCTCCAGCAACGTTACCTGTACGCATTAAAGCTTCAGCTTTGTAGATGTTTATTTCGCTAGCAGGAACCTCAACTGTAGGAACAGTCCATTCGCTGATGTAAGTATCCCAACGGCTATAACGGTAGCTAGAGTAGTGGTACTCACCACGCTCTGGACGGAAGTTTTGACTTGCAAGGAAAGCATAGTCACTTGCTAAACGGTCGTCCGTAGCAGCATCAGCCACAATAGCATCATGTGCATCTGAGTTAACGCCTCCAGCCCAATAAGCAGGAACTTGATCAGTCATCATGTTAACTACACGACTATCGATACGTGCCCAGCCTGGGTATACTAAGTATGTTTTGAATAAGTCATACCAAACCACATCATCATGATAGATTTGATAGTCGCTAGTCACACCACCATTTGCATAAGCAAGAACACGAGACCAGTCTGTAGCATCACGCTCAGTAGTGTTACGTGCGTTGTTTGCCAACATACGTGCACCATAGCTACTCATGATTTCAGCAAGCTCAGCAGAAGATAAATCTCCCCCTGCGTTGAGATAAGAGTTGTCAACAGAGAACGAGTTTCCACGTGCAATTGCAATGGCTTCGTCAAGTTTAGAAAGTGCAACAGTCATCGCTACATTGTAAGGATGTGAACCATCTTCACTAGCGCCTTCAGTTACAGGACCATTTTCGTCAGACACCCATACACGATCAAACATAAGCGCGTTATATCCAATAGCGAGAGCTTGACCAAATTTAGCAATGGTTTGGATTAATAAAGGATTATCGAACTCAGTTCCGTTTTCAACGGCTAATGCTAACGTATTGGCATCAGATAAAACAGAGTAAAGTGAGTTAAAATAATCGTTTGTAATGAATCCGTTAGAATAGGAAGGACCGTTGTTGAATGCTACACGCGGTTCACTTGAAAGGTCACGCATTCCTACGTTACCCCATGAACAAGATGAAGCATCTGCCATCGTATTGAGCGCCATACCTGGAGCACCATAGTCAGAAACAGTCATATAAAAGTTTTGATACAAAGAAGCTGCAGTTCCCTGCAATGCTACTGGGTCACTTGTAAGGATTAGATCATTTGGAGCTTCCAAATTCTCAACCTCTAAGTCAGTCTCAAATGTTTCACAAGCTACAAAGGCGAGCCCGGCAAGCAAAACATATTTCATTTTGTCAATTGCATTTATCATTTTCTTAGAATTTTAATTTTAGTGATAGTGAGTATGAAGTTGACGTTGGGTATACACCATAGTCCTCAGCAAAGTATTGCTGCGTTCCAGAGCTGTACTGAGTAACTTCAGGATCCCATCCTGTGTAGTCAGTAATTGTTAATACGTTACGTCCAATTAAACTTAATGTTGCATTTTTAATTAAGTCAGTTTTCGATACTAAATCTTTTAGATCGTATGTTAAAGAAACCTCACGTAGTTTTACGTAAGAACCGTCTTCTACCCAGTAAGCATTATCGAGGTTAACATCGTATAATGAACCGTAGTAGTCAAACGTTTTCTTTTGGCTAGCTGGCTTTCCAGCTTGGTCAACGATAGCGTTACGACCAGAGATGGTAATCCATTGCGCGTTTCTGTTGTATACATCTCCACCTTGTTTCCAATCCCAAAGCATGTAGAAACTAAAGTTTTTGTATTGGAAGTTAGAAGTGATACCTACACGGAAGTCAGCATTTTGGTTACCGATTTGCTCGTAAGCAGCAGCACCAGTTTCTTGATCCATTTTTACGATTGCAGCTTCATCTTGTGTTCCAATCGTAGAAGTTTGAACAACAACACCGTCAGAGTTAACAGAGTAATCTGAGATAGAAGCACCATCAGGTAATTGATCTGCCATTGTAGCTAAGTCAGTTACAAAAGAACGACCCCACATTGTTCCGAACTCAATTCCTTCACGTAGTAAGAATAATCCACCAGGACCAACTTGTTGCTCAGGTGCGTTTAACGCAAGAATTTCGTTTGTCGTGTTTGAGTAGTTTACTCCAACATCCCAACGCATATCCTGTGTATTTAACACATTTCCTTGTAAGCTCATCTCGATAGTTGTAGCTTTCAAGTCACCAGCATTTTGCCACTGACGATTCTTACCAGCATTTGCAGGAGAGAATAAGTTAACAAGCATAAACTGATCTGTCGTCGTCGTGTCTGCATAAGCCGCTTCGAAAGTGAAACGATCTAAGAACGCTACGTTTAAACCAATTTCAGTTTCTGTAGAAAGAGAAGGACGTAAGTCTTGGTTTCCTTTTAATCGGTCTGTAGAAAGCACCCCTCCAGAAAGTGGAGTTTGCTCATACTGCCAAGTAAATCCTGGACGTTGACCAGAAGTACCATAAGCTACGTTTACTTTCATTTCTTGTACGCCAGGGATGTCGATATCCTCTGTGATACGCCAAGCTCCAGAAACACGGAAGTAGTTATTCCACTTTTCATTTTCTCCAAATAATGAAGAACCATCACGACGAACAAGACCGTCTAAGATGTATTTTTCTTTATAAGTTAAACCTGCAATAAAGAACATGTTTTGTGCACGGATATTCGAGCTTGCAGAGTTTGCAGAAATATTTTCTACATCAAAGTTGTCTAACGATGGAAGACCACTGTAGATGTAATCTCTACTGCTTGCATTGAATTGCTCGTATGCGATGTCTTCAGCTAAGTAGCTTAATTTCGCTTTTACGTCTAATTCACCAAATTGCTCACGATAGTTTAATGTCGCTTGTGCTTTTTGTGCTACTTGCAAAGAAGAAGACTTGTAAAGGTATCCTTTGCTATATCCAAATCCGATGTCATAACCACCACGCTCGTAGTGCTCATATGGTTCGTTGTTGGTGTAGCGTTGGTTGTTCGATTCAAAGCTGTACTCCAATTCTGCAGTAAGCGTAGGAAGAACGTTCCAACGTAAGTTATATCCTCCTAAGAAACGAGATTGGTCAGTAACCGCATCACGAGTCCATAAGTTGTAAAGTGGGTTTTCAATTTCACTTTCCCATGGATCAGGTAAGAACCAGTAAGGCTGTCCATCAGGGTTGTCTGCCATCAAGTTAGCATCTGGGCTTAAACGTGAAATTAAACGATATACATCGGAACCTCCACCTGGAGAGTAATCTTTAATACGTACAAAAGCGTTAGAACTTGAGAACGTAATTTTGTCGCTTAGTTGGTAATCGATGTTCGCACGGATAGAGTTACGGAAGTAACCTTCAGTTTCTTTCAATACCCCTTCGTTTTTGTAGTTTTCTACAGAAAATAAGGTTCTTACTTTATCGTTACCAGAAGTTACAGATAAGTAATCTGTACGGTTGATACCGTCGATAAAGAAAAGGTCTTGGAAGTCATTGTATACACCGTAAGGATTGTCTGAGTAACGGTCGTCAGAAACAATACGTGTTCCTGCTAACGCTTGCTCACCACCCTGAGCGTAAACGCTTAACCAGTTGGTTGGGTAGGTAATTCCTTCAAATTTAGTGTACTGTCCTTGAACGCTTTCCCAGTCAGATGCTAATTCATAAGCGTGAGATTGGTTGGTGTCGATAAAACGGTTGATTGTATTTACACCTACTTCAGTTCTGAAGGTTACATCAGTTGTTCCTTCTTTACCTCTTTTGGTTGTAATTACAATAACCCCGTTACCTGCACGAGAACCGTATAATGAAGAAGCAGATGCCCCTTTAACGATCTCGTAAGATGCGATATCATCTACGTTGATGTCAGCTAAACCACCTTCAACGAATACACCATCAAGAATTACTAAAGGTTCTTGTGATCCGAAGAAGTTAGTTGCACCACGAAGGATGATTGTTGCACCAGCACCAGGACGACCAAGGTTCGTAATCGAAACCCCAGCTACTTTACCAAGTAGTGCCCCTGCAGCAGAGCTAGCAGGAACAGCAGAAATATCATCTGCAGATACAGTGGCTACTGTTACCGAAAGTTTCTTTTTCGAAGTTGCACCCGCAACCCCAGAAACTACGATTTCATCAAGTTCGTTGTCAGAAGATAGTGAGAAATTCACTACATCTCCTTCACCAACTTGCATGGATGACGATGCATAACCGATAAAGCTAGCAACGATCGTTGATCCATCTGCTACTTCAATCGAGTAATTACCATCAAAATCAGTTGACACACCGTTAGAAGTGCCCTCTTCGACAACCGTTGCACCCGGTAGGGGAACCCCAGTCTCATCTGTAACGACTCCAGTCACTGTTTTCTGTGCTAAAACACTGAAAGACAGAAACATGAATGCCGTCGATAGGAATAATAATTTTTTCATTAGTTATATATATAGTTAGTAATAGAGGACTAAAATAGTATTTTTTTCTATTTTGTTAAAGAAAACTTAAATAAAAATAAACCATGATTCAATATTAAGTTAAGTTAAAGTGATTTTATAACGATAGCTATGTAGGGATAAAAAATGTATGGGAAATAAAAAACCCGCCAGTTAGGGCGGGTTTTAAAAGTTTAAAATGAATTTTAGTTATTATCCAAAGCGCCTTTGTTTCAGTAGAAGAGATTGTAAAATAAAACCACCTGAATGGATTTAATATCATTATTGGAATAGAGTTTAAATGCTAGATTCAAGTAATAAATACAACATTATGGTGTGATTTTGCTAAAAGACTTCGTTGGGAGTTTTGTATCCCAATAATTCTCTTGATTCGTTGTTTAGTTTTTGTTAATCATATTTATATCATGATGGGTTTTGTTAAAGCTTTTCTTTGCAACTTTCCCATATAAATTTGTTTTGTAGCAGTAAGTCCTTTTGCTAAAAAGAATTGGGTCAGCAAAGAAAAATTGAGCATACAGTTTACTAGCAATTTTATAAATAAAATGACTACTCAATTTGTGTGAAAAAATGTTGTAGCGATTTTATATTTGTAATTCCTTTTATTCTTATTGATTTTTCTTTGGCTGCTTTAATCAATTCCGGTGGAAGATTTTTAAGAATTTTCTTAATGTCTTTTCCTAAATAATAAGGGGTTTCATTTTCATTACTAAAATAAAATGATTTTTCATCAATAAGTCGAGGTGGAAACGTTCTTTCTAATGAAGTTCTTGCGATCTTTGCTTCTCTATATATTTTCCTCTTTCGTTCATATAAATGATTTTTATTTCCTTTATAGATAGAGGTTAGATATCCAAGTTCTATTTTGTTATTTTTATTCTTAAATGGAAGATAGAAATAAGTTCTTCCTCCAAATGAGCATATGATCTTATTGTTTTTTAGAATAATTTCATCTGAGACCTTTTGATTAGCATTTTTACCAATTTCAATTTCATCTGTAAATCCATTATATCTTAGATAGGTTTCTCCAATAATATTTAAATCAAAATATTGAATATTTGCTTTTTGGAAAGTAGCTTTAAAATAGGGGCTCCCTTTGAGTCTGTTATCAATTAAAAAAGTGCTTTTAGTTGTTCTGTTAGTAAGTTGAGTTAGTGCATCATTTGTTCTAATTGAAACTGTTTGAGAATACATTTGAAATGCAAAAAAGCAAAAATATATTGAAGATAATCTTTTCATTTTTTAGTCTATCCCATAGTTTTGTTGGGATAAACGATACACTGGCAGATGGGTAGATAATTGATGCGTTTTCTTTTGCTAGATTAGAAACCCAGTCTTTACGTGCTGCTAGGGTTAAGTAAACTAAACGTTGCCAATCCCATTCTGTTTGTGCATAAAGTCCTAAAATATTTTGCTCAACATATCTTTGTATTTCATTGTTGTTTGCAAAATTAAAATGTCTCAATACATTAAATACCTGCTGGCCTGTAGACTCAATTCCATTACGATCATAAGTGTCACGCCTTGAAGTTGCTCCAGCAACAAAAGTCACACCAATATCCTCATTTACCTTAAAGTCTCCGCTAAGTCTTAAGTTATGATCATGTAACAATTTTACATTATTCCATGTTAAGTAGCGTCCAGAGCGATTAGCAACACTTCCTGTTTTCCCACCTTTATTAGCAAAATTGACATTATTTTCATTGTATATATCTAAGCCAAAAGTGTATGCAAGATTTAAATTATCATTGATTTCATAAGCGAGGGTTCCTCCTCCAAAAACCCTATGTGTGTCTTGTGAGGTTCCAGTATTGTTTACGGTCCATAAGGGGTGCTGTATACTATTGTTTTGTCTGTAATAGACAGATTCTCCTGTAACTGGATTTTGAAACGGAATATACATTAAGTCTATTGATCTGGGGGTATAGAAAACATTAGCATAAATCGAAGCATTTTCACCACCAACATTACTTCCTTGTGTTGAAGCAACTGGTGGATTTAAAAAAGTATTCGAGTAGTTAAGCGATCCATTAAAGGTGAACTTATTACTTAAAATAGCTCTCCCACCAAGACTGATAGTTGTTCTTCTAAGGGTATTACCAGGAGTAAAACCTTCGTCATCTAGGTGTCCTACGTTTAGGTTGTAGGAAACATCTCCGTCAGATGAAGTCCCTTTGATATTTAAACTATTGTTTACAATGATTCCCGTATTAAAAAAGGCTTCAACATTGTTGTAAGGCTTCCATTCATAGACTGCATTTGCAAATTCTGGAAATGCTTGTGGAATACCAGTAGCGCTAGAAGCTGTCGCAAATGGGTGGCGCAAAAATCCTGCTTGCCCAGATGTAGTTCCATTAATTGAGTTTTGATTGCCCCATCCAGCTACCCCATCTTCATTAAATGAAGGCCCCCAATTTGAGAAAAACCATCCAAAATACTGGTCAAATCCATTCCCATATTGGTTTTGATAATCTGGTAAAGAAGCTATATCATTAAAAAAGATAGAAGAGTTAACGGTGATTTCGTTTTTCTTTGTTCCTCCTTGTGTGCTTCCAGACTTAGTAGTGATTAATATAACTCCATTTCTACCTTGTGTTCCGTACAAAGTTGCAGCAGCAAGTCCCTTAAGCACATTTACATTTTCTATGTTGTTGGGATCAATATCTAAGAAACGAGAAGAACCATTATTACCATCTTGGAAATTGTCTTGACTATTAGTCTCACTGCTAAAAGGAACTCCATCAACAATAAAAAGGGGGTGATTCCCTTGGCTAAACGTATTAAATCCTCTAATGATTATGGAAGTTCCTGAGCCAGAAACACCACTTTGATTAGTGATTTGAACGCCAGAAGATTTTCCTGCGAGTACACGGCCAATATCTCCTTCAGCTCTCTGCTCTATGGATTCTTCATCTACTTCAGATATAGCGTATCCTAATGCTTGCTTTTCTCTCTTAATTCCCAGAGAGGTTACTATAACTTCTTCTAGTTCATTGTCTGGAGAAAGATTGACAATATAACTATCTTCACTCCCCACGCTAATTCGCTGGTCTGCATACCCTATATAGGTTATGAGTAAAGTATCTCCCTCACTGGTATCGATCGAGAAATTCCCATCAAAATCGGTGGCAACTCCTTGCGAAGTTCCATCAATTAAAACGGTGGCTCCAGGTAAAGGGGTGCTTTCTTCGTCCAGTACAGTACCGGAAATTGTTTTTTGTTGTGCCCAGCCCATATGCAAGGTGAGCAGTCCCAAAAGGGACCATAAGAAATAGGTTTTCTTCATGGTTAAATTGATTTAAGATTTGGTTTAATCGTTGCATGTTATTCATACAACAAGTTCGAAAGTCTTAAAAGTTTGTTAAAAGAACGGCTAACAGGAAACGAGAAATCTGTGATTTTTAGCAAAAAACAGGGCATTAGATTGAAAAATGAGGTTTTATTATTCAATATATATTAGAATAACCTTCTTTGCTGTTCAATAAGACACATTTACGATGGAGTAAATCGGTTAAAAACCAAGAAATAAAAAAATAAAGAAATCTTAAATTTTTGTAAAAAAACGGTTGGAAAGGCGGAATAAAATTTTTACATTTGCAGCCCTTAAAAAAGGGAAAATTAAACAATTTGTATGCCAACTATTGCACAATTAGTACGAAAAGGAAGAGCCACACTCGCCAAGAAGAGTAAATCGGCTGCTTTGGATTCGTGTCCTCAACGTCGTGGGGTATGTACCCGTGTATATACCACTACGCCAAAAAAGCCGAACTCAGCGATGCGTAAAGTAGCGCGTGTTCGATTGACTAACGGAAAGGAAGTCAATGCGTATATACCCTGGAGAAGGACACAACCTCCAAGAGCACTCGATAGTATTGGTCCGTGGCGGACGAGTTAAAGATTTACCAGGGGTTCGTTATCACATTGTAAGAGGAGCACTCGACACCGCAGGTGTAGAGGGCCGTTTACAACGCCGTTCAAAGTACGGAGCGAAACGACCTAAAAAATAAACCGTCCACAAAACAGTAAACAATGAGAAAAAGACAAGCAAAAAAACGTCCACTCTTACCCGATCCAAAGTTTAACGACCAGCTCGTTACTCGCTTTGTGAACATGATTATGTGGGACGGAAAAAAATCGGTTGCCTTTAAAATCTTTTACGATGCCATTGCCATTGTAGAAGAGCGCAACCAAGACGAAGAAAAATCCGCTTTAGAAATTTGGAAAGAAGCCCTTTCGAATGTGATGCCTCACGTTGAGGTGCGCAGCCGTCGAGTAGGGGGTGCTACCTTCCAAATTCCAATGCAAATTCGTCCAGATAGAAAAGTGTCCTTAGCCATGAAATGGTTAATTAGTTTTTCGCGCAAGCGCAACGAAAAATCAATGGCACTTCGCTTAGCCAACGAAATTCTTGCCGCAGCCAAAGAAGAAGGTGCAGCCGTTAAAAAACGTGTTGATACCCACAAAATGGCCGAAGCAAATAAAGCATTCTCACACTTTAGATTCTAAAATAATTTCATAGAAGTTATCATGGCAAGAAATTTAAAATTTACAAGAAACATTGGGATTGCTGCTCACATTGACGCAGGAAAAACCACTACAACAGAACGCATCCTCTTTTATACAGGGGTGAGTCATAAAATTGGGGAGGTGCACGATGGTGCCGCCACCATGGACTGGATGGAGCAAGAGCAAGAGCGTGGTATTACCATTACCTCTGCAGCCACTACCTGTACTTGGAACTTCCCAACGGAGCAAGGGCAACCTTTACCCGATTCAAAACCCTATCACTTTAATATTATTGATACTCCCGGCCACGTGGATTTCACCGTGGAAGTAAACCGATCGCTTCGTGTACTCGATGGATTGGTTTTCTTGTTTTCTGCAGTTGATGGTGTTGAGCCTCAATCAGAAACTAACTGGCGTTTAGCAGATAATTATAAAGTGCCACGTATTGGTTTCGTTAACAAAATGGACCGTCAAGGATCTAACTTTTTAGGTGTTTGTCAGCAAGTTCGTGATATGTTAAAGTCCAATGCCGTTCCAATCGTATTGAACATTGGAGACGAAGAAGACTTTAAAGGAATTGTTGACTTGGTTAAAAACCGTGCAATTGTTTGGCACGATGAAAAATTCGGTTCAACTTTTGACGTAATCGATATTCCGGAAGACCTTAAAGAAGAAGCAGAAACACTTCGTGGTCAACTTATTGAAGCGGTTGCTGAATACGACGAAGGATTATTAGAAAAGTATTTCGAAGATCCAGAATCCATTACAGAAGAAGAAGTACACAACGCTTTACGCGCTGCAACCCAGGACATGAGTATCATTCCTATGGTATGTGGTTCTTCCTTTAAAAACAAAGGAGTTCAATTTTTGCTTGATGCGGTTTGTCGCTACTTGCCTTCACCAGAAGACAAAGAAGCGATTATAGGAACAGATCCAGATTCTGGAGACGAGATTGCACGTAAGCCTTCTAAAGATGAGCCTTTCTCTGCATTAGCATTTAAAATTGCTACCGATCCTTATGTAGGTCGTTTGGCCTTTTTCCGTGCCTACTCTGGGCGTTTGGATGCAGGTTCTTATATATTGAATAACCGTTCTGGTAAAAAGAACGTATTTCACGTATCTATCAAATGCACTCCAACACGCAAAATTCGATAGACTTTATCGAAGCGGGAGATATCGGTGCTGCAGTAGGTTTTAAAGACATTAAAACGGGAGATACGCTTTCAGCAGAAAAATCTCCGATCATCTTAGAAAGTATGGACTTCCCCGATCCTGTAATCGGTATTGCGGTGGAGCCTAAAACCAAAGCTGATGTGGACAAACTAGGGATGGCTTTAGCTAAATTGGCCGAAGAAGATCCTACCTTCCAAGTAAAAACCGACGAGGCCTCTGGTCAAACGGTGATTTCTGGAATGGGTGAGCTTCACTTGGATATTATTGTTGACCGTCTTAAGCGTGAGTTTAAGGTAGAAGTTAACCAAGGTCAACCTCAAGTAGAATACAAAGAAGCACTTACTGCGCAAGCCGATCACAGAGAAGTTTACAAAAAACAATCGGGTGGTCGTGGTAAATTTGCCGATATCGTGTTTACCATTGAGCCTGCAGAAGAAGGTAAAACAGGCCTTGAGTTTGTGAACCAAATCAAAGGAGGAAACGTTCCTAAAGAATACATTCCTGCGGTTAAAAAGGATTCAAAGACTCGATGAAAAATGGACCTTTAGCTGGTTTCGAAGTAGACGCCATGAAGATTACACTAAAAGACGGATCTTTCCACCCGGTGGATTCTGATTCTCTTTCTTTTGAATTGGCAGCTAAGCTTGGATTTAAATCCTCTGCAAAAGCAGCTCGAGCAGTAATCATGGAACCTATTATGAAATTAGAGGTATTGACCCCTGAAGAAAATATGGGTGACATTGTTGGAGACTTAAACCGCCGTCGCGGACAAGTGAACAACATGGACGATCGTGCCGGATCTAAAGTAGTTAAGGCAGAAGTGCCACTTTCAGAAATGTTTGGTTATGTAACCTCGTTACGTACACTTTCTTCTGGTCGTGCAACTTCTACCATGGAATTCTCGCACTATGCAGAAACTCCTTCTAACATTTCCGAGGCAGTGATTGCTGAAGTAAAAGGACAAAAAGCTTAATTCATTTGATATGAGTCAAAAAATTAGAATAAAATTGAAATCATACGACTACAACTTAGTTGATAAGTCGGCTGATAAAATCGTAAAAACAGTAAAGACTACTGGAGCCGTTGTAACAGGTCCTATTCCTTTACCAACGCACAAGAAAATCTTTACCGTTTTGCGTTCTCCACACGTAAACAAGAAGTCGCGTGAGCAATTTCAATTGTCATCGTACAAACGTTTGTTGGACATTTACAGTTCATCATCCAAAACCATCGATGCCTTGATGAAGTTAGAGCTTCCTAGCGGTGTAGAAGTAGAAATTAAAGTATAATTATAAACCAATAAATTAAAAACAATGTCTGGGTTAATTGGAAAAAAAATCGGCATGACGAGCCTCTTCGACGAGAACGGGAAAAACATCCCTTGTACCGTTATTGAAGCTGGTCCATGTGTGGTAACCCAAGTCAGAACCGCAACGGTTGATGGCTATGATGCTCTTCAACTTGGTTTCGATGACAAGGCAGAAAAACGTACTGATAAAGCGGCTCAAGGTCACTTTAAAAAGGCGAATACTGCTCCTAAAAAGAAAGTCGTTGAATTCCAAGATTTCGAAAATGAGTATCAATTGGGAGACACCATTACAGTAGATCTATTTACTGAAGGTGAATTTGTAGATATCTCTGGAACCTCCAAAGGAAAAGGTTTTCAAGGGGTAGTAAAACGTCACGGCTTTGGTGGAGTTGGACAAGCAACACACGGTCAACACAACCGTTTACGTGCTCCAGGTTCTATCGGGGCAGCTTCTTACCCTGCACGAGTATTCAAAGGAATGCGCATGGCAGGTCGTATGGGCGGTGACAAAGTAAAAGTTCAAAACTTAAGAGTGTTAAAAGTGGTTCCGGAAAAAAACCTTCTCGTAGTAAAGGGATGTGTTCCAGGTCATAAAAACGCTTACGTAATTGTTCAGAAATAATGAAAGTAGCTGTTGTTGACATTCAAGGAAAAGATACGGGTCGTAAAGTAGATCTTTCGAAAAGCGTATTTGAAATAGAGCCTAACAATCATGCCATCTATCTCGATGTGAAGTCTCACTTGGCCAATAAGCGCCAAGGAACTCACAAAGCCAAAGAGCGTGGTGAAATTGTTGGAAGTACTCGAAAAATTAAAAAACAAAAAGGAACAGGTACTGCACGTGCAGGGTCAATCAAAAATCCACTCTTCCGCGGAGGAGGTCGTGTTTTTGGACCACGAGTACGTGATTACAGCCAAAAAGTAAACAAAAAAGTGAAGCGTTTGGCGCGTAAATCTGCCTTAAGTTTAAAAGCAAAAGAGAAGTCCATCATCGTTGTGGAAGACTTCGCTCTCGATGCACCAAAAACCTCTGCATACATCAGTATTCTTAGTGCTTTGGGAATCGATAGTAAAAAGTCACTACTTGTCTTGGCTGAGCCGAATAATAACGTATATTTGTCGTCGCGCAATTTATCTAACTCAGAGGCGTTAACTGTCTCAGAGCTAAACACTTACAAAATTGTCAATGCCAACAGCATTGTTTTGAGTGAGTCTACAATTGCCGATATTGAATCTATTTTGAATAAAGCATAGTGTTATGAGTATTTTGATAAAACCCATCATTACGGAAAAAGCCACTGCGGATAGCGAGATGAATAATCGTTATACCTTTTTGGTGAACACGACGGCCAACAAAGTAGAAATCAAGAAAGCAGTAGAATCTGCTTACGGGGTTTCCGTCGAAAAAGTACGTACCCAAAATTATGGTCCTGAGCGCAAAACGCGTTACACAAAAACAGGACTTCAACGTGGAAAAACAAATCGTATCAAAAAAGCCATCGTAGATGTTGCTGAAGGAGATGCGATCGATTTTTATTCAACTTTATAAAAGCGTCATATGTCAGTTAGAAAATTAAAACCGATATCTCCAGCACAGCGTTTTAGAGTAGTAAATGGATTTGACGCTATTACTACTGATAAGCCGGAAAAAAGCCTTTTGGCTCCGAAGAAGCGTAGAGGAGGAAGAAACAATACCGGTAAAATGACCATTCGTCACGTAGGTGGTGGTCATAAAAAACGTTACCGTATTGTTGACTTTAAAAGAGAGAAATTTGGTGTCAATGCCGAAGTAAAAACCATCGAGTACGATCCTAACCGAACTGCATTTATTGCATTGGTAGAATACACCGACGGTGAAAAGCGTTACATCATTGCACAGAATGGTATTCAAGTGGGCCAAACAGTAACTTCTGGTCCAGATGCTGCTCCTGAAGTAGGGAATACCCTTCCTTTATCAGCAATTCCATTAGGAACAATTATTTCCTGTATTGAATTACATCCTGGACGTGGTGCCAACATCGCTCGTAGTGCCGGTGCATTTGCACAGCTCATGGCGCGCGATGGTAAGTATGCCACAGTGAAACTTCCATCGGGTGAAACCCGTATGATTTTGGTAACGTGTATGGCAACAATTGGTGCCATTTCAAATTCCGATCATCAGTTACTTGTTTCAGGAAAAGCAGGAAGATCTCGCTGGTTAGGTCGTCGTCCACGAACAAGACCTGTAGCTATGAACCCAGTCGATCACCCCATGGGTGGTGGTGAAGGTCGTGCTTCTGGAGGTCATCCTCGTAACAGAAACGGTGTACCAGCCAAAGGTTATCGAACGCGTTCGAAAACCAAAGCGAGTAATAAATTCATTATAGAACGTAGAAAAAAATAAGCAACTATGGCACGTTCACTAAAAAAAGGACCCTTTGTACACCACAGCCTCGAAAAGAAGGTTTTGGCCAATGTTGAGTCCGGCAAGAAATCAGTTATCAAAACATGGTCTCGTGCTTCGTTAATTACACCTGACTTTGTAGGCCAAACAATTGGCGTTCACAATGGTCGTCAATTTATCCCTGTTTACGTAACAGAAAACATGGTAGGACACAAACTAGGTGAGTTTTCTCCAACACGATCTTTCCGAGGTCATGCAGGAGCAAAAAATAAAGGTAAAAAATAAGCGCAATGGGAAATCGTAAAAGACAATCCGCACAAGCTGTAAAAGAAGCGAAAAAGTCGCTTGCTTTTGCCAAGCTGAACAATTGCCCTACATCGCCACGTAAAATGCGTTTAGTCGCAGATCAAGTTCGTGGAGAAGGCGTAAACAAAGCTTTAGCTATTTTAAAATTTAGCCCAAAAGAAGCTTCACGTCGTTTAGAAAAGCTATTGCTTTCTGCTCTTGCTAACTGGCAATCGAAAAATGAAGATGCTGACATTGAAAAAGCAGCATTGTATGTAAAAGAAATCCGCGTTGATGGTGGAAGCATGCTAAAACGTTTACGTCCAGCACCACAAGGTCGTGCTCATCGTATTCGTAAGCGCTCCAATCACGTCACGCTTGTTTTAGGTTCAAACAACACACAAAACTAATATGGGACAGAAAACTAACCCAATCGGTAATCGTTTAGGAATCATCAGAGGATGGGACTCCAACTGGTATGGAGGAAACGACTATGGTGATAAAATTGCCGAAGATGATAAAATCAGAAAGTACATTCATGCACGTTTAGCCAAAGCAAGTGTATCTAACGTAATCATTGAGCGTACCTTAAAACTTATTACGGTAACCATTACCACTGCTCGTCCAGGAATCATCATTGGAAAAGCAGGGCAAGAAGTAGATAAGTTAAAAGAAGAGTTAAAGAAAATTACCTCAAAAGAAGTACAGATCAACATCTTTGAAATTAAGCGACCTGAATTGGATGCTCGTCTTGTAGGCGCTTCCATCGCTCGTCAAATCGAAGGACGTATTTCTTATCGTCGTGCAATTAAAATGGCAATCGCCGCTGCAATTCGCATGAATGCTGAGGGAATCAAAATTCAAATCTCTGGACGTTTGAACGGGGCAGAAATGGCACGTTCTGAAGCGTATAAAGAGGGACGTATTCCATTGTCAACCTTTCGTGCAGATATCGACTATGCGCTTGTAGAAGCTCATACCACTTATGGTCGTTTAGGTATCAAAGTATGGATCATGAAAGGAGAAGTATACGGCAAGCGTGAATTGTCTCCTTTGGTTGGGATGCAGAAGAAATCGAACAACTCAGGAAAAAACAACAACCAACGTCAACGACGTCGTAAATAAATAGTCAGGAAAGATGTTACAACCAAAAAGAACAAAATTCCGTAAAGCGCAGAAAGGCCGTATGAAAGGCATTTCTCAGCGTGGACACCAATTATCAAATGGAATGTTTGGGATCAAATCATTAGATGCCAAATTCATTACCTCTCGCCAAATCGAAGCAGCGCGTATTGCCGCTACTCGATACATGAAAAGGGAAGGGCAGCTTTGGATTAAAATTTTCCCAGACAAGCCCATCACCAAAAAGCCTCTTGAGGTACGTATGGGTAAAGGAAAAGGAGCACCCGAATATTTTGTAGCCGTGGTTAAGCCTGGGCGCATTATGTTCGAAATCTCTGGAGTGCCATTAGATGTTGCTAAAGAAGCACTTCGTTTAGCCGCTCAGAAGCTTCCTGTAAGAACAAAATTCATTATCGCACGCGATTTTCAAGTTTAAAAGAGTAAGATCATGAAACAAACAGAAATAAAAAACCTTTCGTTAGCTGACCTCCAAGATAAATTGGCAGAGTACCAAAAGCAGCTTTCAGAGTTAACCATGGCACATGCCATTACTCCTTTGGAAAATCCATTGCAAATTAGAAGTACACGCCGTACCGTAGCTCGCTTACAAACGGCTATTTCGCAACTACAAATAGAAGCATAGCCTTATGGAAACGAGAAATTTACGTAAAGAACGAATTGGCGTTGTTACCAGTAACAAAATGGATAAATCCATTGTTGTGGCAGAGGTAAAACGTGTGAAGCACCCCATGTACGGGAAATTCGTTTTGAAAACAAAAAAATATGTCGCTCATGATGATACCAACAATTGCAATATTGGCGATACGGTAAAAATCATGGAAACACGCCCAATGAGTAAATCAAAGTGCTGGCGATTAGTAGAAATTATTGAAAGAGCTAAGTAATCATGTTACAACAAGAATCTAGACTAAAAGTTGCCGACAACACCGGCGCCAAAGAAGTACTTACCATTCGTGTATTGGGAGGTACAAAAAGAAGATATGCTTCTGTTGGAGATAAAATTGTGGTTACTGTAAAGGAAGCTTCTCCATCAGGTACAGTAAAAAAAGGACAAGTATCTACAGCGGTTGTTGTGCGTACTACGAAAGAAGTTCGTCGACCCGACGGATCTTACATTCGTTTTGATGACAATGCATGTGTTCTTTTAAACCCTACTGGAGAAATGCGCGGAACACGTGTATTTGGTCCTGTAGCAAGAGAGCTTCGTGACAAACAGTTCATGAAAATTGTATCATTAGCACCTGAGGTGCTTTAAGCTATAAGCATGGGAAAATTAAAAATTAAAAAAGGAGACAACGTTCGCATCATTGCTGGAGCCCACAAGGGTTCGGAAGGCGAAGTAGTTCGCGTTTTTCCTGAAGATAACAAAGCCATTGTAAGTGGCGTTAACGTAGTGAAAAAACACGCAAAGCCAAGTGCTCAAAACCCTCAAGGTGGTATCCAAGAGAAAGAAGCACCTTTGCATATTTCTAACCTGTCTTTATTGACAGCCGATGGGGAGACTACTCGTGTAGGGTTCCGCACCGAAGGAGTTGCTAAAGTTCGTTTTGCTAAGAAAAATAATGAAGTTATTTAGCGATGAGTTATACACCTAGACTTAAACAAGAATTTAAGGACCGCATCGTAAGTGCACTCAAAGAAGAGTTCAGTTACTCCAATGTGATGCAAGTACCCACTTTGCAAAAAATTGTCCTTAGCCGTGGCGTTGGAGCTGCTGTTTCCGACAAAAAGTTAATCGACCATGCCGTTGATGAACTCACCACCATTACTGGCCAAAAGGCAGTAGCAACGATTTCGAAGAAAGATGTTGCATCTTTTAAACTTCGTAAAGGAATGCCGATTGGTGCGAAAGTTACCCTAAGAGGAGAGCGTATGTACGAATTTCTAGATCGTTTAGTAACGGTTGCTTTACCTCGTGTACGTGATTTTCAAGGCGTGAAAGCAACAGGATTTGACGGTCGTGGGAATTACACCCTTGGAATTACTGAGCAAATCATCTTTCCAGAAATCGACATCGATAAAGTGAATAAAATCGCAGGGATGGACATCAGCTTTGTTACTTCTGCAAACACAGATAAAGAAGCCAAATCATTGTTAACAGAACTCGGTTTACCTTTTAAAAAGAACTAAGATGGCAAAAGAATCAATGAAAGCACGTGAAGTGAAACGTGCAAAAACAGTGGCAAAATATGCTGCGAAGCGCAAAGCGCTGAAAGAAGCCGGAGATTACGAAGCTTTACAAAAGCTTCCTAAAAACGCATCGCCCATTCGTATGCACAACCGTTGCAAACTTACTGGACGTCCAAAAGGATATATGCGTCAGTTTGGAGTCTCGCGTGTAACATTTAGAGAAATGGCCAATAAAGGATTAATTCCAGGTGTAACAAAAGCCAGCTGGTAATCAAAAACAAAGAAGCATGTACACAGATCCATTAGCAGACTATCTTACACGTATTCGCAATGCCAACTCCGCTGGTCACCGCGTTGTTAGTATTCCTGCATCTAACGTGAAAAAAGATATTACAAAGATTTTATTCGACCAAGGATATATTTTGAGCTACAAGTTTGAAGAAACAGAAAACAAGCAAGGAAGTATCAAAATTGCATTAAAATACGATCCCTCTACAAAAGAACCCGTAATTAAAAAATTGCAACGTATCTCTACTCCTGGTTTACGCAAGTACGCCGGAGCAGACGAACTGCCAAGAATTTTAAACGGACTAGGTATTTCTATCGTTTCCACCTCTAAAGGGTTAATGACAGGAAAACAAGCGCAAAGCGAAAATATAGGTGGTGAATTATTGTGCTACGTATATTAAACAAGTAAAAACAAAAAGAAATGTCAAGAGTTGGTAATAATCCTGTAGCGATCCCCGAAGGAGTATCAGTAGATATTCAACCAGGTGTTGTAATCGTAAAAGGAAAACTAGGTGAACTAGAACAACCGTATGACGGCGTTACATTTGAACAACAAGAAGGTGTAATTGTCGTTAAGAGAAATTCTGAATCTAAAGAGCATAAATCTAAACACGGTCTTTACCGTGCTCTTCTTGCCAATATGTTAGAAGGGGTTTCTAAAGGATTCTCTAAAGAACTTGAATTAGTGGGAGTAGGGTATCGTGCTTCCAATCAAGGGCAAAAATTAGATTTGGCCTTAGGTTTTTCACACAATATCTTATTTGATATTGCTCCTGAAGTAAAGGTTGAAACCATTTCAGAAAAAGGGAAAAACCCAATCATTAAACTTACTTCTCACGATAAGCAGATGGTAGGTTTTGTAGCTGCAAAAATCCGTTCCTTCCGTAAGCCAGAGCCTTACAAAGGGAAAGGAGTTAAGTTTGTAGGAGAAGAAATTAGAAGAAAAGCAGGTAAATCTGCATAATCCGCATAAACCATGGGACTAAGTAAAGAAGAAAGAAGATTACGTATCAGACGTCGTATTCGCAAAACCGTTGCCGGTACTGCAGATGCACCACGTTTATCGGTCTTCCGAAGCAATAAAGAAATTTACGCACAATTAATTGATGACGCTACAGGGAAAACACTTGTGGCCTCTTCCTCTAGAGACAAAGACATCGAAGTGCAAGACAACAAACAATCCGTAGCCACTGCAGTAGGTAAAAGCATCGCTGCAAAAGCTGTTGCTGCTGGTATTTCTGCGGTTCATTTTGATCGCGGTGGATATCTATACCACGGTCGAGTGAAAGCACTCGCAGAAGGAGCACGTGAAGGTGGTTTAAAATTTTAAGGAACGCATATGTATCAAGATTACAAAAACGTAGAATTAGTAAAGCCAGGAGGGCTTGAATTAAAAGATCGTCTTGTAGGCGTACAACGTGTTACTAAAGTAACTAAAGGTGGACGTGCATTCGGATTTTCTGCTATTGTTGTAGTAGGTGACGAAAATGGAGTAGTAGGCCAAGGGCTTGGTAAATCCAAAGAAGTGGCTGAAGCGATTTCAAAAGCAGTAGAAGATGCAAAGAAAAACTTAGTGCGTATCCCGATTAAAAACGGAACGCTTCCTCACGAGCAAAAAGGGAAGTATGGTGGTGCACGCGTTTTTCTTAAGCCAGCATCAGCGGGTACTGGAGTTATTGCCGGTGGAGCCGTTCGTGCAGTATTAGAAGCTGTAGGGGTACACAACGTACTTTCAAAGTCTCAGGGATCATCAAACCCACACAACGTAGTAAAAGCAACTTTTGATGCTTTACTCCAATTGAGAAGTCCTGAAATGGTTGCTAAACAACGCGGTATTTCATTGGATAAAGTGTTTAACGGATAAACCATAGCACCATGGCAAAAGTAAAAGTAAAACAAATTAAAAGTAGCATCAAGCGTCTTCAGAATCAGAAGCGCACACTTGAAGCACTTGGATTACACGGAATTGGGAAAGAAGTAACGCATGAAGCGACTCCCAATATCTTAGGAATGATTAAAAAAGTAGAACACTTGGTTTCTGTTTCAGAAGCCTAAAGCAACGTTATGGATTTAAGTACAATACAACCCGCAGCTGGGTCAACCCACAAAAACGCTAAACGTCTAGGAAGAGGACAAGGATCAGGTAAAGGGGGTACAGCTGCTCGTGGACACAAAGGGGCCAAGTCTCGATCTGGTTACTCTAAAAAATTAGGGTTCGAAGGAGGACAAATGCCATTGCAACGTCGTGTGCCTAAGTTTGGTTTTAAAAACATTAACCGCAAAGCTTATCAGGGAATTAACCTGGACACACTTCAGCAATTAGTTGACGAAAAGAAAATTAAAGATACAATTGGGTTTGATGCGATTGTAGAATTACGCCTCGCTCGTAAAAACGAGCTGGTAAAAATTCTAGGTCGTGGAGAATTAAAAGCTTCTCTAAAAGTAAGTGCCCATAAATTTACAGCGACTGCTAAAGCGGCTATCGAAGCTGCTGGTGGTGAAGCCATTGAATTATAATAGGAATGAAGAAAGTTCTTGACACACTTGTAAACACCTATAAAATTGAAGAATTGCGTAACCGCATTGGGTTAACGCTCTACATTCTTTTAATTTATCGTATTGGGGCTCAAATTACACTGCCCGGTATCGATGCGGTTCAACTAGCTGCTTTGGGTGACCGAACAGGTGGAGGTTTATTAGGTGTTTTAAATATGTTTACAGGTGGTGCTTTTGCAAATGCTTCTGTATTCGCACTAGGAATCATGCCTTATATTTCTGCTTCCATTGTGGTGCAGTTAATGGGAATTGCTATTCCTTATCTGCAAAAACTTCAAAAAGAAGGAGAAAGTGGACGTAAAACCCTGAATCAAATTACACGTTGGCTTACCATCGCCATTTGTGTGGTTCAAGCGCCTGCCTACCTCTATGGATTAAGCGCCTTGGGTGTTCCCGATTCTGCTTTTGTTTTAGGCAAAGGTTTATCTTTTATGTTTCCAGCTGTAATCATTCTTGTAACCGGAACCATCTTTGCGATGTGGCTAGGAGAAAAAATTACTGATAAGGGAATTGGAAACGGTATTTCCCTCCTTATTATGGTGGGGATTATTGCAACCCTTCCGCTTTCTTTTGCACAAGAAGTTATTTCTCGTGTCTCTGAAAACAATGGAGGACTCATCCTCATCTTGATTGAGCTTATCCTTTGGATCGTAACCATCATATTGAGTATTCTCTTGGTGATGGCCGTTCGCCAAATTCCAGTGCAGTATGCGCGCAGAACGCAAGGAGGAGCAAATGAGAAAAACGTATTTGGTTCACGCCAATACATCCCTTTAAAATTAAATTCTTCAGGAGTAATGCCCATCATTTTTGCACAAGCCATTATGTTTGCTCCTGCTTATGTTGGAAGACTTATTGGTGATGGAGATGTGGGGCAGTGGTTGCAAGTCAACTTCTCTGATATCTTTGGATTGTGGTACAACATTGTGTTTGCTTTGTTGATTATCATTTTCACCTATTTTTATACGGCAATTACAGTACCAACCAACAAAATGTCTGACGATCTAAAACGCAGCGGTGGTTTTGTTCCTGGGGTTCGTCCTGGAAATGAAACAAGCGAGTTTTTAGATGATGTTATGTCACACATTACCCTTCCAGGATCATTGTTCTTGGCAGGCTTGGCAGTGCTTCCCGCGATTGTGGTTAAATTAATTGGAATGCAACAAGGCTGGGCTTTGTTTTATGGAGGTACCTCTCTGCTGATTATGGTGGGAGTGGCGATCGATACAATACAACAGGTTAACTCTTATTTATTAAACCGTCACTATGATGGCTTAATGAAAAAAGGGACAAGCCGTAAATCCTCAAACGTATAATCATGGCGAAGCAAGCAGCGATTGAGCAAGAGGGAACGATTATCGAAGCATTATCCAATGCTATGTTCCGTGTCGAATTAGAAAACGGACATGTTGTTACAGCGCATATTTCTGGTAAAATGCGTCTGCATTACATCAAATTATTACCAGGAGATAAAGTTAAATTAGAAATGAGTCCTTACGATTTAACAAAAGCAAGGATCACTTATAGATTTTAAAAAGGAAAAGATGAAAGTAAGAGCATCATTAAAAAAAAGAAGCGCCGACTGCAAGATAGTTCGCAGAAAAGGTCGCCTTTATGTGATTAACAAAAAGAATCCTAGATTTAAACAAAGACAAGGATAATTATGGCAAGAATATCAGGAGTAGACATTCCAAAACAAAAGCGCGGCGTCATTGCCTTGACCTATATCTTCGGTATTGGTCGAAGCAGAGCAAAACTATTTTAGCAGAAGCTAAAGTGGATGAAAGTAAAAAAGTATCTGATTGGTCTGACAGCGAAATTGCAGCTGTTCGTGAAGCAGTATCCAACTTCAAAATTGAAGGGGAGCTACGTTCAGAAGTTCAATTGAACATCAAACGATTGATGGATATCGGGTGTAACCGAGGAATTCGTCATCGTGCTGGTTTACCGTTAAGAGGTCAGCGCACCAAAAACAACTCGCGTACGCGCAAAGGAAAACGTAAAACTGTAGCCAACAAGAAAAAGGCAACTAAATAATTAGATTATGGCGAAAACTACGAGTAAGAAACGCAAAGTTATTGTTGAGTCCATTGGTGAAGCCCATATTAATGCTTCATTCAACAACATTATCATTTCGCTAACAAACCTCAAAGGAGAAGTAATTTCTTGGTCATCGGCCGGTAAAATGGGATTCCGTGGATCAAAGAAAAACACTCCTTATGCTGCTCAAACTGCAGCAGAAGACTGTGCTAAAGTAGCACAAGAGGCTGGTTTGCGTCAAGTAAAAGTATTTGTAAAAGGACCTGGGAACGGACGTGAGTCTGCGATCAGAACATTACACAATAACGGGATTGAAGTAACAGAAATTGTTGACGTTACTCCATTACCACACAACGGGTGTCGTCCACCTAAACGAAGAAGAGTATAATTATTAATTAATCTGTAGAGGTACACGATTATCGAAGGAAGCGACCTTAATTCATAATCCCTCTATTTTAACCACAAACAAATGGCAAGATATACTGGTCCAAAAACAAAAATTGCACGCAAATTTGGAGAGCCCATCTTTGGTGCGGACAAATCTTTCGAGAAACGTAACTACCCTCCAGGGCAACACGGGAATAACCGTCGTCGTGGGAAAAAATCAGAATACGCTGTCCAGTTAATGGAGAAGCAAAAAGCGAAGTTTACCTACGGTATCCTAGAAAAGCAATTCCGTATCATTTTTGATCGTGCTTCTCGTAGTAAAGGAGTTACTGGTGAAGTGCTTTTACAACTTTGCGAATCTCGACTCGATAATGTTGTTTATCGTTTAGGTATTGCACCAACGCGTTCTGCTGCTCGTCAGTTGGTATCACACCGTCACATTACTGTGAACGGAAGCATCGTAAACATTCCTTCCTACACCAGTAAGGCAGGAGACGTTATCGGGGTACGTGAAAAATCTAAATCCCTCACTGCAATTACACATTCTTTAGAGCGCAATTCGTCTGTTTACGAATGGCTTACTTGGAATGGTGCTAAGCTAGAAGGTACTTTCGTATCTACGCCACAGCGCATTCAAATTCCTGAAAACATAAAAGAGCAATTGATTGTAGAATTGTATTCAAAATAATTTAACTGAAGTTTCACCCTATGGCTATATTAAATTTCCAAAAACCCGATAAAGTAATCATGATTGACTCTTCAGAGTTCGAAGGAAAATTCGAATTCCGTCCACTAGAGCCAGGTTATGGTTTGACCATCGGGAATGCATTGCGAAGAGTATTGCTTTCTTCTTTAGAAGGATTTGCATTCACTTCAGTAAAAATAGAGAATATTGATCACGAGTTTTCAACGATTCCTGGAATTGTAGAAGACGTAACAGAGATTATTCTTAACCTCAAGCAAGTGCGCTTCAAGCGTCAAATTGAGGATTTAGAATCTGAAAAAGTGAGTGTTACTATTGGAGGTCAAGAGCAACTTAAAGCAGCTGATTTTCAAAAATTCATCTCCGGTTTTCAAGTTTTAAATACCGACCTTGTTATTTGTAACCTCGACAAGAGTGTACAGTTAACCATGGAATTGACCATCGAAAAAGGCCGTGGATATGTGCCTGCTGAAGAAAACAAAAAATTGGATGCTGAACTTGGTGTGATTGCTATCGACTCCATTTACACGCCAGTGAAAAATGTTAAATTCAGCATTGAAAACTATCGTGTAGAGCAAAAAACAGATTACGAAAAGCTGGTTTTTGAAATCATAACTGACGGTTCTATTCACCCTAAAAACGCTTTAACAGAGGCTGCCAAAACCCTTATTCATCACTTCTTGTTGTTCTCAGATGAGCGCATCACTCTCGAAGCCGATGAAATTGCGCAAACGGAAACCTATGATGAAGAGTCGTTGCATATGCGTCAGCTATTGAAAACAAAACTCATCGACATGGATCTTTCAGTTCGCGCTTTAAATTGCCTTAAAGCTGCTGAAGTAGAAACACTTGGTGATTTGGTTTCTTACAAAAAAAACGATTTGATGAAATTCAGAAACTTCGGTAAAAAATCATTAACCGAACTTGAAGAATTGGTTGTGTTAAAAGGACTTTCCTTTGGCATGAACTTATCGAAGTACAAATTAGATAAAGACTAACCGACATTTTTATACATTAGAAAATGAGACACGGAAAAAAAGTAATGCACTTAGGGCGTAAAACTGCCCACCGCAAATCGATGCTAGCCAACATGGCTTGTTCATTGATAGAGCACAAACGCATCAATACCACAGTTACAAAAGCCAAAGCTTTAAAACAATTCATTGAGCCTTTAGTAACCAAAGCCAAAGAAGATTCTACTCACAACCGAAGAACAGCTTTTCGTTATTTGAGAAGCAAAGAAGCGGTTAGCGAACTCTTCCGAACCGTAGCTGACAAAGTTGGCGACCGCCCAGGAGGATATACGCGTATTATCAAATTGGGAAATCGATTGGGTGATAACGCTGATATGGCAATGATCGAATTGGTCGACTTTAACGAAGTTTATTCTAACGGGGAAGAAACCAAGAAGAAGACAACACGTCGTGGTCGTGGCAAGAAAGCGGCTCCTGCAGCAGAAGCTGAAGTCGAAGAAGCAGTAGCAAATGAAAGTCAACCTTCTGAAGAAAACTCTGAAGCATAAATGTTGACAATTTTTAAATATTGTAAAGGATAAGCCCACTGAGCTTATCCTTTTTTTATGTTAATTTGTAAATAAATAAAGACCAAATATGAAGTACATCAAACGATCAGAAGCACGAGTGATATTGGCCGATGGGACACAGTTTTTTGGAAAGTCAATAGGGATTGAAGGTTCCGCTTTTGGCGAAATCTGTTTCAATACGGGAATGACGGGTTACCAAGAAATTTTTACCGATCCCTCTTATTATGGACAACTAATGGTAACTACCAACGCACATATTGGAAATTATGGAACCTTAGAAGAAGAAGACCAGTCGTCTACCATTAAAATTTCAGGTTTAGTTTGTAAAAATTTTAGTTTTGAACATACTCGTCCATTGGGCACAAAAAACCTCTATGACTACTTTGCAGCACAAAACAAAGTGGCCATCTCCGATGTCGATACCCGAGCGCTTGTAAAATACATCCGTGAAAACGGAGCACAAAATGCTGTCATTACCACCGAAATCGATCGTATCGATGAATTGATAGAAGAACTCAACGCATACCCTTCTATGGAGGGAAGAGAGTTGGCTTCTGAAGTTTCTACTCAAGAACCCTATTTCTTTGGAGATGAAAACGCGCCCAAGAAAGTAGCTGTTCTTGATCTTGGTGTGAAAAAAGCATACTTAAAAACATTTCCAGCCAAGGGATTTACTTAAAAGTATTTCCATACAATACCGATTTTGAAACCATGGCTGCTTGGAATCCTGATGGTTATTTTCTTTCCAATGGTCCTGGCGATCCAGAGCCTTTGGTAGAAGCACAAGCGTTGGCTAAAGAAATCATTTCACGTAACCTTCCTTTGTTTGGTATTTGCTTAGGACATCAAGTCATTGCCATTGCCAACGGTATTTCTACGTTTAAAATGTTTAATGGGCATCGTGGCATAAATCACCCGGTTTTAAACCACCGAACAGGAAAAGGGGAAATCACCTCTCAAAACCACGGGTTTGCCGTGCAGCGAGAAGAGGCAGAAGCACATTCCGATGTAGAAATTACCCACACCCATTTAAATGACCAAACGGTGGCAGGAATCAAAATGAAATCCAAAAAATGTTTTTCAGTACAATACCATCCTGAAGCAGCACCAGGTCCCAACGACTCTAAATATTTATTTGCAGAATTTAATGCGTTAATTAATCAATAATAGTAAACCAGAAACCAAATGAGTAAAATTATTAATATCCACGCGAGACAAATTCTTGATTCTCGAGGAAATCCTACGGTAGAAGTAGACGTGATTACAGAAAACGGAATTTTAGGAAGAGCAGCCGTCCCTTCAGGGGCTTCTACAGGCGAACATGAAGCGGTAGAACTTCGCGATGGAGGTTCCGATTTTATGGGAAAAGGAGTTTTAAATGCAGTGAAAAACGTGAACGAAACCATTGCTGCTGAAATTGTAGGTGTTTCTGTTTTCGAACAAAATATGATCGACCAAATGATGATTGATCTTGACGGAACTCCGAACAAATCAAAATTAGGGGCCAACGCCATTCTAGGTGTTTCGTTGGCTGCTGCAAAAGCGGCTGCCAATGAATTAGGAATGCCGCTTTATCGCTATGTAGGTGGAGTAAGCGCCAACACCCTTCCAGTGCCTATGATGAACATCATTAATGGAGGATCGCATTCTGATGCGCCTATCGCTTTTCAAGAATTTATGGTTATGCCCGTTTCGGCACCTACTTTCTCCAAAGCGATGCAAATGGGAACTGAAATTTTTCATCACCTCAAAAAAGTATTGCACGATAGAAACTTAAGCACTGCTGTTGGCGATGAAGGAGGTTTTGCACCCACCTTAGACGGAACAGAAGATGCCTTAGACACCATCATCAAAGCCATCGGAAATGCTGGCTACAAAGCTGGAGAAGAAGTAATGATTGCTTTAGATTGTGCTGCTGCCGAGTTTTATAAAGATGGGGTATACGACTACACTCTGTTTGAAGGTGATAAAGGCGTAAAGCGAACCTCGGAAGAGCAAGCACAATACCTTGCCGAATTATCGTCTAACTACCCAATTATCTCTATCGAAGATGGGATGGACGAAAACGACTGGGAGGGTTGGAAGTCGCTTACCGAAAAAATCGGTACGAGTGTTCAGTTGGTCGGAGACGATTTATTTGTAACCAACGTAGAACGTCTTTCTCGCGGAATAGAAGAGGATATTGCAAACTCCATTTTGATTAAAGTAAACCAAATTGGAAGTCTAACTGAAACCATTGCGGCGGTTAATATGACGCAAAATGCGGGCTATACGGCTGTTATGTCTCACCGATCTGGAGAAACCGAAGACAACACCATTGCCGACCTTGCAGTGGCTTTGAACACAGGACAAATCAAAACCGGTTCTGCTTCTCGAAGCGACCGTATGGCAAAATACAACCAACTCCTTCGTATAGAAGAGGAATTAGCAGACACTGCTTATTTCCCACAACGTAAGGCCTTTAAAATCTAAAATAATAAAGGTTTATATTTTTAAAAAAAAGGAGCTCAAAAGGCTCCTTTTTTTTATGCTCGTTTCTTATTAATAGATTGTTTTTGCTTTTTTTTGAATAAAATAGATGTTCATTTCTTTTCTATTTAACGGCTTATGATTTTATAAAATGGGCTTTATTCAGTAAATTTGTGCCTCAAAGAATTAAACGCCATGTCAGATAAAGTAGAGCTCATTTACAACAACGAAAAATTTGAATTTCCTCTAGTAAAAGGAACTGAAAAAGAAATCGGAATCGATATCAAAACCTTACGTGCAAAGACAGGTTTGGTTACCCTCGACCCAGGTTTTAAAAATTCAGGTTCTTGTGAAAGTGAAATTACTTTTTTGAACGGTGAAAAGGGAGAGCTGAAATATCGCGGGTATAGCATTGAAGATTTAGCCGATGGCGCTGATTTCCTCGAAGTGGCTTATTTGTTGATTTTTGGAGTCCTACCAACACAAAGTCAACTCGATAAATTTTTAGCGGATATTCATAAGGAGTCGCTAGTTGACGAAGACTTAAAATCCATTTTAAAGAGTTTTCCTAGAAGTGCTCACCCCATGGGAGCGTTGGCTTCATTGACTTCAGCACTCACAGCCTTTAATCCAGAGTCTGTCGATGTAGACTCAGAAGCGGACATGTACCATGCCATTGTTACCATTATGGCGAAGTTTCCTATTATTTGTGCTTGGACACACCGAAAAGTAAAAGGACTTCCTTTAAACTATAGCGATTCAAGCTTAAATTACATCGACAACATTGCCCAAATGATGTTCCGTCGTCCAACAGAAAAATACAATTCGAATGACATCGTCAATCGCGCTTTAAATAAATTATTAATCCTTCATGCCGATCATGAGCAAAACTGTTCTACATCTACTGTACGAATTGTAGGTTCTTCTCATGCCGGTTTATTCGCTTCTATTTCTGCAGGAATTTCTGCGCTATGGGGTCCTCTTCACGGGGGAGCAAACCAAGCGGTGCTTGAAATGCTAGAAGCCATTAATGTCGATGGGGGAGACACGAAGAAATTTATGGCTAAAGCGAAAGACAAAAGCGATCCGTTCCGCTTAATGGGCTTTGGGCATCGCGTATATAAAAACTTTGATCCTCGTGCTCGAATCATTAAAAAATCGGCAGATGAAGTGCTTGCAGAACTAGGCATCAACGATCCTATTCTAGATATAGCCAAAGGCCTAGAACAAGAAGCACTTAACGATCCCTATTTTGTTGACCGTAAACTCTATCCGAACGTCGATTTCTATTCGGGAATCATTTATCGTGCATTAGGGATTCCAACAGAAATGTTCACCGTAATGTTTGCTTTAGGACGTCTTCCAGGTTGGATTGCCCAGTGGAGAGAAATGCGTAAAAACAACGAACCCATTGGTCGACCAAGACAAATTTATACAGGAAACGTAGACTTGCCTTTTCAACCGATAGCTAAGCGCTAAGCTTTACACAAATTTCGAATCATCCCTTTGAAAATAAAGAAATGAAAAGGGACAAGGCTATACCAATAGAGCCTACCCCATAACCCTTTGGGTCGAAAGGTGGCGGTTTGTGTTATTTGATTTCCTTCGATTTTGAATTCAAGCCAAGCCTCTCCTGGAAGTTTCATTTCTGCAAAAAGAAGCAGTCGTTTTTCTTTTTTATCGGCTAAAAGCACACGCCAAAAATCCAATGCATCGCCAGCATAAATTTTATCGGGATGGGTTCTTCCTCTGCGTAAGCCTACTCCGCCAGAAAGCTGATCCAAATAGCCTCTAATTTTCCAAAGCAAATTCCCGTAATACCAGCCTTGGTTTCCTCCAATTTTCCAAAGTGCTTGCAGTGTTTTTTCGGGATCGATGGGAGAAAGTATTTTTTGATCGGTGAGTACTCCAAATTTTGGTACCTGAATGTATCCTTTTAATTCTTTGTTTAAACGTCCGCTAACCATGGAATCTTTCCAACTGCTGATGACGGAATTCTGTTCGATGCGGTTAAATGCCATTGAAATGGCTTCTTGATAGGAGTAGAGGCGAATCCCCAATAGTTTTTGTAGCCGATTGTCCCTAGCCACAACTTCCATACTCATGCTGTCGACCAGACTAACCGCAAGGGGATAAGAAGTAGAGGTAACAAAATGAATCCAATAGGAGGATAGCCGAGGCGTCATTACAGGGACGGTATAAATCCAATTTCGAAACCCACGAGCGCGAGCGTACTGATGGAGCATTTCTTTGTAGGTCAGCACATCGGCACCGCCAATATCAAACGTTTGATCGATGCATTCGGGATGCAGTAATACGCCAGAAAGATATTCCATTACATTTCGTATGGCAATGGGCTGTGATTTCGTTTTTACCCATTTGGGCGTAATCATAAAGGGTAGTTTCTCACATAAATCTCGGATAATTTCAAACGATGCGCTTCCCGACCCCACAATTATTCCTGCGCGTAATACTGTGACTGGAATCTTGGAAGTACGAAGTATTTTTTCTACATTTTTTCGAGAAGCCAAGTGTTTTGAAAGTTCAACCTCGTTGGCAATACCGCTCAAATAAATGATCTGTTTGATTTTTGACGTTTGCAGCCATGCAATGAAATTGTGTGCACATTGGGCTTCCATTTGTGCAAAGTCCCCTTGGTCGGACGACATGGAATGAATTAGATAATAGGCAACATCAATTCCATCAGGAAGCTTGCTGTCCTCTTTAGGGGAAAGAAAATCATAAGTGATGATCGATAATTTAGCGCGAATATCGTCCGAAACCGATAGTCGTTCAGGATTTCGCACCACACAATACACCTCATGACCCGCTTGTATCAGGTAGGGAATTAATCGCATACCAATGTATCCGTTGGCGCCCGTAACGAGTATCTTCATCCTTCTTGTTTTTTTAAAGGCTATCGATGGTAGGAGGGGTATTCTTTATTTTTTCTTTACTTATTTTTTTAAAAAACGAATGCATTGTTTTGCTGTTTACAGCCACTTTAATGGTGTAGTGATCTCTATAGATAGAATAGACGTCTTTTTGTCCTTTGTAAAGCGTGAGTTTATAGTAGGGAATAATTAACCCGTAGGTTTCTAACAAACTGCGAAAACGCACAATAATTCCTTTTGGTCGCAACTCAATACTGCATTGGTTGATGTTTTGATCTAAAATCAAAAGGTTGTGAATGTCAATAGAGGAATATGTAATGGTGAGTTTTCCAGAACCAATTCCACCTAAATTCCAACGTTCTCGTAGCGAAAAGGGTTTTCCTACTTCGTCCTCAATGGCTTTTTTTATTTTCGGTTCATTGTAGGAAATGTTCAGCAGCATTTTTTCTTTTAAAGATAGAACTTATCTACTGAAATCCCTTTTATATCGCTGAATAAAAGCAGGTTCGATTTCGGTTTTTTCTTTTTAATCGATCGGAACTAGGCTCTGTTTTTTTAGCTTACTTTAAGTATCTTTGCTCAAATTCAATTATGAAAGCACTAGCGGATCATCTTTCGAAAGCCATTTCCCAATTTTTAAGTGAAAAAAAAGAAATCAAAATTGAAAATTTTGAATTTCAGCAAACCCGAAAAGAATTTGAAGGCGACATCACTTTGGTCGTTTTTTCTCTTTTAAAGCACATCAAAGCAAATCCTGTTGCTTTGGGAGAAGAAATCGGAGTTTACCTGACTTCTGAAGTAGGAATTGTAACCGGGTTTAATGTGGTAAAAGGTTTTTTAAACCTCTCCATTCAAGATGATTTTTATGTACAGCAACTCAAAACAATGCGCTCAAATGCTACTTTTGGGCATCAACCCATTGCTGATGAAAAAGGGGTTGTGCTGGTAGAATACTCTTCTCCAAACACAAATAAACCCTTGCATTTAGGCCATATTCGAAACAATTTGTTGGGGTATTCCGTAGCCAAAATCTTAGAAGCGAGCGGGCAAAGGGTGGTAAAAACACAAATCATCAATGATCGTGGTATTCATATTTGTAAATCGATGGTGGCTTGGCAAAAATTTGGTCAAGGTGAAACCCCAGAATCCACAGGGCTTAAAGGCGACAAACTGGTGGGGAACTATTATGTGCGTTTCGATCAGGAAAATAAAAAAGAAATTGCAGCCCTTGTCGAAAAAGGGATGACAGAAGATGAAGCCAAGGCACAAGCTCCTTTGTTTTTGGAAGCCCAATCACTCCTTCGTGCTTGGGAAGCCGGTGACGAAGAGGTGGTTTCCCTTTGGAAAAAAATGAATGCTTGGGTATACGCAGGTTTTGATGCAACCTATAGCCAATTGGGGGTCGATTTTGATTCCCTTTATTATGAGAGTGATACTTATTTGCTCGGAAAAGAATTGGTTGCAGAAGGTTTAAATAAAAGCGTATTTTATAAAAAAGAAGACGGTTCGGTTTGGGTCGACCTTACGGAGGACGGACTGGACGAAAAATTGCTTTTGCGTTCCGACGGAACCGCCGTTTATATGACCCAAGATTTGGGAACAGCGCTACAGCGCTTCCGCGATAACCCTACCCTTTTTGGGAGGGTTTATACGGTAGGAAACGAGCAAGATTATCATTTTAAAGTGCTCTTTCTTATTCTAAAGAAATTAGGTTACCGTTGGGCAGAATCCCTTTATCATCTCAGTTATGGCATGGTAGACCTTCCTCATGGGAAAATGAAAAGCCGAGAGGGTACCGTGGTCGATGCCGACGATTTGATGCTCGAAATGCAGTCTACTGCACAAAAAATAACCGAAGAGCTCGGAAAATTAGAAGGGATGTCTGCTGCAGACAAACAAAGTTTATACCACACCATAGGGCTCGGAGCCTTGAAATACTTTATTCTAAAAGTAGATCCGAAAAAAAGAATTCTCTTTGATCCGGAAAGTTCCGTTGATTTTACGGGAAATACAGGGCCTTTTATTCAATACACCTACGCGCGTATTCAATCCATTTTACGAAAAGCTAAGCTTACTGCTGAGGTGAATACTGCTTCTTTGGATATTGATATTAAAGAAAAGGAAATCATTAAGCAATTGATGGAGTATCCTACCATTGTGGAACAAGCAGCTTCACAGTACAGTCCTGCTGTCATTGCCAACTTCACGTATGATCTGGTAAAACTATTCAATTCCTTTTATCAGAACATCACCATTTTGGGCGAAAAGGACGAAACGCTTCAAGCTTTTAGGGTGCTTTTAACCCAGCAAGTTGCTGCCACCTTGCTGCAAAGCTCTTCCTTGTTGGGAATCCATCTTCCCGATCAAATGTAATCACAAAAAAAACCGCTCAATGAGCGGTTTCTTTTTCTTTTTCATAGGCTATTTTTCCCAAGCCTGAGGGATGTTAAGCTTACTTAGAAGATACTGCCAAGTTGTAAACAACTAGACCGAATCCAATTTTGTTGATAGCATCACCAATGTTATAAATAACATCAAGTTGTAGTGGAATTCCGAAGAACTCTCCTGCACCACCATACCATCCAGCAGTACCAGCCATATATCCAATAGGATAAATTGCCCAACCGATGATAACAAACTTAACAAGAGTGTTGTGTGCTGCTTCTACAGCTCCTCCAGCAGATACTGCTAATTTCTTCGCTTCACCTAAGTAGATGTCATAAACGATTACGAAATAAGCCAATCCAGAGATAAGTCCCCAAACTGCTGGCATAGCGCCTGTAGTGTAAACAGCCTCTCCTAAATAACCAGTAACCAACATAACAACTGAAAGACCAATCATACGCCACATCAATTTTTTTGTTGCACCGGCTGCTTTAAGAATTAAATAAAATTCAACGCACATTAATGGTACTGTTAAAATCCAATCAACATAACGGAAGAAAGTTGGTGACGTTGCATTAGATGCCCAATAGTCACGCATGTACCAATAGTGTACTGCAGCAATGAAGGTAATCAAACCTGAAACAAGGATTGAAGTTCTCCACTTGTTGTCAAAAGAACTCATTGACAGAAAGAAAAACGCTGATGCAGCCATCATCGCCATACATCCTACGAAGAATGTAAATCCTACATAATCGTCAGTGGCCATAGCTGGAACCGCTGCGAAAAGACTTAAAAATTTTTCCATAATAGAATTAATTATTTGTTTTTGTTTAGGTAAATTTAAAAAAAATTAAACTTACTCACTATAAATTTCTGAAAATTTTACTCATTATTTTTTTAAAAACGTGATTTCACTCTACAAAAAATACCAATCCCATATTATAGCCACCCTGGCGTTTACTTTAATTTCAAATTTGTTAAACGAGTGGTTTCAGGCATTGACAGCCTTTTTCTTGATATTTACCTTGGGTTTAATCCATGGTGCAAACGACTTAAAATTGATTCAAACCTACGCCCAAAAAAAATCCACTTTCTATTTCCTTAAGATTTTGGGTATATATATAGGAGTGGTTTTACTCGGAATTTTTGTTTTTTACTTCCTACCCAAGTTCGGATTACTCTTTTTTGTCCTCTTTAGCGCTTTTCACTTCGGAGAACAGCACCTCGAAAATCAGTGGGTTTCCTTTTCTCACCCGTTTTTAAAAAAAATGGCCTATCTCGCTTACGGTGCCATAGTGTTTGGAATGCTTTTTTATTTTCAATGGGTAGATGTGCATCAGGTCATTTATACCATCGCCGGTGTTTTTATAGGAAAGCAGCTGATGTTATTACTCATGGTAGGAGGCTTTCTTCTTTTCTCTGCGGCTTATTTATGGATAAAAAAATCAATGCTTCGGTTTTGGATTGAAATCAGTGTGCTTTTGCTTTTAGCCTTGCTTTTTTCAACCACCCCCTCATTTATGGTTTTGCTATCTATTTTGTGGTTTGGCACAGCGTTCCTTCCATCCAAGACCAAATGCGCTTTTTATACCCCAAGCACAAAACCTCTTTTTTAAGTTACCTCAAATCCTCCATGCCCTATTGGATCGCTTCTGTGGTGGGTTTAGGATTTGTGTATTTTTATTTTGACATCTCTTCTTTTTCTTTTTTGCCCCTCTTTTTTTCCTTCCTGGCGGCAATTACCTTTCCGCACACCGTGGTTATGGGAGTGTTGAAATTAGGAGAAAACAATCCTGAGGGAACCCCTTAATCATGGTTTTTTGTTCCTTTAAAATAAAGTACATTTGTGTTTTAAAACATTGCTATGTTCGATAGTTTAAGTACGAAATTAGATAAAGCTTTTCAGGTCCTTAAGGGCCATGGGAAAATCACAGAAATAAACGTTGCAGAAACCTTAAAAGAGGTTCGTAGAGCACTTTTGGATGCCGACGTTAATTTTAAAACAGCCAAAGATTTCACCAATCGCGTAAAAGAAAAAGCGATAGGACAAAACGTATTGACTACCCTGCAGCCGGGACAATTGTTGGTCAAAATCGTTAAAGATGAGTTGGCCCAACTCATGGGTAGCGAAGCGGTAGGTGTCAACCTTGCCTCAAAACCCTCAGTCATTTTAATGTCGGGCTTGCAAGGATCGGGGAAAACCACCCTCACCGGGAAATTGGCCCTTCATTTAAAGAAAAATAAAAGTAAAAAACCGCTTCTTGTGGCCTGCGATATTTATCGCCCTGCGGCAATCGATCAGTTAGGCATTGTGGCCGAGCAAGTAGGGGTGTCTATTTATGAAGATCGCGAGGAAAAAAATCCTGTAAAAATTGCCTTGGCAGGGATTGCGGAAGCCAAAAAACAAAACTGTGATTTGGTGATTGTCGATACCGCTGGACGTTTGGCGGTTGATGAAGTATTGATGAAAGAAATTTCGGAGATTCACAAAGCCATTACACCCGATGAAACCCTTTTTGTGGTCGATGCCATGACGGGGCAAGATGCCGTAAACACCGCAAAAGCCTTTCACGATGTCTTGAACTTTGACGGTGTTGTCCTCACCAAACTCGACGGAGATACTCGTGGGGGAGCCGCGCTGAGTATTAAGTCGGTGGTGAACAAGCCCATTAAGTTTATCGGTACGGGAGAAAAAATGGAAGCCCTCGATGTGTTCTACCCCGAACGGATGGCCGATCGTATCTTAGGGATGGGGGATGTGGTTTCTTTGGTAGAGCGCGCCCAGCAGCAGTTCGACGAGGAAGAAGCCCGGAAAATCAATAAAAAAATTGCCAAAAACCAATTTGGTTTTGACGATTTCCTCCAGCAAATTCAGCAAGTGAAAAAAATGGGGAATATGAAAGACCTTATGGGGATGATTCCCGGGATGGGAAAAGCCCTCAAAGGAGTAGATGTCGACGACGATGCCTTTAAGCATATCGAAGCCATTATTGGCTCGATGACCCCTAACGAACGCCGCCAGCCCGACTTGTTGAACATGAGCCGTAAAAAACGCATCGCTCGTGGGGCGGGGAGAGACATAAATGAAGTCAACCAGATGGTGAAACAATTCCATCAAATGAGTAAAATGATGAAAATGATGCAGGGCGGAAAAGGTCGCCAAATGATGCAGATGATGCAAAATATGCGCTAAATAAAACAACACTATGGTACGATTAGACGGAAAAGCAACTTCCAACCAAATCAAAGAAGAAATTAAAACAACAGTAAGCGAAATGAAAGCTCGCGGCGAGCGTGTGCCTCATCTTGCGGCAGTGTTGGTAGGGAACGACGGAGCTAGCCTCACCTATGTAGGCAGTAAAGTGCGTTCGTGTGAATATGTGGGCTTTGATTCTACCCTGATTCGTTTGGAAGAAGACATTACCGAAGCCGCCCTTTTGGCGCAAATCGATACCTTGAACAAAGACGAAAGTTTAGACGGTTATATTGTGCAGTTGCCCTTACCCAAGCACATCGATGAAGAAAAAATCCTTTTGGCCATCGATCCGAAAAAAGACGTAGACGGTTTTCACCCCGCCAATTTTGGACGGATGGCGCTAGAACTCGATGCCTTTATTCCTGCTACGCCCTTTGGGATTATGCAGCTTTTAGAACGCTACGAGGTGCCTACCAGCGGAAAGCATTGTGTGGTGGTGGGAAGAAGCCATATTGTGGGGCGTCCCATAAGCATTTTAATGAGCCAAAAAGGCCCTGCAGGAAATGCCACCGTTACCGTAGCCCATAGCCGAACAGAAAATTTAGCAGCACTTACCCGCCAAGCCGATATTGTGATTATGGCACTAGGGATTCCGGAATACCTAACCGCCGACATGGTGAAAGAAGGAGCCGCCATTATTGATGTAGGCATTACCCGTGTACCCGACGAAAACCACCCCAAAGGCTATGTCATAAAAGGAGATGTTGCTTTTGATGAAGTGGCTAAAAAGTCCAGTTTTATAACCCCCGTTCCTGGCGGTGTGGGCCCCATGACCATTGCCATGCTCCTGAAAAACACCCTGTTGGCGAGGCAGTGGAACCTAGCGTAATTTAAAGCGCTTCTTTTCCCAACGAAAAAAAGGGAATGATTGCAATCGACCAAATTCGGACAGTTGACAAAATAAGAATTATGCGAGTGTTCGAAACTTAAACCAAATCGGAAATTGAAAAATGCAAAGCAGTTATCAAAGAAACCTTTGTGGATTAAAAAAGTACAATCGCACACGCAGAATATAAGTAATAGCACCCTACAGACACTTCAACCCCTAGGTCACAGCTTTAGTATAGGGGTGTTCCATGGCATTATAGATCCGTAAAATAAGCAAGGCAAAACTCACTCCTGTTAAAATGAGCACCATACTGAGGTAGCTTTCTGCGGAAAAAGAAAGGCGTATCAAAATGGTAGCAATGATAAAGCCTGTATTTCGAATCAGTTTCGCGTATTCTTCGGTATAGCGGAAGGAAATCAACAGAATTACCACATCGGCAAGAATAAGCAGGGTAAAGAATTGATTAAAAAACAAGCTGTCGATTTGCGCTACTTTTTGTTCATTGATCACATCGAAAATCCATTGCCCAAAAGTAGCCACTAACATCACGCTAAGCAGTCCAAAAAGGGTAACACTCACTATTTTTTTAGAGGAAATAAAGCGCAACAAATGGGGATCGGTTACGGGTCTTTTCGGGAGGCGTTTTTTACTTTGGTTAAACAAAAAGATCAACAAGAAAAGAATCAAAAAGCCCGACAAATCCACCACCAGTTCCAGGTTTTTATTGTCTGCTACCCACCCGTTGGTCAAATTCATTTGCGGAATGTCTTTGAATATTTTTCGGATCACAATCAATGAAATAATTTCAAATTGCTTAGAAACACAGGAGGTAAAAGAACGGGGGAGATAAAACAACAGAAGGTAAATTTCGTAGACCAAAATCAGCGAAAAAGGGGTGTAAATAGCGGAAATGGGATCGTTGAGTAAATCGGAGTAGAGGGGGGAGAAGAAGACTAAACCTTGTGATTTTAGAAAAATGAGGAGCAGGTGGATGGCAAAACCCAAACCCGCAAATAAAAGAATAATGTTTTCGATGCGCTTTTGAAGCACAGGTGCAAACACCCTCGAAAAGAGGTTGCTAAATAACGTATGAACTGGATTCATTTAGGTGGCAAACAATTGATTGATGTTTTTAAAACTTTTGAATTCTAACGCGTTACCGGAAGGATCATAAAAGAACATCGTTAGCTGTTCTCCCGGAAGGCCTTCAAAACGAAGGTAGGGGGCAATTTGAAATTCAATGTTTTGGTCAATCAAACGTTGGCTGAACTTTTGGAATACTTCCCATTCCAAAACCACACCAAAGTGAGGTATAGGGACGGCTTTACCGTCTACGTTGTTAAAGTGCTTATGGCCTTTATACTGAGTGTCTTCATGCAGCACCAATTGGTGTCCAAAGAAGGAATAATCGGCCCAGTGGTCGCTAGAGCGCCCAGGAACACAGCCCAATACGTCTTCATAAAATGGGACAGCCGCTTTCAAATCGCTTACGGGGATTGCTAAGTGAAAAGGTGCTAATGACGCCATACGTAAAGGTACATAATTTGTAGGAGAAGGCGATGAGAAAATGGTATCTTTGCCAGCGATGAACCAGAAGACACAAGAAGAATTGGATTCCGGCTTGGTACTGCCTTTAATGGAAGCGTTTTATACCCTGCAAGGGGAGGGCTTTCACAAAGGAAGTGCGGCTTATTTTATCCGTGTAGGCGGCTGCGATGTAGGCTGTCATTGGTGCGATGTAAAGGAAAGCTGGGATGCGGAAAAACATCCGCCTACCGCTATCGGTGGCATTGTAAGTGAAGCAAAAAAATATTCCGACACCATTGTAATTACAGGCGGAGAACCACTGATGTGGGACATGCAGCCTTTGACTTCTGCCCTAAAAAAAGAGGGAATGAAAACCCATATCGAAACCTCAGGCGCCTATGCCCTCACAGGTGAATGGGATTGGTTTTGTTTGTCGCCCAAAAAGAACAAATTGCCTACGGAAGAAGCAGCACTTCGCGCTGATGAATTGAAGGTAATTGTTTATAACAAAGACGATTTTCGCTTTGCTGAAGAGCAAGCCAAAAGGGTAGGAGAACATTGTGTTTTGTACTTACAGCCCGAGTGGAGCAAGCGCGATGCGATGATGCCGCTAATGGTGGATTATGTCCTTGAAAATCCGCAATGGAAAGTATCGTTGCAGACCCATAAATACCTTAACATTCCTTAAGCTAGGGTGAGTCGCGCTAGGTAATCGAAGTTGGGGCCATCCTCTATTTTTTCACATTGTAAACCGGCCAGTTCTGCCGCCTGGGCGAGGTGGTTAAAATCCAAATAGAGCCAAGGAAATTCTTCGGTTTCTCCTTTGTACCCAATACCGAAATTGAGTTCCCCATAATAGGTTTCGGCACTGCGCCAATCGTCTTGTTCCTCTTCGTCAAAAAGATAAATGAGGTCGGAAGAATCGACTAAAATTTGCCCTTTGAGATGCAGCAGGCTTTTTAAATGCTGTAAAAGGGGAAGTACGGATTGAAAATGTTGTGCCACCCCAAGACCATTCATCATCAACAAAAGGGTGTCAAAAGGGCCTTCGTTATAATCAATAATAGCAGCGTTAATGACTTTTTTCACCCCTCTCATCTTCGCTACTTTTGAAGCGCCAAGGGAAAGGTCAATACCGGTGACATCCAAACTTTTTTTTGTTTGTAAATACAGGCTGTGGCTTCCACTTCCGCACCCAATATCGAGCACTTTTCCATAGCTTAGCGAAAGCGCTTTTTGTTCGATTTTTGGCATTTGCGCATGATCGCGAAAAAAATAGGCGAGGGGCACAGGGTCTTCTTCGGTGAGCGAAGTCCAAGTAACGAGCGTTTGCTCCCCTGGGGAGATATGATAATCGAGTAAAGCTTTTCCGAAGAGATCGTTCAAAATAAACTAGTTTTGTTAAAAAATATGTGCCATGCGCGAGCAGTTAGACCATTTACCAAAGCGTGCCAAAGATACTGCAAGGGAAACGAATTCTTTTTTTAAGCGATTAAAAAAACGCCCACCCAAAAAATTGGACGCCATTGTGCAAGAAATTCACGAGGAAGTTTTTGACAAAACGGACTGCTTAGAATGCGCCAATTGCTGCAAAACAAAAGGGCCATTGTTCGAACGAAAAGACATTGACAGAATTGCCAAATTCTTGAACATGAAACCAGCTCAGTTTGAAGCCAGCTATTTGCGAATCGATGAAGATAATGACTGGGTGTTGCAGCGTGTTCCTTGTGCTTTTTTAGGGGAAGATAATGCCTGTTCCATTTACGATGTACGACCAAAAGCCTGCCGAGAATTTCCGCATACCGATCGGCCTAAAATCTATAAAATTGCCCAACACACACAGAAAAATGTGGCCATTTGCCCAGCGGCTTTTTCTATTGTTGAAAAAATGAAGGAACGCTTGCCCTAGTTGGGGTAAAGTAAGTACTGCTTCCGCATTGTTTTAAAGGCCGAAAGCTGAGGTTCCCAGCTTTGTCGGATTTGCGCCTCGGACCACCCCTCTTGAATTTGTTTTTCTAAAGTTTTTGTTCCCGATAATTTCACAAAATTGGGAGAGAAAAAGGTGGCTTTTTCGGGGTAGTTATTATAGGCTCCGAGGAGCCATTTCAATTCTAAGCGCGACAGTGTAGGATGATTTTTTAAATTTTCCCCATGGCATTTTTCTCCTTCTAGTTTTGGGTATTTTGCTCCAAAATTGTGTTGGGGAGTAAAGCTGTAATTTCCTTGGAGCAAGGGGTGACCAAAAACCTGAAATTGATTTTCGGTGCCCCGACCGATACTGATTGGTGTTTGTTCAAAGAGACAAAGGCTAGGGTAGAGGTTAATCGCTTTTGCATTGGGTAAATTGGGCGAGGGGCGAACCGGGAGCTCATAGGAACTTTGGTGGGTGTAGTTTTTTATTTTGATCACCGTTAAATCGCATTTTATTCCGTCAGTTAGCCATCCCTCTCCATTGATCATTTGAGCAAATTCACCAAGGGTAAGTCCATGCACTATCGGTATAGGATGCATGCCTAAAAAGCTTTTAAATTGGGTTTCCAACACAGGGCCGTCGACATAATGCCCATTGGGGTTGGGGCGGTCTAAAAGGAGGAGAGGAATGTTGTTTTCGGCACAGGCTTCCATCACCAAATGGAGGGTAGATAGGTAGGTGTAAAAACGCACGCCAACATCTTGCAAATCGAAAACGACAAGCTCGATGTTTTCTAATTGCTCTGGCGTCGGTTTTCTGTTTTTCCCGTGCAGGGAAACAATAGGCAATTGGGTCAACTCATCTACACTGTCGTGGATGATAGCGCCGTTGTCCTCTCGGGTTCTAAAACCGTGTTCGGGAGCAAAAATTTGAACAATCTGTTGTTGTTCCTCCAGAAGTAAATCGACCAGATGAATTTTATTTTTACGCTGGTAAACTTCACTTGCCGCATGGGCAACAACAGCGATTTTTTTGTCTTTTAAAATTGGCAGGTAGGCCGAGGTGTTTTCTGCCCCAGGTTGAATTTGAGCCCAAGAGGTAGAAAAAGAACAAAGGGTCCACAAGAGTGCAGAAAATAAAAATGTACTTTTATGGTCTGAATGTAAAATAAATTTTAGCATTGATTTTTGAACGTTTTGTTGCTACCAAAATACAGCGCTCCGCTAAAGGCGAAAGTACGGTTTCATCTCGGATAATAAAAATTGCGATTGTAGCAATTGCCTTGGGAATGGTGATGATGCTTATCGCCATGGCGACAAGTTTAGGACTTCAAAAAGAAATAAAAAGAAAAACGGTTGCGCTTACTGGAGACATTCAGATTGCCCCTTTTGAAAACAATAATTCGACCATCTCTGTTTCACCCATTGAGATTTCCTCCCTAGCCAAAGACCTGTGGTTTGACGACCCACGTATAACCGATGCTTTTGGCTATGTTTCTAAAGGCGTTTTGCTAAAAACCAAAAACGAGTTTGAAGGGGGCGTGCTGAGGGGAGTGGATGCTCTGTTTCCGTGGCAGCGTTTGAAGCCCTATTTGGTTGAAGGCGATTTCCCGATTTTCAGCACTAAAATTTCAAAGCAGATTGTTTTATCGGCAACCATCGCCTCAAAGTTGAATGTGGGTCTTGGCGATCGTGTCACTGCTTTTTTTCAAAGTAAAAAAGAAAATCTCCCAGGAATAAGGTATTTCTCCGTTGTGGGGATCTATCAAACGGGTTTTCCAGACATTGATGACAACGTCTCTTTTGTAGATATTCGACAACTGCAGCGTTTGAATAAGTGGGCGGAAAATGAAATTGGTGGTTTTGTGGTTTATGTCGAAAATGAAAACGACCGTCATTTGCTCTCCGAAGAGCTGTATCAAAAGCTCCCACCCCATATTGATGTACGCACAGTTGAACAGTTGTACGAGGGAATTTACGACTGGATTTCTTTATTTGACTTTAATGTGCTTATTATTTTGTGTATCATGATTATCGTTGGGACGTTGAATATGGCCACTGCTCTTTTAGTATTGATTTTGGAACGCGCTCATATGATTGGCGTATTGAAGGTGCTCGGCGCTTCTCAAAGACAACTTCAAAACATATTTTTAATCAGTGCAGTTAAAATCATTGGAAAAGGAATGATTTGGGGAAATGGTATAGGATTGGTTTTGCTTTGGAGCCAGCATCGCTTTCAATGGATACAATTAGACCCCAATACTTATTTTGTAGACACTGTTCCTGTTTTACTTCCGTGGGCCTATTTTATTGCGTTAAATATTTTAGTCTTAGTGGTTTGCGTTGCGTTATTATGGTTACCGGTTAAAATAGTAGCTTTTATTAGCCCGATTCGTGTCCTTAAAATGAAATAATTTTAAGCGGAAAAATCAATTTCTCGTTGTACCTTTGGAGGTAGAATTAAATTCATGCAATACGCAAACAATATCCTTGAAACCATAGGAAATACCCCACTTGTTAAACTGAATACGATTACCGCTGAGGTAGATGCTTTGGTATTGGCTAAGATTGAAAGTTTCAATCCGGGCAATTCTGTAAAAGACCGTATGGCACTTAAGATGATTGAAGATGCAGAAGCTGATGGTCGTCTTAAGCCTGGAGGAACAATTGTTGAAGGGACTTCAGGAAACACTGGAATGGGTTTGGCACTGGCCGCGATTGTAAAAGGGTATTCGTTAATATGCGTTTCTACCGATAAACAATCGAAAGAGAAATTTGATGTGTTGCGTGCCGTGGGTGCAGAAGTAGTGGTTTGTCCCACCGATGTAGCCCCGGAAGATCCAAGGTCCTACTATTCGACTTCTAAACGAATTGCAGAAGAGACTCCCAATGCATGGTATGTAAATCAATACGATAACCCGTCCAATGCCATTGCACATTACGAACAAACGGGGCCTGAGATTTGGAAACAAACGGAAGGAAAAATTACCGATTTTGTGGTTGGAGTAGGAACGGGGGGGACCATTTCTGGGGTGGCTCGTTTTTTAAAAGAAAAAAATCCAAACATTAAAATCTGGGGAATAGATACCTATGGTTCTGTTTTTAAAAAATACCATGAAACAGGTGTTTTTGATGAAAAAGAAATTTACCCTTACATCACTGAGGGAATAGGCGAAGATATTTTACCTGAAAATGTAGATTTTTCATTGATAGATCATTTTGAAAAAGTAACCGATAAAGATGCTGCTTTGTATACACGATACCTGGCAAGACAGGAAGGAATTTTTGCTGGAAACTCCTGTGGTGCAGCGGTGAAAGGACTCCTTCAGTTGAAAGAGCATTTTACCAAAGAGGATGTGGTTGTGGTGCTTCTTCACGATTCAGGATCGCGGTACATCGGTAAAATGTACAACGATGAATGGATGAAGTCGAAAAACTTTATTTGATAACCTTGTTAATTTCATGCAAAAGAAAAAATTATTTATTCATAATATTTATTTATTTTAGTCGTTAATAGATTGATAAGAAGCGTAGATTGTATACTATATTAAAAGCTTACGGGAAGCAACTCGTGACGTTGCTATTTTTTGTGTTTTGTTCTCAAGTCTCTTGGAGTCAGAATGTTGACTTGGACTTTAGTAACCGAACACAAATTTTAGACCCTGCAAATGGGAGCAATACCGAATATTGCTCTACTACTGCTTCCAATCTACGTATTCGTGTAAACAATTCAGGGCCCGACGCATTAAATCTCGCTTCTAACACTTTAGTAGTCACCCTTACCCTTACAGGAAACACCTTTCAATCCAACTCTTCTAGTGTCCTTACACAAACATTCAGTCTGGCTGACCTCACCAATCTATCTTCTTCCGCCACTTCGGTCATCCAATCTCCTGGTTTTGGGGAATTTGAGTTTCCCACCGGACTAGAATTTAACAACACGGGTACAACTACCATTGCAGTGACGGTTGGAGCTTCTGGAACTACCGATGGAGATTTGACCAATAATTCAACGAGTTATCAGCTGGTTATTTTAGCCAATCCGCCTGTTCCTGTATTGTCAACTAATTTTGGAACTGGGGTAATTAATATTTGTCTGGGAGATAATGTGGTCATCACCTCCTCTAACATAGCCGATGAATACGAATTCTATCGAAACGGCTCATTGTTAGGGCCTAGACAATCTTCACCTAATTTTTCTACAACATCATTGGCCAACAATGATGTTTTGTCTGTTATAGCTTATTTCACTAACAATTGTGGAAGAGCAGGTTCTTCACTCATTACCGTAAATGCTTCGAATGCGCCCGCAGGGACTTTACTTTCCGATGCCGTTAATAATGTAGGTTGTGAAGGCGATGATGTGCTTTTTACCGCATCAGGAGGGGGATGGTATGAGTTTTTAGTCAATAACTCAAGTCAAGGAGCAAGTTCTTCCGTTTCTACCTATCTATTTTCCAATCTATCTGCAGATAATACTGTCGTAACAGTAAGAACTTGGGTAAGCAGCACAACATCATGTTATGATGAAGATTCGATTACCCTGCGAATGAATGGGTTGTCGGGAACCAACCAAATTGCAAATGGAAATCCAACTTCCATTTGTTCGGGTGATGATCCTCTTCCCTTTTCTAATGTATCGGTCTTTTCTACCAACATTTCTACGGCTACAATTCGTTATCAATGGCAAAGTAGAGTGGGTACGGGGAGTTTTGGTGATATTACGGGTGCAACAACATCAACGTATGACCCAGGGGTCTTAAGCGCAACAACAGCCTATCGAAGATTGATGTTCGCTACTTACGATAGTGTAGAATGTCCAACAAATTTAGCCTCTGCTTCTTCTAATATTGTTACCATAACTGTAATTGGTAATGCAAATGCGGTTCTCGATAGTGGAGCAACAAACGATACTGTGTGTAGTGATACCGATATTATTCTGGATGCCTCTCTTACCACAGGGGCTTTGAGTTATCAGTTTTATATTAACGGAAACCCACAATTAGGTTCACCCTCTTCGATAGCGACTTATTCCCTTTCTTCTTCTAGTTTTAATGATGGGGATGTATTGCGTGTTCGTGCATATGTGGATGCTGTTCCTAATTCATCGACATGTTATGATGAAGCTACGTTAACTATCCGAGTCAATTCTTTTACCGGAGCGAATACAATTGCAAATTCACAAAATGTTTGTTCAGGAGAAACTCCTGTTGCATTTACCAGTACTTCAACTCCTTCGGTTGATCGTTTTGCCGATGGGGCAACTTTTACGTATCAATGGCAGTTGCGTACGGGTACCAATGCTTTTCAAGATATTATTGGCGCTACAAATGAGACGTTTACTCCTTCTTCTGTAAGTACAACGACCGAATACCGTCGTTTAATTACAAGTACTTTTAATGGAGCTGTTTGTTCTGATATCAGCAATGTGGTTACGCTTACTGTCATCGGTGGAGTAGTGCCCACTCCTAATCTTTCGACAGGAAACCCTAACAATGTGATTTGTAATGACGCTGATGTAGTATTAGACGCTAGTGGTTCTACAGGAGGGGTTTCATATTCTTACTTTATTAATGGATCCATTCAGTTTGGTCCTACAAGCATTACTTCATACACCATTCCAGCTGGTGTTCTTTCTGACGGAAATGAAGTTTCTGTTGAGGTATTTACTGGTCCCTCGGGAACAGGCTGTTCTGCTACAGCGAGTTCTACTGTTCGCGTAAATAGCATTAATGCTACCAATACCCTTACGGGAGCGCAAACCATTTGTAGTGGCGCTACAGTAGCTCCACTTTCTGGAAGTGTGTCGACTTCTCCAATTGGAGCCACAATATCTTATGAATGGCAAAGCAAAACGAATGTAACGAGTTTTACCACCATAGCAGGTACTAACTCGACTACTTTTGTGCCTACAGGGGTAGTAACCTCTACTGACTTTAGAAGAATAACTTATGCAACTTTTAATGGGCAAACCTGTCAAGTAAACAGTGCCGTGGTTCGTGTAACCGTTGAACCTGCGCCTACTGTAACACTCAATGGCGGATCTTCTGCTATATGTGCAGGTGATGATGTTACCTTTACCGCTGCAGGAGGAGTCTTTTACGAGTTTTTTGTAGATAACATTAGCCAAGGTGCTACCAGCACTTCGAATGTTGTATCCATTAGTGGGTTAACTAATGGTCAACAAGTAACTGTGGAAGCTACCAATTCTCAAGGATGTACGGCTACATCAGCACCTGTAACAATCAATGTGAGTGCTATCCCTTCCGCAGGTATTACTTCAGGAGTAACTGCAGACACCATCTGTGAAGGGGACTTCCCAACATTTACAGCAACCCCATTTAACTCTGCATTTACCTATCGTTTTTATGTGGATAGTATTCTTCAAAATGTTGGAGTAGTTTCCAACGTATTCAATACCTCTTCTGCTACTTATAATCTTGTGGACGGGGCCGAGGTAATGGTTGAAATTGAAAATGCAGCAGGCTGTATTTCAAGCTCTACTGTTGAAATGCGAGTATTGTCGATGACTGGAAGCAATTCGATCGAAATAGATACTTCTGGTGCGGTGACAAAAGTCATTTGTTTTGGCTTTAACCCAACTGATGTGTTGAGTTCTTCTACGCCCACTACTTCTGTTGCGGGGGCAAGCATCCAATACCAATGGCAAAGTAGAACAGCAAGTGGCGTGTTTGCAAATATTCCTGGCGCTACAAGTCCATCGTATGATCCTCCAGCTTTATCAGCAACTACTGCGTTTCGCCGTTTGGCCAACATTACACTCAATGGAATTACTTGCGCTAGCTTAGCACCCTCCAATGCAGTTACATATACCGTGAGTGCTGCTGCACTACCGTCAGTTAATTTTGTTTCTGGTGTTACTAATAATGTTGCATGTGAAGGAGACGATTTAACATTTGACGCAAGCGGAACAACCAATGCGAATTATTACCGATACTATGTAAATGGAATTCTGCGTTTATCTACAAGCACAGCGCAATATTTTGTTCCAGCAGGAACTTTATCCGATCAATCTTCGGTAACTGTACAAGCTGTATCTTCTCTAGCATCGCCTTGTTTTGAGGACTTTACCATTGTAATGCGTATTAATTCTTTTACAGGAAGTAATACGGTTGGAAATGATCAAATTGTTTGTTCTAATGAAACACCAACCGCGTTTACAAGTTCAAGTGTTCCTTCGCTCGTTTCAGGAGCAACAGTTTCTTATAAATGGCAAAGTAGAATAGGGTCTAATTCCTTTAGTGATATCGCTTCAACCAATTCGACTACGTTCGATCCTGGTTTGCAATCGACTTCCATCGATTTTAGACGAGTTGTCATTTCTACGCTGAACGGTGTGGCGTGTGAAAGTTTTAGTAATGCTTTATCGATTACTGTAAACCCAACTCCTGTTGCTACACTCACGGGAACAAATACAGGTTGTATTGGTGATAATATGGTATTTACAGCCTCGGGGGGAACATTATACGAATTCTTTAATAATGGGTCTAGTTTAGGTGCGCCAAGTTCTTCAAATACCTTCAGTTCAACAACTTTTACCAATAATGATCAAATTACTGTAGAAGTAACCAATGCAGCAAGTTGTACAACCCTTTCTGCCGCAACAGTGCTCAACATTACACCTCAACCCACTGCCTCAATTTCTTCAGGATTAATTGGGGATACCATGTGTGAAGGAGACTTTCCTGTATTTACTGCTAGTCCAGTAGGGGCAGGATTTACTTATCAGTTTTTTGTAAATGGTTCTCCTCAGTCTACAGGTGTCGTTACAAATACATTCAACACGGCTTCTCCATCAGTGAATCTTCTCAATGGTTCACAAGTAACTGTAGTGGTAACAAATGCAAACGGATGTTCAGATACTGCAACTGTTTCAATCAATGTAAATAAGCTTTCTGGAGTAAATTCAATTTCAGGATCACAAACCATTTGTTCAGGTGGTGATCCAGATCCTATTTTAAGTACGTCAGTTCCTACGGCTGATATTTCCTCCGCCACACTAAGTTATCAATGGCAAAGTAGAACAACTTCAACTTCCTTTGTGGATATTCCTGGCGCAACTGGATTAGATTATAATCCACCTCCATTGTCGTCAACTACGGCCTACCGAAGAATTATTTATGCCACCTACAACGGTGTACAATGCCCTACAAATTTGGCAATCGGTTCCTCGAATGTAGTTACCGTTACTGTAGATGCAGCTTCACAACCTGTAGTGAGCTTTACTTCTGGTTTTGCGAACAATGTAATATGTTCCACCGAAGACGTTACTTTTGACGCTAGTGGTACCACAGGCGCTAACTTATATGCCTTCTATTTCAATGGAGTTTTAGATGCAGGTCCATCTTCTGTCGCAACTTATACCCGTTTGGCAGGCACCATATCCGATACAGATACAGTAACGGTTCGTGCTTATTCCTCTACGGTAAGTAATTGTTTCACTGACCAGACGTTAACCATGCGTGTCAATGACTTTGTAGGCACGAATACGGTTTCGAATACACAAATTATTTGTAGTGGTGGAACGATTAACCCATTAACGGGAACGTCAGTTACAGCTACTATTCCAGGAGCAACGGTGAGCTATCAATGGCAGAGTAGAACGGGTTCAAATCCGTTTACCGATATTTTATCTGCAAATGGACAAAGTTTCTCTCCTTCAGGTGTAGTTACAACCACTGATTTCCGTCGACGCGTGATTTCAACCTTTAATGGAAAAACATGTGAGCTGATCAGTAATGTCATCAACATTAATGTGAACCCAGCACCAGTAGCGACACTCACAGGAACAAATACTTCGTGTACAGGGGAGAATGTAGTATTCAATGCCTCTGGTGGAGTTGTTTATCAGTTCTTTAGAAACGGGATTAGTTTAGGGGCAAGTTCGACCGTGAATTCAATTACACGTAACGATTTAGTTACCGGAGATCAGATTACAGTAGAAGTAACTAACACCAATAGCTGTACTTCCCTTTCTACTCCAATAACGATGAGTGTAACCAATGCTCCAGCAGCAACGCTTTCATCAGGTCTTACGGCTGATACTCTATGTGACGGCTATCGTCCTACTTTCACTGCAGGCCCAGCAGTATCAGGGTTTACTTATCAGTTCTTTGTTAATGGTGCCGCCCAATCCGTAGGTGTTGTTTCTAATACCTTTGACACATCTTTATCTACAACAGTAATTCCAGACAATGCCCTTATTGAGGTTATTGTGACCAATACCAATGGGTGTGATGCTAGTGCATCATTAAATGTTCGTGTTAACAGTACTGTTGGTGCCAATACAATTTCAGGTTCCCAAACCATTTGTACAGGTGGCGATCCAGACCCCATTTTAAATACAGCTGTCCCTTCTGCAAGTATTTCATCGGCAACACTAAGTTATCAGTGGCAGAGTAGAACGGGAACAAACTCTTTTGCCAATATTCCTGGCGCTACTGGATTAGATTATGATCCCCTTGTAATATCAATAACTACGGCTTATCGTCGATTGGTTAATGCTACTTTTAATGGTGTTGTATGTCCATCGTCCAATGCTTCTGCTACATCGAATGTGGTTACCATTACTGTAGATGCAGCTTCTCAACCTGTAGTAAGCTTTACTTCTGGTTTTGCGAGCAATGTAATATGTTCCACCGAAGACGTTACCTTTGACGCTAGTGGTACCACAGGCGCTAACTTATATGCCTTCTATTTCAATGGAGTTTTAGAAGCAGGTCCATCTTATGTCGCAACTTATACCCGTTTGGCAGGAACGATATCCGATACAGATACGGTAACGGTTCGTGCTTATTCCTCTTCGGTAAGTAATTGTTTTACTGACCAGACCTTAACCATGCGTGTCAATGATTTTGTAGGCACCAATACGGTTTCGAACACACAAAGTATTTGTAGTGGCGGAACGATTAATCCATTAACGGGAACGTCAGTTACTGCAGTTATTCCAGGAGCCTCGGTGAGTTATCAATGGCAGAGTAGAACGGGCACAAATTCGTTTACAGATGTTTTATCTGCAAATGGGCAAAGTTTTTCTCCTTCTGGTGTAGTTACTAGCACTGATTTCCGTCGACGCGTGATTTCAACCTTTAATGGAAAAACATGTGAGCTGATCAGTAATGTGATCAATATTAACGTAACGCCTGCTCCAGTAGCGACACTCACAGGAACAAATACCTCTTGTGCTGGAGAGAATGTAGTATTCAATGCTTCTGGTGGAGTTGTTTATCAGTTCTTTAGAAACGGGATTAGTTTAGGGGCATCTTCTACATCCAATACGACTTCGAGAACTGATTTAGTTACAGGAGATAGCATCACAGTAGCAGTTACAGATAACAATAGTTGTACTACCATTTCGTCACCGATTGTGATGAATATCAGTAGTAATCCTGCTGCGAGTATCACATCAAATTTCGCAAATGACATCATTTGTGAAGGAGGTCAACCCATATTTACTGCGACTCCGGCAGTTGCAGGATATACCTATCAGTTCTTTATCAACGGAATTCCACAAACTTCAGGGGCGACTACAAATACCTTGGATACCTCACTTGCTTCTCCAACAATCAATTTTACAGACGGAAGCATAATTAGAGTAGACGTCACGACTCCTGGTGGTTGTTCGGATACAGCAACTTTAACGTTAAGAGTGAATGGAACAACCAACGCTAATCTTATTACAGGCTCTCAAACCATTTGTAGCGGAGGAGATCCTAATCGAATAACAAGTAATTCTGATCCAGTAGCTGATATTCCAACAGCAAGTATTAGTTACCAATGGCAAAGTAGGGTAGGAACAGGCACCTTCTTAAATATCTCTGGTGCTAATTCGAATGAATATGATCCTCCTGTTCTTATACAAACAACAGCTTTCCGACGTTTGGCATTTGTTACTTTTAACGGAGTTCAATGTCCGTCTATCAATGCTTCCGCTACCTCAAATGTAGTTACTGTTACGGTAGATTCTGCAGCATTACCTTCGATTTCCTTTACCTCTAATTTACCCAATAATGTGCTTTGTGATGGTGAAGCGGTTACTTTCACAGCTTCAGGTACAACAGGTTCAAACCTTTATGAGTTTTATATTGATGGTTTGATATCAAGAACAGCTTTAAATTCTGTTACCTATACACCTCCGCTAGGTGCTATACGTGATGGATCCGTAGTGCGAGTTCGTGCTTATTCTACTTTAACAACGAGTTGTTTTAGTGAACAAAGCATCACGATGGTGCTTAATGAAGTAGCAGATCCAAATACTATTGCTGGTGTTCAAACCATTTGTGCAGGAGACACTCCAAGCTTATTAACTGGGACCACTGTCACTGGAACTGGAACAATTTCATATCAATGGCAAAGTCGAACGGGTACAAGCCCTTTTGCTGATATAGGGTCTGCAAATAACGCTAACTTCCAACCGCCAAGTTTATTTGTAACAACCGAATTTAGAAGAAATGTTATTTCAACTCGTAACAGTGTAGACTGTATTGTTGAAAGTAATTCTGTTTCAATTACAGTGAATGCAGGGCCCACACCCACAGCTGTTTTAACATCTGATCAAGGTCCAAATCATATTGCTTGTCCAGGTGACTCATTTATATTTGATGCAAGTGGAAGCACTGGAGGACTAAGCTATCGTTTCTTTGTAGATAATATTGCTCAGGGAGTTGCCCCGAGTGCTCAGTCAACAATTCTATTGACATTAAACGATTTACAAACTGTTCGTGTAGATGTCTTCCCAGGCGCTGGTGGAACAGGCTGTCCAGGTTCGGTTTCCGCTCAAGTACGAGTTAATGATGTCGTTGGTCCAAATGTTATTGGGGGTAACCAAACCATTTGTAATGGGGATACTCCACTTGGTTTAACCTCTGTTAGTGTTCCAAGTTCATCAACAGGATCACTTACTTATCAATGGCAAAGTAGAACAGGAACGAGTACCTTTACGGATATTTTATCTGCAAATTCACCCACATTTGATCCCGGAGTTCTTTTTGTAACAACTGAATTTAGACGTTTGGCTCAAACGACACTGCAAGGAGTAGTTTGTTCGGAGTCGAGTAACGTGGTTACCGTTACCGTTGATCCTTCACCAATTATTACGGGAACTTTAACTTCCGATCAGCCTTCCAATACTGTATGTTCTGGGGATACGAGCCCCATCACTTTCTCAGTGAGTTTTACGGGGACTGCATCACAAATCGATTTTTATATCAATACCATTCTTGAGCAATCAGGAACAGCAACTTCTTTTACTACTTCACAATCCATTTTTAATGATGGCGATACGGTAACGACTCGTATCATTAATGCTTCAGGATGTTTTAGTGAGCAAACCATTACAGTAAATGTCAATGAACTAACTGCAGGAAGTATCTCTGGAGCCCAAGCTGTGTGTTCTGGGGATTCAGTAATGACACTTACTTCAGTTGCAGCCGGTACCATTAGCGGAGTAGCCATTGCTTCTCCAGGAACAGGGTCATATCAATGGCAAAGTTCTACGGATAATATTGTTTGGTCTGATATATTAGGTGCTTCAACAGAAACATTTACCCCGCCTTCAACCCCACCACCAGGAAGATATTATCGTCGACAAACAATAAATACATTAAATGGACGTCAATGTACAAGTCCAACCAACAGTGTTCTTGTAAGCGTTAATGCACTCCCAGTTCCTGGTTTAACAGCAAATTCCGGAGCAGTTACTGCCCCTACTTCAACCACCATCTGTTTAGGAGACTCAATGAGTTTTATCGGTTCTGGTGGAGTAGAATATACGTTCATGATTAACGGTACGGTAATGCAAGCAAGGTCTGCTTCAAATACATTTATTACAGCTGCGCTTTCCAATAGTGATGAAGTTACAGTGGAAGTATTTGACAGTACGTCTCTTGCAACGGCTTGTTCGGATATTTCTGGTGCAATAGAGGTTTTCATCGATCCAGCTCCAATGGCTTCGTTATCTTCCTCTGCTGCCAATGACACCTTCTGTTCTGGAGATTCACTTATTTTCACGGCAGGGTCGGGTGGAGTAGCAGCCAATTATAACTTTATTGTCAATAGCATCTCTTATCAAAATTCTGCATCGAATACTTTTGATACAGCCGCTTACCCAGCATTAAATATTATAGATGGGACGGAAGTTCGAGTAGAAGTAACTACTCCAGCTGGATGTACAGACTTAGCAAGCCTTACTTTAATTGAAAATGGTATTTCCCAAACAGGAACCATTACTTCTTCTACGGTAACCATTTGTGCAAACACAACCCCTGCTTTGATTAGCGGAACTACCTCAACAGCATCTGGAACAGTTACTTATCAATGGCAATCTTCTACTGATAATATTACATTTAACAATATCTCGGGTGCTATTAGTGCCAATTATACGCCTACATCTCCTCTTACTGCTACTCAATATTTCAGAAGAACTACATACAGTACCTTAAATAGTGTTATTTGTGAAGATACCACTGCTCCATTAAAAATTGAAGTTACTCCACAACCAGTTCCCGTACTTACAGCCATTCCTGGAAGTGTAACAGCACCTAGTACAATTACGCTTTGTAATAATACTGGCGAGGCAACTTTCAGCGCAGCAGGGGGGGCTTCTTACGAATTTTGGGTTGATGGTACTTTAAGAAGAGCTCGATCTACGGTAGCAACCTTTACAGCGACTGCTTCAAGTACGTTATTAAACAACAGTCAAGTGTTTGTTCGTGTGTTTGATCAACCTTTGACGGGTGGATGTTTTGAAGATTCAGATGTAATTAATATTGTAGTGGAACCTTTACCTGTAGTTTCATTATCATCGAATGCGTTTAACCAGACGTTCTGTACGGACGATTCAGTAGAATTCAGTGCGACATCGAATATTACCGGTTCTAATTTTGCATTCTACATTGAGGGCACGTTAATGTCAGGTCCATCCACGACTTCGACGTATACAAGCGCAGTAGGTGACTTAGACGATGGAGAGAATGTAACGGTTATAGTTACCACCCCATCAGGATGTACTGAGACGGCAACCTTGACCATGGTTGAGAATGGAGTTGGTGGTGGAACAGTAGTTACACCAAGCAGTACGATTTGTATTGGAGAGACACCAGCTGCAATTAGTGTAACAGGATCTACGGCTTCGGGTACGGTAAGTTATCGTTGGCAAGAATCGTTAGACAACACTAGCTTTACCGATATCAGTGGAGCAATAGGTGCTTCAGCAACTTATACACCAACAGCAGGAATAAGCACAACAACTTATTACCGTCGATTGACCATCAGCACATTAAACGGAGTTGCATGTCAAGAGGAGAGTTCATCTTCTATCGTGAATGTTACTCCTTTACCGACACCTGCATTACAAGGAATTTTAACAGGAGGAACCACAGCTACAGCGTCTACTACTTCGACTACCCTTACGATCTGTCCAGGGGAGCAAGTGACCTTTAGTGCAAGTGGTGGATTGAGTTATGAATTTTTAGTAGGCCCTACGATAGTACAGGCTCGAAGTACAAGCGATACATACACCTCTACAGCTTTATTAAACAATGACCAAGTTACGGTTCGCGTTTACAACCAAGTGACAGGTGGATGTTTTGCTACCAGTGAGTCCATTGTAATCAGTTATGCTACCCCACCTGTAGTTTCATTATCATCGAATGCGTTTAACCAGACGTTCTGTACGGACGATTCAGTAGAATTCAGTGCGACATCGAATATTGCCGGTTCTAATTTTGCATTCTACATTGAGGGCACGTTAATGTCAGGTCCATCCACGACTTCGACGTATACAAGTGCAGTAGGTGACTTAGACGATGGAGAGAATGTAACGGTTATAGTTACCACCCCATCAGGATGTACTGAGACGGCAACCTTGACCATGGTTGAGAATGGAGTTGGTGGTGGAACAGTAGTTACACCAAGCAGTACGATTTGTATTGGAGAGACACCAGCTGCAATTAGTGTAACAGGATCTACGGCTTCGGGTACGGTAAGTTATCGTTGGCAAGAATCGTTAGACAACACTAGCTTTACCGATATCAGTGGAGCAATAGGTGCTTCAGCAACTTATACACCAACAGCAGGAATAAGCACAACAACTTATTACCGTCGATTGACCATCAGCACATTAAACGGAGTTGCATGTCAAGAGGAGAGTTCATCTTCTATCGTGAATGTTACTCCTTTACCGACACCTGCATTACAAGGAATTTTAACAGGAGGAACCACAGCTACAGCGTCTACTACTTCGACTACCCTTACGATCTGTCCAGGGGAGCAAGTGACCTTTAGTGCAAGTGGTGGATTGAGTTATGAATTTTTAGTAGGCCCTACGATAGTACAGGCTCGAAGTACAAGCGATACATACACCTCTACAGCTTTATTAAACAATGACCAAGTTACGGTTCGCGTTTACAACCAAGTGACAGGTGGATGTTTTGCTACCAGTGAGTCCATTGTAATCAGTTATGCTACCCCACCTGTAGTTTCATTATCATCGAATGCGTTTAACCAGACGTTCTGTACGGACGATTCAGTAGAATTCAGTGCGACATCGAATATTACCGGTTCTAATTTTGCATTCTACATTGAGGGCACGTTAATGTCAGGTCCATCCACGACTTCGACGTATACAAGCGCAGTAGGTGACTTAGACGATGGAGAGAATGTAACGGTTGTAGTTACCACCCCATCAGGATGTACTGAGACGGCAACCTTGACCATGGTTGAGAATGGAGTTGGTGGTGGAACAGTAGTTACACCAAGCAGTACGATTTGTATTGGAGAGACACCAGCTGCAATTAGTGTAACAGGATCTACGGCTTCGGGTACGGTAAGTTATCGTTGGCAAGAATCGTTAGACAACACTAGCTTTACCGATATCAGTGGAGCAATAGGTGCTTCAGCAACTTATACACCAACAGCAGGAATAAGCACAACAACTTATTACCGTCGATTGACCATCAGCACATTAAACGGAGTTGCATGTCAAGAGGAGAGTTCATCTTCTATCGTGAATGTTACTCCTTTACCGACACCTGCATTACAAGGAATTTTAACAGGAGGAACCACAGCTACAGCGTCTACTACTTCGACTACCCTTACGATCTGTCCAGGGGAGCAAGTGACCTTTAGTGCAAGTGGTGGATTGAGTTATGAATTTTTAGTAGGCCCTACGATAGTACAGGCTCGAAGTACAAGCGATACATACACCTCTACAGCTTTATTAAACAATGACCAAGTTACGGTTCGCGTTTACAACCAAGTGACAGGCGGATGTTTTGCTACCAGTGAGTCCATTGTAATCAGTTATGCTACCCCACCTGTAGTTTCATTATCATCGAATGCGTTTAACCAGACGTTCTGTACGGACGATTCAGTAGAATTCAGTGCGACATCGAATATTGCCGGTTCTAATTTTGCATTCTACATTGAGGGCACGTTAATGTCAGGTCCATCCACGACTTCGACGTATACAAGTGCAGTAGGTGACTTAGACGATGGAGAGAATGTAACGGTTGTAGTAACCACCCCATCAGGATGTACTGAGACGGCAACCTTGACCATGGTTGAGAATGGAGTTGGTGGTGGAACAGTAGTTACACCAAGCAGTACGATTTGTATTGGAGAGACACCAGCTGCAATTAGTGTAACAGGATCTACGGCTTCGGGTACGGTAAGTTATCGTTGGCAAGAATCGTTAGACAACACTAGCTTTACCGATATCAGTGGAGCAATAGGTGCTTCAGCAACTTATACACCAACAGCAGGAATAAGCACAACAACTTATTACCGTCGATTGACCATCAGCACATTAAACGGAGTTGCATGTCAAGAGGAGAGTTCATCTTCTATCGTGAATGTTACTCCTTTACCGACACCTGCATTTCAAGGAATTTTAACAGGAGGAACCACAGCTACAGCGTCTACTACTTCGACTACCCTTACGATCTGTCCAGGGGAGCAAGTGACCTTTAGTGCAAGTGGTGGATTGAGTTATGAATTTTTAGTAGGCCCTACGATAGTACAGGCTCGAAGTACAAGCGATACATACACCTCTACAGCTTTATTAAACAATGACCAAGTTACGGTTCGCGTTTACAACCAAGTGACAGGTGGATGTTTTGCTACCAGTGAGTCCATTGTAATCAGTTATGCTACCCCACCTGTAGTTTCATTATCATCGAATGCGTTTAACCAGACGTTCTGTACGGACGATTCAGTAGAATTCAGTGCGACATCGAATATTGCCGGTTCTAATTTTGCATTCTACATTGAGGGCACGTTAATGTCAGGTCCATCCACGACTTCGACGTATACAAGCGCAGTAGGGGACTTAGACGATGGAGAGAACGTAACGGTTATAGTTACCACCCCATCAGGATGTACTGAGACGGCAACCTTGACCATGGTTGAAAATGGTATCTCTTCTGTAGGAACATTAACTACTGCATCAAATACAATTTGTTCAGGTCAAACGGCGTCAACAATTATTGGTAGTGCTTCCGTTGTTTCTGGAACACTTACTTACGAATGGCAAAATTCATTAGACAACATTACCTATAACACAATTACAGGTGCGAGTTCTTCTTCTTACGATCCAGGAAATCTTACGACAACAATGTTCTTTAAGCGAAGAACAATTAGTACCTTAAATGGTGTTACTTGTGATCAGCTATCAAACGCATTAAGAATTGATGTAACTGCTACTCCTCCAGCCACAATTATAGCTAACCCTGGAGCAATTAGTGGTAATGGTACGCTTACTATTTGTGATGGCGACAGTATAACATTTACAGGATCAGGAGGAGCATCGTATGAGTTTACAATTGATGGTATTACTATACAACCAAGATCAAATCAAAGTACATTTACTAGTACTGCATTATTGAACAACGAAGCTGTTCGCGTAATTGTGTTTGATCAACCTGCTGGAATTAATGCTTGTCAGTCAACCTCTGACCCAATTACAGTGGTTGTTAATCCAATTCCAACCATTACGCTATCATCAAACGCAACAGGAGATACTTTCTGTGTTGGAGATGAAGTAGTCTTTACTGCTGCGACCAACATTCCTTCAGCAACCTACTCGTTTGCTATTGGAGGATTAATTCGTCAAACCAGTGCAAGTCCAACCTTTGTTCCAACAGATTATGTCGCTTTCCTAAGTGATGGAGATATTGTAGAGGTAACTGTAAGCTCCTTGGCTTCATGTTCTGCCAGTACTTTAGTAACACTTACTCAAAATACAATTACAGATCCAGGATTAATTGGAACTGCTTCTCCAACAGTTTGTATTGGTGGCACTCCTGCACCAATTACTAATGTTGCGAGTGCAACAGGCTCAGGTATTATTACTTATTTATGGGAAGCGGGTGTTACTAGCACAACATTTACTCCAATACTTTCAGCCACAAACGCAAACTATTCACCTACAGCAATCGTATCGACAACATTCTATCGAAGAAAGGCGATTAGCACATTGAATGGAGCCCCTTGCGAGGAATATTCTAACGTAGTTCAAATAAGTGTTACTCCTCCGATTGTAGGAGGAACTGTTTCTCCAACAGCAGAAACCATTTGTTCTGGAGAAACTCCTAGTTTACTTACTATATTAAATGGTTCAACTGGACCTTTAGTCACCTATCAATGGCAACAATCTTTGGATGGGGTCACCTTTACCGATATTGTTACAGCAACATCGCAAGACTATCAACCGCCTATTTTAAATAGCACGCGTTATTATAAACGAATCACGAATTCTGTAGGAGGTTCCCTTGCTTCTTGTACCGATGAAAGTACGGTTATTCAAATTACAGTAGTGGATATTAGTGCAGGAGCATTAGATCCTCAATTAAGTGGGGATTACTGTTATGGTATTACTCCACCTACTTTAACTAGTTCTCTTACAGGCATAATACCAGAAGATGCATCGAGTTCCATTGGAACAGTCACTTACCGATGGGAAATGTCTACTGACAATGCCACATGGAGCACAATTGCTGGAGCCACCAATAATTTCTATGATCCACCTTCTTTAATTCAAACCACATGGTATCGTCGTGTGGCCACAGCATCCTTTGGAGGAGATACTTGTGAGGCTGAAACAACTGCTGTTCGAATTGGAATTCTACCTGATTTAAATGAAGGAAGCCTATTAGCAGATCAAACGATTTGTCAAGTGGTCGGTGCAGCAGATTTACCAAATGCACTTGAATTAAGAAATGCTGAAGCATTGACTGCCTCTGTTTCTTATCAGTGGCAAATTTCTACTGACCAATACAGTTGGACGGATATTGCTGGACAACAAACAGCATTCCTTAACTTTGCTTTGGGCGATTCATGGTTACCATCTACCCCAGCCACTTATTATCGAGCAGTTATTACCTCAGCTGCCAACCCAGCGCTAAATGAAATAGAGCGTACTTCTATTATTTTAAGAAATACGATCAATACCTTCCAAGTTGGACAAGAATATTCAGTTTCCATCAATGGAAGTCTTTATACAGTAACGGCCAATGCGTCAAGTACGTTAGATAGTATTGGACTTGCACTAGCTACTAATATTTCGAGCAACATCTCGTTTAATGCTGAGTTTAATACCAACAATGATGTCTTAAGCATTATCCCTGATGTTGCAGGGACATACAATGTAGCAGCCTCTACTGGATCACCCGATCCTGTACTCGCTAGTATAGTTCCTTTCAATAATTCGGCCCTTGAAATGAAAGTACTGGTTTCGGGTAACAATGGACTACGAACCCCTAATGCAGGTGCAGCAGTTTGTCAGGTTTACTCTGAAATTGCAGTCATTGAGGTGAACCCCCAACCAACGATAAATCAAATTAGTGGTGATCCTTCTCCGCAAGCCGTTTGTGTTAACGATCCTATTGTTCCGATTACATTCGAATTTGGAGGTGGCGCAACTTCACTTGAAATTAGAAACCTTGATACAAACCTGACTGTTACTCCAGTAGGCGGAGGAACAGTGAATGCGGTAGCTGGCTTAAATGGTTGGTACATCGTTTCAGGTACAAATACCTTTACAATTTCTGGAAATGCATTAACGACTTCCAACTTTACTTTAGTAACGCAGGGCAGTGGATGTACAGAAATCCAAGAGCAATACATGATTCGGGTAACTCAGCTTCCACAAACCCCAGATTTCATCCGAATGGATGTGAATCAAATGGGTTACGAAGTACTTCAAGATCCAGTAAACCCTGATCGTTGGTACAACAATACGGTTTGCCAAGATCGTTTACCAGCTCCAACAACGACACCTTCAGAGTTCTTTACTTGTTTTGTTGACAATTCATTTAATGAGCAATTTGGAGACTACGATTGGGATGTTTCTCCATCGGGAGCGGGAAGTATTGTTGAAAATAATTATTTCCAAAAACGCATTTCAGTAGATGCTGTGGGCCCACAAGTAGTTGGTCAAACTTATACGGTTACACTCACCAATGCTACAGGAACAGCTTCGACTTATAATGTTATAAGTTCAGCGGCAATAGCAAGCAATGATCAGATTGGATTAGCGATGGCGAATGCAATCGATGCTGCTGCAGATTATGATGCGATTTACAATAATGTATTGGATGAAATTCAAATAGAATCTGCTTACGCAAATACAGATTATTCAGTTACAGTTTCACCAACAACCAATACCCAATCATCTCGTTTTGGAAATGCCATTCCTTATAACTGGATTAGAAGTGCAACAATGAATTGGGATCCCGACTTCTCGGGAACAGCAACCATTCGTGTTCGTACTGAAGGATGTGGCACTTCATCTGGATGGTTAGCCGTTGAAATTGACGTTATTCCAGAGGCTACCCCTCAACCAGACCCCTCTGATTTAAGTGTTCCTATCGCTTTAAATGAAGAGGTATGTGGAGGAAATTTAACAGGACCAATTCCTGTCTGTGAAATCAGCGCTGCAACATTACCAACTCAATTCTTTACTGCAAGCGTTAATGCTGCAGATACAAACGATTATGCATCCTTAGAATGGAGAATTTCGAATCCGCAACCTGGATTAGGTTCGACCATATCATCACCAGGTACTATTGATCAAGACACAGGAATACTTACTTGGAATGTAGGGTGGTGGGGAAGCTTTGAACTTGAAGTACGTCCGATAAGTTGTACTGGAGTTAGAGGCGATTGGACTTCAACGACCATCGTTATTGGCGCACAAGATGGTCCGCTGGTCATCTCTAATTTTGGTAGCCCGTTGCCTGAATGTCCAATTCCTGCTGGTGGGTTCTCAACAACATTATCAACCGTTGGTGCACAATCTGCACGATGGTTTGTGAACAGTCAAGCAGGACTTACACTTACAACTTCGTATTTAGCCACAAACACATTCTTTGAGTTAACTCCATCAAATGCAACTTCTAGTAGTGTAGATCTTAATTTCCGACCAGGATTCTCTGGAAACATTATCATTACTGCAGAGCCGATTCCTTGTCCTGGCGATCGTGTTAATTATGTGATTTCTGTTCCTGGACCACCGCAAATTAATTTAACATCAGGTCCAGCAACGGTGAATCAAAGCTTGTGTAATAATACAGCATTAACAACGATTACCTATGATATAGAGGGAGCTGTTGACCGTGTCTTGGTGCGTGATTTACCGCAAGGTGTTCTCCCATCTTTAGACATTATTTCTCAGGTCACATCGATTACGATTACAACAGTGACCAATACAATTCTAGGAAGATCGTATGTACTATCAATTAACAATCAGCCGTTTACTTTCACAACTACAACGACTACTGCAAATGCCAATGACCATATTGGTAATGGTTTAGCAAATGTGATTAATGCAACGACCACTGATTTTGTAGCAACGTACACTTCAGGTAATATTACATTAGAAGTTGGCCCTACAGGTCAGGTTGGTCAATCCTATATTATTGCAAGTACGGAACCTTTAAATTCTTCGGTAAACTTTGGAGCGCCCATTACGCAACCTCTTAGTAAAACGTTCACAATCGCTGGAACGCCTTCTGATACAGGTTCATTCACTTATGTGTTAGAAACTGAAGCTCCTGCTGCTGGATGTGAAACGGCTGTATCAACCGGGACAATTACAATACTAGAGAACGCAACCATAGGAATATTAGCTGGGGCAGGTCCTGCTGCACAATACTGTGGAAATGAAAACTTAACCTTGAATCCTATTGTTTTAGAGTTTGACGGAGCTACAGATATTCGTGTAAGTCCTACATCGATTAATCCGCTGCCTAACGGGTTAACTTTAGGCTTACAACCTGGATTCTTCGATCGTTATGTGATTCAAGGGACCATGAATCAGATTGTTACTCTGCCAACCAATTGGACGGTTGAGTTTACCACCAATGGGGCAAGTTGTTCTGAAGCTACGGTAGATGTAACTTTCAACCTTGTTCCACAGCCAGTAGCCACCCTAGTTTCTTCAGGAACTGGAGATCGAACGGCTTGTACTAGTACAACCATTGCACCGATTCGTTATGAAATTGCAAATCCTGCATTTACATTTGTTACCACAGGAACAAGTCAGTACCCTCCTGGAATCAGTGGACAAGCATTTGCTCAGAATCAAATTACACAAATTGAGGTAATCGAAAATGTGGTAGCAGCTACGTCCAACTTAGGCGATATATTCACTGTAAATATTAATGGTACAGCTTATACCGCTCAACCTAATATTGAATTAGCGGCTTCGAGCAATTTGAATCAGTTTGTTGCTGAAATGGCTACTTTCTTGAATAATCAGGTTTCACCAACATTTACGGTAACATCTGCATCACCTAACATTATTATTGAATCTAATTTTGCTGGAGTTGCCTTTACAACAAGTGTCATTTCCTCCTCAGATTTAATCTTACAGACCCCTGTAATAACCCAATCGCCAGCCTATTACGAAATTAGCGGTACCATTGATCCATCGGCAGCAGTTGGTGGAAATCCGACAAGCTATACCTATGAGCTAGCTTCTGTAGGTGCTCAAGGAGTTTGTACTGGCAGTGCAGCTGCTACAGGAACCATTACTGTTAATCCAAGTACTTCGGCAAGCATTGCTTCAGGAACGATAAACCCATCCGTTTGTATGGGTGGAACAGAATCGATTACATACAATACAGTATCTGCTCTAGCAATTGCAGTAGTAACACCAACTACACCAAATTGGATTACTGCCAATTTTGATGCCTTGACCGGAGATACTACAATTAGCTTTAACCCACCAAATACACTAGTTGTAACTTCTACACGAGTATTCGATTATGAATTCAATTTAATTGGAAACGCCTTTGGATGTACCAATGCACCGTCCCCTATACGAGGTTCTGTAACGGTATTTGCAGATGACACCATTAGCTTTAGAGGGGCACCGGGCGAACAGGCACAAATTATTTGTGTCAACAATGATCCGGCTGCATTCTCTTTTAATCCTATCGAATACGAATTGGAAAATGGGGCGGTTGGACAAGCAGTGACGGTTAGTTATACCATGAACGGAGGAGCGTTCCAAGCTGGATTACCTCCCGGATTTAGTGTAGTTACTACCAATAACTCGGTTACAATCAATGGTATTGCAACGGCCACTGCCGCAGTGCCTACAGCCACAACAACTGTTTACACCTATTATATTACCACTGGTGGGGGATGTAATCAAGCAACTGCATCGGGTACCATCGAAGTTCGATCTAATCCAACGTTGGATATCGTTACTGCTCCTGCAACGAATAATCAAATTATTTGTGACGGAACACCTATGACGACTATTGTTTATGAGATGGGTGGTGGAGCCGGTGGAATGAACTTTACCTGGACAGGATCCAATACATTATTCGGATTTGGAGTTACCGCAGCTGCTTCAGGATCAAATCAATATCAGATTTCAGGTACTCCAACCACAAATGTCACACAAACAACAATTTATACCTATCAAATTGAAACGACGGGGAGTGACTGTGGTTCAGAAATTATTGAATATGGAAGTATTCAAATTGAACCGCTGGATTCTATAACGCTATTAAGTTCTCCAACAACTGCAAATCAAGCTGTTTGTTATATGGACCTTGATAATGCTTTGAACGCAATCACAGAGCCCTTTATTCCAATAGAATACCAACTAGGTGGCGGAGCCATTGGTCAACCCATAAACCTAAGTTACTCTGTTGGTGGAGGATTTATTAATGGCTTGCCAAGTGGATTAGGGTACACTATAACACCTTCAAATACACTGATTATTTCTGGAAGTATTAGTGCTTCAACCACCTTTACAACTCCTACTGTGAAATACACTTATCAAACCACGACTGGAGGGGGATGTGTGTCGTCTACTATTACAGGGGATCTTACAGTCCATTCTATTCCTGTAATGAATTTGGTAACTTCACCAACCACAGAAAACCAAGTGATTTGTGATGCTACACCTATCCAAGGAATCGTTTACGAATTAGGAGGTGGAGCTACTTCATTCAACTTTAGCTGGATTGGAAGCAATACATTGGCTGGTTCAGGATTAACCACAACCAATTCTGGAACACAATATGTGATTTCGGGTACTCCAACGGCAAATGTGACACAGTCCACAATATTTACTTATCAAATAGAAACAACGGGTAGTGCTTGTACTACGGAAGTCATTCGAACAGGAACCATACAAATCGATCCTGCTGATGCCATGTCGTTGGTTTCTTCTCCATCAACTACAAACCAAAGCATTCGTTTAAATAATGCAGACAATGCAGCCAACGCAATTGCTGAGCTGTACGCTCCAATTGTTTATGAATTGCAAGGTGGTGCGATAGGTCAACCGATTAGTGTTTCTTACCAAATTAATGGTGGAGCATCAATTATAGGTCTCCCTCAAGGGTTGGGTTATAGCCTTACATCAACCTCTGTATTGATTAATGGATCGGTAGTAGCTTCCACTACATTTACCACACCAACAGTAGTTTATACCTATGAAATTGCTACTAGCGGGTCATGTGTAACTACGGTTGAAGTAGGAACCATTACCGTGCATTCTCCACCGATAATGACGCTAACAAGTGCCGTGACTTCAACAAACCAAACGGGTTATTTAAGTGTTTGCGATTTGGCGCAACCCATTGGTGATATTGTCTATACTTTAGCAGGAGGAGCAACAAATTATACGTTTAATTGGACAGGTTCTTCTACTCTAAATGGAGTAAATGCCACTTTCGATCCATTGACGAATCAAGTGACGATTGAAGGGACACCTTCTGTGAATATTACTTCTACTACACAATATCCGTACGAAATTAGCACGTTCAATAGTGCATGTGGACCAGAGATTTCTTTTTCAGGAACTATCGAAGTAAAACCAGTTGAATCTTTAAGTTTAGCTTCATTGCCTTCTACACGTAATCAGGATATTTGTACGGGTACTATTTCAAATACGTTAGAAGATATTGTATTCAATTTAGAACAAGATGCTACGGGTGCAGTGGTCACCTTTACACCCCCATTACCTGGAGTAGGGTATAATGTTACTGCAAGTCAAGTGATTATCTCTGGCTTTGCCCAAGCTTCTGCACAAGTTTCTAATACACCAGTTCCATATGCTTACGAGGTGAGGACTACTGGTTGTGGACCTGCCATTGAAACAGGAACCATTAATGTGATTCCAATGCCACAAATGGTGCTCTATTCGGGGAATCCGAATCAGCCTTCTTTATGTGACAATGAGTCAATCGTACCCATTGAATATGCATTTAACCCTGCCTCACTTGCAACCTATAATCTTTCTTGGGATCAAGTGCCTAATGGTATTAACCTTACATTGGATTCAACTCCTGGAGAAACCAATAATCTCCTTCGAATTGAGGGTACTCCTTCGGTTCTTATTTCCAACACAACAACCTATAACTATACCCTTACATTAACAGGTAATTGCGCCCCACAGGTTGTGGTTACAGGATCAATTACAGTAGATCCAGGGCCGATAGTGGATACAACTTATATAGAAACAAATCTGATTACAGATGTTAGTTGTAATGGAGGAAACGATGGTTCTATCCTTCTAGGAAATACTTCAGATGCAAGTTTCTTAAATGCCATTACAAACATTACCCCAGGGATTGTTCAACGATCTGAAATCCAATTTACTCCTTCTGGTGTGGTTTCTTACACCGATATTTTCCGAGTAACTGTCAATGGAATTGAATATTCGACACGTGGGGGAGAAGTTCGAAATGGAGTGATTACGACTTACTTAGAAAATGATATTATAGCGGATTTAATCAGTCAAATTAATTCCGATGCATTACAACCTGATGTTACAGTGGGAGCACTTGGATTTGGACTTCGATTAATTGGAGTTACTGCAGGAATTCCATTTACTGCTAGTGGAAATGCAACGGATACTGCTGCAATTTCTGCAACATCTACTACAACACAATTACCTGTTTCGTATACTCCAGAATTGGTTTGGACGTTCCCAGACAGCCGAATAGTAACTGCTACTAACCTTACCAACTTAGAAGCGGGAATTTACTACTTGACCGTAATCAACGGAGATTGTAGCAATACGGTATCCTTTACAGTAGAAGAACCCGATGAAATCACTTTGAGTATTGATACCTGTTCAGGTGGTGTTGGAGTAATGAATGTAAGAGCTTCTGGTGGAATGCCCGAGGTTGACGGATCAAGCTATGTCTATGAAATTGAACGAAATGGAGTTACCCTTGCACGTAAAACAAGACCAAGCGGACAAACCGCAACGTTCGATAGTACAGATAATGCCAATATCCTTCCGGGAAGATCTTACAACGTTATTGTCTCTGATATTAATGATTGTATAGGTACAAGTTTTGTACTCTTACCACAAGATGGATTCAATTTTGACCCTAACCTTATTCAACAAGATAAGAGTTATTGTACTGGAACCAGTACAACAACAACCGGTACTACAAGAGGAACAGGTTATATTGAAACGCTTTACAACGACGGGAACGGAAATCAAGTTAATGCCATTACAGGAGGTTCTGGGACCTACCAATATGCATGGATACAAGAACCTAATCCAGGTGTAATTTCAACCAGTCCAAATATCTATGGACTTTCTCCAGGACGATATACCCTGACGGTTACAGATACTTCATCTGCCTTATGTTTTGGTAGAGAAACCTTTATTGTTGAAGGATATGACGACTTAGTGCTTTCAGCTGTTACTCAGCCTCCAATTTTCTATCCAGATCCTAATGGTGAAGTAGACTTTATTTATGAATTAGATTGTATTGGAGACACCAACGGTTCGTTCCGAATATTTGCCACTGGAGCAACTGGAAGTTATAATTATACTACTCTTGGTTCGGTCACGCTCAACAATGGGTTGGTCACTGGTGTAGGACCAGGTCGCTATGAGTTTACTGTATCCGATGCTAATCCTCCAGTAGATCCTATCTACGGCGGAACCTATCCACCTTGTCAAGAAACAATTGTGGTTGAAGTGATTGAGCCACTTGAGATTGATTTAGTTGAAAGAAACGATTTACGTATACAACCTGGCTGTACGGCTGACCTAGCTACAGGTGGTCAGATCGTCTTTGAAATTACTAATTTCGATACTGCAAGAGCACCCTATTCGGTTCGAATTAACAATGGCGCTTTAATTGCAACGACTTCTGTTGGAACAGTTATTTTCAGTAACCTTGATGTTAATGACGCACGCCAGCGCGTGTTTACAGACATAGAGGTAAGAGATTTCTATAATTGTGTAACGACTATTTCTACCCTACCACCTCCTTTTGATCCTGTTGCTGAGTTTACTGTAGATATAGTTACCAACGATATTGCTTGTGCAGATCCAAACAGTGGTGTAGTTGAATTTACCATGGGCGGTGATAATGATGCATTGGTGACCATAACCAATAATCCTGTTCAGTTAAGAGTAACTGCTTCAAATACGATTTACAACAATTTATTTGTATTGGATGATTTTAACCCAACGCGAATAACCACCCTCACTCAGGCAGATACCTATCAATATGAAATTACCACGCTAGGAGGTGGATCAACACCGTGCGTAATTGCATCCGGTTCATTCCAAATCGATGAGGTAGGAGGGGACTCTCAAATTGCAGTAGGTGTAAGTGTAGACAACACCACATTTGTTGGATGTAACCAATCGGCAATCACAGTAACTTATAGTAATACCATTGGAAACGTTTCCATTACTTGGGAAGAATTGAATGTAAGTTGGAACAGTTGGTCTCCGCGTTCGGATTTAGACAATAATATTACTGCTGTTGTTTATGGTGGAACGTATAGAGCACGGGTTACCGATTCACGATTAACCACCTCGGCATGTACAACCAATACTGTACTGACAAGAAACATTGTGGTTGCAGAAAAAGTAGATCCAGATATAACAGAGGATGTACAAAGTCGAATTACACCCATTTGTCCAGGGGATTTAGCCACAGGAGCAACACTGGTATTTACGATTGATAATTTCAACCCATTAAATGCACCCTATACGGTGAGTTTAAATAACGGACTGTTAACTGCTTCTTCAGTGGGTACTTCGAGTGTAGTTTCCTTCACTAACTTCGATACCACTCAAAATCAAAATATATTGAGTGCTCAAATTGAAGATGTCAACAGTTGTACTACTTCGGTTAGCTTGAGTATTTCATTCCCAGTAATTAATAATTACACTGCGGTGAATGTAACAACTAATCCGATTGATTGTTCTTCACCAGACTCAGGTTTAGTGGTATTCGATCCATCCGTATCTGCTTCTTCTACTGGTTTCTCTGCTACTAACACAGGCGTGTTATTTGTAAGTAATGCCGCAGGCAATCCATTCCAGTTAGGAAGATTAATCAACATTAATACTCCCGGTCAAGTATCATTAACACTCGCTAATCCTGGTGATTATCGTTACGAATTAACAAGCGTAGGTTCTACAACCTGCTTAGTAGCTTCAGGAACCTTCACAGTAAACTCTGTTGTAGCTTCGAATGTACTATCCACTTCCTCTAACACTGTGATTGTTGACGGTTGCGGTAATGAGAACAGTAGAGTGATTATTGGAGGTATATTAAACCCTGTTTTACCTGTATCTATTGCATGGGAATATTTAGAAAATTACCAACAAAACGTTGGAGGGGTGACTGTGACATTATCACGTTGGACTACGTTTGACAACGGTCAGCAAGATGATAATTTAGCGATTACTGCTCCTCCAGGAAACTATCGTGCAATAATAACAGACGGCAGAACCACTACGGTTTCGGATTCAACTTGTTCAACCAACACCCTCATTACCGGTACTTTTGAAGTTCCTTCTGTTTCAGAAATTGTTATTGAGGAAAGACCTGATAGTCGCATCGCTCCGACATGTCCAGAAGATCTTGCACTCGGTGCTCAGTTTACCCTAGACTTATATAACTTAAATGCTGCAGATGCTCCATATTCAGTATCCTTACTCAATGGAAGATTTACGACAACAATAAATGCTTCTCAAATTGCAAGTCCTGTTAATGCAAGTATCCCTGTGAGTGCTGTATTTGCTGTTGATGTAACCGATCCTACACAACGTTTAATCGATCAGGTAGAATTGGTTGATGTAAATGGATGTACAAAAACCACTTCCTTGACAATTGAATTCCAAGAAATATTTGAGTATACTGTTAACGTTACAGCAAACGCAATAGATTGTTCAAGCGAAGATTCAGGAGTAGTTCTATTTGATATTTTATCCTTAAATACGAATGTTCAGTTTGGAACAAACAATCCCGTATTGAATGTGACTCCAACCGGTTTCTTAGAAATCAACGGAGCAAATGCAAACGATCCTTTACGTTATTTTGAACGTATTGATCTTCCGGGTACCATATCCGTCACGCTAACTGAACCAAGTACCTATACCTATACATTGTACTCCAATGTGACCAATGTTTGTGCTGTGGCAACGGGTAGCTTTGTTATTGAGGACACACAAGATTCAGTAATTGATGTCAACCCTGTACTAACAACTGCAGGTTGTAACAATCTAGAGAGTACTATAAGTTTAACCATTTCGGGTACAATTGCGCCATTCAGCATTGAGTGGGAAGAATTGATAGTGACTTACGAGCTACGTGGAAGCCCACCATTCACAATTGAAGTTCCTGTTTATACTTGGGAACCTTTGGCAGGTGAGAATGGAGATCCAAACCGCTGGGATAATTTTGCCGACATCACTGTTCCACCAGGAACCTATCGCGCTGTTGTTACTGATTCCAGACCTTCTACAGGAAATACCTCTGGATGTTCTACCAATACCTTCATTACACAAGAAGTTGTAGTGGCAGAACCCAATTCACTTGATTTGATTGAAAACGAACGCTTACGAGTTGTTCCAGAATGTCCGAATGACATTGAAAACGGCGGTAGAGTAATCTTTAGCATTGATGGTTATAATGCAGCGGAAGCGCCTTATCGTGTCTTCTTAAACGGTGGTGTTCTTGAATCGCAAACCAACAGTTCAGACGTTGTTTCCTTTACGATTGACGTAACTGAAAACGACCAAAGAGAGCTTACTTCAGCGACCATTGTCAATGCATTGGGTTGCTCGCAAACAGTGAGTTTAAGCATTAGCTTCCCTATTGTAAACGAATATGATGTTGAGGTTGAAATTATAGATATCGATTGTTCTGAACAAGATTCAGGTCAAATCGAATTTACCATCTTTGCTCGTGATGCAAGCGGATTGTTTACCATAGATAATCCAGCACAGGTAAATGTAAGAGGAAGAACCGTTCCGTTTGAAATCTTTAGAACACTGACTACTGGACAATCGGTAATTCAAATTCCAGTTGATACTGCTGGCATCTACGATTATTCGATTTCTGTTGGAGGAACAAATACCTGTATCATTGAATCGGGTGAAATTATCATTGAAGATTCTAACAATGCACAACTGATAGTTGATGTAGAATTAACTCAACCAGGTTGTGGCGTTGATTTTGGAACCATTCGACTAGACATTCCTTCTTATGTAGCACCATTATCGGTAGAATGGTACGAATTCATAAATATCATTACACAAACAGCTTCAGGAACAACTTCATCGGCAGAGTGGGTGCCTCGAACAGGACCGCTTTACGATGACAGAACTACTTTAACAGGCTTAGATCCGGGTATCTATCGCGCGAGAATAACGGATGGACGTGTGCCCTCGTGTGGAAATGGTGAGTTTATTACGCGCGATTTAAGAATTACCCAAGGAAGTCTCAGCATTGAAAACCTTGGTGTAATCGAAAATATTCCTCCGGTTGGGGCAGATGATTGTGTGAATTATCCAATTCCATTTGAAGATCAAATTGATTGCTACGATACATCAAGTTAGTATTCAGGCGATTTCATTTTCAGCTTCAATTCAAACATTAGTAGAGACGGTTATAATAATTCCATTGGATTTAATTTCCAATTGACAGGACCTGATGGCAGCAATGTGGATCTATACAACCATATCCGAGGCTTTAGAGACATCATGTATCCTGGTACTTATCGCATCAGAAACCTACCTCAAGGTATTTATCAATTAGCAATTACAGAAAACGGAACACCAACGGCTGAGTTTATTCCATGTTCTGAAATACTTGTATTCGATATTCCTGTGAAACAGCCGATTGAGGTTAACTTACTAACCGATCGTCCGTTGGAAGTAGATCCATGTCTAGGTATATTAGAGGGCGGTTTACGTGTCATAGCTGAAGGAGGAGTACCTTTCCCTAATGGTGAGTATCAGTATGAGTGGACCTACACACCCAACGATCCTTCTGAACCCACACAGATTTTCTATGGAGCCAACGTAGATCCTGCTTATCCTGGTAATTATTGCTTAAGGGTAGTGGATAACAACTCTTATTCTTATTGTTCTTGCGACGATAACAACTTTGAATTTAATTTCGAAGTTATTGACCGCATTCCACCTTTTGTTGTAACGGGTGCAATTCCAGATCCCGATAATATAGGGTTGATGACCAAGTCATTATCCCCAGATTGTAGTAGTGGAGGTATCAACGGAAAAATAGCAGTTGATATCAACGGAGGACAAACACCTTTCAATATTTTCTGGTATGCTGAGGATCCTCGTTATCTCAATGCAGACAGCTCAATCGGCTATCGTCCATTAGATGGAACGAATGGTAACCCCGATTATACCAACAGAACATCATTGGATGGATTATTACCTGGAAATTATAAACTGGTTATTCAGTCGGTGCAATCGCCAAACAACCAGTGTAGTATTCAGAATCAGTACAACTACTATGAAGAAATTATTCAAGTAGCACCTAACCGTGAACTGTATATTATTGACGGCCCTTATGTTGATGAAGACTTATGTAGAGGTTTACAAGGAAGATTAATTGTCGATATATTCGATAATAACGATGGAAACCTAAGTTTCTACTACAACGATATTCTTATCCCCGATTCGGATGTGGTTCGTCTAAGCGATCGTTCATGGTCTGTAGCCATTGTTAACGCGATTGATTCAGCTGATTTCCGAATTGTGAATGAAGAGGGATGCTGGTTGACTACAGAAATAAACCGTGGAATAGGGGAGCCTAACTTCCGTTACCGATCACCAAACTTTAACTCGTCAAGTGTAATTTTAGCTCGCGAAGAGGTCACCTTTGAAAATACGTCTACAGATCCTTATGTAACCTCTGAGTGGATCTTTGGAGATAATTCTCCTGCGGAAATTGTGCCCACATTGGTTGATACTATTATTCCTGTTCGTCATACTTATGGGGTGTCTGGAACTTACTTCGCCACCTTGCGTATTTACAATGACATTGGATGTTCAGAAGAAATTACCTATCCGATTTCTGTTGGAAAAGGATACAATCTGATGATTCCAAATGTGTTTACACCGAATAATGACTTGGTGAACGATAATTTCCGACCCTTATTCAGTGGATTCTTAAACATGACCTTCACAGTGTACGACTATCGTGGAAATGTGGTCTATAATGAATATGCTGAAGAGGAAGACATCGATAACATCCAAGGCATTTCCATTAGCGGTTGGGATGGAGAAAATGCACCGTATTCACCATACTTTATCTATACGGCGTATGGAACATTACTCGATGGTGAAACAGAAGTAGAGAAGAGTGGAACCTTTATAATCATTAACTAATGCAGAAGAAAAGTCCCACATATCGTTTTTTGTTTGGCTTCATCTTTTTGATGGGTTCAATGCTGTATGCACAAGAAGAATACATTGTCAACAATTCAAAATTCATGCAGAAAAGCAACCCGAGTTATTTTGGTTTTAATAACCTAAATAAAGTTGGGGTTCTATACAACCAAATGAAATTGAATGAATTTGATAAAATGGACAACAAGTATGTCTTTGGTGCGCTCTCCTTTGACAATCTTGACTTTAGTCTTGGAGCAGACATCAATTCGTTTAAAATTCAGAACACGGGCTTAACCATTAATTTGGTCAATGTAAGTTATGTGTATAAACTGCAATTCGATAATGATCTTTATTTCTTACCTGCAGTAACCGTTGGTTTCGGAAGCTCTTCCGTCAACCCTGAAAATCTCATTTTTGAAGATCAATTGAATACAGCAACAGGTTTTATTAATACGGAATCCATAGACCCACTTGCTCCTGTAATTAGCAATGTAAATTATCTGGATTTAGGGGCTTCGTTCATTCTTCATTCGGAACGTTTTATGGCTGGTTTGTCTTTAAAGCATTTAAACCGACCCAACACTTCTTACAACCAAGAGGTGCCTTATGAAAAACCCATTCAAATATCGGTTCAAGGCGCATATGAATTTGATTTGAATCCCTACGAAAGGCGATACCTTCCCCGTTACTCGTATTTATTTACTTACGGTTCCTTCACCAAATTTGGCGATGCAGTTTTAATTTATTTGTCTCAAGATTTCCAATTAGGTGAATTCTCTGTGGGGATTAGTGAACAGGCTGCGGCATTAAATAATTTTGCGTTGAATAATGTGGGATTATCAATAGGGTTGGCAGTAGAAAACTTTGATTTTGGTATTCTTTATAACTTCCCTTTCCAATCTCCTGGTGCGGTCTATTCTCCAAGTATTTTTGAGCTTTTTGTCACCTTTGATTTTAGTGTGTACAGAAGAAACAGAAGAGGTCAATACAACCGCTTACAGACCGATAATTATTACTAGCGAATGACTGCAGTAGGGAATAGGACAGGACTTTCAATACCGTTTTTACCCACAGTGGAAATGCCAAAAAAATAATTATCAATCACAATGCCTTTCAGTTTGGCTTGAGATACATTTCCTACAAAACGACTATGGTCCCAGGTAGGCGAAGTGGTATCTCTCCAATAAATTTTATACCCTAAAATGGATTCATCATCAATAGGCGTCCACTCAAAACGAGCACTTGCTTCAACCACACCTCCAATAGACAATTCTTTTAAAGCCGGCGGAGCCCACGCCAAAGCAGCGAGATTGATTACATTGACTGCTGTTAACTTCTGCGCATATCCAAAGTTCACTGCTTCTACCACATCGCCGTATTTCACGCCAAATTCTTCTCTTATATCTTGATGTTGTTGGGTGTAGTTTTCATGCGCTTCCATAATACGAACCCCGGCATATCCCAAATCATTAAATGGACGGTGGTGTCCTCCTCGGCCAAAACGGTCAAGTCGATAAATCATTTTAGGATTCATTTCTGGCATATAGTTTTGAACTGTTTTGTAAATATAGCGCGCCAATTGTCGGGAGTTCCCATCAATTTCCCCTCCATAAAAACGGCGACTTTTTCTTTTTCGATCCGATTCATTGGCAGGGGTAGGTTCAGAAAAAATTCGGAAGGTACGATTATCAATCACCCCATCAACACCTTTGATATTTCCAATCATATCGTTGTTGAGTACCCCAATAATGTCCCACTCATTTTCTTGGGCGTATTTTGCTAAGCCCGCACCTCCATAAAGACCTTGTTCTTCCCCAGATAGGCCAACATAAACAATGCTATTTTCAAATTTATATTTACTTAATACACGAGCTGCTTCAATGGTTCCAGCCATTCCACTTGCGTTGTCATTCGCTCCTGGGGAATCATCTGTGAAATTATTAGGGTCTGAAATTCTGGAGTCAATATCCCCACTCATTATCACATAGCGGTTGGGGTATTTTGTTCCCCTTTGAATGGCAACTACATTATTAATCCAAACCGGCTTTACAATTCTTCTTCCGTCGGGCTCTTGATGGTTTTTTTGATAGCTTACTTCAAGGCAACCATTGCAGGATTTTGATATTTCTTGAAAACGATCAAAAATCCATCGACGTGCTGCGCCAATTCCCCTTTTGTCAGATAGGGTGTCGCTTAGGGTATGCCGAGTGCCAAAATTGGCTAGCGTATTAATATCTCGTTCAATACGTTGTTTGGATACTTTTTAATCAGGGTGTAAAAATCCTGCGGTGCTTGCGCTTTAGCTGACATAAAACAAAGCGATAGAAGCAGTAAGAAATAATGTTTCATTGTTTTTTGGTAAGGAATGGAAATATAAAAAAAAACTCCCAAAGGAACTTTGGGAGTCTGAACAAAACAATCCAAGTAGGATATTTATTAGAAAGGGTATTTGTTTTCCTCAATTACTTTTGAAGCAATGCTCTTTCTCAATTGGGCCACATTAGGATATTCGGCATACTTAGTGTATTGCTTTACGCCTGCAATCATTCCTTTAAGTTGCGCTCCTTCTGCAAAGGAAACAATTGCTTCTTTTGCTCTAGCGTTTGCGCGCTCAATGGCTTCAAACAAATAAAGTTGAGCCATTTCGATTTGCTTTTCTTGAGAAGCTACGCCATGTCTTTGTGCATTTTTTTCAACTCGTAGAATTGCTGATTCAGCCAAATAGGTTTCAATTAGAATATCGGAAACAGCAAGTAAAATTTGTTGTTCAGCATCGAGGTTGGGTCCAAACTTTTGAACTGCAGCTCCGACAATAAGCATAAAAACTTTCTTTAAATTTTCAACCAATGCTTTTTCTTGACCAAAAAGCGTTTCAGAAGCTTCTGCAGCTTTGATGTTACCTTGCATCAATTCTTGCCCCACGGCTGTGGCTGGAGTCATTAAATCGATTTCTCCTTTTAGGGCTTTTTTCAAGGTCATCCCTACGGAAAGCATTCGGTTAATTTCATTGGTTCCTTCGTAGATTCTTGAAATTCGCGAGTCTCTCCAAGCCATTTCCATAGGTGCATCGGCAGAAAAGCCCATTCCTCCGTAAATTTGTAATCCTTGGTCGGCACAATTTTGTGCATTTTCAGACCCAGCTACTTTTAAGATGGAACACTCTATCGCAAATTCTTCTACTCCTTTTAATTCTGCTTCTTGAAAGCTTTTACCTTCTGCGAGCAATTGATCTATCCGTTGTTCGATATCATATGCCGCTCGATAGGAAGCCGACTCCGTTACAAAGCAGTTGGTAGCCATGGTAGCGAGTTTACTCTGGATGGCTCCAAATTTTGCAATAGGTGTTTTAAATTGTACACGTTCGTTGGCATATTGAACGGCCATTGTTGTCACATTTCGCTGTGCTTCTAAACAAGCTGCAGCCAATTTAATTCGCCCAACATTTAGGGCATTCATAGCGATTTTAAATCCTTCGCCTCTTCCAGCAAGCATATTTTCAACCGGAACTTTAGTTTCGTTGAAAAACACTTGTCGAGTTGAAGATGCTTTAATTCCTAGCTTATTTTCTTCATCGCCAAGGGTGATGCCGTTTTCTAGGTCTACTTCTACAATAAAACCAGTAATGTTTTTATCATCTTCAATACGAGCAAAAACAATAAATAGATCCGCAAAACCTGCGTTTGAAATCCACATTTTTTGTCCTGTAATCAGGTAATGGCTTCCGTCTTCAGACAATACCGCTTTGGTTTTTCCAGAATTTGCATCTGAACCCGCGCCAGGCTCTGTTAGACAGTAAGCTCCAAACCATTCTCCTGTGGCGAGTTTTGAAACGTATTTCATGTTTTGCTCTTCATTTCCATATAAGGTTATGGGCATGGTTCCGATTCCAGTGTGGGCACCGAACGCAGTAGAAAAAGATCCGTTAGCTCCAGAAATATAATCACACACCAACATGGTAGAAGTGAAAGGCATTCCCAAACCATTGTATTCTTCGGGTACTGCAACACCCAAAAATCCGAGTTCCCCCGCTTTTTGCATTACCTCATGGGTGAGGGCATAATCTTTCCTCTCAAATCGTTCTCTGTTTGGAATAATTTCACGGTTTACAAATTCTTGCACCGATTCCTTCATCATAATTTGCTCCTCCGAAAAGTCCTCGGGGGTAAAAACTTGATTTGCATCTGTTTTTTCTACAATAAAAGCGGCTCCTTTTATTTGTTTTTCATTGGCTTGTGTTGCTTCCATGGCGCTTATTTTCTTGTTAATACTCTATAAGTTGTTTTTTCTTTATTTGTTCTTTTATGGCTTCGATCACTTCAAAAAAATGTTCCATTTTTTCAGGAGCAATATTTTCAAGTAAACCATTATTAAATTCCAATACTGTTTTTTTGGACAAATCTCTTTTCTCTTTCCCCTGTTCGGTTAAAAAAATCAATACACCCCGCCCATCTTCAGGGTTGGGTTTCCGTTCTATGTATCCTTTTTCTTCCATGGTGTTGAGTAGGCGCGAAAGGCTTGTGCTCTCCATTCCCATTTTGGGCCCCAAAGCAGTTGAAGGTGTCCCTTCTGCATCAATACTTAATAGGGTAAAGGCCATGGTCATGGTGGCATCATATTTCATTGCTTTTTCGTTGTACATGGCTGTAATCAATTGCCAGGTTGAACGAAGTGAATATTCTATTGTCTTTTGACGCATAAATAAATATTGAATTCAAATATAATTAAAAATAGTATGCAAGCATAATTATTCACGCATAATTATGCTTGCATAGTTTTAAAGAAAAATAAAACCCACACTTATGGTGGGTTTTACAAAAGATTTTAACTGTAAATCTCGTTATAGAGGTCCATGTACTTTTCTCGGACTACTTTTCTTTTTACCTTCATCGTAGGGGTTAAATGTCCTTCATCAATACTCCAAACATCAGGGGTGAGTGCAAATTTTTTGACTTGTTCCCATTTTCCAAAATGTTGGTTGTGTTCATCAATGTCTATTTGTATAGCACTAATGAGTGTTTCGTTGGAACAGATGTCCTCCATGGTTGCCCCGATGGAAATGTTGTTTTCTTTTGCCCAAGCCTCAATATATTCATAGGCGGGTTGAATCAAAGCAGCGGGCATTTTCTGACCCTCTCCAATCACCATTATTTGTTCAATAAAAAGCGATTGTTTCATCTGGTTTTCCAACAATTGTGGTGCAATGTATTTTCCACCCGAAGTTTTAAAGAGTTGTTTTTTCCGATCAGTAATTTTTAAAAACCCATCTTCATCAAGCACTCCAATGTCTCCTGTGTGAAAATACCCGTCTTTTAAAACTTCAGCAGTTTTTTCAGGATCTTTATAATACCCTTGCATTACATTGGGGCCTTTACAAAGTATTTCTCCGTCCGCTGCGATTTTTACTTCTACACCATCAATTACTCTTCCCACACTTCCAAATTTATTTCCACCTTTCACGGCTTCGCTGCACGAGATAACGGGAGAGGTTTCCGTAAGTCCATAGCCTTCAAGAATGGTAATGCCGGCAGCAGAAAATACTTTCCCTAAACGCGATTGTAGTGCGGCACTTCCCGAACTGATGTATTCAATGTTGCCTCCTAAGGCTTCTTTCCATTTAGAGAAAATAAGCTTTCGGGCGATTCCTAATTTAAATTCATACCACCATCCGTTTTTACCATCGGGCTCAAATTCGAGTCCTAAATCAACCGCCCAATAGAATAGTTTTTGTTTGATACCGTCCAAATCTGCGCCTCGAGAGTAAATTTTATCATATACTTTTTCGAGCAAGCGAGGTACGGCGGTCATAAAGTAGGGGTGAACCTCATTGAGGTTTTCGGAAATCTTTTCGAGCGATTCAGCAAAATGAATCTCGATATTTTGATAGTAATAGCAATAAATGATTACGCGTTCATAAATGTGGCATACCGGAAGAAAACTCAAAGCCACATTTTTATTTTGATCCAGAGGCAGTTTATCTGAAGCAGATAAAACATTAGAAACAATATTGCTGTGGTTGAGCATTACGCCTTTGGGGCGACCTGTTGTTCCTGAGGTATAAATTATCGTAGCCAGATCATCGGTAGTTACCTTTGCTTTGATGGCATCTACATCCGCTTGAAGCTCAGGCTTGTCGTCTTCAAAAAGGACATTCCATGAACTGCAACCAGCTATATCTTCAAACGAATATACGCCTTCTAGCGCTGTGTTTTTTTCTACCTTTTTTAGTTTTTCAAAAATCTCTGCGTCCGAAATAAAACAGTATTTGCTTTCGGAGTGACTCAACACATATTCGTATTCGGAGGAGGAAATTGTAGGGTAAATAGGTACTGTTGTTCCTCCAATTTGTAGAATGGCTAAATCCATAATACACCACTCCGTTCTGTTGTTGGTCGATATTAAAGCCACTTTATCCCCGTGTTTCACTCCCATTTCTAGCAGCTTCCTAGAGGCTTGTTGTACTTTATTATTGAATTCCTGAGTAGAGGTAGCTATCCATTCACCGTTGTATTTGGTGTTTAGGCATTTTTCTAAAGGAGTATTGAGTTGAAGAGTTAAAAAGTCAAAAAGTCGTGTTGGTGTCATTTTCATTATAATTAGTCACAAAAAATTAAATATAATGAAAAACTAACGGACTTTCCTAAGATTTTTTATCTAACCATTGGTAGGCATTTTCAAAAGCCATTACCCACGGGCTTACATCATCTTTTCTCTCGTGTGGATAATGCGCCCAATTCCATGAAAAAGTAGAACGTTCCAAGTGGGGCATCATTACCAAATGGCGACCGTTTTCGCTGGCCAACATGGCCGCATTGTATTGCGATCCATTTGGATTGGCGGGATAGTCTGAATGATGATATTTTGCCGGAATTTGATATTCTTTTTCTTCTTTTGGAAAAGTGAATTTACCTTCTCCATGGGCTGCCCATATGCCTAGTGTGCTCCCTTCCAATCCTTGCATCATAACGGCCGTTGAAGGTTGGATAGTGACTGAAGTAAATTGACACTCAAACTTCCCGGAGTCGTTGTGTTTCATCGCAGGAAGCTGCTCGTGATCAGGAGTCAATAATCCCAATTCAACAAAGAGTTGACACCCATTGCATACCCCAAGGGAAAGGGTGTCTTCTCTACGAAAGAATCCCTGGAGGGCTTCGTTTGCTTTTTGGTTGTATTTGAAGGCTCCGGCCCAACCTTTTGCTGAACCGAGTACATCTGAATTTGAAAAACCACCAACTGCCACTAAAAACTGAATATCCTCTAGCGTTTCGCGGCCCTCGATAAGGTCAGTCATGTGTACATCACGAACATCAAAACTACATAAATCCATAGCATAGGCCATTTCACGTTCAGAGTTACTTCCTTTTTCACGAATAACAGCAGCCTTTATGCGGTTGTTTTTTACCGCAGGCTTTTGGCCAGAAAAGTTGTTTGGAAATACAAATTTGAGAGGTTGTTTTACGCTATTGTTTAAACGTGTTTTGGCCAAATCTTCACGGGTTTGTTTTTCCTCAAGTTTGGAAGAAGTTAGCATCCAGTGCTGACGCATTTCAGCTATGTTTAAACGGGTGTTTCCTATCGACATTACACAAGAAGAAGTTACTTTCCCTATTGGAATAGCAGTAATGTCCTCTTTTGCAAAATAAGCGGTGAGGTCTGTAGTCGATTGTAAAATTAAACCGGGGTTTTCTGCAAATAAAACCGAAATAAGATCCGTATCACCTAGGGCATTAAGGTCTATGTCTAAACCAATTTGTGTGGAAGGAAAACAGAGTTCTAACAACGAAGTAATGAGTCCTCCTGAGCCGATATCGTGCCCAGAAGTAATTCGATTTTCTTTGATGGCTTTTTGAACCAAATTAAATGCTTTTTTGAAATAGGCAGCATTGGTTACTGAAGGCGTTTCATTTCCAATTTGATCGAGATTTTGTGCAAAAGAAGACCCCCCTAGCTTAAAGGCATCTGAACTCATATTGATGTAATATAAATCGCCTCCTTTTTCTTGAGCGACTGGGGTAACAATGTTGGTAACATCGTCGCATTGTCCTGCCGCAGAGATAATCACTGTTCCTGGCGCCAATACATCACCCTCTTTGTATTTTTGTTTCATCGAAAGAGAATCTTTACCTGTAGGAATATTAATTCCAAGTGCAATTGCAAATTCGGAACATTCTTCTACAGCTGCATAAAGTCGGGCGTCTTCCCCGGGGTTATTACAAGGCCACATCCAATTGGCAGAAAGGGAAACGCTATCCAATCCTTTTTCTAGTGGAGCCCAAACCAAGTTGGTTAAGGCTTCTGCAATGGCTAAATTACTTCCGCTTTTTGGGTCGATGAGTCCACTAATGGGTGCATGACCAAGAGCGGTAGCCACTCCTTTATTACCTGTGAAATCTAGCGCCATCACTCCGCAATTGCTTAGCGGAAGTTGAAGTTCTCCTACACATTGTTGTTGTGCTACTCGCCCTGTTACACATCGATCAACTTTGTTGGTAAGCCAATCTTTACAGGCTACAGCTTCGAGTTGTAGCACCTCAATGAGGTATTTTTCAAAAGCATCAGGGTCATATTGAATGGAAGCAAAAGCAGCCTCCATCGTTTTGTCCTGCATAAGCGTTTTAGGCGAACTGCCAAAAAGGGCAGAGAGCTCAAGATTCATCGGTTTTTCATTCTTTTTTTCAGAGTGAAAAGTAAATCGATGATCGTCGGTTACTTCCCCAACAATATAAAAAGGTGCTCTTTCACGTTGGGCAATGGTGGCAAGAAAATCGGCATCTTCCGCAGCGAGAATAAGTCCCATTCTTTCTTGAGATTCATTTCCGATGATTTCTTTTGCCGATAGTGTAGGGTCGCCTACAGGAAGTGCGTCAATGGCAATGGTTCCTCCAGTATCTTCAACCAATTCAGAAAGGCAGTTGAGATGACCACCCGCCCCATGATCATGAATAGAAATGATAGGGTTTTTACTCATCTCTACCAAAGCGCGAATAGCATTGGCGACTCTTTTTTGCATCTCGGGATTAGAACGTTGGATTGCATTCAATTCAATCGTGTTTCCAAAAGCACCCGTATCGGCAGAGGAAACAGCAGCGCCTCCCATTCCAATTCGGTAGTTGTCTCCCCCGAGAATAATGATTTTATCTCCTTTTTTTGGTGTGTGTTTTAACGCTTGTTCGTGTTTTCCATACCCAATTCCACCCGCAAGCATAATGACTTTGTCATAGCCAAGGCGGTGCTTATTTTCTTGGTGCTCAAAAGTTAAAACAGATCCTGAAATAAGCGGTTGACCAAATTTATTTCCAAAATCAGAAGCTCCGTTAGAGGCTTTGATTAGGATGTCAATTGGGGATTGATAAAGCCATTTACGTTCTTTAAATGCACTTTGATTTCTTTTTTCTTGAACACGCGAATAGGGAGTCATGTACACAGCTGTTCCTGCAAGAGGGATAGAACCTTGTCCGCCCGCCAAGCGATCGCGAATTTCCCCTCCCGATCCTGTAGCTGCTCCATTAAAGGGCTCTACTGTGGTAGGAAAGTTGTGGGTCTCTGCTTTTAGTGAGATCACACTTTTGAATTCGGTTTTTTCAAAACTGCTGGGTTCAGCTCCTGTTTTTGGTGCAAATTGCTCCACCGTAGGCCCTTCGATAAAGGCCACGTTATCTTTGTAGGCAGAAACAATTTCATTCGGATGGCTTTTGGAGGTTTGCTTTATGAGTTGAAACAAGCTTTTCTCCTTCTTTTGGTCATCGATGATGAATTCCCCATTAAAAATTTTATGGCGACAATGTTCCGAATTGACTTGAGAAAATCCAAAAACCTCTGAATCAGTTAAGGGCCTTTTCAATTGTTTTGAAAGTGCGTTGAGGTAGTCAACTTCCTCATCACTCAAGGCCAAGCCTTCTTGCTGGTTATAGCTAGCTATGTCTTCAATTTGCATCACCTTTTCTGGGGTAATGTCAACATCAAAAAGGGTTTGGTCTAAGCCGTTGATTTCAACCACTAGCATCGGATCAATTTCTTTTACAGAGGCTTTGGGTACATAAAATTCGATGCGACGAATATTTTCGACGCCCATATTTTTTGTTATTTCAACTGCATTGGTACTCCAAGGCGAAATCATGCTTGCCCGTGTTCCCAAAAACACTCCTTCGATTTTTTTGATAGAAATAGGTTCTGCTTCACTAAAAAGCCAAGTGAGTTTTTTTACATCTTCATCCAACAGGGGGAGGAGCATTCAACGGCAAATATTTTCTGATTGGTGTTGCCAAAAAAATGAATCATGGAGTAGCATTTTAATCCAACAAAAATAATGCTTTTATAAAAGAATAGTAACCCCCTAAACAGGTTTCTCTTTGAAGTTGTTAGGAGTTATTCACACTTTTTTAATCGCGCCATATAGAATCCGTCAAATCCTGAGGTGTTAGGAAGCAGCTCTTTATGCGCTTCTAGGGTGAAGTTGGGGTTTGTTTGTAAAAAGCGTTCAACTTGTAGGTGGTTTTCCTCTGGGAGAATTGAACAGGTGGCATAAATAAGTTTTCCCTCTTTTCTTAGAAGAGAAGCTGCTTTTTGGAGTAATTCCATTTGTGTTTGTTCAAGACGATCGAGTGCTTCTTGGGTTAAATTCCATTTGATTTCTGGATTTCTCCTCAAGGTGCCCAGTCCACTGCAAGGCGCATCAATAAGGACAATGTCGGCCCAGTCATGAAAGGGGGCCAAATCAGAATCGGAAAGCAAAGTATGCACATCGATATTTTTTGTTCTCGCTCTCTTTGCGCGGCGTTTTAATTCTTTCAGTTTATCGGGTTCAACATCAAAAGCCTTAATGATTCCCTTATTTCGCATTAGTGCTGAAAGGTGCAAACTTTTTCCTCCAGCGCCTGCACATAAATCAATAACGTTCATGTCCGGTTTTGCTTGGCAGAAAGGAGCTATTAGCTGAGAGTTGGCATCTTGAATTTCAAAATATCCTTTTTTGTAAAGCGGATTCTTATCAACTTTTCGCCCTCGATCCAAGAGAATAGCATCTGGGTAATCGGGAGAAAGTATCCCATTGATACCAAATTTCTCCTTCAAATCGGAGAGCACTTTTTTGGGTGAAGCAAGAATTCGATTTACACGAATCGAAACCGATCCCGGTTGATCGAGCGCCTCAACCAAAGGCATCCATTGGTTTTTAAAAGAAGATTTTCCTTTTTCGAAAAGCCAATCGGGATAGGACCATTGTACGGCTGGATCGTCATTTATGTTGCTGTCGTTCAAAGATGGAGACGAAGTCACCTCAATTTGTTTTGGCCATGCGTATTGGTTTTCTTCACACCAAATTTTTATCCAAATACGCGGTGCAATACGGTCCTCTTCTATGCCTGCTAAAGAGTTGTATTTTCGTTTGCCTCGAAGGAGGGTAAATACGATATCATAAAATAATTTTCGATCTCGAGAGCCCCATTTCGCTTCTTTATTTATTCGTTGCGCCACCACACGAGAAGCTCTCTTTTTATCTTGAAGAATAAGGACGAGTGTTTCTTCTGCCGCATGAACTTGATTTGGAAAAATACGTTTCATTTACAGTTGTTGTAATTCTACCAATTTCGCATAGGCGCCTTGGGCTTCCATTAAGGTTTTATGAGATCCTGTTTCAAGAATTTTCCCAGCATCCATCACCACAATACGATTTGCTTTTTGAATGGTTGAAAGGCGGTGAGCAATCACTAGGGAAGTTCTGTTTTTCATTAGCTTTTCCAGAGCATCTTGCACCAATTTTTCAGAGCTCGAATCGAGTGCTGAAGTGGCTTCGTCTAAAACAAGAATTACGGGGTCTTTAAGAACGGCTCTAGCAATGGAAAGGCGTTGTTTTTGCCCTCCTGATAATTTTCCACCCCCGTCACCAATATTGGTTTCGTATCCATTGGGAAGTTGTTCAATAAACTGATGTGCATTGGCTACTTTGGCGGCTGCTATCATTTCTTCATCGCTAGCATGTGGGCGTCCAAGTTTTAGGTTATTGGCAACTGTGTCGTTGAACAAAATAGGGTCTTGGGTTACAATGCCAATAAGCGAACGTAAGTTTTGTTTAGATAGCTGTTTGATGTCAATACCATCGATGGTAATTGTTCCTTTATTGGGGTCGTAAAATCGATTTAATAAATTGGCTAGGGTTGTTTTTCCACTGCCTGATTCTCCGACCAATGCCACTGTAGTTCCTTTTTCAATGCTTAAGTTGAATTGGGTTAAAAGCGGTTTTTTGCTATAAGAAAAGTCAATGTTTTCAAACGAAATTTGTTGCGTGAAGTTTTGTAATGTTTTTGGTTGCTCTACTTCGCTTATTGTAATTGGTGTGTGAAGCAATCCTAAAATACGCTCGGCAGCAGCATCTCCTTTTTTGATTGTGTAAGCTGCTTTACTGATGTTTTTTGCTGGGGTTAAAATGTTGTAAGCCAGCAGCATGAATGAAATAAAGACCGTGCCAGAAAGACTTTGGTCGACGAGCACCATTTTGCCCCCATACCACAACAGTGCACCAATTACCCCAATTCCTAAAAATTCACTCAAAGGCGAGGCGAGTTTTTGTCGGTTAATCAATTTATTGTTAAAGTGAAAATAGCGTTGGGTAGAGGCATTGAAGCGTTCGTTGAATTGCTTTTCCGCATAAAACGCTTTTATAACTGCAAGTCCGCTAAGGGTTTCTTCAATAATGGAAAGAAAATACCCCTGTTCTTTTTGAACTTTATCGGATTGTTTTTTGAGGGCTTTTCCAATTTGAGAGATAATTAGTCCCGATAGGGGAATGAATAGCAAGACAAATAAGCTGAGTTTAGCATTGATGTTAAACATCATGGCTAGGGTAAAAATAATGGTTAAGGGTTCCCGAACAAGAATTTCAATGATTGAAAGAAAGGAATGTTGAATTTCAAGAACATCTGAAGTGAGACGGGCAATGGTATCTCCTTTTTTCTTTTCGCTAAAAAAGCCAATCGGTAAATCCAAGATTTTCTCATACATCTGGTTGCGTAAATCTTTTAACACTCCGTTGCGTAAAAAGGTCATAAAAAAGAGGGCGAAGTAATTGAAGATATTCTTTAAAAAAAACAAAACTAAAATCAACCCAATCGATAACAAAAGTCCATTAAGCGGATCTTTTTCCATTGCACTAGAGAGGATATAATTCAGTTTTTGGATAAGGTAATCATCCAATTCACTTAAACCGCTATACTGCGGGGGAGAAGTTATTTTTTGTGTTTGGCCAAACAACACATCGAGCATGGGGATCATGGCAACAAACGAAAGAGCGCTAAATAGCGCATAAAAAATATTGAAAACAATATTGAGGGCTATGAAATGATAATAAGGTTTTGCAAAGGCAAAAATCTGCTTAAAATAAGTCATAAATCGCTCCTTTAAATTCTTCTATTTTTTGATCGAGCTGGACTTGAACATTCGGGTATTCCTCTGCTGATTTCAAGGGGGCATTTACACTAAAGTAAAATTTAATTTTTGGCTCGGTACCACTAGGGCGAACAGAAATAACACTGTCATCCTCGAGAACAAATTGAAATACATTTGCTTTTTGAAATTCCAATGGGGCTGCTGGCTCGTTCTTCTTGGTTGTTTTTCCAAGTAAAAAATCGTTGGTTTGAACAACAGGAATACCCGCCACTTCTGTGGGAGGGTTGTTTCTCAATTGTTGCATAATTTGATCAATTTCCTCTTTCCCTTCCTTCCCTTTTTTCACCAATGAAAAAAGTCCTTCGTGATAGCAACCATAGGCGATGTAAGTGGAAAGTAAATAATCGTAAATCGTTTGCTTTTGAGCGGCCAAATGGCTTTGAAGATCACACGCCAAAAGGGCAGTACTCAGTGCGTCTTTATCACGGACATCACTCCCGAAAAGGTAGCCATAACTTTCTTCGCCTCCACAGAGAAATCGGTTGTTTTTCTTTTTCTGAATCAAATCTCCAATCCATTTGAAACCAGTTAGGGTGAGGTAAAAATCCACCTTGTTGTCATCGGCAATCTTTTTCAGTAGGGGGGTAGAAACAACGGTGGAAGCGATAAAATCATTTTCTTCCAATGGCGTTTGTTCTAATACAAAACGAGTGAGCAACACCATAAGCTGATTTCCATTCAAAAGCATCCAATTGTTGCTTTTGTCTTTGACACCAACCCCAATGCGATCGGCATCTGGATCTGTTGCCATGACAAGATCAGCATCCACTTCTTGTGCTTTTTTTAAAGCCATTTCAAAAGCAGCTTTTTCTTCAGGATTTGGAGAGGCTACCGTTGGAAAATTTCCATCGGGGGTGGCTTGTTCTTCTACTCTAAATACTTGCTCGTAGCCAGCACTTTTTAATAAAGTGGGGAGGCTAATTGTGGAGGTTCCGTGAAGAGGCGAAAATACAATGCGCGTGTTTTTATCTTTTTTTCCGAAACGAACACTACGTTCAGTGATGGTTTTGTAATAAGCAGAATCAACTTCTTCATCAATGCGGTTCAAAAGTTCTTGGTTTCCTTCCCAAAGGATGTCGGAAAACGCTACGGCTTGTATGCTGTTGATGATGTCTTTGTCTTCTGGTGGAACAATTTGTCCTCCAAATTGATTGTAAACTTTATAGCCGTTGTATTCTGGTGGGTTGTGCGAAGCGGTAAGTACAATTCCGGCATGTGCTTCTATATGGCGAACGGCAAACGAAAGCAGGGGAGTGGCTCTTAAGGAGGAAAACAAATAACAATGTATTCCATTAGCCGTGAAAACGTCGGCTACTTTTTGGGCAAAGCTCTGGCTGTTGTGACGACTGTCATAGGCAATCACAATTTTTTTTTTCTCTGCTTTGTATTTTTGATGCAAGTAATTGGCTAGTCCCTGACTTGCTCTCCCTAGGGTGTATTCATTAATACGGTTTGATCCGACCCCCATTACACCCCTCATACCTCCAGTACCAAAATCAATATCTTGGTAAAAAGCATCTTCCAAGGCCTTGGGGTCTTGTTCTAGTTGCTCCACCGCTGCTATGACTGAAGCGGAAAAGGGAGGTTGTTTCCATAAAGCAACACGTTCTTCAGTTTTCATTCAGGAGTATTTAAGGTTTGATTAATGGTATAGTTGGATTTGTTTTTCTGTTGCCCAATGATTAATTCCCCAAGGAACCCTGCTATAAAAAACTGACTCCCAAGGAGCATGGTGGTCAAAGCAATATAAAATTCTGGGCGCTCTGCAATCAGTCTTCCATCGGTGTGGAAATAAAGCTTATCGATTCCTAAATAGGCCGAAAAGATAAAGCCAAGTAGAAACATACAGCTTCCCAGTAAACCAAACAAATGCATTGGTCTTTTCCCAAATTTAAACAAGAAACTGAGTGTGATGAGGTCTAAAAAACCGTTGATAAATCGATTCATTCCAAATTTGGTCGTACCGTATTTTCGGGCTTGGTGTTTTACCACTTGTTCATCTATTCTCGTGAACCCTTTATGTGCCGCCAAAACGGGAATATAACGATGCATTTCGCCATAGACGTCAATGTTTTTGATGACTGCTTTTCGGTAGGCTTTTAACCCGCAGTTGAAGTCGTGTAAATGGATTCCAGAACTTCTTCTTGCGGCCCAGTTAAAGAGTTTTGAGGGTAAGTTCTTAAAGAGAACAGAGTCATATCTTTTCTTTTTCCATCCCGAAAGAATATCAAGGTTTTCTTGCGTCAAGCGTTTGTGCATTCCCAAAATCTCCTCAGGGGAGTCCTGCAAATCGGCATCCATGGTAAAAACCACTTCGCCTTGTGCTAGTTTAAAACCGGCATGTAAAGCTTGCGATTTTCCGTAATTGCGGTGAAATCGAATGGCTTTGGTGTTTTTGTTTTCAGCACAAAGTAAGGCAATGGATTTCCAAGAGTTGTCTGTACTGCCATCATCGATGAAAATTACTTCATAGAGGTATTGACTATTAGACAAACACTTAGCAATCCATTGATGCAGTTCTGTCAAGGATTCCTCTTCATTCAGTAAAGGGATAATAATGGATATGTCCATGCTCGAAGTTGGACACAAATTTACAAAATTAGCGCCTATTCAGGTCGATTCTTTTTAAAGATTAATCCGCTGATAAGCGATATGATGAATCCAATCACCAGACTTCCGATCAATCCGAAAGCAACCATCATTCCTGGAGTGGTGAATTTTTGCTGCATTTCTATGATTTGATCAAGTTGCTCCTGGGACAGTTCAGGATTATCGTCGATAAGTTTATTTTTGGCGACTTCCATCATTTTTGGAATGGTATCAGGGTCAATAACGTTTACCAAAAGCACTTGATAGGTGACCCCAATGATACCGCTAATGAGGGCAATTCCTAAACCAAGCTTAATGGCTTCTCCATAACTAAGGTAGCCACCATTGTCTTTTTTGAAGCTGTATTGTCCAAAACAAATAACCCCAATAGTAAGTGCTATTCCTACAAAACCAACAGAACTCTCTTGGGTGTAGTGCATATCTAAGAAAAAAATCATGAGGTTGAAAACAAGTCCAACAACTCCTAAAAGAGTTCCATATTGAAGAATTGCCGATTTAACTGATGTGGATTGATCTACCATTGCATTAAAATTTAAGTTTAATATTGATTTCTATTTTATAAATTTAGAAAATTCTTTTACATTTGCACACGTTTTAAAATAAAACAACATTATGAAAGCAGAGATTCACCCAGATAACTATCGCCTTGTCGCATTCAAAGATATGTCTAACGAAGATGTATTTATTACCAAATCGACAGCAAATGCAAAAGATACCATAGATATCGATGGTGTTGAGTATCCTCTTGTAAAATTGGAAATCTCAAGAACATCACATCCTTTCTATACTGGTAAATCGAAATTAGTAGATACTGCAGGACGTATTGATAAGTTTAAAAACAAATACGCCAAGTTCAAGAAATAATCCATTTTAACTATGGAAGAAAACTGTTCTCTTTTCGGAGCAGTTTTTTTTTGCCTTTTTTTCTCGCTCGGTATTTATTGTTAAATTCGTTTAAAACCTTCCTCTTATGAAGTATTTGCTTTTTGACGGAAAAGAGCGAGAAGCCCTTTTGCCTTTTACCTATACCCGACCGGTTGCTTATCTTCGAATAGGAATCGATCGAATTCAAGACAAGTGGGAAGCGTTTTTAGAGCAAAAGTGTGGTCTGCTTACAGTCGACTATCTGTCTAAAAAATACCCGCCCAAATTTTCTTCTGTACAAACATTCATCAACGCTGCTTTTTTGCCCACTGCAAAAGTGGTCAGTCAAATACAGCAGCTCAAAGAGGGAGAGGTCTTGCTTTATAAGAATAAAGTTGTAGCCGTTGTTTCCACCTCTAAAGTGCCTCCTACCGAATGGGATCCAAAAGATGCAATCCATTGGGAAGAGGATTTACTGCACCTGGATGATAAGACAAAGTTGTTTTTATTGAATGAGGCGGTTATAAAAGAGGATTTTCACCGCCTTACTCAGGGTCGAAAAAGTGCTGAAATTCCTACAACCAATCAGGTAATTTCGCCCGAAAACATATTTATTGAAGAGGGTGCAAAAGTAAATTTTGCAACAGTGCATGCTTCTACAGGGCCCATATACATTGGCGCTAATGCTGAGGTTATGGAGGGGTCCCTCTTACGCGGAAGCATCGCTTTAGGTGAACACGCGGTGGTTAAAATGGGTGCAAAAATTTATGGAGGAACCACCTTAGGGCCTTATGTTAAGGCAGGAGGCGAATTGAGTAATGTGCTCATTATGGGTTATTCAAACAAAGGGCACGACGGTTTTTTGGGGAACGCAGTAATTGGGGAGTGGTGCAATATAGGAGCTGCTACCGATGCTTCTAATCTGAAAAACAGTTATGCAAAAATCCGTGTTTGGGACTACAATGAAGAGCGTTTCAGTAAAACCGATCTCCAGTTTTGTGGTCTAATTATGGGTGACTTTAGCCGATGTGGTATCCATACCATGTTCAATACGGCCACCGTAGTTGGGATTTGTTCGAATATTTTCGGAAGTGGATTTCCTCGTACTTTTTTACCTAGTTTTAGTTTTGGTGGGCCGCAAGGGCTTTCTACCAATACGTTTGAAAAAGCAATGGAGGCCAATGCAGCTATGATGAGTCGTCGAAATCAACACCTCAATGAAGAAGATCGAGTAATACTCCAACACGTTTTTGAATTGAGCGCTCGCTGGAGAAAGGGTTAATTTACTTTCTTCTTTTTTACATTTTTTAAATAAAGCAGGTTGAGCGGATTCATTTCCAAGCCCACTACATTTTTGTGGACAAAGCGCACAATTTCATCGTAATATAAAGGAACAATAGGGTAGTCCTTCATCATCAATTCATCCATTTTGCGGTATTGCTTTAGTCGTTCTTTTGGTCTGGATTCGGCCATCGCTTTTTGGTAGAGAGAATCAAATTGTTCATTTTCATAGTGGGTATAGTTTGGGCCGTTGGGGGAATGGTTTTTGGCATAAAACAAGGAAAGATAATTTTCTGCATCGGGATAATCGGCAATCCAACTTGCCCTAAACGCCTCTAGTTTTCCCTTAGTTTTCATTTGTCGGAGCGTAGCGGTTGGCATTAAATTGATTTCAATAGCGAGTCCAATTTTTGCTAATTCTTGCTGAAGGAATTCACATACATCCAAATAATTTGCATCAGTGGCCAGTGTGATTTTGGGCGAAATTGTGTTATTATCTTTTTTATAGGCATCCACCAATTCCCGCGCATATTTGGGTTGGTAGCGGATTAAGTCGCTGTGAGGTTGCCCTCCAAGTCCGTTGGGAATAATGCCTTTTAGTGCCGCAATTCCAATGGTGTTTCTTAAGTAAGTAATCATTTTTTCTCGATCAAAACCAATGTTTATGGCTTGTCGAATTCTGATGTCATTTAGCGGGGTGTTTTTTTTGTCCAAATAAAGGCCAAGGTATTCCGTGTTTAAATAGGGTCCTTTTTGAAACTGAACGCTTGCTTTGTATTCAGGGTTGAGCTTACCGTTGGGGGTTAAAAGTTCATCTTTGTAGGCGGCATCGAGGGAATTTATAAAATCAAATTTTCCTTGTTTGAATTGTAGAAACTCACTTTGTCGATCGTTGAGAAATTGAATGGCAATGGCTTCGAGATGGGGAAGTTGTTCTCCTTTTTTATTCTTTTCAAAATAGGTTTTGTTTTTGCGTAAAACCAGTTTAACGTTTTCTTCCCAGGCCTGAAATTTGAATGGCCCAGTTCCAATAGGACGTTTTCGAAATTGATCGCCCGCTGCTGAAATAACTTCTTTGGGCACCACAGCACAATAGCGCATAGTCAGCAGTCCAAGAAAGGCAGGGAATGGTTTTTTTAACTCAATTTGGAAAGTGTTTTTATCCACCGCACGATATGCTTTTACCTGCTGCAACACCCACCCCCGGGGGAGCCTACTTTTGGGTCGAGAAGGCGATCGAAGCTGTAGGTAAAATCTCTAGCTTCTACAGTTCGTGTTTTCGCTGCGCCAAAAAAATCGCTCTGGTGAAAAAAGACACTGTCGCGTAAATAAAACGTATAGGTTTTTCCTGTGGGGTCGATGTCCCATGAATGGGCAATTTCTGGAATCACATTGAGTTGGTTATCCAATTGCACAAGACCGTTGAATAGTTGCTGTATTGGCCAAATGTTTTGCGGGTTTCTGGCAAAAGCCGGATCCAAAGAAGTGATGTTCCTCAGTTCATTATAGCGAAAAACGGTATGGTCCTCAATTTTTTTTTCAGTGGCACATCTAAAAAAGAAAATGCAACTAAAAACCAAAACAAGTAATGAAGAGGAAAACCGAAAGAAAATTCGCATCAAAGTGTATCTTTGTGTCAAATTTAAGTCAATATTTTATTTCGTGAGCGCTTCTCTTGTTCAAACCCAGTTTCAGTCAAAAAGCTTACCCGTGTGGCGTTCCATACCCTTGGGTGTAAACTCAACTTTTCTGAAACTGCTGAAATAGAAAAGGACTTTTCTCCACAACATTACCAAACGGTTGCTTTTGAAGACGAAGCAGATGTTTATGTTATTAATACCTGCTCGGTAACTGAAAACGCAGACAAGCGCTTTAAGGGTTTGGTGAAGAAAGCTTTACAGAAAAACAAAGACGCCTTTGTTGCAGCTATCGGTTGCTATGCGCAACTTCAGCCCGAGGAATTGGCAAAAGTCGATGGTGTTGACTTGGTTCTTGGGGCTTCAGAAAAATTTAATTTGACTTCCTTTTTACATGACATTTCAAAAAAGGAGGAATCCGCCATTCATGCCTGTGAAATTGAAGAGGTCAATTCCTTTAAAAGTAGTTTTTCGACAGGACAGCGTACTCGTGCATTTTTAAAAGTTCAAGACGGATGTGATTATAAATGTTCTTACTGTACCATTCCTTTAGCAAGAGGGATTTCTAGAAGTGACACGGTAGCCAATGTGGTCGACAGGGCAGATGAAATTATTAAAAAGGGAATTCGTGAAATTGTCCTTACAGGAGTCAACATTGGTGACTTTGGGAAAGGAGAATTTGGTTTAAAAAAGCATCAAGATACCTTCTTAGATTTAGTAACAGCCCTCGATCAGATTAAAGGCATTGAGCGGGTGCGTATTTCTTCTATTGAACCCAATTTATTGAAAAACGACATCATTGATTTTGTCTCAAACAGCAAAGCTTTTGTGCCTCACTTTCATGTGCCTTTGCAAAGCGGAAGCGATGCCATTTTGAAAAAAATGAGACGCCGTTATTTATCTGGTTTGTACAAAGAACGCGTGGAACACATAAAGTCTAAAATGCCACATGCTTGTATTGGTGTCGATGTCATTGTAGGTTTTCCTGGTGAAACGGAGGAGGATTTTCTTACGACCTATCGTTTTCTATCTGAATTAGATGTTTCGTATTTACACGTTTTCACCTACTCAGAACGCCCCAATACAGAGGCAGCAGATTTTGAAGGAGTTGTTCCTATGGCTATTCGAAATAAACGTTCAAAAATGTTACGCGGCTTATCCGCTAAAAAGCGGCATCATTTTTATCAATCCCAATTAGGGTCCACTCAGTCCATTTTATGGGAAGGAGAGAATAAAGAAGGTTTTATTCACGGGTTTACCAGTAATTATGTCAAGGTGAGAAAAGCATGGAACCCCGAGGCAATAAATACCACAGAAACCACTGTACTAGACAGAATTGACGAGGAAGGATTTGTAAGAATCTAAGTGATTATAACTTAATTCCCACGGGTAAAAGAGATTTGTATTTTTTGTTTTTACGAAGAAAACCAGCAATTTCTGGACTCGTAGGAACAACTTTTAGGTTTCTTTCTGCCACATCATCTAAAACAAGCTTTATAAATGCGTCTTTAAAGCTGGTGGAGGCAATGTTCTCGGGAACAATTAATTTAGTTAAGAAGATTTTTCTTTCTTGCTCAGCATATTCGATTCGCGCCATTGTATCGTCAACGATGACTTCAAATTGTCTTAAAAAGTCATTGTTTTCTAAAATGAGTTCGCTCATAAATGATTTTGTTTAAGATTGATTTCTAAATAATCTAGTCTAAAATTGGTAATTTAGTCTTCCCAAATTGGGAACACAAATATACAAAAAAATAGCATACCTTAAGGTTTTCTTAACATAGAGTGAGCAAGACAGTACCAATACCCGTTTATTTGATGCCTGGAATGGCAGCCAGTCCTAGAATATTTGAATTCATTGAATTGCCTAATTCTTTTGTGTTGCACAAGCTTTCGTGGATTCCACCTCAAAAAGGGGAAGCCTTAGCAGCATATGCAAAAAGGATGTCGGAACGTATTGAAAAAGACCACCCGATTTTACTCGGTGTTTCTTTTGGAGGAATTTTAATGCAAGAAATAGCCAAACATATTGCTTGTCGTGGAGTCATTATAGTTTCTAGTGTAAAATCGCGTTTGGAACTTCCCCTGTCTATGCGCCTAGCCAAGCGGACAGGTTTCCATAAACTGCTTCCTACACAGTGGATTGAAAGTTTAGAAAGCCTTGCTTTGTTTGTTTTTGGACCCTCTATTGAAGAGAGAGTAAAGTCCTACCAAAAATACCTTTCGGAAAGAGATTCTTTTTACTTGGATTGGTCCATGCATCAGATTGTGCATTGGAAACAAACGCAACCAAGTGATGAAGTGGTGCACATTCATGGCTCCCAAGATGCTGTTTTTCCACTAAAAAATTTAGACACAAGTCACAACTTTTATCAAATAAAGGGGGCTACCCATGCAATGATTTTAACCCATCACCGTTGGTTTAATAGCCGCTTACCCGAAATTATTCAACAACATTTTTAATTATGACCAACTTCAACATTTCACAAAAAATAGTGTTAGCCGTTTTCTTTTGCGGAATTGCTTTGGCATTTATTAGTGAATCCAATTCGGCATTCGTAGATTATGGAGATCCCTCTTCCTATAGAGTCAATGCCCTTCACATTCCCGAACGCATTCTTTTTGCTGGAGAGGAAATCGTTCTTAACGAGCAAGATTTAATAGAGCGCATGGACAAAGAACTTTTGGTCAATACCTATTGGCAGTCCAATACATTGTTGATGATTAAAAGAGCGAATAAATATTTTCCATTGATAGAACGTATTTTGGAGGAGGAGGGGGTACCCGACGATTTCAAATATTTAGCTCTTATTGAAAGCGGTTTTGAAAACCTTAGATCTCCAGCAGGGGCAAAGGGTTTTTGGCAAATTATGCGTGCTACAGGGAAAGAATATGGTCTTGAAATTAACAGTAATGTCGATGAGCGCTATAATATTATTTTGTCGACAAAAGTGGCGTGTAAGTATTTAAAGAAGGCAAAAGATCGTTTGGGGTCATGGACCTTAGCAGCAGCTTCATACAACCGCGGTATTAGCGGTATTCGGCGGATTCTTGAAAAACAGCAAGCCGATACTTATCAAGATTTGCTATTGGGGACAGAAACAAAACGCTATGTTTTTCGAATTTTAGCGGTAAAATTGATTTTAGAATCTCCAGCCAGTTATGGATTCAATGTGCCAGAGGCTCAAAAATATAAGCCCTTTACTTTTCGAACGGTTGAGGTAGACACCGCAATTACTAATATTGCTCGTTTCGCTAAGCAAATGGGAGTGAACTACAAGACCATGAAAATATATAATCCCTGGTTAATTGAAAACCATTTGAATAATAAATCAAGGAAATTATATCAGATTGCCCTTCCTGAAGAAGCAGCGGATTAAATCTTCTTAAGCTGCTGTTGCATCATTCGAATCTGCTCAGTGAGCATGTTGTGCGTATCTGCTTTTTTTGCTTCGCTAAGCAGGGTTGTAGCTTCTCTTTTTCTTCTTTTTTGAAGCAAAATGCCTGCTAAGCTTAATTTAGTCATTGCCAAATCGGCTTGCATGGATAAGCCTAGAGACAAGGCTTTTCGAAACGACTTTTCAGCTTTGGTAAGATTGGTTTGTGATTCGATGATTCCGTGTAAATAATGATAATAGCCTTGCTGCTTTGTTACCAAACTGCTTTCTGGATTTTTAATCCGAATGAGCCATCGAAGCGTTCCCTCAAAATTTTGTTTGCGCAACTGAAGAAAAGCCAAGAAAATCAATTCATTTTTAAAGTAGAGAAGAACGAACATACCGGTGATAAGCAATAAAAAAATACCGTTGCCGATCTCATTATCGATAAATTGAAACACCGCATAACCAAAGCTAAGCGCTGCTAAAACTATTTTTAAACTTTTTGGAAACATAAAAGATTATTTGCCACAAAAGTAATAAAAAACATTAGGAACAAAATCTTCTTTAAGCTTGTAAAAAATAAAAGATATTGTATATTTGCCCTCAATAAAAAAGGACACCCTTTTATCCTAAGATATTATGAAAAGAACATTTCAACCTTCGAAAAGAAAAAGAAGAAATAAGCACGGTTTCAGAGAGCGTATGGCATCTGCAAATGGCCGTAAAGTACTTGCTAGCCGTCGTGCTAAAGGAAGAAAAAAAGTATCAGTATCTTCAGAGCCAAGACACAAAAAATAATGATTGATAATCACCATATTAGAGTGTTACTTTATTTTAAGTAACACTCTTTTTTTATACACTAAAGTGAAATACGATAAGTTATGCCGAAAAGAGAAGACCTAAACAAAATTTTAATTATTGGATCGGGACCCATTATTATTGGGCAAGCATGTGAGTTTGACTATTCCGGATCACAAGCCTTGCGTTCGCTTCGAGAAGATGGTATTGAAACTGTACTGATCAACTCTAACCCTGCCACGATCATGACCGATCCATCGATGGCAGATCACGTATACCTTAAACCTCTGACCACAAAATCGTTAATTGAAATTTTAGAAATGCATAAAGACATCGATGCCGTGTTGCCCACTATGGGAGGACAAACAGCATTGAATTTGTGTATTGAAGCCGATGAAAAAGGAGTTTGGGAGGATCATAACGTAGAAATCATAGGGGTTGATATCGACGCCATTAACATTACTGAAGACCGTCAACAATTTAAAGAGTTGATGCAAACCTTGGACATTCCAGTTGCGCCAGCAGAAACAGCAACTTCTTTTCTAAAGGGAAAAGAAATCGCGCAAAAATTTGGTTTTCCTTTGGTTATTCGTCCTTCGTTTACACTAGGAGGAACAGGAGCTTCTTTTGTGCATAAAGAAGAAGATTTTGACGAATTGCTCACTCGCGGTTTGGAAGCTTCACCCATTCATGAAGTACTTATCGATAAAGCGCTTTTGGGTTGGAAAGAATATGAACTTGAGCTGCTACGCGATAAAAACGATAATGTAGGCATCATTTGTACCATCGAAAATATGGACCCCATGGGAATCCATACCGGGGATTCGATTACGGTAGCTCCAGCCATGACACTTTCTGATACAGCATACCAACGTATGCGTGATTTGGCCATTAAAATGATGCGTCGTATCGGTGATTTTGCAGGCGGATGTAACGTTCAATTTGCGGTAAGTCCCGACGAAAATGAAGACATTATTTCGATTGAAATTAATCCACGTGTATCCCGTTCTTCGGCTTTGGCTTCGAAGGCATCGGGATATCCAATTGCTAAAATTGCGGCCAAACTCGCTATTGGGTATTCACTCGACGAACTCGACAATCAAATTACACAATCTACATCTGCTTTATTTGAGCCATCGGTGGATTATGTAATTGTAAAAATTCCACGTTGGAACTTTGATAAGTTCGAAGGTTCAGATCGTGAACTCGGGCTACAAATGAAATCGGTAGGAGAGGTCATGGGAATTGGACGCTCGTTTCAAGAAGCGCTTCATAAAGCTACCCAGTCTTTAGAAATAAAACGAAACGGTTTAGGCGCCGATGGAAAAGGATATACCGATTATGAAACGGTAATTTCAAAACTTACCCATGCCAGCTGGGATCGTGTTTTTGTGATTTATGACGCTATTCAGATGGGAATTCCATTGAGTCGTATTCACGAAATCACAAAAATTGATTTATGGTTTTTACGTCAATTTGAAGAGTTGCATCTTTTAGAAAAAGAAATTTCAACTTTTAACATCAACACCCTAGAAAAACCTCTTTTACTCGAAGCAAAACAAAAGGGTTTTGCAGACCGACAAATAGCGCATATGCTCGATTGTCTAGAATCTCAGGTATATAATTTGAGAGAGGAAATGGGGGTTCAACGTGTGTATAAGTTAGTAGATACCTGTGCGGCAGAATTTGCAGCAAAAACACCTTACTATTACTCTACCTTTGAAGCGCAAATGCAAACCAAAGGAGCTACGCCCTTTAGTGAAAATGAGAGTGTGGTTACCGATAAAAAGAAAATTGTTGTTTTGGGTTCTGGCCCCAACCGAATTGGTCAAGGGATAGAATTTGATTATTGTTGTGTGCACGGTGTACTTGCCGCTTCAGAATGCGGTTATGAAACCATTATGATAAACTGTAACCCAGAAACAGTATCTACTGATTTTGATACGGCAGACAAGCTTTATTTTGAGCCTGTGTTTTGGGAGCACATTTACGACATCATCCAGCACGAAAAACCCGAAGGTGTGATTGTGCAGTTGGGAGGACAAACCGCTCTTAAATTAGCAGAAAAGCTGGATCGCTACGGAATCAAAATCATTGGAACAAGTTTCCAATCGCTCGATTTAGCAGAAGATAGAGGAAGTTTTTCTACCCTTTTGAAAAACAACAACATTCCTTACCCAGAATTTGGTGTTGCTGAAAACGCCGACGAAGCTCTCGCGTTAGCCGATCAATTGGATTTTCCAATTTTGGTGAGACCTTCTTATGTATTGGGAGGACAAGGAATGAAGATCGTTATAAACAAAGAGGAATTGGAGAAGCATGTAGTTGATTTATTGCGAAAAATTCCAAATAATAAACTCTTGCTCGACCATTATCTCGATGGGGCAATTGAAGCCGAAGCTGATGCAATTTGCGATGGTGAAAATGTCTATATCATTGGGATTATGGAGCACATTGAACCTTGTGGAATTCACTCTGGAGATTCAAATGCTACCTTACCAGTCTTTAACTTAGGAGAGTATGTTTTACAGCAAATAAAAGACCATACCCATAAAATCGCTAAGGCATTAAACACGGTGGGACTGATCAACATTCAGTTTGCAGTAAAAAACGACAAGGTGTATATTATTGAAGCCAATCCGCGAGCCTCGCGAACTGTGCCTTTTATTGCTAAAGCTTACAAAGAGCCTTATGTAAATTATGCAACCAAAGTAATGCTAGGGGAGAAGAAGGTTACCGATTTTGATTTTAATCCCCAATTGGAAGGGTATGCCATTAAGCAACCGGTCTTTTCATTCAACAAGTTCCCAAATGTGAATAAACAATTAGGACCCGAAATGAAAAGTACAGGAGAAAGCATTTTGTTTGTAGATTCCTTGAAAGACGATGAGTTTTACAATTTATATGCACGAAGAAAAATGTACCTTACAAAATAAATATATACCTTTAACCCTATAATGAAGATTTTGATGGAAAGGGAAAAGAAAATTATCATTGGATTAATTCTACTTGCTGTGGTAAGTAGATTAATTCCGCATCCTCCAAATTTTGCACCCATTACGGGTATTGCACTATTTGCAGCGGCCAAGTTGAGTAATCGCGTTTGGGCTTTATTTTTACCTCTCGTCTGTCTGTTTCTATCGGACTTGTTTCTTGGGTTAAGTTTAATCAACCTGTTTGTGTATGCTTCTTTCGCAACCATTTCATTGCTAGGCATGGGAAGAAAACAACTGAATTTAGGAGTCACTTTTGCTTCTTCCATTGTTTTCTTTGTGGTTTCTAACTTGGGGGTGTGGGTGTTGTACTATCCAAAAACCTTGGCGGGTCTTTTTTCTTGTTTTACTCTCGCAATTCCATTTTATACCAACACGCTTCTCGGAGATTTATTCTACACTGCCGTCCTTTTTGGAACTTATTCTTTTATTGAAAAAAGATATTTGAAAGCCGTTTAACCAATTAAAGTTCGTAATTTCACACCGTAATTAGGTACTTGTTTACGCAAGTTTAATAGGGAAATTGGTGAAAATCCAATGCTGTACCCGCAACTGTAAGTTATGCCTTTTAGGCGTTTCTAGCCTCTTTAAACCACTGATGTACGCATCGGGAAGGTAGCTAGAAAAACCCGAGCCAGGAGACCTGCCCAATTATAGTGATGTTTTTCTTCGGGGATAAAGAAAAATATGGCTATTGAATCTATCCCGTAGATAATACGTTAAAATGAAAAACACACGCACCTATTTGGGGATGGTCTTCCTTTCCATTTCCTTCGTTGGCAACGCACAACAAAAAGAACAAAGCTTAGACACCATTGTCAACCCTTCGAATGTTTTGGAGGAGGTAGTCCTTTCCGACACGCGGCTGCCCATTAAATTATCGAATTCTGGAAAAACAGTAGTTCAAATTTCACGAAAAGAAATTGAAGAATTTTCTGGGCGTAGCTTGGCCAGTCTTTTAAGCACAAAATCGGGTGTGGTGGTGCTTGGAAATCGATCGGTGACAGGGCAAAACCTGCGTGTAGCCCTTCGCGGGAGTCTCAACAACCAGGTGCTAATTTTAGTGGATGGCGTGCGTGTGAGCGACCCCTCTCGAATTGGAAATGATTTTGATTTGAATATGCTTTCGTTGAGTGATATTGATTCAATTGAAATTTTAAAAGGGGGGGCAAGTACGTTGTATGGAAGTGCCGCCGCCGCAGGCGTTATCCGAATTACCACTCGAAAAAATCAAGACAATCGATTCAATATCAGTTTGGTTGGCGGAACAGAGCAAGCCTCAAACCAGTCGTTGAAAGGGGTGAGTTATTTTTCCAATGCTTTAAATTATACCCATAAAAAAGAAAACTGGTATTATCGTTTTGGAGTTTCCTCCCTCTCGACAGACGGAATGTCTTCTGTGGTTTCAGGAACAGAAACGGATGCTTTTTTCCGTTATAACCTCAATGGTCAAGTGGGCTACGAAAATAAGGGTTTAAAGGTAAAACTGATTGCAAGTAAAAGTCAGATTAAAAGCGATTATGACAATATTTTTCCTCTGAGTGACGCCGACTTTTATGGATTTAGTTTTTTAGAAAATATTGCCTTTAATTCTGAATACAGCTACAATAAAGGGACGCTATCTTTCCAGGGTGGAATGCAAAAAACACGTCGCGAATACCGTGATAATTATCCCTCCACTTATTTGGCAAACAACCGTTCTGTTGAGGTAATGAATAAACTACAACTAACTCCCCGCTTATACAGCATTCAAGGGTGGCTATATCAAGAAGCTGTTTACGAAGGAGCTCTCCCTACACATCAGAATGATGTGTTTACCAGTCTTGTCTATATGGGGGAAAAGGGGTTTAATTTCAATGGAGGGATCAGGATGAATCAACATCAATTGTACGGGAATCACTTTACCTATACCTTTAATCCTTCTTTTTTAATTCCACTCAAAACAGGATCCTTAAAGTTAATAAGTGATGTAAGTTCTGCATTCATTGCTCCAAGTTTATTTCAACTTTACGATGCTTATTCGGGCAACCCTAACTTGGCTCCAGAAGAATCTACTTCTTCAGAAATAGGACTTGTCTGGGCATCAAAGGAGGCGCGCTCGAGCCTTGTTTACTTTCAACGCAACGAAGATTATAAAATCATTTTTGATTCTACCTATGCTTATGCAAACGCCGCTGCCGATTTTAAGGTTAGAGGATTCGAATATACCTATCGAAATCGTCTTTTCTCACTTGTTGATTTCAACTTGAATTATACCTTCACTGAATTGGAAGAAGGGGTTTTGGCACGCCTACCTAAACACGCGTGGAATTTAGATCTCAATTATCGTTTTCAATCGAATGGAATTGGTCTTGTTTATGCCTATCGCGGAAAAAGACAAGCCATCGACTCAAGTTCTTTAGAAGCCTATTCGTTGGTGGATTTAAAGTACAGCAAACGATTTGCGAAAACCAATTTGGAATTGAACGCTTGGCTAACCAACCTTTTCGATGAAGACTACACCGAGCTCTTAGGCTTTGCAACCCAAGGGCGGAATTTCCGACTCGGTCTCAACTATCGTTTTTAACGAAGCTTCTTTAAGGGAAGTTTCGGGAAGTTGTCAATGTTTAAACGGTATTGATCGGTAACCTTTTTTGGAAGCTTTACTTCGGGAAGTAAAATTCTATTTTCCAATCCCTCGTATTTGTTGTTATTGTTCGTAATATGATTTAAAGCCGTTGCTAACATCGGTTCGTTAGGATCTCCAAGTGTTCCAAAATTGGAGATCGACTCTCGAACTTCAATAAAGTCGAGATTCGGAAGAACAGAACGATCTTCTGGAGGGAGTCCGTTGGCATAATCGGCATAACCGTCGTTATTCGCAATTTTAAGAACAATGGGTTGCATGGCATAGTCATGCGCTTGGTTAATGCTGTCAAAAGGCGCTTGTGCATCGACATAATCATAAAGGGAAATGGACCCTACGTTTTTACCATACGTTGTTGTTCCAACCTGAATTACGTTGATGTAGGAAGCAAGTCCATTGATAAGCAACTCACTTGCCGAGGCACTTCGATTGGGTGTTAAAATATATACTCTTTGTAAGTTAAGGGAAGGAAGGCTGGTTCCTGCAGTGGTTGCGTTAACAAAGGTATTGCGTGTTTCAATGTTGTTGTTGTCGTTGTTGTCGGAATTAATCGCATTGATGTAGGCCATTAACTTTGAGTTCCAGCGTTGTTGAGCAAAAACACTTCCAGTGTGTTGTCCAGTAATCATACTGGCAAGATAGGTACAGGTTTGAACAGAGCCTCCGCCATTGTAACGCAAATCTACAACAAGGTCTTGCACCCCTAGGTTACCGAATTCTGTAAAAGTTTGAACCAAGAGTTCGTTGAAATCTACATCGATTTGGTCGTCGTCGTCGCTATCGACAGCGCCCACAAATTGGTTGTACATTAAATAGCCCACAACACGTCCGTTGACATCAAAAGCCATGCTTTTGTGAATGGGGTTTTCTTGAAAATTTTCTTCTTTCGTAAGACTAACAGATATGTTTCTTGGAGTTGCAACATTGTTGGCAGCATCATAATCAACCAAGTCAATCGTATAAGTTAAATCCTCTCCGTAGAGTAAGCTGCTGTAGTTGGAGATGGTCAATTCTTGCCCGTTTACAATGGTAAAGGTGTCCCCTCGAACAATTCCTTTTTCCGCAGCATCAGAATCGGGGAGGACATAAGTAACAATAGCAACGAGTTCATTACAATCACTACATCTTCTGTAGATGAGAAACTTCATTCCGTTAGAAGCTGAAATCCCTGAAAGTTGATTTTGTAGATCGCGATAGTTTTCTTCAATCCAACTAAAACGGTCATCCGGATGGTTTAGGCTATAGAAAAAATCAGAGGGATCGTTTTGTGAATTTAATAAGTTGATATAACTAGCAACATCGTCAATAACGGTATCTGCTAAGTTGTCCACATCTTCTTGCCAATAGTAATATTGATTTAGACCTTCCCAAATAAAATCGTTGATCAGCGTAACGGAAGTAACTCCTGTTCCGCCGGTTCCAGAATTTGAGCCACCATCTGTGGTTGGAGTGGTAGTCCCGGTGGTTACTTCTGGGTCAATGGTGATTTCATTATCATCCACATCTTTTTTCTTACAGCTCATTAGTAAGGCGCCAAAAACAAAAATTGCAAGAATCTTTTTCATCTTTTGTATGTATTATGAAGGCGCAAATTAGTTAAGTTTATTCAAATTTGAAACGTTTTGAATGCCAATGTTTTTTACCTTTAAATAAAAATCGATTAAATGAAGTATTTGATGACCCTCTTCTTGTTTATGACCTTTGCAACTTCCTACGGACAGGATGTATTCCAAAAATACAATGGACACCCTGAAGTTACCTACATACGCGTTCCTCAAACAATGTTTTCGTTGCTCAGTAAGATTAAGGTGAATGCCACTGATGAGAATGCAGAGGCTTTTTTGGAAATGATAAAAACTTTAAAAGAATTCAGGGTACTTTCGACCAAAAACGAATCTATCGCTGAAGAAATGCATTCATGGTTACAAGCAGAATATAAAAACACCCCTTTGATGTCCATTATCAACCTCACCGAAGCGAACGTCAATGTTCAGTTTGGTGCTGTTTTTGGAAGTGATCAATCCAAAGTAAAACGACTTGTTATGCTCGTTAAAGGGCTTTATGATTTTGTGAAAAAGAATCCGAGCATCAATTTAGACACCCAAGTCGATTTGGATTATATTTTATTGGAAATCAAAGGCGATTTACAACTTGACCAAATTGCTTCTTTAACTCAGTTGGTCGATATCCCGGGTGGAAAATACCTCGATGCACTTGGCAATTAGATGCCCGTATAGTTGAACGGAGTAATCGTTTTCAGTTCTGCTTTTATTTTGGTGTCAATATCCAGTTCATCAATAAACGCATGGATCGACTCTTGGTTGATTTCCGTATTTGTCCGCGTTAATTTTTTTAATGCTTCATAAGGATTTGGAAACCCTTCTCTTCTAAGAATTGTCTGGATGGCTTCGGCTACAACAGACCAATTGGCTTCTAGGTCTGCATTTATTTTTTGTTCGTTTAAAAGCAATTTTGAAATTCCTTTTAAAGTGGATTGAAAACCAATAATACTATGACCTAGTGGAGTTCCAATGTTTCTTAAAACAGTACTGTCTGTAAGGTCGCGCTGTAATCTCGAAACAGGCAACTTTTCTGCTAAATACCCTAGGAGTGCATTGGCCATGCCAAGGTTTCCTTCCGAATTTTCAAAATCGATAGGGTTCACTTTATGGGGCATTGCAGAAGAACCAACTTCTCCATCTTTAATTTTTTGCTTGAAGTAGTCCATCGAAATGTAGGTCCAAATATCCCGGTTCAAATCAATTAAAATGGTGTTGATGCGTTTCATAACATCACACAAGGCAGCAAAATGGTCGTAATGCTCAATTTGCGTGGTTGGGAAGGAATGATGCAACCCAAGAATAGTTTCAACAAAATGAGTCCCGAAGTGCTTCCAATCAGTTTTTGGATAGGCTACATGATGCGCGTTAAAATTCCCCGTTGCTCCTCCGAATTTAGCTGCGTGAGATTGAGCAGCTAAGATTTCTTTTTGTTGCGAAAGGCGTTCTACAAACACAGCAAACTCTTTTCCCAAACGTGTGGGGGAAGCAGGTTGCCCGTGAGTACGTGCCAAAAGGGGAACATCTTTGTATTCTTCCACACAGTTACTCAATGCTGAAATCAATTCATCCAACATGGGAATGTATACCGCTTCTACAGCTTCTTTCATGGACAAGGGAATAGCGGTATTGTTGATGTCTTGAGAAGTAAGGCCAAAATGAATGAATTCTTTGTACTCTTGAATTTCGAGGCGATCAAATTCTTTTTTGATGAAATACTCTACCGCTTTAACGTCGTGATTGGTCGTCTTTTCAATTTCTTTAATCTCGTTGGCCTCTTCTTCGGTAAAATGCCTATAAATGCTTCTTAACTCATCATACAAAGAAGAATTAAAATCACTGAGTTGAGGTAAAGGCAATTCGCACAAAGCAATAAAATATTCAATTTCGACCCGCACACGATAGTGGATGAGTGCTTGTTCTGAAAAATAAGGGGCTAATGATTTTGTCTTTGCTCGATAGCGACCATCTACAGGAGAAATGGCATTTAATGGCGTAAGTTTCATCGTTTTTTGAAATAAAGTACAAAGATAAACTATCCTGTCGTTTCCTTTCTTTAGAACGTATTTTTTTTATGATTTCTATCCGCAAACGATAAGGGTGGTCATTCGATGTATTTGGCCATGGACCGAAAGCCAGGACTGCTATTGGGTAATTTATTAATAATAAATTGATTGAGTTCTTCATTAACCCATGTTTCATGGAATCTAAAATAGGCCACTGTTTTTATAGCAAATGCAATAGAGGCTATTTTTTGAGCATCAAGCATGTGCGTAAAACCGCAGTTGATGATTGCTTGAATTTGTGTTGCACTCAATCCATTTCTTCGCTCGGGTTTTTTACAATAATGATAAAGTAATTTCATCATCGGTCGTCGTTTACTTTCATGCGTTTGGACCGAAACCCCTTCAATAAAAACATCCATGATGGGAGTGAAGACATCAAGTTTATCGAGGCTGTATTTTTCTAGAATCCAAGCAGAAACAACATGTGCTCTTTTGCTCTCACTGGAACAGGCTAACCGAAAAAGAGTATCGAAATGATGAGGGTTTTCGTGAATGAACAGGGCTCCTTTTTCTCTATCCCCAGCATGAGAAAAGTATTGCATCAAAAGGGTTTCTAATTCCTCAGATTGCATCACATTTGAAGTACTTTAAACTCTTCATAGCAGCCGCTAATTGCTTCTAAAATTTGCAGATCATTGGCTTCTTTAATGAAGGCGTTGGAGTAGTTGCAATTGCGTAATATTTCATTCAAATTGGGCCGGTCAATACCTAAAAGTTGAACCAAAACCTCACGGTCAAATTTGGTGGACAGTAAATTTCGAATGGCATCATCTTGCCGCATTTTTTTCAGTTTTCTCATTTGCTTGGGGTTTTTTCCAAACAAATTGTACAAGAAATCGGCAGGATTAAACAATGCACCAATGGCTTTAGAAATGGAAGATCGGTTTCTGTTTCCAGCTTCATAACCCGATTGAGGTAGGCCAGGAATACTGTATCTTCCTGCTGGATTTATGGGAACTTTTCGAACATCGATGTCCAAATATCACGTGAGCTGGTAGGGCTTTATAATGACTTCTTCTAAAGCAAATGAAAGTTGAGTTAAACGAAAAGTGGGCACTCCGAATTTGATCATATCCTTACTCACAGCTACCTTAAGTGGTTTAAATCCTAAGTAAGAAAAATAAAGCGTATCGTTGGTTTGTACCGCGATTTCAAATTCTCCCTCTACATTGGTAATCACTCCTTCCACCGAACTCAAATTCAACACATGCACACTGGCCATAAGGGCATCATTGCTGTCGTTTTGCACTTTCCCTTTTAAAAGGGTGTACTCCGTTTGTGCATACACAGAAGAGCATAAAAAAAGAAGTGGAATGAACCTTGGAAATATGATTTTCATTACAACAAATGTAATAAGAAAATATGGCGATAAGTGTGAAAAAGATATTAACGTCTAGACCTACGTCCAAAGCCTGAAGGTTTTTGTCCTTTTCCTCCTTTTTTCTTTTTCTTTCCATCGTTGTTTGAAAAGTTGGAGAAGCGGTCGCCTCCAGAGAAGTTTTTACGTTTTCCACCTCCTTTGCGTTTTCCTCCCGATTTTCCACTTTTTTCCGAGATTTCTACATTGATTTGACGGCCATCCAATTCGAAAAATTCAAACATTTGGATTACTTTTTCTCGGTATTCATTGGGTGTGTTGAAGAATGAAAAGCCATCCATAACATCCACATGGAAAACGTCGTCTTGTCCCAAAGAAAGGGTTTCTTTTAAGAAATCTTTCAGCGTCATCCAATTGTATTCGTCTCTGGCGCCAATGTTGATAAAGAAACGAGTGCTTTCTTTTTTATTGTGTTTGGTTTTGCCTTCTCCTGTGCTGCTCTGACTCGAAGATGAGTTGAGGTCTTTCGCATTTTTATAGTAATCGTGAAAACGGGCAAACTCTACAGAAACCAGACGTTGAATCAATTCTTTTTTAGTCAAATCTGCTAGCACCTCTTCCAATTGTGGAAGGTAGGTGTCGATTTCTTCATTGACTTCCGTTTGGTTAATTTTCTGAACCAAATGATAAAGTTGGGTTTTGCAAATCTCATTCCCAGTAGGAATCTTTTTCGACGTTATTTTTGCTTGAATAATTTTTTCAATGGCTCGAATTTTTCTCGATTCACTTTGAGTTACAATAATCATCGATACCCCTTTGTTTCCGGCTCTTCCTGTACGACCACTTCGGTGGGTATAGGTTTCAATCTCATCGGGCAATTGGTAATTAATCACATGGGTAACGTTGTCCACATCAATCCCCCTTGCGGCAACATCCGTGGCAACAAGCATTTGAATTTGCTTGTTTCTAAACGATTTCATGACCATGTCCCTTTGATTTTGACTTAAATCTCCGTGAAGGGCGCCTGCATTATATCCGTCTTCGATCAACTTTTCAGCTACGCGTTGGGTGTCTCTTTTGGTTCGACAAAAGATGACAGAAAAAATATTGGGATGCGCATCGGCCAACCGTTTTAAAGCAGGGTAGCGGTCACGACCCGAAACTTGATAGTATTCGTGGCTTACATTTTTTGTTCCTGCATTTTTATTTCCTACGGTAACCTCTTCCGGTTTATGCATGAATTTTTTTGCAATTACTGCTACTTCTTTTGGCATGGTTGCAGAAAACAACCATGTGCTTTTGTCATCAGGGGTATTGGATAAAATCGAAGTAATGTCTTCATAGAAGCCCATATTGAGCATCTCATCCGCCTCATCGAGTACGCAGTACTCAACCTTAGAAACATTGACCAAGCCTCTGCGGAGCATATCTTGCATTCGCCCTGGCGTAGCTACAATGATTTGTGCCCCTCGTTTAACGTTTTTCGCTTGTTCCGTGATGCTGGCTCCTCCATAAATAGCAACCACATTTACACCCTTTAGGTACTTCGCATAGTTTTTTAATTCTTGGGTAATTTGCAAACAAAGTTCTCGGGTAGGGGAAAGAATAAGCCCTTGTGTTGTTCTGCTTTTATCATCGATTTTTTGAAGCATAGGAAAACCAAAAGCAGCGGTTTTTCCAGTACCTGTTTGTGCAAGCGAAACAATGTCTGTTTCTTTCTCGAGTAATAGCGGAATGGTTTTGGCTTGAACTTCTGAAGGGGTTTCGAAGCCCATGTCTTCAATGGCACTTAATAATGCTTCATTGAGACCGAGGGAGTGGAATGTATTCATTGCTGCAAAGGTACGTCGGATAAATGGATAAAAGGCAATTCTAAGCAATAGAACTCTTTGGTTGGAAAATATATTGTATTTTGAAAGTCCCAAACCTTTACCAGAATATGAAACATTTTGTTCTCATGGTCCTATTGTTGCCCTGCTTGGGCAAGGCTCAAGCTACATCAACTCATTTTGAAGTTTTTCAGCTTTCATATCCAGTTCATTATATCGAAAACCCCGATGCAATCGATCGCTCAATCCTAATTGATTTTGATTCTAAAGGCAGGTATCAGCTTTTGTTGACTTCTAAAGCCGAGCAGCAGAAATGGGTGTCTTTTTTAAAAGCATCAAAAATAGAATTTAGCACATGGAAAGCAGATCTGACAAAAAACAATGCAATTAATGATGTGATTAAATTGGTTACAGTTAGAATTAATGATACCCTTCGGTTTAAGAAACGAAGAAAAATCTTTTCTGCAGCAGGCCCTCACCTCATTTCCTCTTTTGCGCACAGTGAAGGGAAAAACCAAGTGTATTTCTCTATTGCTTTTCCATGGGCGTATGCCGAAGGGCGAAAAAGAATTCGAAGAAAGCCCTTTCATTTTGCTTTTAAAAGCGAAGAGGAAATAGCACAGTTCATTAGGGCAATTACCTTGCAAGAAGACAATGCTCCTTCAAATAAAAAGATAGAAGAGTAGTTTAGGAGAGGGTGTTTAAATGTTGAAGCAATTGTTGAGTAGCTTTTGCTCGATGGCTGATTTTATTTTTTACATCACTCCCTAATTGTGCAAAGGTTTGCCCATAGCCTTTCGGAATAAAAATCGGATCATAGCCAAAGCCACCTTCTCCGCGCTTTTCGTCGATTAAAATCCCTCGAACTACCCCCTCACAGTCCCATTCTTGCTCATCGATACAAATGGCGATTACGGTGCGAAACTGTGCTGTTTTGTCGGGATGATTTCTAAGATTTTCCCAGACCTTTTGAATATTGGCCTCGTTATCTTTTTGAGGCCCTGCATAGCGGGCCGAAATGACTCCAGGGGCTCCATCTAATGCATCGATCTCAAGACCAGAATCATCGGCAAAGCAGTTTAAACCATAGTGTGTTTTGACATGACGCGCTTTAATATAAGCGTTTTCCTCTAGGGTGCTTCCTGTTTCTTCGATCTCTTCGGTGCAGCCAATATCGGTCAAACTAAGGAGTTCAATATGGGCTGGAAGCAATTGTTTTACTTCTTGGAGTTTGTTATTGTTATGGGTAGCAAAGACAAGTTTCATTTATTGATGATGATAGGGTTCGTTTTTTAAAATGGTGTGGGCACGGTAGAGTTGTTCTACAAAAAAAAGGCGCACCATTTGGTGAGAAAAGGTCATGGCAGAAAGGCTAATTTTCCCCTGCGCTTTTTGGTAAATTTCTTCCGAAAATCCATAAGGTCCTCCCACGATAAAAACCAATCTTTTCCCTCCAGAGAGGTATTGTTTGTTAACCCATTGGGAAAACTGAATGGAGCTGTATTGTTTACCTCCCTCATCAAGTAAAAAAATACGATCTCCGGGTTTTAGTGTTTTTACAATGGACTTTCCTTCCGCCTCCTTTTGCTGCGTCTCCGAAAGGTGCTTTGTTTTTTTAATATCATTGAGGTATTCTATAGAAAAACGGGTGTAGTGTTGAAGTCTTTTTTTATAAGTATCAATCCACCTTTCCAAGGTAGAATCATCGGTTTTTCCTACACAAAGCAAAACACTTTCCATGGCACAAAAATACAATCCAAATTGAGATTAAACGTTCTAAATAATGTAGATTTGAAGAAAACTCACACATGGGTAAAGAGAGGTCAAAATTTCCAATCCTAAAAGAGGGGGTAAGATTACTTCAATTGGTTCGTCTTCCTGGGTTTAATGGTTTTAGTTTTTACGATCTATTTAAACTTTATTTTACAGGGATACTTCATGGAACAATTACCTCTAGAGCTGCTGCTATTTCTTTTAGTTTTTTTATGGCTCTGTTTCCCTTTTTGCTTTTTGTCTTGAATATTATTCCCTTTGTTCCGAGCTTTTTCACCATTGAAAATTTTGATACAGTATTGCTCGATTTTGTAAGGAACTTGCTCCCAACCGATACCCACGCCTTTTTCACTACAATTTTCACGGACATTCAAAGCAAGCCCAGAGGAGGGTTGTTGTCTTCGGTTTTTGTGCTTTCTATCTTTTTATCGGCCAATGGAGTGAACTCTATTTTTACGGGTTTTGAAACTTCCTATCATGTCAAGGAACTAAGAAATATTTTTAAGCAATATCTGTATTCACTTGGAGTAAGCGTTATTCTGGCAATATTTTTACTTATTGCCGTTATTGCCTTTGTTTATTTTAAACTGACTTTTCAGGATGTGTTGCCCGAGGGCTTTAATTTTCTCGCGCTGGGTCAGTATTTGTTTTTTGTTTTGTTGGCCTATTTTTCGATTTCAGTATTGTATTATTTCGGAACGGTTGATGGAAAACTTACCCACTTTTTCTCTCCAGGAGCTTTGATGACGCTCATCCTATTTTTAATCAGTACCACCTTGTTTGGTTTTTATGTTGAACGCTTTTCCAATTACAACCAATTGTATGGATCCATAGGGGCCTTACTCATTTTTATGCTCTATATATGGATTAATTCAATTGTGCTTTTATTGGGGTTTGAGTTGAATGCCACCCTTAGTCGTTTAAAAAAGAACGCGAAACCAGCTTAATTCCATGCAATATTTCATCGATGTTGTTTTGCCATTGCCATTGCCCAAAGCGTTTACCTATTGGGTAAGCGAGGAGGAGTTTGAGTTTCTGCAAATAGGGCAGCGTGTGGGGGTTCCTTTCGGGAAAAATAAATTGTATACTGGAATAGTTTATAAAAAACACCGAACAGCACCGCAAGCCTACACACCAAAATCCATTGAAGTTATTCTCGATGAGTTACCTATTATTTCTCCTGCTCAGTTTGCCTTTTGGGAATGGATGAGCACTTATTATCAAGCGGCATTGGGCAGTATACTTCGTGCGGCCTTACCCGGAGCATTTTTATTGGCGAGTGAAACATTTGTTGCTCGCCGACTGGACATCGATCCCGATTGGGATGGTTTGACCGATGATGCTTTCTTGGTGATGGAAGCTTTGGAGAAAGCAGATCTTCGTTTGGAGGAAATTCAGCAGTTGGTTCAGCGAAAAAAAATCCTTCCACTTGTGCACGAACTCGCAGCACAAAATTACATTCAAATTCTGCAAAGCCTTAGAGAAAAATACCTTCCTAAGCAACAACGCTATTTGAGAATTCATCCTGATTTTCATACGGAAAAAGCGCTGAATTTGCTTTTTGAACAATTGAAAAAGGCACCCAAGCAAAGCGCACTTCTGTTGGCTTTTTGTCAAGCCCAACCCGAATATGATTGGATGAAGTTAAGCGCACTTAGAAAAATCATTGACGTCTCTAGTGCCTTAATTCGAACGCTTTGTGATAAACAAATCTTGGAAGAAAAATACGAGTATGAGGACAGAAATTTACTCGCACCTATTCCTCTAAAGCCCCCAAAACCACTTTCTAAAGCCCAAGAAAAGGCATTTCACGCTATCCAATCGCAATGGAAAGAAAAATTGGTTGTTCTTTTGGAAGGGGTGACCTCTTCGGGAAAAACCGAAGTTTATTTTTCTTTGATTGCAGAGCAAATTGAAAAGCAAAAACAAGTGCTTTATCTCTTACCTGAAATCTCTTTAACCGCACAAATGGTGCAGCGTTTGCAAGCTCGATTTGGGGAGAAAGTAACTATTTTCCATTCTAAATTTTCCCTGCACGAAAGGGTAGAAGTCTGGAAAAATATTCAACATCATTCTGACAAAGCGCAGATTATTATTGGCGCTCGATCTGCTCTTTTCTTACCTTTTAAAAATTTGGGTTTGATTATTGTAGATGAAGAACACGAAACTTCCTATAAACAATTTGATCCCGCTCCGCGCTATCATGCGCGTGATGCGGCCATTGTACTGGCGCAGCAAATGCAAGCGAAATTGCTTTTAGGTTCTGCAACCCCATCATTAGAGAGTCGGTTTAATGCAGAGCAAGGAAAATATGGTCATGTCCAATTGTTGGAGCGCTTTGGCCAAGCCCTTCCTCCGAAAATTATCGCTATCGATTTGAAAGAGGCACACCGTAAAAAGCAAATGAAAGGATTGTTTTCCCATGCGCTTTATCACGAAATTGAAGCGACCTTGGCCAGGGAACAACAAGTGATTTTGTTTCAAAACCGACGTGGCTATGCCCCACTAGTAGAGTGCCATAGTTGCGGTCATGTTCCTCAGTGTTCAAATTGCGATGTTTCGTTGACCTACCACCAAGCCAATCAACAATTGCGCTGTCATTACTGCGGGTATACCATTGCAAAACCGGTTCAATGTATGGTGTGTTCTACCCCCAATTTGAATTTTAAAGGCACGGGAACACAACAAATAGAAGAACAAGTCAACGATTTTTTTGATTTGGCACGGGTAGCACGTATGGACTGGGATACCACGCGAGGAAAATGGGCTTTTGATGTGCTTATCGATCGTTTTGCACAAGGAGAAGTAAATGTGCTGGTGGGAACACAAATGATAACCAAAGGGCTGGATTTTAAAAACGTAGGATTAGTGGGGGTCATTAATGCCGATGCCCTGTTGTTTTTTCCTGATTTTAGAGCGCATGAAAAAGCCTTTCAACTGCTTACACAAGTGGCTGGAAGAGCAGGAAGATACCAGGGAGAAAGTAAAGTGATGATTCAGAGTTTTTCTCCAGACCATACGGTAATTAAGCAAGTGAAAGAAAATGATTACCAATCGCTTTATACCCAACAATTACACGAACGTAAAACTTTTGAGTACCCGCCTTATAATCGATTGATTCGGTTAACGCTAAGGGGAAGAGATTATACCACCGTCGACCAAGCAGCTACATGGCTAGGGGAGTATTGCATCGACAAATTAGCACTCCTATATTAGGGCCAGTTGATCCCTCAATTGGGCGAATTAGAAATCAATACCACAAGCAAATTTTAATTAAATTCCCGAATCAAAAAGGGCGAAGTTCAATTAAAACCAATGTGTCTCGTGCAATCAAAAGCATGGAAGCAATTGGGAATTTTCGTTCGGTACGTGTCAATATTGATATTGACCCAGCCTAATGAACAGCAAAACGCTCTTTAAACTCTTTTTTCTTAAAACGACTGATGGGAATGCAATGTTTTTCGATATGCACTTCTTTCCCATTGTAGAGATCTATTTTGTGGGTGTTCACTATAAACGATTTATGTGTTCTAAAGAAACTTTGCCCTGGAAGTATATCCATTGCTTTTTTCATGGACATTAAAACCACGTATTTCTTTTTATCCGTTACAAAACGCACATAGTCTCCCATCGCTTCAATAAAAAGAATTTGATGGTGAAACAAACGTTCCGACATCAAATTGCACCTCACATCAATGTAGTTTTTTAATTCAACTTTATGTTGAACTCCCTTTTCTTGAAGGGCTTCTAGTTTCTGAACAGTAAGCAGCAAACGTTCAATATTGAAGGGTTTTCCCAAAAAATCGAATGCCCCTAGGTCAAAGGCTTTTACGGCATCTTTTGTTCGCGCAGAAAGAAAAACAACCACTTGATTAAGGAGCAATTGCTCAAAGTGATTTTCATTAAAACTCGAAGTAAAATTAGGATCTATCAGAACAAAATCGATGGTATTTTCTTTTAAAAACGCGCAGGCTTTTTCTGTCTCTGTAAAGCAATTAACCAAAACAAGGGGATGCGTCGTTTTGAGCTGTTCTTGGATGACATTCGCAGTATTGGGGTTTTCATCGATTAGGATAAAGGAGCAATGCATTGGTTGGGACTTTTTACGAATATACAAATAAGCGTAAAAAAAACGAATAATATTTGGGCTTCGCTTTTAATTCTATTATTTTTGCAGCCTAATTTTAATCATTTATGAATCATTACGAAACTGTTTTCATTTTAAATCCCGTTTTATCTGACGAACAGATAAAGGAAGCAGTTGGCAAATTTGAATCTTTACTTACAGATAAAGGAGCAAAGTTTGTTAACAAAGAGGACTGGGGGCTAAAGAAATTAGCTTATCCCATTCAAAACAAGAAAAGTGGTTTTTACCACCTCTTCGAATACATCGTTGACGGAGAAGCCATTAACCCGCTTGAAGTCGAATTTCGACGTGACGAGCGTGTAATGCGTTACCTTACCGTTAAACTGGATAAGCATGCCATTGCATGGGCCGAAAAAAGAGCCAAGAAAATTAAGTCCAACGCTAAAGCCTAATTGACATGTCAAAAATCGAAGAACAATCGAAAGGAAGAAAAGAGGGGGAAATTCGTTATTTAACCCGCTTAATATTGATACCAATACCAAAAAGAAATATTGTCGTTTCAAGCGTTCAGGTATCAAATACGTGGATTACAAAGACGCCGATTTCTTATTGAACTTTGTGAACGAGCAAGGAAAATTATTACCTCGTCGTTTAACAGGAACTTCACTAAAATATCAGCGTAAAGTATCTGTAGCGGTAAAACGCGCACGTCATCTTGCATTAATGCCATATGTGGCTGATTTATTAAAATAATACTCTTAGATCATGGAACTTATACTCAAAGAAGATGTACAAAACCTTGGATTTAAGGATGACATCGTAACTGTTAAAAACGGCTATGGGCGTAACTTTTTAATCCCTCAAGGAAAAGCAGTTTTAGCAACACGTTCTGCTAAAAAGGTTTTAGCTGAAAATTTAAAACAACGCGCTTTCAAAGAGCAAAAATTAATTGATGACGCCAACAAAATTGCAAAAGCACTTTTGGAAGTTCAAATTAAAATTGCTTCTAAAGTAGGTTCAGGCGATAAACTCTTCGGGTCTGTAGGATCTCAAGACGTAGCCGATGCTTTTGAAAAAGCAGGTCAAGCAATCGACAAAAAGTTCATCAGCTTACCCGGACGCACCATCAAACGTCTTGGAAATTATGAAGCGACCATTCGTTTGCATCGCGAAGTAATTGTTCAGGCACCGTTTGAAATTGTTCCTGAAAAAGCCTAAGTGAATTAGCGTTTAATGAATAGCCCCACTTAGTGGGGTTTTTTTATATGAAATACCATCGTTTAAGCAAAGAACAATTTGAGGAGTTAAGTGCTGAATTTGCTACTTACCTTGCTGCCATGTCCCTTGATAAAAAAGCATGGGACCAACTCAAACGCGAAGATAGCGATGAGGTTGATAAGCATTTGGATCAATTTTCAGACTTGGTATGGGAAGATGTATTGAGCAAGCCCCTTATTTTAGAACATCTTAGCCCCAATCATTTTTTTATTTTTGAGTGTTTAGACGATGCAATAAATTTGATTGCAGTTAAAATTTCGGATTTTAATCAAGACATAACCACCCCTGAAGGTTGGAAGTGGTTCATGCATCATATTCACGATGAAAAAGTTACCTTTTATCGTTCCACAAAAGGCTACGACCACGATAGAAAGGAAGAATTGTACGGCATGATTTTAAGAGGAGCCACGATAAGCAAAGCGCAGCGTTACAAAAGTATCTCTGATTTTCTTGGTTGACCCTTCTATTTTTTTTGATATTTGTGTAATCATATTCAATTTTTATGAAACCATCCCTCCCGAAAGGAACCCGTGATTTTTCTTCAGAAGAAGTGGCCAAACGCAATTATTTAAAACATGCCCTTCAGGCTGCTTTTGAATGTTATGGTTTTCAACCCATTGAAACACCTTCTTTTGAGAAATCCCAAACGCTTTTAGGAAAATATGGGGAAGAAGGGGATCGATTGATTTTTAAAATTTTATCGAATGGTGAAAAATTGAAAAAGGCTGATTTTAAGGCGTTGGAACAAAATCGTTTGGGTGCTTTTTCAAATTCCCTTTCAGAGAAAGCATTGCGTTACGACCTTACGGTTCCTTTTGCACGTTATGTAGTGCAACACCAAAACGAGCTTGTTTTTCCATTTAAACGTTACCAAATACAACCGGTTTGGAGAGCCGATCGGCCCCAGCACGGTCGTTTTCAAGAGTTTTATCAGTGTGATGCCGATATTGTGGGAAGCACTTCCCTTTGGCAGGAGATTGAACTGTGTCAGTTATACAGCGCTGTTTTTTCTTCTCTTGGATTGCAAGAGGCCACGCTAAAGGTCAATCACCGAAAAATCCTTGCTGGAATTGCGGAGGTTATTGGGGTAGAAGATCAACTTATTGATTTTACCGTTGCCTTAGACAAACTGGATAAAATTGGACAAGAAGGGGTGGAGAAGGAGCTGTTGGAGAAAGGTTTTTCTTCCGAAGCCATTAAAAAAATGTGGCCTTTACTGAACTTGAAAAAAGGGGATGCAGAAGAGACACTCAAGCAACTGGACGCATTTTTATCACCTTCGGAAATGGGGAAATTGGGAATTGCAGATTTACGGTTTTTACTCACACAACTCAAAGCCATTGGAGGGTTGTCGATACAGATGGAAATCGATGTTACTTTAGCGCGTGGACTAAATTACTATACCGGATGTATTTTTGAAGTAGCGCCACCAGAAAACATAAAAATGGGATCCATAGGTGGGGGAGGTCGTTATGACAACCTCACAGCAGGTTTTGGGATGAAAAACATGAGTGGGGTAGGGATCTCTTTCGGTTTTGACCGTATTTATCTCGTACTCGAGGAAATGGGGCTTTTTCCTACTTCAGTGGTTCAAAACACCCAAGTTCTCTTCTTAAATTTTGGCGCTAACTCAGCGTTAGATTGCCACCAGACTATGGTTCAACTTCGAGGGAAAAATATCCGGTGCGAGTTTTACCCCGATGAAGTAAAACTCAAAAAACAGTTGTCTTACGCCAATCAGAAAAAAACGCCATTTGTTGTCTTAATCGGTGATGGTGAAAAAGAAAAAGGGGTGGCTTTGGTAAAAAACATGGAGCAAGGAACTCAAAATGAAGTGGCCTTGCCATTACTTCCCCAAGCGCTTATTGAATTGTGTTCCCCCAGCGGCGTTTATCCTTCCAAACTTCCTAAATAGCGCTCTGCATCCAAAGCAGCCATGCATCCTGTTCCAGCAGCTGTAACTGCCTGACGATACTCTTTGTCTTGCACGTCTCCAGAAGCAAACACACCAGGATAGTTGGGTTTTGTCGATTTCCCCTTGGTAATGATATACCCAGCCTCGTCCATATCCAAGTGATCTTTAAAAATGGCTGTATTGGGTGGGTGACCAATAGCGATAAACAAACCAGTAATTGGAATTTCTGTTACTTCTTTGGTTTGATTGTTTATCATTTTGAGTCCTTCTACCACTTGGTCTCCAATAACTTCTTCGACTTCTGTGTTGTAAAGGACTTCGATGTTTTCTGTTCTATTTACGCGGTGTTGCATGGCTTTTGAAGCTCTCATGACGTCTCTTCGCACCAACATGGTTACTTTGGTACAAATGTTGGCCAAATAGGTTGCTTCTTCTGCAGCTGTGTCTCCGGCTCCAACAATGGCAACCTCTTGCCCTTTATAGAAAAAACCATCGCATACGGCACAGGCAGAAACTCCGCCTCCTCTGAGTTTTTGTTCGCTTGGAAGACCAAGGTATTTTGCACTTGCTCCAGTAGAAATGATAATTGATTCTGCTTCGATGGTGGTGTTTTCATCCACAACAACCGTGTGAATTCCACCTACTTCTTTGCTTAAATTAACAGATGTTACATGTCCTATTCTAACTTCGGTGCCAAAACGTTCTGCTTGTTGTTGAAGCTCAACCATCATACTGGGTCCATCAATTCCTTTAGGGTAACCAGGGAAATTATCTACCTCAGTTGTAGTCGTTAATTGTCCACCAGGCTCCATTCCTGTATAAACAACAGGTTTCAAATCCGCTCTTGCGGCATAAATTGCTGCCGTATATCCTGCTGGGCCACTCCCAATAATCAAACACTTGATACGTTCCATAATTCAATTTTAAGAGTGTAAACCTACAAAAAAGTGAAGTTTAAAACCGATTGAACTTTATTTCAAAAAAAAGATTTTATTAACAAATTGGGATAGCCTATTAATACCTATGAATGCTTGTTGAGTAGCGTAGAAATTCAAATGTAAATCGTAATTTCGTTAGATGGAGCAATTTCCAAAGTTTAGCTTTGCGTTAAAGAAGATTTATTTGTCTGATATTCTAGCTGGAATCACCATCGGAATTGTTGCTATTCCTCAGGCCATGGCATTTTCTTTATTGGCTGGTTTACCTCCGATTTATGGGTTGTACGGCACTTTTATCCCCCTATTGATTTATGCTCTTTTAGGCACTTCTGCTTTCTTGAGTGTAGGTCCAGTTTCGGTCATATCGATTTTTGTATTAATGTCTTTACAAGATTTAGCTTCTCCTTTTTCTTCCGAATACATCAATTTAGTTATGGTGCTTGGGATTATGGTTGGAGGACTACAAATTTTGTTTGGGAGTCTTCGATTGGGGAAGTTCATAGCTTATCTTCCTAAAAGTGTGGTTTCTGGTTTTGTACAAGCTGCGGCATTGGTCATTATTATTTCTCAACTTCCTCAGGGATTTGGTTTTGTTCTAGAAAAGCAAGATGGTTTGCTTGCCGATTTGATGCTTATTATTCAGCATCTGCCAAAGTACCATGGAATCACTTTCCTGCTTTTTTTATCGAGTTTAATCCTTCTCTTTGGAGGGGTTCTGTTTTATCCTAATTTTCCGACCTCTATCGTATTATTGCTTTTTTCAGGTGTAATTGCTTTTGCGTTTAACTTGGAAGAACAGCAAGTGGCCCTTATTGGTGAAATTCCAAATGGCCTTCCGTCATTTATTGTACCTCAATTTTATCAAGAACAATGGCAAATCTTTCCAAGTGCTTTTGGCATTGCTTTTATTGCTTCCGTGGGAAGTTTTGTGATGGCCAAATCCCTTGAAAAAGAGCAACATTCTCCTTGGCAGCCTAACCGCGATATGCTGGCTTTAGGTGTTTCTAAAGTGGTCGGTTCGTTTTTTGGTGGCCTTCTTTCTGCAGGTAGTTTTAACCGTAGTATTTTATCGTACAAAGTAGGGACAAAGTCTCAATTTTCAAGTATTGTTGCGGCGCTGGTGATTCTCTTTACCATGCTTTTTCTAACCCAAGTGATCTATTATTTACCTCAATCTGTAATTGCAGCTATTATCGTTTATTCAGCCTACTTTTTATTTGATTTTAAAGGAATAAAAAACATGATTCTTCACGACAAGCCCAATGCTGTTATTTTACTCTTAACAATGACCGCTACTTTAAGTCTTGGCTTTATAGAGGGTATTTTTGTGGGTGTTTTTCTAGCCGTATTGGGTCGACAATTGAAATGGATAAATTAATTGGTTCTAAACGAGTAAATTCCTGAATCACTTTCATTTCCTTCTGCATCTACAGCGACTACACGCCAAAAATAAATTGAACCATTTTCTACGGAGGTTTCTAGTACGGTGGTATTGGCTTGGTGATCTATGGTCTCAATCAAAGTTGTTGCATCCTCTGTATCCATATAAATACGATAGGCGGCCAAGTCGTTATCCGCATCGCTAGAATTCCATTGAAGTTCTACAACACCGCCAATCGGTGTAACCGTTGAACCAGAAATGGGAGAAGTGAGTTCCGAAGGGAAAGGCGCATAGCTCTCTTGGGCAGGTCCCGATAAATAAAACTTCCAAGTAGCACTTTCCGCAGGATCACTTCCTGCTTCTCCAATGGCAGTAACACTCCATGCATAGGGTTCAGCATGTACTAGGGTAAGTGTTAGTTCAGTGGTATTACTGGTGTAGCGGTCGGTAGCATTGGTTACAAGGTTTTCCAATTCCAATTGATAGGATTCTGTGTTATTCCCTTGGTTCCAACGAAAGGTAATGCTACTTTGATTATCGTTGACCACATTGCTATCCAAACAGGGTTCGTTGTTGTTGGGAAAAGATAAATTAGGTGCAGAAGGTTGTAGAATAACAATTTCTGGTTCTGGGGTTGGCGTAGGGTTAGGGGTACTTCCTGTACTTTCTTTAGAACATTGGGTGTTCAAGACCACCGTACCCAAAACAAAAAACAATTTTATAGTCCGCATTTTCATGGGTTATTCTTTTACAATTATGGTTGATTTTGATGTGCTTTCTCCACAGCTTTTCACCACATAAGCACCTGGCTCTAAATGGGAAGTTGGAATGCTAATCACACGTTGCCCTCCATACAATTGATGTGTGCTTACATGTACTCTTTTTCCTTGCGAAGTGAAAATTTCGAGGTTGATTTCACGATCATCTCCACCTACAAAAACATTCAATACTTCGTGAAAAGGGTTTGGGGTGAAGAATATTTCAGCTGAATTAAAGTATTCTTTTTCAAAAATACCTTGGCATTCTATTCCTGTAGTAATCCGAACGGAATTCATTCCCTCTTCTAAATACACTTCGATTTGATTATCGGTAGTTTGGAAGGTTCTCCCGTTGTGGGTAATGGTGTAAACATCCCCCCCTTTTAAATCGTAGATCACTGATTTTCCAGAATTTGAAACTGCAGCATATACACTTAAGGGTTGTGGTTCTTGTACACCAACCGTAAAGCAACGCTCAAATTCTTCGGCAGCTATGCCCTCGACAGTAATACAAAGGGTATAAGATCCATTAGGTACTTGGTCCATTCTCCAATCTCGGCCTGTAAAGCTTGTGGTGGAAGAAGAAGCGGATCCAATAACCGAGACGTTATAGTGTAAATCCTCGTCTACAACACTGAGGAGAATGCTGTTTTCGCCAATGCATTTTTCGCTTGTTTTTAAGCTGAAATTAGAGGGAGGAAGATAAAATATTCGGCATCCATTGATGTTTACTTTAGAATTCAGTGGAGTGTTGTCACACTCATCGTTTGGATTCCAAACACCATCATGGTCAGCGTCATCGGTTACGTCGCCAACCCCATCTCCGTCAGCATCTTCTTGGTTAGGGTTCGCCACAAAAGGACTGTTGTCCACAATATCGTAAACGCCATCTCCATCGGTGTCATCCGTTGCGTTGGCAGGAACTGCTTGTAATTGGATGGCTGTAGGGTCGTTTTCTGGAACAACAATATTGGTTTGAATCACTGAGATTGGCATTGCCGATTCTCCATCGTTTGTATTGATATTTACCACTTCAACCTCATAGATATTATCTCCGTTGTGGTCTTGCGGATTTTCAAAATCAGGTGGGTTAACAAAGTCGAGATAGTCTTCTCCTTCTTCCGTTGTGTTATCGTTTTTATTTGCTGTTTCTATGGAACGAATGGTGAATAATCCTGCATCGGCTCCCCCGACAATTTTCTTTTTAATCTTCCATTTTCCAACCCCTCGATCTGCTTTTGGATTCAGATAGCGTCGGTAATCTACTTTTGCATCTGAAGTTTCATCTTTTAAATCAAAAACAGCCAGTTCAAAATTGGATATGGTACTGGTGTTGGGAATGTCTTTAACATTCAATTCCATGTTCACCGTTTTACTCAGATTTTTATCATTAGTAGCACGGACTTGGAAAATGTATTTTACTTTTTCTTCAAAGTCAATACGGTCTATTAAAAAGATAGAATCTTGAACTAATTCAAAACGATCGCTGTCTTCCGTCTGAAGAATTTCGAGTGTAATAGAGGAAGTGTCATTCAGTGTTTTCGCATTCGGATCTTCAACCAGTACTTTTCCTAGATATTCTCTAATTTCATTTACCTCTTCATCTCTGCTGATTTCTTCTTTTTCAAACATTTGTTCCTGCAGAATAGGGGGTAGGAATGGGCACCCTAATTCATCTACTTCTGTTCCCACAGGAGTATTTGGACATTTGTCAAAACTGTTAAGTACCCCATCTTCGTCATCGTCTCCATCGATTTGTGCAAATGAGCAACCGTACTCATCTACTTTATCTCCTTCTTCGGTGTTTGGACAGCGGTCTAAGGCATTACTTACCCCATCGTTGTCATCGTCACGTTGATCATAAGAACATCCTTTGTCATCTGTTTCTGCAAAAGGAAGCGTATCAGAACACACATCAATTTCATTGGGAATTCCATCATGATCACTGTCGCTTTCGATTTCATAAACGGCACAACCATTGGTGTTAACTTCTGTGTAAGGCGCTGTATTTGGACAATAGTCTTCCGAATTTCTTACACCGTCTAAATCAGAATCATTCTGACGTTCTTCTTTGGAACATCCAAATTCGTCTACTTCGCTTCCTGCTGGAGTATTTGGACAAAGGTCCAAATCGTCTGTTACCTTATCATAGTCACTATCGAGTTCACTAAGGGCACAACCAAAAGAATTAACGGCTAGCCCTTCAGGTGTGTCAGGACAAAGGTCGTTTACGTTTAGCACTCCATCATGGTCGTTATCCGTTTCTTGTTGTTCTTCGGCTTCTTCTTGTGTACAACCTGAGTCATCTACTTCTGTGTTTTCAGGAGTATCAGGACAGCGGTCAAGAACGTTAATGACTCCATCTCCATCATCATCGCCATTTTCTTGAATGATTTTTTCTTGAGATTCACTACAGCCTCTTTCATTGACGGCAATTCCTCTTGGAGAGTCAGGACAATAATCAAGATCGTTTGTCACTCCATCGAGATCACTATCGATTTCGATTTGCGCACAACCATTTTCGTTTACTTTGACTCCTTCTGGGGAGTTGGGGCAAGCATCCAATTCATCAATCACTCCATCTAAGTCATTATCAGAATCAACATAAGCACAACCCGTTTCATTTACACGTTGCCCTCTTGGGGTATCATCACATTGATCTTCGTCATTTTCAACCCCATCGTTATCACTGTCAAAAGCATTGATATAGGCGCAATTGGTAGAGTAAAAGGCCTCTAGGTTTGTCTTCCATCCCGAGGGAATAGCATTGAGCTGACTTTCGGATACATTAACGCATCGTAAGGGGCTGTTTACAGATTCAAAATACAGGAGGCTGTTGAGTTCTGACAAATCAATGCTCTCAATTTGTGTTTTGTTGATGCTAAGTTGAGTAAGTACCCCGTTTTCACTCAAGTTTAGTGAGGAAATAGGGTTATTACTAAGATTGATTTCTTCAATATTAGAATTAGTACTGAGACTTATAGAACTCAATGAATTGTCTTTCAGCGAAACTCGGATTAAACCAGAATTGTTGCTTAAAGAGATCGAAGTAAGACCATTTCCATTTAGAGAAATTTCTTCAAGCTGAGTTAAACTGGATAGATCAATGGCATTAAATTGATGTCCATTCAGCGAAAGTCTGTTAAGGCTTACAAAATCACTCAATCCAGTTAAATCTCGAATCACTCCATAATCGGTATTGATTTCTAACGCTTGAATTGAATTGATGTTTTCGGTAAATACTCTTCCGTCTTTCCTGTCATCGATTCCCAACTGAATAAGGGCTTCCTCAAAGACTGCATCTCTAATTGGCGTTGTAGGAATTTCACAACCATTTGGGTAGACTGCTGCCCAAAAAGGAGTGTTTGGACATTCATCTATGCCGTTGTTTACACCGTCGTTATCATCGTCTTTTTGAGCATCACTACATCCAAAGACATCTACAGGTTTTCCTTCTTCAGTGTCTGGACAGAAAACGTATGCATCAGGCACACCATCGTTATCGGAATCTTCTCCAAAAGTACTAGTTGAAACAGTAGAGGTTCCAGTATAAGATCCTCCTTGGGTTTCACTACATCCAAAGGCATCTACAGGTTTTCCTTCTTCAGTTTCTGGACAGAAATCGTATGCATCAGGCACACCATCGTTATCGGAATCTTCTCCAAAAGTACTAGTTGAAACAGTAGAGGTTCCAGTATAAGACCCTCCTTGGGTTTCACTACATCCAAAGGCATCTACAGGTTTTCCTTCTTCAGTTTCAGGACAGAAATCGTATGCATCAGGCACACCATCGTTATCGGAATCTTCTCCAAAAGTGCTTGTTGAAACAGTGGAGGTTCCTGTATAGGACCCTCCTTGGGTTTCACTACAACCAAAGGCATCTACAGGTTTTCCTTCTTCAGTTTCTGGACAGAAATCGTATGCATCAGGCACACCATCGTTATCGGAATCTTCTCCAAAAGTGCTTGTTGAAACAGTGGAGGTTCCAGTATAAGATCCACCTTGGGTTTCACTACATCCAAAAGCATCTACAGGTTTTCCTTCTTCAGTTTCTGGACAGAAATCATAGGCATCGGGTACACCATCATTATCGGAATCTTCTCCAAAAGTGCTTGTTGAAACAGTAGAGGTTCCAGTATAAGACCCTCCTTGGGTTTCACTACAACCAAAGGCATCTACAGGTTTTCCTTCTTCGGTTTCTGGACAGAAATCATAGGCATCGGGTACACCATCATTATCGGAATCTTCTCCAAAAGTGCTTGTTGAAACAGTAGAGGTTCCTGTATAGGACCCTCCTTGGGTTTCACTACATCCAAAGGCATCTACAGGTTTTCCTTCTTCGGTTTCTGGACAGAAATCATAGGCATCGGGCACACCATCGTTATCGGAATCTTCTCCAAAAGTGCTTGTTGAAACAGTAGAGGTTCCAGTATAGGACCCTCCTTGGGTTTCACTACATCCAAAGGCATCTACAGGTTTTCCTTCTTCGGTTTCTGGACAGAAATCATAGGCATCGGGCACACCATCGTTATCGGAATCTTCTCCAAAGGTACTAGTTGATACAGTAGAGGTTCCAGTATTTGATCCACCTTGTAATTGACTACATCCTTTTTCATCCACTTCATCAAAAAAGCTAGAATCAGGGCATTCGTCTATGCTGTTAGGAACACCATCGTTATCGTCATCTTTTTGACTTTCTCCACAGCCATATTCATCTACCGTCTCTGTAGCAGGGGTATCTGGACAAATGTCCATAAAATTAGAAACCCCATCGCCATCGTCGTCAGGATCAGGGAGTTTACATCCCTTTTCATCCACTTCATCAAAAAAGCTAGAATCAGGACACTCATCAATGCTGTTAGGAACACCGTCATTATCGTCATCTTTTTGACTTTCTCCACAGCCATATTCATCTACCGTCTCTGTAGCAGGGGTATCTGGACAAATGTCCATAAAATTAGAAACCCCATCGCCATCGTCGTCAGGATCAGGGAGTTTACATCCCTTTTCATCCACTTCATCAAAAAAGCTAGAATCAGGACACTCATCTATGCTGTTGGGAACACCGTCGTTATCGTCATCTTTTTGACTTTCTCCACAACCATATTCATCTACCGTCTCTGTAGCAGGGGTATCTGGACAAATGTCCATGAAATTGGAAACCCCATCGCCATCGTCGTCAGGATCAGGGAGTTTACATCCCTTTTCATCCACTTCATCAAAAAAGCTAGAATCAGGACACTCATCTATGCTGTTAGGAACACCGTCATTATCGTCATCTTTTTGACTTTCACCACAACCATACTCATCTACCGTTTCTGTAGCAGGGGTATCGGGACAGGCATCCATAAAATTGGAAACCCCATCACCATCATCATCAGGATCGGGGAGTTTACATCCCTTTTCATCCACTTCATCTAAAAGACTTGAATTAGGACATTCGTCTATGCTATTAGGAACGCCATCAAAATCAGAATCTTCTTCAGAAGTAGAAGTAGAAGAAGTGGTAGTAGCAACAGTAGAAGTTCCTGTAGTTGTAACTTCTTGCAATTGAACGCACCCCTTTTCATCCACTTCATCAAAAAAGCTAGAATCAGGGCATTCGTCTATACTGTTAGGAACACCGTCATTATCGTCATCTTTTTGACTTTCTCCACAGCCATATTCGTCTACCGTTTCTGTAGCAGGAGTATCTGGACAAATGTCCATGAAATTGGAAACCCCATCGCCATCATCATCAGGATCGGGGAGTTTACATCCTTTTTCATCCACTTCATCAAAAAAGCTAGAATCAGGACATTCGTCTATGCTGTTAGGAACACCATCATTATCGTCATCTTTTTGACTTTCTCCACAGCCATTTTCATCTACCGTCTCTGTAGCAGGGGTATCGGGACAGGCATCCACATAATTGGAAACCCCATCGCCATCATCATCAGGATCGGGTAGTTTACATCCTTTTTCATCCACTTCATCAAAAAAGCTAGAATCAGGACACTCATCTATGCTGTTAGGAACACCATCGTTATCGTCATCTTTTTGACTTTCTCCACAGCCATATTCATCTACCGTCTCTGTAGCAGGGGTATCGGGACAGGCATCCACATAATTGGAAACCCCATCGCCATCATCATCAGGATCGGGTAGTTTACATCCTTTTTCATCCACTTCATCAAAAAAGCTAGAATCAGGACATTCATCTATGCTATTAGGAACACCATCGTTATCGTCATCTTTTTGACTTTCACCACAACCATTTTCATCAACTGTGTCTGTGGAGGGAGTGTCTGGGCAGGCATCTAATTCGTTACTAATTCCATCACTGTCATCGTCCAATTGGCTACGACTACATCCCTTTTCATCCACACTTTCTCCTGTAGGAGTGTTGGGACAGGCATCTGACTCGTCCTCAATTCCATCACCGTCTGTGTCTGCAAAAAGTTCTAAAGCGGATAAACCAATGTTTTGCTTTGAACTCGCATAGGTTTTATTTGAGGCTAAAAAAGCACAAACAAAAAAGACAAAACGGAAGTTAAGGGGAGGTGAACTAGGAATTTACGCATTTTAAAATTTTCGTTCAATTTGATTAAATTGATTTACTTTATAAATATATTCAATAATTACATAAATCATGCCAATTTTAAAAGCTTATCCCATCGATTATGATTCTTTTTGTGGTTTTATCTTAATACATTTATCATATGAAAAAACGTTTTTTATTTAGTCTAGTATTTATTCTTGCATTAAATGCTGTATTGGGGCAGGCGGCCAACGGGCCTTTTGAACAATTAATCATAAGAGGAGCAACTTTAATCAACGGAAATGGAGCACCACCAATTGGTCCTGTGGATGTGGTAATTAAGGAAAACAGGATTGTAAAGGTAGCCACCGTAGGGTATCCTGGTGTTTCAATTAACGATAAACGAAGACCTGCTTTAGAGGAAAATGGAAAAGAAATAGATGCTTCTGGCATGTTTTTACTTCCTGGGTTTGTCGATATGCATGGACATATCGGTGGTGTATCTCAAGGAGCAGATTGGGACTATGTTTTTAAACTTTGGTTGGCTCATGGAGTAACAACTGTTAGAGAACCTAGCGGTAGAAGTCGAGATTGGACCTTAGATTTGAAAAAGAAGAGCGAACAAAATGAAATCATCGCACCACGAATAATTCAATACACTGGGTTTGGTTCAGGTGCAAAATATGGTATTTCTACGCCAGAGGAAGCCCGGAAATGGGTCAGAGAAAACGCTGCTGCAGGATCTGATGGGATTAAGTTTTTTGGTGCAGACCCAAAAATTATGGAAGCAGCATTAGATGAAAACAATAAACTGGGCCTAGGCTCAGCTTGTCATCATGCACAAATGAGCGTTGCCCGATGGAATGTTTTGCATTCCGCTCGAGCTGGACTAACCACAATGGAACATTGGTACGGATTGCCCGAAGCGCTTTTTGAGGATAGAACAGTGCAAGACTATCCGCTTGATTATAATTATCAGAACGAACAACATCGTTTTGAGCAAGCTGGTAAATTATGGGAACAAGCGGCTCCCCCTTATTCAGAACACTGGAATCGTGTGATGGAAGAATTATTGGCCTTAGATTTTACAATCGACCCCACTTTTAATATCTATGAAGCCAGTAGAGATCTTCAACGTGCACGAAGAGCGGAATGGCACGAAGAATATACCCTTCCAAGTCTATGGCGCTTTTACCAGCCTTCTAAAGTTTCTCATGGTTCGTATTGGCATTTTTGGGGGACTGAACAAGAAATTGCCTGGAAACGCAATTATAAACTTTGGATGACCTTTGTTAATGAATATAAGAACAGGGGAGGGAGAGTGACCACAGGATCGGATTCTGGGTTTATTTTCCAACTTTATGGCTTTGCTTATGTGCGTGAATTGGAGTTGCTTCGTGAAGCAGGTTTTCATCCGTTAGAAGTCATTCGAGCAGCGACACTCAATGGGGCTGAAGCCTTAAAAAAAGACGATCAAATTGGGACCATTGAAGTTGGGAAACTGGCCGATATGATTTTAGTTGAAGAAAATCCCTTGGAAAATTTTAAGGTGTTGTACGGAACAGGAGCCATTAAACTCACTGAAGACAACGAAGTAGTGCGTGTTGGAGGTGTGAAATACACCATTAGTAATGGAGTTATTTATGACGCCAAAGCATTGCTTGAAGAGGTAAAAGAAATGGTCAAAAAAGCAAAAACAGAAGAAGGATTTGAATTAAAACAACCCGGTGTAGATTAGAACAATCGATCCAATTTGTTTTTTTGAATCGCTTGTTGAGCTAAAATACCGTACAAATCGACCACTTTATCCAAGTGTTTAAAGCGAGGGTCTTGGGTATACCCTTTTTGATAGCGGTAGTAAATTTGCTGAACAATTACTGCAATTTTAAACACTCCAAAAACAAAATAGAATACTACATGATCAACCGATCGACCGCTTTTTTGCGCATAAAGTTCAACAAGCTCCTCTCGGGTAGGATTTCCTTTTTTGGTAGTTAAATTGAACTGATTATTGGCCAGAAAGTCAGGATCAGTATGATGAATCCAATAGCCCAGCGAAGTGCCTAAATCCATTAAAGGATCGCCCAGAGTAGTCATTTCCCAGTCTAAAACCGCTTTTATGTTTAGTTTGCCATCGTTGCTAAGGACAAGGTTGTCGTATTTAAAATCGTTGTGGATAAGACTGGATTCAAGTTGCTGAGGCATGTTGTTTTGCAACCATTTTGCAGTAGCTTCCATGGCTTTGTTTTCACTCGTTTTTGCTTTCAAATACCGTTTGGACCAACCGTGCACCTGCCGTTCGATGTAGCCCTCAGGTTTCCCTAATTTTTCTAAACCAATAGCTTTGTAATCCAGTTGGTGTAGCTCTACTAGGGTGTCTGTAAAGTTTTGAGCTAGCGTAGAAAACTGTGATGAAGAGGGAAGTTCTGATGCAGGTGTTTGGGCTCTTAGTATGACCCCCTCTACACGTTCCATAATGTAAAATGGAGCCCCGAGAATCGATTCTTCCTCACAAAAAAGGAGGGCTTTAGGCGCTTTGTTATAATTCCCTCCCAGAGCTGAAAGTATTTTATATTCTCGCTCCATATCATGCCCCGATTTGATGTTAGCACCAAAGGGAGGTTTTCTTAGCACATAGTCTTTTTCTCCTATGTTTAGCAGATAGGTGAGATTTGAAAATCCGGAAGGGAATTGTTTGATCTGGATGGCACCAGAAAACAAATCGCTTTTTTCATTTAAATACTGCTGAAGTTTATTTACTTCAATTTCTTCTCCTTGTCGAATTTCTTTGGCTTTATCAAGTTCCATTGGGCAAAAAGATTAAACAGGTAAAGTATAGGCCATAGCGATGAATTCCGCTACACAGGCAGGTTTTGCTTCCCCTTTAATTTCAAACACAATATTTAACTTGTATTTTGCCCCACCCGGAATTTTGTCATAGGAAAGCACCGAAACTCGTCCACGCAGAGACGCTCCTTCTCGAGTAGCATTGGGAAAACGAACTTTATCCAGTCCATAATTTACTCCCATAACCACATCTTTCATGTTCAGTGTTTCATAAGAAAATTTGGAAGCTAACGACAATACTAAAAAGCCATGAGCTACCGTTGTTTTATAGGGCGAATAGGCTTTGCTTTTTTCTAAATCCGTATGAATCCACTGAGTGTCTTCTGTTGTTTCTGCAAAACGATTAATGCGTTCTTGGGATATGGTTTGCCATTCGGTTAGTCCAATTTCCTTTCCTACAAGGTCGTTTAGTTCTTCTAATTTTTCAAGCGTAGTTTGGTAGGGAGTTTCTGTATTCATCATTATATGGCATTAGGTTAACATATGACCTCCGTCGGCGTTTAAAACCGCCCCGGTGGTATAAGAACCAGCTGCGGAGGCTAAATAAACGGCAAGTCCTGAAATTTCTGTTGCCTCCGCTGCACGGCGCATTGGCAAATGGTTTTTGACTTGTTGCATTAAAGCATCATTACTCCAAAGGGCTTGACTGAATTTTGTTTTGATTAATCCAGGGCAAATGGCATTGGATCGAATGTTGAATTTTCCCCACTCACTAGCTTGGGATTGCGTTAGCATAATTAAAGCGGCTTTACTTACACTATAAAGCCCTAATCCGTTGCTAGGCTTCATTCCCTCTACAGAAGCAATGTTAATGATGCTTCCAGCTTTTCGTTCTTTCATCGACGGAAAGCAAAGCTTTGCAAAATCAAAACACGCTTTTACGTTAATGTCCATGATTTTATCAAAAACTTCCGAACTCATGGTTTCAATCGGAGCAAAAACAGGATTTGTAGCGGCATTGTTTACTAAGATATCGACTCCACCAAACTTAGCTATCGTTTTTTCTACCAGTTTTTTTCGATCTTCTTCTTTCCCTACATGACAAGCAATTCCAATGGCTGTTCCACCTTGTTTCGAAATGGATTCTGCTACTTCATCTACGGCCTCTTGTGAGCGACTGCTAACGACGACCTTCGCGCCAAATTCGGCGAATGCTTCGGCTATGGCTTTTCCAATTCCTTTGCTCGCTCCTGTAACGATTGCTACTTTATCTGTTAAATCAAAAAGTTGTTTTGTATGCATAATGGTTATGTTGGCATTGCTCCCCCATTGGCATGGAGGGTGGTTCCGTTAATAAATCCGGCTTGTTCTGAGGCTAAATACAAATAGGCGTAGCCCATGTCCTCAGGGGTGCCAATACGGCCAACAGGAATCATTGCAATTCCCGCTTTGACAACTTCAGGTGGCATGGAAGCGGTCATTTCAGAAGCGATAAACCCAGGAGCAACCGCATTGGCGGTAATGCCAAAACGACCTACTTCTCGGGCAAGCGAACGTGTAAACCCTGCTACGCCAGCTTTGGTTGCCGCATAATTTGTTTGTCCAAAAGCCCCCGCAAATCCATTGACTGAAGAGGCGGAAATAATACGTCCATAACCCGCTGCTTTCATATGTGGCAATACCGCTTGGGTGGTGACAAAAAGGGCATTTAAATTTACGTTAATCACGGTATCCCATTCTTCTTGTGTCATTTTCATAAAAGAACGATCGCGAAGCACTCCAGCGTTATTGATTAAAATATCAATTTTATTGTGGGCAGAAAGAATTTCATCTACCGCATTTTCTACTTCTTCTTTGTTGGTAACATCAACCGATTGAAAAAAGATGGAACCTCCTTTTTCTTTTATTTTATCAGCTGTATTTTGACCAGAAGGGCGAATATCCCACAAAGCTACGTGGGCTCCTGCTTTGCAAAAGACTTCACAAATACCTTCTCCAATTCCTTGCGCTCCACCTGTAACGATGGCCACTTTTCCATCCAATCGGATCATATTGATTTTTGTTTTAGCATCTTTTAAATATAAAATTTGTTTTTGATTTCCGAGAAGTTTTAGACGATTACTTTCATGCTATAAAAGCCAAAAAAAAGCAAAGGAAAACCTTTGCTTTAATATAATTTGATCTATGAATTAAGTGCCTAGCCAACACTCATTCCGCCGTCCATTACAATGCCTTGACCATTGACATAGGACGATTGATCGGAAAGTAACCATGCGATTGTTGCTGCTGCTTCTTCGGGTTTTCCTAAGCGTTTTAGCGGTACTCTGTGGTTTTTTACAAAATCGAGTACTTTTTCTGGAACGGGTTGTATGATATCCGTTTCCAAGAAAGAAGGACAAACGGCATTTACACGAATATTGTGTTGCCCATATTCTAGAGCTGCAGTTTTGGTGAGCCCAAGTACACCATGTTTGGCAGCAGCATAGGGGGCGCCAAGAACCACTCCTCTTTTCCCTGCCAGCGACGCGACATTCACGATATTTCCTCCGCCTTGAGAAAGAAGGATTTTGGCTTGCTCTTGTAAACAATAAAAGACACTTGTCAAATCTACATTAATGACTTTGTTCCATTCTTCTGCGGGAGTAAGGTGCAGGGGAGCGAGGGCTCCGCTTATGCCTGCATTGTTTACAAAATAATCTATTTGTTGATGTTCTTTTTGTGCTTGTTGATGAACCGAGGCAATATCGTTAGGCTTTGAAACATCGAGGATATAGCTCGCTACTTCAGCGCCCATTTTTTCCAATTCTACTTTGGTGTTTTCTAGGTTCCCTTCATCAATATCGGTAATGATAATTTTGCTCCCAAAAGAAGAAAGAGCAACTGCTGTTGCTCTTCCTATTCCTTTGGCAGCACCTGTAATAAATGCTGTCTTATTTTTCATATTGAATATTGTTCGCTTATAGATCGAAAGTTACTTTCGCTAAGATTCGACGTCCAATAACAGGCATTCCTGGGAATGCACGATATTCAAAATTAAATATGTTAGATCCTGTAAGGTCTACACGAAGTTTTTCATTGAATACATATCCAATGTTCATGTCAACAAGATTTTTTTCTAAAACTGTACCACTGAAAAATCCTTGGTCAGATTCAAATTCATCATCGTGTTGGAAAGTGATGCTTCCTTGTACCTTTTCAGCAGCATATTTCAATCCGAGACGGTACTTGAATTGAGGTGCATTAAGTGCTGTGTAAAATGGAAGACCATCATCATTGCTTTCACCAGGAATCCATTCGTTTTGGCTTAACCAAGAAGCGTTACCCCAAATAGAAAGTTCGTTAGTTGCAAAATACTCTAATGCTAAATCCGCACCCCAGTGGCTACGAGTAGCATCGTCATATTTACGGTATCCAGCAGGAATGTGAGTAACCCCGTCATTCTGAGGAACACGTTGCGATTCAATCGTTCCGAATACAGGGAATAACGCACCTGCGGCAGCTTCAAACCCTTGTGCTCCACTGATGAATGTTCCACCAGCCAATTGACCAAGTCCTGCGGCTGCTAGCTGAATTGTTGGTGCTAAAGCGGGAAGTCCTAGTGCAGGAACTCCAGCAGCTACCGTAGTAAAAGGAAGTCCAGCTCGCGCCGCCACTCCTTGGTATACAGCAGTAAGTGCTTCTGTAATCGGAGTTGCAACTGCAGCTCCTACTTCACCACCTACTAAGGTTCCAAATGCAGTAGCGTCATAACCGGTCAACTGATAGGTTGGCCCAATGGCTGTAAACTGAGTAAATCCTGTACGCTCATAAGTATAAACGTCTAAACTCACTTTAAGTTTATCCCCAATAATACCGTTATATCCTACTTCGAATGAGTTCAATACAGATAAACGCGCTTCTGGTGTTCCAACAGGTGCACCAGTATAAGGTTGATTATTAAAGAGGTTGTATCCGTTTAGGTTTCCAAAAGATCCAGAAGGAGTGTATCCAGCTAAAACAGAATTTAAAATATTTTCAAACCCAGGGAAACCAGCCGCACCAAATGCAGCATCCAATTGACGCAATCCTGCAAAATCAGGAAGGTTATTGTAAGCCTGAGACAATCCACCCGTTACTGCTGGGTTAGTTAACAAGGCTTGGTATAGGTATGCGTTTGGAACAGAGGTAGATCCTTGTGGGATTGTAGCTCCTCCAAAAGCAGGTAATTCGATCGGTGCATTGGCATCGAAGTTTTGCGCTGTATTTTCACCAGCTAACCAAACATCATAGCCACCAGGAATAATTACACTCACCGGAAAGTCAATGTAGGTAGTTAACGCTGTTGGCGGTGAATTGGCTACGTTATAAGAAGCACGGAAAGTGTTTTTATCATCCGCTTTGTAAACCAATGCAACACGAGGAGAAAAAGCAGATTCCCCAATAAAGTTAAACGTGTCGTATGCGTGCTGCATAAGTTAAGTCTAACTTGTCGGTTAACTGAGAAGTACCTTGTACATAAGCCCCTGTGATGGTGTAATCATCAATATCTTCGTTACGCCCAAATAAAGTATGATCAGAATTACTTGCTGTATCTCTGTAGTCCGCTCCAATAGTGAAATTAGAGTTGAAGAAATCGGGTAAGTCAAAATTGTATTGAATTTGTCCTTCTAATGCACGAGTTTCGGCCACCTGGCGGAAACCAGAGTTATAAAGGAAAGTAGGGTTTTCATCATCACCACCGTTATTGAAGGCATAGAAAACTTGGGCAAATAGTCCGCCCGATTGAATACGCGCTTGCGCCCAGTAGTCTTCACCATCTCTATATCCATATCCTTGCGAGTTAAACATAAGTGCTCCACCATTAGCATATCCTCCTGCTAGAAAAGCATTCGTTTTGTCAGTAGGACGGAATTCTAAGTGCGCATTCATCGCAAAGTTTTCATACGTAGTGGCAAGTGGGTTACCATCGCCATTATCGTCGAGTTGATCCATGCTTAAAAGACGGCGTCCTCTACGTGTAGGATCAACCATATCGTTGGCCACATAAGGCTGGTAAATGTCAGTAGCCATTGCTGCAATATTTGCTGCATCTTCTTCCGCATCGAGCTCAAAGTCGTTTCCTTTGGCCCACTTAACGTTAATTTTGTATCCAAACTTACCGTTGTCGGCTGCGTAAGCATGACGAACAGCTGTTCCCATAGTGTTCATTTCTCCACCGATGAGTTCTACAGTTGTTCCCGGGTAATCAATTGGATTTTTACTTATAAAGTGTACTACCCCAGAAGTAACTCCAGGTCCGTATAGTGCTCCAGCAGCTCCACGAACAACCTCAATTTTAGCAATGTCGATGTTGGATAGACCAGCTTGGTGAGTAAAAAAGTTACCCGCTGCTGGTTGTGATAAAAATCGGTAATCTAACATGGGAAGTGTAGAGGTTCCAAAAACGCCAGAGCCTGCTCTCATTTCTATGTTGATTCTATTGACCGATTGCTGTTGTATTTGTACCCCAGGGACATTAACTAAGTGTCGTGCAGGGTCAACCGCTACAGCAGAGTTTTCAATGTCTTTAGCAGAAACAACACTCACAGAAGCCGGTGCTTCTTGAATTTTTTGTGGTCGACGTGATGCCGATACAATTATTTCGTCTAGGTTTTCCCCAGCTTCTAAAGCAATATTTAACACCTGATCAGAAGAGGTAACCTCAACACTTTGAGATCCAAAACCAACCGAGCTAACATTAATGGTAAAAGGAACGGCACGATCTGTACTCAGACTAAAATTTCCGTCAAAGTCAGAATTTATTCCTTCTGAAGTTCCTTGAATTACGATGTTCACTCCCGGAATAGGTTCATTTGTTTCTGCATCCGTTACAGTTCCACTAATGGTGGACTGAGCGAAGAGAAGATTCGCACAAAACAGTCCAAACACTGTCAGAGTGGTCATCAAATAATTGTTTTTCATGATTGAATTAATTTAAAATTATTAATGGTTTATTGGTAAAAAAAGTATACTCACTATATACTAAAAATTATCAATACAACGGAAAGATACTAAGATTTTGTTTTATTGACGAAATTTAAGCTACTAAATTCAATATTCCGTAATTTTTATTCTGCTTCGAATAAAACAGTTTCTTCATCATTATGCCATGCGCTGTAGTGTTTATCGTACTTTTTATCGACCTGATTGCGTTTTATTTTTAAGGTTGGCGTAATCAGTCCGTTTTCCACTGTCCAAGGTTCTTTGACGATAACTATCGCAGCTATTTTTTTATAATTTGAAAGCTGGTCATTTATCGATTGCAATTGTGCTTCTAATGCGGTTTTTAACTTGCTTTTAGGTTTAGCAATTCCAATTTCGGAAAGCACAGCAAGGCAGATGGGTTGCGGAAGTCCCAAACCAGCGACACAAATTTGTTCAAAATCAGTAATTTCTGCAAAATAACTTTCGATGGTTAAGGGTTCAATGTATTTTCCTTTCGAGGTTTTAAACAAATCTTTAACCCTTCCTGTGATGAATAAAAACCCATCTTCGTCCAAATAACCCTGGTCACCTGTTCGCAACCATCCGTCTTTCAATACTTCAGCAGTTAATTCGGGTTGTTTGTAATATCCATCCATCACAAAAGGTCCGCGCATTAAAATTTCTGAATTTTCAGGGTCAATTTTCACCTCTACTTCGGGTTGAGGTATCCCAACTGAACCGGGTTTATTAGTGATTTTTGCAGGTAATTGGGTGGTAATGGCGCAGTTTTCTGTCATGCCATACCCGTTGGTAATAAAAATACCAATGCTTCTAAACCAGGCTCTTTGGGAAGGCAACATGGGTGCTGCACCCGATACGATTGCACGCGCTCGATTTAACCCCAAAGCTTTTTTAAACTTCTTTTTTAAGAAAGAAGAGAGTAATGGGATTTTTAAAAGTTTATCCAATTTAGCTTGTGGCAATTTTGCCAAAATGCCCATTTGAAATTTTGTCCATATTCTAGGAACAGCAAAAAAGACGGTTGGCTGAGCATCTTGAAGATTTTTTGCGAAAGTGTCTAAGCTTTCTACAAAAGAGATGGTGCCACCAAAACGAAAAACACCATATTCGACCACAACCCGTTCAGCAATATGGTTGAGCGGTAAATAAGAGAAAAAAAGTCATTTTTACCTTTAAAATCAATTTTTAAGGGATTGGATTCAAGGGTTAAAAGTGCTGTTTTTTCATTGGCCAAATAATTGAGGACCACCCCTTTGGGTTTTCCAGTTGTTCCCGAAGTAAATATAATGGTCCAGGCATCCGTTTTTTAGGCTGATGTGGATGCTCTAAAGGCAGGTGTTCATTGATAAAGTCAAACCACTGATAACCTTCTGTCACTGGCGAATGTTTGTCGTAGGTTGGAAAAGCAATGAGCGGTAAATCTTTAGGCACTCCTTTTTTCTGGTTTTCCCAATCTTCTACTTTTCCTACAAAAAGTAAATCTACATCGCCAAAGTCGAGCAGTGTGCTCAATTCGTCTTGGTTTAGGGTAGGGTAGAAGGGCACACTGATGTAGCCTGCCATAACAATGGCTAAATCCGCAATGATCCATTCCCTACAATTTTTAGAAATAATTCCGATATGTGCATTTTCACGAAGACCTAAAGCTTTTAGTCCTGTGGCCAATTTTCGTGCATATTGCCCTACTTCACCCCAAGTATACTCTTCCCATCGGTCGCCAAAGGGTTGACGTAAAAAGGGTTGATTTTTAAATTCTTTTTCCCAATGGTAAAACCTAAAATCGAATGTGTTTTGTAACGAATCTTTGCTCATAATCTGTTAAATAGTGCTAACAATGTATTAAAAAAACAATGAAACGATTTCATTAGTTTGATTCTATGTGATTTCCTTAGGGGTTTTTTGTCAAAAATTTCCTGTAATTTTCCTTTACGATTGCCTTTGAGCAAAATTATTTCGGCAAAAACAAAACTTTTTTCAGTTAGGGAGTTCTAATAAACAATGAATAGCTTATTTCGTTTTTCTAAATCCGCATCCACGGAACGTTATTTCAATGCGTTGGTGGAGGAACATCACGATCAATTGTATTGGCTGATTCGGAAATGGGTGAGTGTGCATGACGACGCAGAAGATGTATTGCAAAATACTTGGATGAAGATTTACAAAGGCCTTCCGGGTTTTAAAGGAGATAGTAAAATTTCAACTTGGATGTACCGAATTGCGTATCATGAAAGTCTTCGTTTTTTAAAAAAAACAAAAACCAATTATCGGTTAGATGACATCGATTCAGATTACCTCAATCGATTAAAAGCCGACACCTATTTTGATGTAAACCAAGCCCATTTGGTTTTGCATCAAGCCTTAGGAAAATTAAAGGAAAAGGAGCGATTTCTTTTTACCTTAAAACAAGAAAAGGAAATGACTTTTAAAGAAATGGGAGCGATTTTGGGGATGAACGAAAACTCAATCAAAACCATTTATTACAAAGCAGAGAAAAAAGTAAAAAACCATTTACAAATAAACACTGATTATGAAACAGTTTGAAAAAAAGAGTGTCACCCCTTTAGGATATAAAACGCCAGAAGGCTTTTTTGAACAGAGCAAGAAAAGCATCAAAGCCCTGCCGCGGAAAAAAAATCGACAAACAATAAGCTTTGTTTCTTTCAGTGCCGCAGCGAGTATTCTCCTCCTTGTTCCAATTACTACAATGAATTTTAATACTAACAATCAATTGACCCAATGGGAAGAAGACGAATTTGTTACTGACTTATTGATGGAAACCTTGGTCATGGAAGAAACCCAAATCGATGCTGCAATAGAAGCCTCCCTGATTGCCAATTTTGAAAATGAAAACCCTCTAAAGCCCTAATATCATGAAAAAGCAAATCCTTATTTGTAAACAACTCGTTTTAATTTCTTTTTTGTTCAGTGGATATTCCATTGTGGCGCAAGAAACTGAAAATAATACTCAAGCCATGGAGCGCTTAAAAGCGCTATCTGAACAACAGAAAAAAATTGTAGAAGAGCGCAAAACCTTAATTAAGGAAATACGGATGTCGTTTAAAAAATCGCTCTCTGAGGAACAAAAAGGCCTCTTGAAAAACGACAGCATGAACAAGCGCGAGCGCAGAAAAGAATTTGTGAATTCGTTATCGGAAGAACAACGTAAAATGTATCACTTAATAAAAGAAGGGGTGCACAAATCGAAAGGTGACTATAAAAAACACAAGCATAAACGCAAACAAAGAGGAAATCATCCTTCAAAAACCGCTAGTACTTCCCAAAGGGGTTAAAAAAAAATCTGTTTTACACAATTAAAAAATTGCTTTGGCAATAATAAAAAACAGCTTTCCCTAATTTTTTAGATAAAAAAACGCAGTTCTGTATTTTTTATGTACATTGGTTAACCAATTTGGTAATCCAATTTCACATGAAAAAATTATCCCTTTTTTTCTTCTTGACTGCATCTTTTTCATTTGCACAAGAATCCATAAAAGTAAACGATATACAGGAGTTTAATTCCGCAGTAGTCAATGCAAAACCTGGCACTACCATTGTTTTGGCCAATGGGGTATGGAAAAATGCAGAACTATTGTTGGAAGGAAACGGAACTCCCAAAGCCCCCATAATACTTACCGTAGAGGAAAAAGGTAAAGTAAGTCTTGAAGGACAATCCTACCTACGCTTATCAGGTTCCTATCTTCATGTCGAAGGGCTTGTGTTTAAAAATGGGTTTACGCCAACAAACGAAGTAATTTCTTTTCGTAAAAATAAAAACGAATTCGCCAACAACTCCCGACTCACCGAATGTGTTATCGACAACTACTCCAATCCTGAACGACACGAACAGGACAGCTGGGTTGCTATTTACGGAAAAAACAATCGAATTGATCACAATCATTTTGAAGGAAAAGGAAACCGTGGGGTCACTTTAATTGTGCGCCTCAATTCTAAGGCGAGTATCGAGAACAATCATATTATTGAGGCCAATTACTTTGGTCCGCGACAAAACTTAGGTTCCAACGGAGGAGAAACCTTGCGTATAGGTACAAGTCACTTTTCGATGGAAAAGTCGAAAACCATTGTTCAAGGAAATTATTTTGATCGTTGCGATGGGGAGCATGAAATTATTTCTAACAAATCGGATCAGAATATTTACCGAAACAATGTGTTCTACGAGTGCATTGGAACCTTAACCATGCGTCATGGGGACGAAACCTTGGTGGAGCAAAATGTGTTTTTAGGAAATAGGAAAAGAAACACGGGAGGTATTCGTGTAATTAATGGACAACAAACGGTTAAAAACAACTATGGTTATGGGCTCATAGGGTACCGTTTTCGAGGTGCTTTAGTCGTTATGAACGGAGTGCCCAATTCCCCTTTAAATCGCTACTTTCAAGTTGAAGATGCCGTTATTGAAGACAATGTTTTTGTCAATTCCGATCATATTCAACTTTGCGCTGGAAGCGACGCAGAACGTTCTGCCGTTCCAATTAATTCTTCCTTCAAACGAAATACATTTTATTTAGAAAAACCGTCAAAGCTGGTTACAATTTACGACGACATTACAGGAATATCTTTTGACGACAACCGCGCCAATATTGCAATCCCTGAAATTGAAAGCGGCTTTGAAAAACAGGATATGACTTTGGTGAAAAATAGCCAAGGTTTGCTTATGCCCAAAGTGGGGAAGAAGATCATTCAGCCCAACCTCAGTAAACAGCTTCCCACAAAATCGAATACCGGAGCAGCCTGGTACTCTAAAGCAGACAAGCGTATCGCCTTTGAAAGCGGTAAGGATGTATCTGTAAAAAAGGGAATGAATACCCTATTTGATGCTATTGCAACCTCTCAACCTGGTGATATTATTGAACTGGTTGAAGATGGGGAATACGTGCTAACCAAGCTTCCACAAATTCAACACCCATTAACAATACGAGCAAAAAAATCCGTTAATCCTATTTTGCTTTGGGAAAAGAAAGCTGCTTTTGATATTGTCAATGGAGGAGAACTTGCCCTGGAAGGCATCACTTTCGATGGGGAAGAAGCTCCCGATGGTTCTGGAAATGCGGTGATTCGAACCAGTAAGTATTCGATGAATAAAAACTACAGTCTTTACATCAACCGTTGTCATTTTAAAAACTTAGACGTCAACCACTCTTTTGATGTGGTCAAAGTGTTTAAAAACACCTTTGCCGATGTCATTCAAATTACCAATTCTACTTTTTCGAATATTACGGGTCATGTCATGGCTTTGGATAAAGAAACCGACGATGTGGGTATTTATAATGTTGAATACCTCACCTTGCACAACAATTTATTTGAAGATATTCAAGGCGCGGTAGTGAGTTTACATCGTGGCGGAAAAGATGAAAGCACCTTTGGTCCTTTTTTAGATTTAAATCATTGTACTTTTAAAAACATTGGATTTGGATCGCGCAATAAATATAAAGCGGCAATACAGCTCTATGGTGTTCAGGATATTCAAATAAAAAACTCGGTATTTGAAAACACCCAGCCCATCACAATGCACTTGGTTGTTGGGGAACCTATAGTTAACCTAGATCACCTTTGGTTAGAAAATTCAAATCAAATTAAGGTCACCGGTGACCAAACCTATCATATCGGAACTCTTTTGATTCAAAAACCAACGCATTACAATCGACAGGAAATGATGGTCTTCCTTTGGGTAAACTCAATAACAACTAATATGAAGCAGTCTACTTTCACAATTCTATTGGCAACTTTTTGTGTTTCTTTTCTTCAAGCACAACAACATCCTAGTTTAATCTTAACCCAAAAAGGGGTGGAGGAGATTCGTTCCAACCGAAAAAGTTCTCCATTTTTTGAACAGCATTTGATGGCAGTTAAAGCAGAATTAGATGCCGAAATAGCTAGCGGCATTGATGTTCCTCTGCCCAAAGACATGGCGGGAGGATATACACACGAACGCCACAAGCGCAATTTTTTTATGCTGCAAAAAGCCGGGGTGCTTTATCAAATTTTAGAAGATGAGAAATATGCGAATTATGTAAAGGAAATGTTTTTTGCTTACGCCGATATGTATCCTAGCCTTCCAATTCACCCACAACCTCGTTCCTACGCTCGGGGAAAACTCTTTTGGCAGTGTTTGAACGACTCTAACTGGTTGGTTTACGCCTCACAAGCCTACGATTGCATCTATGATTTTTTAAGTAAAAAAGAACGCAAACACTTGGAAACCCAATTGTTTCGACCTTTTGCCGATTATCTCTCCGTAGGAAACCCCCAATTTTTTAATCGCATTCACAACCACAGCACCTGGGGGAATGCAGCCGTTGGGATGATTGGTTTAGTAATGAATGACCAAGAACTAATCGATCGGGCGCTTTATGGACTTAAAGAAGACGGTATTTCTTTTCAAGCCAAAGACAACGATGGTGGTTTTATAAAAGACAAAGGAGGAGCAGCAGGCTTTTTGGCCAACATTGAAGCTCCCTTTTCTCCTGATGGGTATTACACCGAGGCGCCCTACTATCAGCGCTATGCCATGTATCCTTACCTGCTTTTTGCTGTAGGGCTAAACAATGTGCGTCCTGATTTGGGTATTTTTGATTATAAAGACGGGGTGCTTTTAAAAGCAGTAGATGCACTTTTAAACCTTACCGATTCCGATGGGGAGTTTTATCCGTTGAACGACGCGCAAAAGGGGATGTCCTATTTTTCAAGAGAATTGGTGTCTGCAGTAGATATTGCTTATCATTATGGGGATCAAAATCCGGGTTTGTTGTCCATTGCCAAAAAGCAAGGAAAAATCACATTGGATGACGCAGGGATTGCTGTGGCAAAAGCCATTTCAGAAGGAAAATCCCAGCCTTTTCAAAAATCATCTCGATTGTTATCCGATGGACCAAAAGGAAAACAAGGTGGAATTGCTATTTTGAGAGAAGGATCGCGGGAAGAAGAAATAAATGTTGTTGCGAAGTACAGTGCACAAGGCAATAGCCATGGGCATTATGACAAACTTTCCTATTCGATGTATTTAAAAGGAAATGAAGTTTTACAAGATTACGGCTTAGCTCGTTTTGTAAATATTGACCAGAAAAATGGAGGGGGCTATTTGAAAGAAAATAAAACCTGGGCAAAACAAACCGTAGCACACAACACCCTTGTGGTTAACGAAAAATCTCATTTTAATGCCAATTATTCTGTAGGCAGCAAATTTCATAGCGACCTTTATTTTAGTGATTTGTCCAACTCGGAAATTCAAGTTATTAGTGCGAAAGAAAACAATGCTTATGCTGGAACTCAAATGCATCGAACATTGTTTTTGTTGAACGACCCACGTTTTGATTACCCAATATTGATCGACGTTTTCAAGGTGACGGCCAAACAACAACAAAATTACGATCTTCCCTATCACTATCTGGGGCAGGTCATGTCTTCGACCATCACTCCTCAAAAGAAAGCTACACTTTCTGCTTTAGGAAGCGGACACGGTTATCAGCATTTGTGGTTGCGCGCCCAAGGGCAAAACGAAAAGGCGGTCAATCAGCTAAGTTGGCTCAACGCTGGCACTTTTTACTTTAACCTATGAAAACCAAACTGGAGACGAAATGCTGTTTACTCAGTTAGGAGCCAACGATCCTGAATTCAATTTACGCAACGACCCTTCTTTTATTCTTCGTAGAAAAGCAACGGAGAGTACCCTGTTTTTTTCTGTTGTAGAAGCGCACGGAAGCTATAGTCCTGTAAGCGAAATTGCGAAAAACGCCAGTTCTTCCATTCGTGAAATTAAAACCTTATTGGACAACGAAAACTATACTGTTGTTCAAATTTCCCCAACCAAAGGCCAAGTTTTGATGGTTTGTTTATCCAATCAAAATGCAGATCCAAAAGAATCACATCAAATTAATCTAAAGGGAAAATCCTACCAATGGGTTGGCCCTTATATCATTTTTAAATCTTAATACATATGAAAAGTTTCGGAACAAGTAAAGAATTTTTAATAACCAACGACATTGAATGGGAAACTGTTGGCGAAGCTGTAAAACGAAAAATCATGGGCTATGATGATAAAATTATGTTGGTCCATGTCGCTTTTGAAAAAGGGGGAATTGGTCCTATGCACCAACACCCACATTCTCAAGTAACTTATGTGGCCTCTGGGAGTTTTGATGTCACCATTAATGGAGAAACCAAAACACTCAAGACAGGAGATAGCTTTTATATCCCTACCAATGCATTGCACGGGGCAATCTGTACTGAAGCTGGAGAGTTGATTGATGTTTTTAGTCCTATCCGAGAGGATTTTATGGAGTAGATAACTTTTTAACTCAATTACTTGCGTAGTTAAATATTTTAAATATATTTGGTATACCAATTTGGTTAACCAGTTTGGTCTACCATTTTTAAAACTGATAAAAACGATTTTTTCATTTTTATCGCTTGATATTGCCAAGTTTTAGGTTCATTTTAATGATGAAAACAGGGCTTGTGCGAACACTTTTTTTAAAGTGCTTTTTTGATTATAAATAAGAAAACTAATTTAACTCAACTCATGAAAATTAAATCATTACTAACGTCACTACTACTTGTTTGTGGTTTGTCCTTTGGATTTGCACAAAATTTAGTTAGTGGTACCGTTACTGGTGCCGACGGAGGACCAATTCCGGGCGCAGCAGTAATTGTTCTTGACACCAACGATGGAACTACTTCTGACTTTGACGGTAACTTTACGGTTGCTGTTTCTAACGGTCAAAGTATTCAAATTACGTATTTGGGGTACAAAACACAGACCATTGAATACACCGGGCAAGATACCCTTGCCATTCAACTCGAAGAAGATGCGGATGAATTGGATGAAATTATCGTAACAGGTTACGGTACTCAGAAAAAATCACATCTAACGGGTTCGATTTCGAAAGTAACCAATGAAAAATTAGACCAAATTGCGGTTTCTCGTGTAGATGACGCTTTAGTCGGTCAAGTTTCAGGGGTGAACATCGCAGCTACGGAAGGAGAAGCAGGTTCTGCACCTACCATTCGTATTCGTGGTACGGGATCGATTAACGCTTCATCTGATCCAGCGATTGTTGTCGACGGTCTTTTAGTAGACAACGATTTCCTAAGTAACTTGGACATGAACGATGTAGCTTCTTTCGAAATCTTAAAGGATGCAGCTTCTGCAGCCATTTACGGTTCAAGAGGTGCCAACGGGGTCATTTTAATTACTACCAAAGAAGGTGAAGAAGGAAAAACGCGTTTTTCTTACAACACCTTTACAGGATTCAAACAAGCACACCAAAGTGATGCCTACTATTTCTCTTTAGCCGACGAAGCTGCTGAGGAATTAGAAAATGAAGGCGTTTTATCACTTAGAACTCAACGTAAACTTCAGATTGGAGTTGATAGAGACTGGCAAGATGTAATTTTTGACGGAGGTCAAATTACAAGCCACTCTTTCGCTGTTCGTGGTGGAAACAAAAAAACGCGTTATAGCACAGCTTTAAACTACCTTCACGATGAAGGGGTGCTCTTAACAGATGATTTTAAAAAGTTCAACTTAAAGTTGAAAGTAGATACCAAGTTAAATGACAAAGTATCTGTAGGAGTAAGCTTAAGCCCTTCGTACACAGATCGTCGTCGTTTTGATGGATCTACACACGATATTCTTCGTCAAACACCTTGGTTACCCACTTACCTTGACGAAAACACGATTCTTCATATCAACCGTATCCGTGATAACGGGAAGTATTCCTATGCTCAGGTAGGTGACTACGCAATCCAGCGCATGTTTGATGACTGGGATATGGACAATGGTGTTGCTGTTGCGAGTGGTACTGATATCAGTAACACCTCCAATACCAACCCGGCAGCAAAGGTGCTTGAACGTGATCGTAACGATTATAAATTCAAATTGTATGGAAGTTCTTACTTGCGTTTAAAATTAGCCAAAGGCTTGCAGTACAAGACGTCACTTTACGGTGATATCCAACACACCAAGCAAGACCGTTGGCAAGGGGTTGAGTCTAACCGTAACGGTGCAGCGGCTTCTTCTTACAACGTTTCTAACCAAATCAGAAGACACATTACTTTTGATAACTTCTTAAACTTTGATCGTACCATTAACGGACACGAAATTAGTGCAATCTTAGGGGTTTCAGCAGAACGTTGGGACACAGAATATGAGTACATGTCTGGTTCTGGATATACCTCTGATTTATTGCAAACCATTAGCGCTGCAGATCCTACAACTGTTGTAGGTGAATCTTATGACTATGCACAGCGCTTACTTTCTTATGTTGCTCGTGTAAACTGGGCATACGAAGATCGTTATTTAGCTTCTGTAAGTTACCGTCGTGATGGTTACTCAGGATTTGGACCCGATTCTAAATTTGGAGATTTCCCAGCGGTATCTGTAGGTTGGGCAGTACATGAAGAGTCCTTTTTACAAGGAAATCCTGTAGTGAGCAATCTTAAATTCCGTTTCAGTTACGGAGTTTCTGGAAACCCCTTCTTTAATGTAGGAAATGCAGTAATCAACAATTTTGCATACTTATCTCTTTTAGAAGCGAATACTGCAGTTGTCGATGGTGGAAGTGCTACCGCGTTTAACCCAATCAACATTGCAAACACTGAATTACAGTGGGAGCGTTCTGTAGAGGTTAACCCAGGGGTTGACTTTGGTTTCTTTTCAAACCGAATTACAGGTTCATTAGAATACTATAGCAGAACATCAGACCAGTTGTTATTGAACAATCCAATTTCATCAACGACAGGATTTAATCGTGCGATTGTAAACCTTGGAGAGGTGAAAAACTCAGGTATTGAATTTGAATTACGTACAAAAAACGTAACCTCAGATAACTTCTCTTGGAACTCAACATTCATCATGTCAGGAAATGACAATGAATTGATCAACTTTGGTGAAGCTAACGGACAAATCCAAAATGTAGACTCAAAACGTGCTGCAGAATGGATTAACCAAGTAGGGATGCCAATTTCCTCCTTCTATGGATGGGTAGTTGACGAAGATATTCCTCTAGAATACATTAATGATCCATATCACCCAATTGGGGCAGAAGCTCAGGACGTTTACGTTCGTGACTTGAATGGAGATGGTGTAATTGACGATGACGATAAAACCGTACTCGGAGATCCTTATGCAGACCTTGTTTGGAGTTTTGCAAATGAGTTTAAGTTTGGAGACTTCGATTTGAGTTTTATGTTCCAAGGAAGCCACGGAGCACAAGTGCGTAACATGGGAGACCAATACATAATCAACCCCTTTAATTCTTCAAAGGATTTCAACACGGCGACTACGCCTAACCAAGGATTTATTAAGCAAAAAATCTTTACGAATGACATCATTCAAGATGCTTCTTACATTGCCTTGCGTAACCTCAACATTGGATACAAGATTCCACAGGATTATCTAGATACAATTAATATTAGCTCTGCACGTGTATATGTTGCGGGTCAAAACTTATTGTACATGAAGGCCGATGGATATACTGGATTCAATCCAGAGTCTATTAACAACACTTCACCAACGACTTGGGGATACCAACGTGCTGGTTCACCAGTATTCAGTACCATTTCACTTGGACTAAATGTTGAATTTTAATTGAAGCAATTTAAAAGCAAAGAATTATGAAACACATAAAACTAATCGCGCTACTTTCACTAGGCTTATTTTATACAGCTTGTGATAGCGAATACTTAGAGCCTGCATTGACTTCAGCCATTAATGGTGGAAATTATTACAACAATGCAAATGAACTTGAAACTGCCGTGGTCAACATGTACGACGGTTTGCAAGGTGTAAATTCAACAAGTGCCAATGACAACCATGCCACACAAGTTGAATTTTACTTGACAGAAATGCGAAGTGATAACACACGTACAAAAGCTCAGGAAGGGGAAGCTGCTCAGTTTGAGAGCTACCAAGTTGAACCAACTAACGGTATTGTTGCGGATTACTACAGAAGTTTTTACAACGTTATCTTTAGAGCTAACACGGTCTTAGCTAACTTAGATGTATCTGAGGGTGCAACTCGTGCTAAATTTGAAGGAGAAGCAAAGTTTGTTAGAGCTTATGCTTACTTTAACTTGGTTCGTTTATTTGGAGATATTCCATTGATCGACCGCGTAATTACTCCAAGCGACACTGATGCTTCTTTCACACGTGTAGCAACAAGCGAAGTTTACAATCTAATTGTAAGTGACCTTACTACAGCAGCGACGAATTTGGACAACACCTATCGAACCCGTGCTTCTCAAGCGGCTGCTCAAGCCTTACTTGCAAAAGTACACTTAACTTTAGGTAACTATTCTGATGCTCGTGCACTTTTAGAAAGTGTAGTAAACAGCGGAAGTTTTTCGTTAGAAGCCGACTTCCACGATGTCTTTTATGACGAAGGAAATGGTGAAACTATTTTTGCAATTGGCTATGCTCCTGGAGGAGCCGACAGTCAGAACTTTTCTGCTGAATGGTTAAATGCTGTTGGTCGTACTTCTGGTGTAAACTATGTTACAGCTGATGTTCGTGCTGCTTTTGATGAAATCGGAGGTTCAAGAACTACTGTGTCTTTCCGCCAAGATTCAAGTCAAAATACAGAATACCAAGTGGCAAAGTATTTCCCTAACGGAGAACTAGGTCCCGACTACGTGTTGGATCCAAGATTAGCAGGAAACGACTGGATCGTTTTACGCTACGCGGATGTATTGTTAATGCACGTAGAATCGATTTTAGCTGGTGCTAACGAAACCATTGACGCTGCTGCTTTAGCATCGTTTCAATTGGTACGTAACCGAGCAGGTTTAACGACAAACGTAACAATCGTTACTAAAGATGCTTTGTTAAAAGAGCGTCGTGTTGAATTGGCCTTTGAAAATCATCGTTTATTCGATTTGATTCGAATGGGTGAAGCAAACAGTGTATTAGGAACTTTTTCTGGAACCAACGGATATAGTTTTGATACCACTGACTTATTGCTCCCTATTCCGCAATATCAAATTGGGTTGAGTTTAGGCGCTATGTCGCAAAACCCAGGGTATTAATTTTTATATAGTTAATTAACGAGGGCTGGTCCTTTTCGAATTGGCCTTCGTTTTAAAACATGACAAATGAAAAAACGAAATAATATGTTTAACACAATAAAAGCAAAAAGCACTTCACTATTTGCAATGAGTATCCTCTTAGCAGGAATCGTTGCTTGTGAAATGCCCGAACTACCTGAAACGGGTTCTATCGCGGACAAGACACCTCCGAGTGCAGGTTTCTCGCCCATTGAAACAGAAGATTTTTTAACTTATGATTTCTCAAACACTTCAGCAAGTGCCATTACTTATTCTTGGGACTTTGGAGATGGAGGATCATCTACGGATAAAAATCCAACCCACACCTTTCCTGGTGTTGGAAATTATAATGTAACCCTTGTTGCGACTGATAAACTTAACGTGAGCAATTCAGTTACTAAAGGAATTGAAGTCGTTGAACCACCCATTCCACCAGCCATTAACCCAACCATTGAAAATGGTGACTTTGAAGATTCTTCTTACAATGCGTGGAAAATAACTACGTTCTCTGATGGAACGACAAGAAACCCTTACAATGGGAGTTCTGATGGGGAAACAATGAACTACGATGGTACCACTCCTGATTCTAAAACAAGAGGAGCAAAGTGGACACAAGGAACTTCGGCTTGTCATTTAAGAAGCTCTAGCTCTCGCCATGCTTACCAAGCGGTTACTGTTTCTCCCGATCGTGACTATATCATCGAATATAGCTACGCGATTAAAGCGGATAAAACAGACGTAGACGGTGGAGACCGCGTTGTGGTTGAAATCTTAGACGGACACTTTACCGATGGAGTAGACGCAGAAAACAGTGATCGAATCGTTACCCACGTGGGTGATAATGCACTTGGAAAAGGGAACTTTACTTTGGTAAGAGAACCTTTTACAGCTCCTTCTACAGGATTAGTTTCAATTTGGATGTGGGCATGTACTTCAGAGGATGCATACATCGATAACGTTAAAATTTATCCTGCTGAATAAGCAATTATAGCTAATGAAAGTTTGTTTCTCATTTTTTATTTGCCTCTTGCTCGGAAGTTCATTGGTTTATTCGGGTTGTTCTTCAACCTCGACCGATACGTCTGAACTCGAACGCTATTTGGCAGAGAATCAACAAGCAATGGTGAGTCAAAGTGGTGCAGAAAGCACCACTTTGACCTCCACTGTTGAAGAGGAAATAGACTATTTATTACCCAATATCGATTTATCGAATTGGAAAGTAACTTTACCCATTGGAAACCCAACTTCGGTGAGACCCCCAGAGATTCTGGACTATGCAACGAACGAAACATTGAAACCGTTTTTTTACAACGATTCTATTGATGGTTCGATTGTTTTTTATGCCTATCCAGGCGCTTCAACAGCCAATTCTTCTTATTCGAGAACGGAGTTGCGCGAACAAATGGTCGCTGGAAGTGATCATGTAAATTGGACTTTTGCTCAAGGTGGTCGCATGCGCGGTGTTTTATCTGTCCCAGAAATATCTGTGGATGAGAATGGGAAGCCCCATAAGGTAATTGTTATGCAAATTCACGGTAGATTAACCGATGAACAAAGAGACCTTATTGGCGAAGACGATAACAACGCCCCTCCAATCTTAAAAATATATTGGGATAAAGGACGCATTCGTATCAAAACTAAAGTAGTAAAAGACCTCGATGCTACCTATGAAGAATTGCTTCATACCAATGCTTGGGGAGATGATGAAGGTTACACCATTCCAGTGGATGTAGGTCATGAAAAATTTACTTTAGAAGTAATCGTTTCTGATGGTGTTATGGAAATCGTTTTCAATGAGTTATATTCTATTGTCTACAATAGCATACATATCCAAAAATGGGGTATTTTTGAAAATTATTTTAAAGCGGGGAATTATTTTCAAAGCAAAGATGACGGCTCTTTTGCCAGAGTAAAGTACTTTGAATTAGAGGTTTCCCATTAACTAATTTTAAAAAAGAGTTATGTTGATAGACAATGAAATTCAAGCGGTTCAAAAGGAAATTATAGCCAAACTTAAAACACTTATTAATTTCAAAAACCTGGAACCTGGGGATAAACTTCCTTCTGAAAGAATGTTGGCAGAAAAATTTGAGGTGACACGCTCTAACCTTAGAGAAGCGCTTCAAACCTTGGAATTTTACGGTTTGGTTAAATCCATTCCGCAAAGCGGAACCTTTGTAGCTGAAATTGGAATTACTGCGCTCAATGGAATGATTGATGATATCCTCAATTTACCAAAACCCACTTTTAAAGAACTAGTAGAAGCACGTATTTTTTTAGAATTAAAAGGAGTTAAACTTGCTGCGCTTAGACGTACAGAAGAAGATTTAAATAACATTGAGAAAGCCTTAGAAGATTATTCGGACAAGGTAATCCGTGGCGAAGATGCTGTTCAAGAAGATTTACTTTTTCACCTATCTATTGCCAGAGCGAGCGCAAACCCAACGCTTAATACTTTCATGCTTAAAATAACCCCGGAAATCATTACCAAATTTGAACTTCACCACGTATGTGATAAGGATACCGCTTTTAAAGGGATTCAAGAACACAATAATATTTTAGAAGCCATCCGTGATCAAAACCCAAATAAGGCAAAAGAAGCTATGAAAGAACATTTTAAAGATCTTTATCAGTACTGCTACAACATCTAATTTTTTTTTCAATCACTAAAACCAATCAATGAAATTAACAGGCTTACGCTGGTGGATTATAGGCTTAATTTTTATAGCTACTGTAATCAACTACATCGATCGAACTGCATTTGCACTCTTATGGCCTCAGATGGGTGAAGACTTAGGAATGGACAATTCCGATTATGCCCTAATGCTCAACATTTTTATGATCACCTACGCTGCGAGTAAATTCTTGTCAGGTCGTTTATACGATCAAATAGGAACGCGTATTGGCTTTATTGCCTCTATTGTAGTTTGGTCTGCAGCTGCAGCTTTGCATGCCGTCGCTCGTGGGGTAATTAGTCTATCTGTTGTTCGAGGTTTACTCGGGTTAGGAGAAGCGGGATTATGGCCTGGCGCCGTTAAAAGTAACGGCGAATGGTTTCCCGTTAAACAACGTGCCCTAGCACAAGGAATTTTTAATTCAGGAGCTTCTATTGGAAATGTAATTGCACCTGTGATTATTGTATACCTCTATTCTCAATTTGGTTGGAAATCAACCTACATTATTTTGGGAGTTGTAGGATTGCTTTGGGTTATTCCTTGGTACATTGTCAATAAATCCAGTCCTGAAGACCATCCTTGGATTACAGACGAAGAACGCAGTCTTATTCTGAACGATAGAGATGAAGGCACTTCTGCTGAAGACAAAACAGCAAAGAGTTTGAGTATTCAAAAAATATTGAGCTACAAGCAACCTTGGGGCGTACTTTTATGTCGTTTCTTTATCGAACCCATTTGGTGGTTTTTTGCCGGTTGGAAGCCCATTTACTTAAATTCAAAGTTCGGTTTAAGCATTGAAGAAATTGGAAATACGATGTGGATTTCTTATCTCATGGCCGCCGCTGGAGGAATTCTCGGAGGATTGTTTACCGAAGCCATCATCAAGAAAACTTCAGTAGACACAGGGCGTAAAGCCAGTATTGTTCTCGGGAGCCTTTTGATTGTTATAGGTTTTGTTAGCATCATTCTTTTCGTTGATAAAAACAACTACATGACCTTCATTTATCTTGCAGGGATGGCGTTGTTTGGCTTTCAGTTTGCTATTGGGAACATCCAAACATTGTCCAGTGACCTTTTCAGAGGTCCTTCAGTAGGGACATTAGCTGGTTTGGCTGGAACTGTGGCTGCTTTTTCTCCCATCATTATGAACTGGTTCATTGGAAAAATAACAACGGGTGGTTCATACACCCCCGCTTTCATTGCCATTACGATTTCTGTAGTGTTGGCTGTATTAGCCATTTTTATACTGATCAATAAAGTTAAACTCGTAATTGAAAATAAATAACCAAAAAAGACATTTAATATTTTAAACTAAACATATGAGTAATACAAACAAAAAAGTTGCTATTGTAACAGGAGCCACAAGCGGAATCGGTTTTGAAGTTGCTAAGCGTCTTGGTCAAGACGGCTTTCAAGTCATTTTGAACGGAATTGAAGATGAAGTAGGCGCACAAAAAGTTGAAGAATTATCAGCAGAAGGAATTTCAGCAGAATACTTCGGTTTTGACGTAACAGATGAAGATGCAGTTAATGCAAGCATTAAAGCCATAGGCGACAAGTACGGAAAAATTGATGTCCTTGTAAACAATGCTGGAGGTCTTGGTGGTAGATCGCGTTTTGAAGAAATGACAACCGATTTTTATCGTAAAGTAATGGCTTTAAACCTCGATTCAACCTTTTTTGCTTCAAGAGCAGCTATTCCTTACTTAAAAAAAGGAGATCATCCTACCATCATCAATTATACCTCTAATGCAGGGTGGAACGCTGGTGGCCCAGGAGCAGGAATCTATGGAACTTCAAAAGCAGGTGTGCATGCTATAACTCGTGCCCTTGCAAAAGACTTAGCCGAGTACAACATTCGTGTTAACGCTGTTTCACCTGGAACCATCGACACTCCTTTCCATGCTCAAATTAAATCGACTAAGCCAGAAGTATTTGCTTCTTGGAAAAACAACATCATGCTAGGACGTCTTGGACAACCTCAAGAAGTAGCCTCTGTAGTTTCTTTCCTTGCGGGAGAAGATGCAGCTTTTATTACTGCAGAAACCATTCAGATTGGTGGAGGTCAAGCACTAGGAATCTAAATTTTTAAACACTAAACTTAAAATTGATAAAAGATGATGCCCCATCATTTTTAAAACGAAATTAAATGAAAAAAGTAGTCACATTTGGAGAAATAATGTTGCGATTGGCTCCACAAGGCTTTTTGCGATTTTCTCAAGCCAATAACTTTGATGTAGTTTACGGTGGAGGGGAATCTAATGTTGCAGTATCTCTAGCAAATTACAATGTACCTGTTGAATTTGTTACTCGTATTCCTAGTAACGATATTGGGCAATGCGCAAAAATGGAAATGCGAAAAAGAGGCGTTGGAACCCAGCACTTTGTTGAAGGTGGAGACCGTTTAGTAATCTATTTCCTTGAAACAGGTGCGGTAATCCGCGTAAGTAAAGTTGTTTACGACAGAGCGCATTCTTCCATGTCAGAAATTCAACCTGGAATGGTCGATTGGAGCGAAGTATTTAAAGATGCTCAATGGTTCCACTGGACGGGTATTACCCCTGCTATTTCACAAAGTGCTGCTGATGCATGTTTAGAAGCAGTGCGTGTTGCAAGTTCTATGGGCATTACCATTTCTACAGACTTAAACTACAGAGCTAAGCTTTGGAAATACGATGGGGATCGTGAGCAAATCATGACCGAATTGACTTCCTATTGTGATATCATTTTAGGTAACGAAGAAGATGCAGAAATGCACTTTGGTATCAAACCTGAAGGATTGGACATTACTACTCAAGGGCAACATGTAAAAGCAGAAGCCTTTTTATCGGTATGCAAGCAAATGCAAAAAAAATTCCCTCGTGCTAAAAAAGTAATCACCACTTTGCGCGGATCTCTATCTGCAAGTCACAATACTTGGGCAGGGGTACTTTACGATGGAAATGAAATGTACAAAAGTGCAGAATACCAAATCACGCATATTGTTGACCGTGTAGGGGGAGGAGATTCCTTTATGGGTGCATTAATCTATGGATTAATTCACTATCCTGAAGACGATCAGCGCGCTTTGGACTATGCTGTAGCAGCATCTTGTTTAAAGCACACGATTAAAGGTGATGCCAACTTGGTGACCATCCCCGAAATTGAAAAATTAATGAGTGGAGACGCTTCTGGGCGTGTAGCACGATAATTCAGATTATGGCACAATACACACGTTTAGAAGTCATTCAAACCATGAAGGAAACCGGAATGGTTCCTTTATTCTATCACCCCGATATTGAGGTAGCAAAATCCGTTTTAAAAGCCTGCTACGATGGTGGCGCTCGTTTAATGGAATTTACCAACCGAGGGGATTTTGCAATTGAAATTTTTAACGAACTCATTAAATACGCTATTGCTGAACTCCCCGGAATGATTCTGGGTGTAGGTTCGGTTACAGATGCGGCTTCCGCTTCGCAGTACATGCTTTCTGGAGCTAACTTTATTGTTACTCCTGTTTTTAGAAAAGACATTGCTGTAGTTTGTAATCGAAGAAAAGTACTATGGTCTCCAGGCTGTGGTAGTCTTACAGAAATTGCAGCAGCTGAAGAAATGGGATGCGAACTGGTAAAATTATTTCCAGGTAGTACTTACGGTCCAGGATTTGTAAAAGCCATTAAAGGGCCACAACCTTGGACATCCATTATGCCTACTGGCGGAGTTTCTACAGAAGAAGAAAACCTTCGTGGATGGTTCGATGCAGGAGTTACCTGTGTTGGAATGGGGTCTAAATTAATTTCAAAAGAAATACTAAACCAAAAGTCGTACGACGAATTGGAAGAAAGAGTAAGGCAGGCTGTCTCCCTAATTCAGCGCCTTCGTTAGATTGGGTTTAATAGGGAAACACCCTCTTGAGTAAAATCAAGGGGGTGTTTTAAATTTAGGTCTATTCCTCTTTTTTCTTTATCCGAACTTTGATTCTTTTTTCGCCGTTCTCTCCCTCTTCTTTTTCTACTTTAATGTCTTGGATTTCTTCATTTTCAATCCACTCCATATCTCCATCATGATCTTTCATCATGAACATATGCATTTTACTCATGTCGCCTTTCATCATTCCATGATGCGACTCCATCATTGGGCAAGAAGCCTTGTGGGGTTTCGCTTGGCGGCCAATAACAAAGCCTAAAAGACCAAAAATTACGGCGATAAGGGTGAATGCAAACCAGTTTTTGTTGAGTGTTTCCATAGGTGTTGATTTTAAGTGTTGCTAAATGTATTTTAAATTTTGCTTCTAAAATACTAACGAAATGCTAATTCTAATGCTTTTAGGTATAGTAAGATTTTTGCATGAATTCATGTATCTTGGAGCATCTAGTTTCAATCGTATGTTTGATATGTCATTATTTTTCGCTGTGATAGCGGGTATTTGCCTTCTTCTTGTTTTGATTTTACGTTTTAAATTTCCTGCATTCATTGCTTTGTTTTTGGGGAGTATAACCGTTGGTGTTTTTGCAGGTCTATCCGCGGAGGAAATTATTTCCACCCTTCAACAGGGAATGGGCGGAACACTCGGTTTTGTGGCCATTGTTGTTGGCTTAGGAACGATTTTAGGAGGTTTGCTAGAACATTCGGGTGGGGCAGAGGCCTTGGCACAATACCTCCTTCAATTATTCGGAAAAAAAAATGCCTCATGGGCATTGATGTGCACGGGTTTTATTATTGCCATCCCAGTTTTTTTTGATGTGGCTTTTATTTTACTCATTCCTTTAGTTTATTCCTTACAACGCAAAACAGGAAAATCCCTTTTGTTTTATGGCCTTCCGCTGTTGGCTGGGCTTGCCATTACCCATGCCTTTATTCCCCCCACACCCGGACCGGTAGCAGTAGCAGAAATTCTCTCCGCTAATTTGGGTTGGGTCATCGTTTTGGGCTTTGTTGTAGGTATTCCTACGGCTATTTTTAGTGGGCCTATTTTTTCAAATTATATCGCCTCCAAAATACATGTAGAAGCTCCGCAACCTGAAACGCAAAACAGTAAGACTTCCTTTTCTTTAAAAATTCATCAAGTGTTTTTTGTCATTGCATTGCCGCTGATGCTTATTGTTTTTAAAACCCTTTCAGAGGCATTGGAGTGGAATGCAATTTTTTCTCCTACACTTGTTTATATCCTATCTATCATTGGGCATCCTTTTGGCGCACTTATCGTAGCAAATATTGCGGCTTGGTATGTTCTGGGGATAAAGAAAGGCGTTTCTTCCAAAGAACTCAATCAAATTGCGAATCGTTCTATGGCGCCGGCAGGGTTAATCATTTTGCTTACGGGTGCTGGAGGTACTTTTAAGCAAATGCTGATAACCACCAACGCAGGAAAAACGCTTGCCGAATCTTTGAGTGCTCAAGGGGTTCCTTTGTTGTTTTTTGCTTTTTTAACAGCTGTTGCTGTTCGTTTGTTGCAAGGGTCGGCTACGGTAGCCATGATTACTGCGGCCGGAATGACGGCCTCTTTGGTTACCGATCTTTTTTCGTCGCCTCAAAGAGCGCTTTTGGTGCTTGCTATTGCTTCTGGATCCTCCATTTTTTCGCATGTAAACGACAGTGGCTTTTGGCTTGTAAGCAATTATTTAGGTCTTTCTGAAAAGGAAACATTCCGTTCATGGTCGATAATGACCTTGCTTATTGCCCTTGTTGGGTTTTGCTTTGTTTGTCTTTTGTGGTTTTTGTTCTAAGTCAGGTTTAAAAATAAAAAGCCAGTAAATTATTATTGACTATACTTTTTTGATAGGTGGAAAGAAAGGTGCCCTTCCTCTGGATTCTTCTGTAACCATGAACTATTTTTTTCAATTCCAAGCTCACGGGGAAGTCTATAACGCTGCCCTTTCTTTGTTTAAAAAGTTGGAACTAGCAGGGGTATAACGTTTTTATAAACACCCCTTTTTCTTTTTTTTTAATCGTAAGTTTTTTTTTGAGTTTCATAATTTCAAAGGCGATCAATTGAATTTTGTTTATTGATAAAAGGTTATTTTTTCATTTTAAATGCAAACTTTTTAAACATAAATAACTGTAATTGAAGTATTTGTGTTTTTCAGAAAAAAATATTAGTGCAAGGCGCGTAGGTTATTCTTTAAACGTAATGATTTTTTTATTACTTTTATATTGAAAGTAATCAAGTTTCTTTAACCATAAATCAATCATATGAAAGCCATTAGTTTTATTTTTTTAAGCTGCATGATGACTTTTTCTCATGCACAAATTGATCCGATAGAAAATTCTATCCCCTCAGATTCTTTGTTTGTAGAATCTATTAAAAACGAGAACTACGAACTGTTTGAATCTCTTCTGAAAGAAGGCAAGGTGAATGTCAACCATCTTTACAATGGAAAAACATTTGTTATTTATGCCTGTATTTTCAATAAGCCTGAAATGGTACGCATATTATACAATAATGGAGCAGATATTGGAATTCGATGTGAAGATGGATACTTGCCTGAAGACCATGCCAAGGCAAATGATGCTTACCATGCACTTTCAGAGCTTGTCATTATAAAGGCTTAGTAAATACCCTTTTCTGTTTTTCTTTTTTGAAAGCCTTATTTTAGACCTGAATGTTCTTTTAGTCTTTTAATGATAGACACGAAAATCCATGCTTAAAGGGGCATTATGATTGTGGTTAAAGGCATTAGATAGTCTCTATAAATTATTTCAGTATATTTGTCGGCGATGATTAAAAAGGAAAATGTAGATAAAATTGTATACGAAAACACAACTCCTATTTGTGCTTGTAAAGTTTCATTAGATTATCTAGGTGATAAATGGATTTTGATTATAATCCGAGATTTATTCAGAAAGCGCCATACGTTTAAACAATTTTTTAATGAATCTAGCGAGGGGATAGCAACAAGTGTGCTGGCAGATCGTTTAAAAAAACTCTGTAAGATTGGAGTAATTGACTTCGAATACCTCGATAATAATAATAAAAGCAAGAATTATTATTTAACCGATAGAGGCATTGAATTGTATGACATTATTTTTGCTTTACAATTATGGACCATAAAAAATGTGGATTTCACTTATTCTGAGAATACAGCTGCATGGAAATCAAAAATTGAAAATCAAAACCATTCATCTGTTAAAACCAACTTTAAAGAAGAGTATAAATTGTTTCGAAAGGAAATGTTTGGCTTTTAACTTGGACCCTCTTAAAGGTCTTTTAATTCCTGCTTAAGCTATTAAATAAAAAAATAAAACCCCGAAAACATGGCGTTT